>NC_021921.1:1407895-2111843 GCF_000470655.1 Halorhabdus tiamatea SARL4B
TTTCGTTCTCTGCAACGATATGGCCGTGCGCTCATTCTTTACGATCGACTGGGCACAACCTGAACCGAAATTTTTAATAGCGTCTCACCCACCCGTTGTTCTGGTTCAACTGCACAGAGGACATCGTCTCGCATTCCGGTATTTCGACGCTACAGGCCGTTTTCGGCCAGTATTTCGGATCTGCGGGCGAATCTCCACCTGAAAGAAGGGGGATTGAAATCACATGCAAGGCACCGACGACGAATCCGAGACACACGCCGAGGACAGTGGAGACGGCGATGCAACCGGGTCGGTCGGGACCGGCCCGATCCCCGAGGAGTCAGCGTCACCATCCACCGACGCGGCTGCTCACACAGTCGATCAGCCAATCGACGATGCCGATAGCGAGGCTGATCCGGCCAGCCCCGGAAAATCTGGGTCAGTCGGTCCCGATCCTGGACCGGTTTCGGGTCAGGACGAGGACAGTCAGTCCGTCCCCGCCGTCGACCAGGACGAGGACAGTCAGTCCGTCCCCGCCGTCGAGGATGATGTCCCTATCGACGACGACTGGACGACACGCTCGTCGGATGCCTCGCTTGGCACGTCGGTCGAAGACACCCCGTCGAACGCGGCTGGCTCGATCGACGAGGATCTACTCGACGAAATCGTCTTCGAAGACGACGAAGACACCGACGAAGCCTCGCGTGGGCTCTTCGACGACCTCCTCAGCGGGGAGCCGATCTTCGAGAACAAGGAGGTCCTCCGACCTTCCTACACGCCACGGAAGCTTCCCCATCGCGAGGAACAGATCAACAACATGGCGACGATTCTCGTCGCCGCGCTCCGCGGAGACACACCCTCGAATATCCTCATCTACGGGAAGACAGGTACGGGCAAGACCGCGAGTGCGAAGTTCGTCAGCGAGGAACTCGAACGCACCTCCGAGAAGTACGAGGTGCCCTGTGACGTCGAGTACATCAACTGCGAGGTGACCGACACACAGTATCGTGTGCTCGCACAGCTCGCAAACACCTTCATCGAGAACAACGAAGACCACATCGAGAACCGCCTCGACGAACTCGAAGCACTGAAAGAACGCGCCGAGGACGATCCGAGCGCACTTGACGGGACGGAGTTCGCCACGCTTGAAGCCGTCGACGGCGAGATCGACTCCCTCGAGGCGGATCTGGACTCCTTCGAGACAGTCCCGATGACGGGGTGGCCGACCGACCGCGTCTACAGCACCTTCTTCGACGCCGTCGATTACACCGAACGCGTCGTCGTGATCATGCTCGACGAGATCGACAAACTCGTCGAGAAGAGCGGCGACGACACTCTCTACAATCTCTCGCGGATGAACAACGAACTCGAGAATTCACGGGTCTCGATCATCGGGATCTCCAACGACCTGAAGTTCACTGACTTTCTGGACCCCCGCGTCAAGTCCAGCCTCGGCGAGGAGGAGATCGTCTTCCCGCCGTACGACGCAAACCAGCTCCGGGACATCCTCCAGGCTCGCGCGGACGTCGCGTTCAAGGACGACGCGCTCTCGGAGGACGTCATCCCGCTGTGTGCGGCCTTTGCGGCCCAGGAGCATGGTGACGCGCGCCGGGCACTCGATCTCCTCCGGACGGCGGGCGAACTCGCCGAACGTGGTCAGATCGACCGTGTCGCCGAGGACCACGTCCGGCAGGCCCAGGAGAAGATCGAACTCGATCGGGTCGTCGAAGTCGTCCGCACCTTGCCCACCCAGAGCAAACTCGTTCTCTTCGCGATCATCCTCTTAGAGAAAAACGGCGTCCACAACATCAACACCGGCGAGGTGTACAACATCTACAAGCGTCTCTGTGAGGAGATCGACGCCGACGTCCTCACCCAGCGACGGGTCACCGACCTCATCTCCGAACTCGACATGCTCGGGATCGTCAACGCCGTCGTCGTCTCGAAGGGCCGCTACGGCCGCACCAAGGAGATCAGTCTCTCCGTTCCCCTAGACGAAACCGAGGCCGTGCTGCACTCGGATTCGCGACTCGGCGACATCGAGGACGTCCAGCCGTTCATTCAGGCCCGCTTCGATCAGTGACGATTCAGGGCGTGGCTGGCGCGGTGTCGCTGCTGTTGGTTGGCGCTGTCAGTCTGTCCCTGTCCGTTGCGTTCGTCGCTGTCACGTTCGTCGCTGTCACGTTCGTCGACCGGACTTCCCCCGAAAGCAGTCGCACCTGGCCGAGTCCCGGCACGCCGTATTCGGCGGTTCCGATCACCCACTCGGGCTTGACCGGCTCGCTGATACCCATGGCCTGATCGTATCGCTTGTTCGAGACCGTGTTGTCGCCCTTCGTGATGAACCCGGCGTTGGGGGCCGGACAGTTGGCGAGTTCCTCGCAGTTGTCCGCCCCACCAACGCCCGTTGAATCGGCCCGATCGTACCAGTTTTCGCCGTCCGCCACCCAGAACATCGCGCGGTGAATGATCGGCGTCGCCTCACCGTTGCCGTCTGGTTCGTAGATGACGACGTCACCGTAACCCTCGAACGTGCGGTAGCCGGTCTCCTCGCCGACTCGTGCCGGAACGACACCGGACTCTCCGATCGCTCCCGGTCCGGGGAAACGCTGTTCGTCCATCACGAAGACGAGATCGCCAGTGTCGATGTGTGGTTCCATACTCGCACTCTCGATCGCCACGAGCGGCGGCCACACGCCGCTGGTCGCGAACAACAGCGCGCCGATGAGGGCGACGATCACCACGCTACTCACGATGTCGAAGGCGTACTGCAGGACATGCTTCCATCTATCCCCGCCGTCACCCGAGGGCGATCGCGTCTGTGTGGGCTTTCGAACACCTGAATCGGGTGACATCGACGACTCCTGGTACTGGATGCCCTGTCGGCCCGGGTCCGCCGTTCGATCCGTCTGGTCGTCCGCTGGATCGACGTCTTCCCGCGGTGAGAACCGATCGGGGACGTGCTGATCGTCGTGTGTGGCGGGCGCTTTCCCCTCTCGTCCCGGAGACGACTGCTCCCGATCTGCGTGATTGTCGTGTCTGGCGGACTCATCGGCGCCATCCGGGACCGTCCCGTCCTCGACGTCGGCAGACTCGGCCGGGTCCTCCTCTCGATCGTGGCCATCGTCGACCGGCGCACGGTCGTCGCGCGGATCGCTCATCTACTCGCCTGTTCGCACTCGATGGTTACAACCTTTCCTTTCCCACCGGAGACACGAACTGGTCTCCTCCCCACAGAACGACCCTTCGCCGTGCAGCCATTCACTCACTCCCGTTTCGCGTCGACCGCCACCCTTTTGCTGGCGCACTTGCTGTAGACGTAGTGTGCCTCGCGAGACACCCGTTCGGATCGTCGACGAACTCGCGAGTCGGGGCTACAATACCGATCGTGAGGCAGTCACGCTGCTGGCAGACGCCCCAGATACGGACGCCGCCATCGAGCGTGCACTCGAAGCCGTCCCCGACGACGCGGTGAAACTCTCCGTCGAAGACGTCCGAGACGTCCTCGAAACCAATGCAGGGAATGTCGATCGTTCCCGTGGCAGATCTGATACTCATTCCTCGTCTGATTCGGGCGAGCGAGACCCCTCTGTTTCGAGTGGAGATCCGTCACTGGAATCCTCTCACGATCGTGGGGCCGTTCCACCTGAAACGGAGGGGGTCGAATCAGGTTCCGGGGATGGAAATCGCACACGGCGTGAGCGTGATCCGAGCGAGCCAGCCATCGCCGGCGACGTCACCGGTCGATCGACCGGTACCGGCGAGTACGAGGATTTCGTGGCGGTCTTCCGGGACCGCTACGAGAAACTGTCAGGGCAACTTCGCGGGCGGGTCAACCACCGACCGACGAGCGCTGTCGAGTCCATGCCCGGCGGGAGCGAGGCGGCGATCGTCGGCATGGTCGCCGACATCCGCTCGACGGCCAACGGCCACTGGTTGATCGACCTGGAAGACACCACCGGCACCTTCCCGGCGCTGGTGATGAAAGACCGGGACATGGCCGACCTGGTCGACGATCTGCTGTTCGACGAGGTGATCGCCGTCGAGGGGACGTTGGCCGACGACGGCGGGATCCTCTTCGCTGATTCGATCCACTTCCCGGACGTTCCCCGGACCTTCGAGCCCTCGACGGCCGATCGGGCGGTCAGCGCGGCGCTCATCAGCGACGTCCACGTCGGCAGCCAGGAGTTCGACGCCGACGCCTGGAACCGCTTTGCGGAATGGCTTCACACCCCAGAGGCCGACCGCGTCGAGTACCTCCTGCTCGCGGGCGACATGGTCGAGGGCGTCGGCATCTATCCCGACCAGGACGAGGAACTCGACATCGTCGACATCTACGACCAGTACGAGGCCTTCGCCGAGCATCTGAAGGCTGTCCCCGGCGACATGGAGATCGTGATGATCCCGGGCAACCACGACGCCGTCCGGCTGGCCGAACCCCAGCCGGCCTTCGACGAGGAGCTCCGGGAGATCATGTCGGCCCACGACGCACGGATCACCGGCAACCCCTCGACAGTCACGGTCGAGGGCGTCGACGTCCTCATGTACCACGGCGTCAGCCTGGACGAGGTGATCGCCGAACTCCCCGAGGACCACGCCAGCTACGATCATCCCGACCGGGCGATGGCCCAGTTACTCAAGAAGCGCCACATCGCGCCGCAGTTCGGCGGCCACACCCGGATCGCCCCCGAAGAGCGTGATTACCTCGTCATGGAGGACGTCCCCGACGTCTTCCACACCGGCCACGTCCACAAGCTGGGGTACGGCTCCTATCACAACGTACTGACCATCAATTCGGCATGCTGGCAGCAACAGACCAGCTTCCAGGAGAGCGTCAACATCGACCCCGACGTCGGGTACGCGCCGATCGTCCACCTCGACAAACTCGACGAGAGCGACGCCAGTGACTTCCTGACGATCCGGAGCTTCGGGTAGGTTTCGCCGCGACGCCCACGCCGTGGGTGGCTTTCGATACCGGCGAATCTCGACGCGTGTTTTCGACGCCGGCGAAAGAGAGTGAACGAACCGCACTTATACAATGACCCGCAGCGTAGCCACGATCGTCATGAGCGACGACGACCGCGGTTTCCACACTGACGCATTGCACGTCGGGCAGGAGGAGCCCGACCCGGCCACGGGCGCACGCGCGCCCCCGATCTATCAGACGACCAGCTACGTCTTCGAGGATAGCGAGGACGCCGCCGCCCAGTTCGCTCTGGAGAAGGAAGGCCACATCTACTCGCGGCTGATGAACCCGACCAATTCCATCCTCCAGCAGCGCCTCGCCAAACTCGAAGGCGGCGTCGGTGCCGTCGCCACGTCCTCGGGGATGGCCGCCTTGAATCTCGCGACCTTCCTGCTCGCGGACGTCGGCGACAACGTCGTCACCGCCTCCGCCCTCTACGGCGGGACCTACACCTACTACACGCACACGGCCCCGCGTCAGGGCGTCGAAGCCCGCTTCGTCGACACCCTCGATTACGACGCCTACGAGGAAGCCATCGACGACGACACCGCCTACGTCCACTTCGAGACGATCGGCAACCCCGCCCTCGTCACACCCGACATCGAGCGCATCGCCGACATCGCCCACGACCACGGCGTCCCGCTGTTCGTCGACAACACCTTCGCGACGCCGTCCCTCGCCAATCCGATCGAGCACGGCGCGGACCTGGTCTGGAACTCCACGACGAAGTGGATCCACGGCTCGGGCACGACCGTCGGCGGCATCCTCGTCGACGGCGGGAGCTTCCCGTGGGACGAGTACGCCGAGAAGTATCCCGAGATCGCCGGCGACAATCCCGCCTACCACGGCGTCAACTTCGAGGAGCGCTTCGGTGACGCCGCCTTCACCTACGCTGCGATCGCCCGCGGGCTGCGCGATCTCGGCAACCAGCAATCACCCTTCGACGCCTGGCAGACCATTCAGGGCCTGGAGACGCTGCCGATGCGGATGGAGCGCCACTCCGCGAACGCGATGGCCGTCGCGGAGTATCTCGAGGACCACCAGGACGTCGCCTGGGTCAACTACCCTGGCCTGGAGAGCCACGAGACTCACGAGGAAGCCAGCAAATACCTCGACGGCGGGTACGGCGGGATGATTACCTTCGGGCTGGAAGCCGGCTACGAGGCTGCCCGGGACACCGTCGAGTCGACCGAACTCGCCAGCCTGCTGGCGAACGTCGGCGACGCCAAGACGCTCATCATCCACCCCGCCTCGACGACCCACCAGCAACTCACCGACGACGAGAAGGCCGCCGCGGGCGTCACCGACGACATGGTCCGACTGTCGGTCGGCGTCGAGGATCCCGACGACATCATCGCCGATCTCGATCAGGCGATCACCTGGGCGACCCGATAACGCCGGTTTCGAGACGCCGGCTCTCGGGTGGCGGTGATAGCGCGTTATATTCTTTGAGAATCGCTGAACCGACTGTCCCCTGTCGGTTTTCGGACGTGACATCCCCCGATCGAATCCCGGATGGGAAAACATTACCTTCCGGCCCTCCCACTGGTGTGGTGTGACAGACACAGATACCCCACCGTATCTAGACGAGGCGCTGCCGGTCGATCGACGCGTCGAGGATCTCCTCTCCCGGATGACCGTCGAGGAGAAGGTCGCCCAGCTCGAGTCGGTCCCGCCGCGCTGGATGGACGTCGAGGACGAGAGCGAGATGACGGCCAAAGCCCAGTTGCTCGACGAGGACGGCAATATAAACGAGGACAACGCCCGCGAGCTACTGAGCGACAGCATCGGTCACCTCACCCGGATGGGCGGTGGCGGGAGTCTCGAACCCGAGACCGCCGCCCGAGTCACCGAGCGCGTCCAGGAGATCGCCATGGAGGAGTCCCGCTTCGACATCGCAGCGGTCCCTCACGAGGAGTGTCTCTCGGGGTACATGGGTCCGAAGGGGACGACGTACCCCCAGGGAATGGGCATCGCGAGCACCTGGGATCCCGAGCTGGTCGAGGGGATGTCCACCCAGATCCGCGAGCAGCTTCGTGCGATCGGCACCCACCACGCGCTCTCGCCGCTGTTCGACGTGGCGCGGGACCCGCGCTGGGGCCGCGTCGAGGAGACCTTCGGCGAGGACCCCTACCTCGTCGCCCGGATGGGGTCGGCGTTCGTCGACGGCCTCCAGGGCGACGATCCCGAGGAGGGCATCTCGGCGACGCTGAAACACTTCGCCGGCCACGCCATCAGCGAAGGTGGCAAGAACCGCTCGACCGTCCAGATCGGCGAACGGGAGTTCCGGGAAGTCCATCTGTTCCCCTTCGAGGCTGCGGTCAAGGAGACCGACGCCGACTCGGTCATGAACGCCTACCACGACGTCGACGGCGTCCCCTGCACCGCCGACGAGTGGCTCCTGACTGACGTCCTGCGCGGGGAGTGGGGCTTCGACGGGAACATCGTCTCCGACTACTTCAGCGTCCGCCTGCTGAAGGACGAACACCAGGTCGCCCCCACCTACTACGACGCCGCGATCCAGGCCCTCGAAGCCGGTCTCGACGTCGAACTCCCACAGATCAAGGCCTACCAGCATCTGCCCGAGGCCGTCGAGAACGGCGACGTCGCCGAGGAGACGATCGACACGGCCGTTCGACGCGTCCTCAAGCAGAAGATCGAGAAGGGACTCATCGGCGACACCGGCGTCGACCCCGACCGCGTCGAGGAGGCCTTCGGCCCGGAGAAGAACCGCGACTACGCGCGCAAACTCGCCCGCGAGTCGATCACGCTGTTGAAGAACGACGACGAGTTGCTCCCGCTCGAGGGCGAGGAGTCCGTCGCCGTGCTCGGGCCGAAGGCCGACGCGCCCTCGGGCCAGCTCGGCGACTACGCCTACGCCGCCCACTACCCCGAGGCGGAGGTCAACCGCGAGATCGTCACGCCGCTCGACTCGCTTCAGGATCGTCTCGGTGCGGACGCCGTCGAGTACGTCGAGGGCTGTACGACGACCGGGCCCGAGACCGACGACATCGAGTCGGCCGCCGCGGCCGCCGAAGACGCCGATGTCGCCGTCGCGTTCGTCGGCACGCGCTCGGCGATCGCCCTCTCGGACGACGACGAGGGGATCGAGCAAGTCCCTGACCTCCCAACGAGTGGCGAGGGTGCGGACGTCACCGACCTCGAACTGCCGGGCGTCCAGCAGAAACTCGTCGAGGCCGTCAACGGGACCGACACGCCGCTGGTGGTCGTTCAGGTCAGTGGCAAGCCCCACTCCATCGAGTGGATCGACCAGCACGTTCCCGCCGTACTCCACGCCTGGCTGCCGGGCGAGGAGGGTGGCAACGGCATCGCGGACGTCCTGCTCGGCGAGCACAATCCGAGTGGTCGGCTGCCGATCTCGATTCCGAAGGACGTCGGCCAGTTGCCGGTCTACTACTCGCGTCGACCCAACAGCCGCAACGAACGCCACGTCTACGTCGATTCGGACCCGCTGTATTCCTTCGGTCACGGCCTCTCCTACACCGACTTCGAGTACAGCGACGTCACCCTCGAAAGCGAAGAGATCGCAACGACTGGCACCATTGAGGCCAGCGTCACCGTCGAGAACGCCGGCGACGTCGCCGGCCACGAGGTCGTGCAGGTCTACACCCACCAGCGCTGGCCCTCCCAGGCCCGCCCGGTCCAGGAACTCCGCGCGTTCGAGCGCGTCCACCTCGAGCCCGGCGAGTCCGCGACCGTGAATTTCGAGATCTCGGCGACGCAACTCGCCTTCCACGACCGCGACATGAACCTGGTCGTCGAACCCGGCGAGTACGAACTCCGCGTCGGCGCTTCGGCCGCCGACATCGAGTCGACTGCCGACTTCGAGATCGTTGGTGAGCCACGCGAACTCGCCCGGAGCGCCCGCGCGTACTTCAGCGAGACCGAGGTCGAGTAACGCCGTCTGTCGACGGGACGCCGTCCCGTCTCGATCGCCTGTCGAGACGCTCTTTCTCGCAGCAATTAAACCGATGCCGGCCGAACGGTCGGGTATGAGCGATCAGGAACGTACCGATCTCCGTATGCCCGACGAAGACGAGGTCTTCGCCGTCGTTACCAACATGCTCGGGGCCAATCGCGTGAAGGTACGGTGTATGGACGGCGTCGAGCGGACCGCCCGAATCCCGGGCAAGATGCAAAAGCGCATCTGGATCCGCGAGGACGACGTCGTGCTGATCGAGCCCTGGGACTGGCAAGACGAGAAGGCCGACATCACCTGGCGCTACGAGAAACAGGAGGCCGATCAACTCCGCGAGGAGGGCCACATCCAGGAATCGTGATGGACCAGCCATGACGGTGGCAGCCCCACCGACCGACGGCAGTCAGTCCCTGTCCAGCACTGCTCGCACTGTTTTCGCGGGGCACTCATGACCGAGTTCGGCCTGATCGACGACGAGGGAGCCGAGACGCCCGGCGACGAGTTCGAGGAGATCGACGTCGAAGACACCGAGGCCGACCGGATCGCCCGCCGACGGGATCGGGAGTTCAGCGAGTTCCGCAAGCGCATCAAGAACACCGAGCAGTTCAAGGTCGAAGCGTCGGTCTTCGATGACGCGACCTTCGCCGCGCTGTACAAACTCGTCCAGGACGGCTACATCGAGGCCTTCGGGGCCCCGATTTCGACTGGAAAGGAGGCCAACGTCTACACGGCGCTGTCCGGATCACAGTCCCGGAGCGCCCCGGACGAGTCGAGTAGCCCTGATCGGCGGTCCGCCGAAAGTAAAGCGGCGGAGCCGCGGGACGACGACGAGACGGAGCCGCGAGAGAATGACGACGAGACAGAGCCACGGGACGACGGCGGCCGGGGAACGGAGGGCGGCCACGAGGTCGCCGTCAAGGTCTACCGGATCAACGCCAGCGACTTCAAGGACATGCGGGGGTATCTCGACGGCGATCCGCGCTTCGAGGGGATTGGCTCGGACAAGAAGAAGGTCGTCACCGCCTGGGTCCGCAAGGAGTTCGCCAACCTCAAACGGGCACAGCAGGCCGGCGTCCGCGTCCCCAATCCGATCGCCGTCGAGCGCAACGTCCTCGTGATGGAGTACATCGCGACTGATGCGGAGGGACGGGCGAAACGGCTCAACGAAGTCCACATCGAGAACCCGGAGACTGCCTTCGAGGTGCTTCGGGAGTACATGCGCCGGCTCCACGCCGCCGGGCTGGTTCACGGCGACCTCTCGGAGTACAACGTCGTCTTTCACGAGGGCGAGCTCGTGGTGATCGACCTCGGCCAGGCCGTGACGGTCCACTCGCCCAACGCCGAGGATTTCCTCCGGCGGGACTGTCAGAACGTCGCGAACTTCTTCGCCGGGCAGGGCGTCGAGGTGACTGCTGATGCGCTGTACGACTACGTTACTGACGATGAGCAGCAAGATGACGGTTCGTCCACAGCGTCGAAGGGCACCTGACGTCGGGGTCAACCGTACGGAAGCAAATTCGAAATTTGCCCTCGGGCTGGTTGTTGTTCACCCGTGGACGGATAACTGTACGTCAGTATCGTATTGAACGCACGCAGTCACCGTTCGGTCTACAAATTGGGTACAACGATCTCTTCGAGACGGATTTCGGGATTTCGTTTGTGAACTACTGCATCACCTATCACTCATATATCTATACCATAACTAAAATCACTCAGTCAATACAGTAATATAGAAAATACTATATTGTAGGTGAATAGTTTTCTTGGTTATGGGGGATAAATGCACTTCCCGGGGGGGGGGAGCGGTAGTCTTCGCAGTATTGATCGCCGCATCGATGGTCGTCTCGCCTGTACTGGCAAGCGACCCGGCTGCAACAAAGCTATCGGAGCATCAGTCATTCGATTCAATTTCTGACTCAGTCAGGGACGCCGACGGTGCGTTTACAGGGACAGAATACCCTTCACGGGGAGAAGAGAACGGAAAAAGTAACGGGAACGGGAATGGGGAATCTCCCGGGAACGGAGGGCCACCGGGGAAGGCCGGGGACAATTTCACCGGACCGGACAGTAATTTGACGATTCCAGCATATATCGAGAATACGACTGTCGAGAATCTCGAGGTGCTTTCTTCGCTGGAACAGCGGGCCTGGGTTCTGGCACAACTCGAAGATGTCGACCCGACGAACCGAAAGGAAGACCGACGATTGACGGACGCATTCAAGTCGATAAACGAGTCAGTGCGTTCCTATGCCGATTGGTCCAGAGTCGAAGCGTCCGACCTGTTCGGTTCAGATCGTTCGGCACTGCAAGCACTCCGGCACGTCGGGGCCGATTCGACCGTGTCCAACGCAACTACTGCACTCGTCTTGTCCGATTGGTCACTGGCAACACAGTCGATCGCAGACGCTGAGCACGTCTTTGAGGAGTTTGAGGACGAAATCGAGACGCCGGGACAGCGACGAAAGGCGGAACGACAGATCGAAAACGCAAAGCGTGCGCTGGATCGTGGAGATGAGCGACGTTCCGACGAGAAACACGGACACAATCGGGATCGCCAGGCGATCAAGCACTACGAACAGGCCTGGAAACATGCACAAAAGGCGATCGAAGCCGTCGATAGCGAGGTCGGTATCACCTTGTCCGTTTCAACCGGACAGCACGAACCCAACAACGAGACAATCACGTATCCGGTCAGGGGGACGATCTCGGCACCGTCCGCAACGGTCGAATCTGTCGAGATTTACGTCGATGGTGAGCGCCACAAGACCGTCAATGTCTCGACCTCGATGATGCCTGGCATTCCCGAGCGCTTCGAGACGGAACTCGAACTGGCAACGACCGAAGCGACAGTCACCGTGGTTGCGAGGGACGAGTCCAGTGGCGAAGAAGTGTCCGAGACGATCGCCCTCGACGCACCGGGATTCGCCGACGAAGTGTATGATATCGAACTCACGGATCCCGAAAGTGGCGCGGAAATATCTGTCACCGGTGAGGGAATCGTCAAAAGCGATTTCGTGGTCGATCCCGTCCCGGCTGAGGAAAATCGTTCGTTCTATGCTGGTCCGTTCATCCACATCCGGAACTTCTCCGATTTCGAGAGCGCGACTGTCGAGATGCCACTCGACGACGATGTCGATCCGTCCGATGGAACCCTCTCGGTGTACAAGTGGGATCAACACGACGAGAAGCCCTGGCACGCAGTCGGGACTGACGTTCACGTCGAAAACGGGACGGCCGTCGCGACGGTGGATTCGTTCTCGTATTTTTCGGTGTTCTGGGTGGACAACTGGAACGATGCCATCACGGACACGGTGAACCTCGCTGAACACCCCGAATACGTCGCAAACGAAACCGAGGGATCGATAGAACCGACCGATCTCGCGTTTGTCATCGACGAAAGCGGGAGTATGGGTGGCGCTCGTATCCAAGACGCCAAAGCCTCAGCCAAGCGCTTCGTCGGCGGTCTCTACGAGGACGATAGGGCCGCACTCGTCAGCTTCGCGGGAGGCGCGACACTCGGACAATCACTGACGACCGATCACGGAGCAGTAAACGCAAGTATCGACCAGTTGAATGCTGGCGGCGGGACCAATACCGGTGCTGGACTCCAGAAAGCAGTTGACGAGCTCACCAGTAATGGTGAGGGCGACACCCAGGAGATCATCCTGCTCGCGGACGGCGGAACCGGCCTGGGCCCGGACCCAGTTACAATTGCTCAGACCGCAGATGAGCATCGGATTACAATTAACACGATCGGAATGGGGACTGGAATCGACGCCCAGGAACTGACGAGTATCGCCGATGCGACCGGCGGCGAGTTCTATCAGGTCAGCGATTCCTCGGAACTTCCAGAGGTGTTCGACCGCGTTGAGTAAAACCGGATTTCGCTGGTCGATTCCGACGAAGATGGAATCTCGGACGCAGTCGAAGATATGGAGTTGGGGATGACTTTCGGTCGTCCCGGGATGGTCGGGAGGCCCCCAGAACTCGAGCCAGACAATCCACGTACGGCTGCTGAAGAATATGTCGACGGCGATGCTACCGAGTTCGAGCGGGTGACCTACGAAGACGATGGCGACCCGATGGTCACCGCGAAGATGATCGACGCGAGTGTCCATCCCGGGAGTGGCGAGTCGGTGCGGAAGGAAGCGATTCGCCTCGGCGTGACGATTCCATCGCGGATCGATGCCGAAACGAAGGAAAATGTGTTCCATCTTAGATGGGGTGAAAACAGGAACCCGTACGGCTCGGAGGGCAAAGATGGAGACGTAGCAACTGGGTATGCCGCGGTGCATCGCAAACACCATGTTCCAGCCGAGGGTGGGTGCTTCATTGGTTGCTGGGTTCCAGGCCAGTCAAAACATCCAGATTGGCTCCCAGATGAAGATGCGATCAAGGACGAGGATCAGAAACACATCCTTCTCGAAAATGTCGAAGTCCATCTTCATTATTCGCATGACGTAGCCACCGAGGATATTCCGACAGAGTACGAATTACAATTCAAGCCCGGCGATTCGTCACGCGACATCCATATGTACAATAATGTTGGAGGGATCGATAGAGATGAAATCATAACCCAAACTGATATCGTAGTATCTGCTCCAGATACGGGTGAAAACAATTACCAATGGGAAGAACTCGGTATTCTCGAAGCAAACTTTGATGTGTCTCAGGATAGTCCCATTTACTTCGAAGCAAGAGATGAAGACGGTACGATCACGATAGAATCCGATGAGCCATATCTCTACGAAAGCACGGTGAAAACTAGGTTCCAAGAAACGTACGATGAGGCGATGAACACATTGGAAACGGGGCTTATTATGGCCGCGGGCGGTGGGCCTCTGTCTTCAGTAACAACATCTGCGAATACGCTAATCGTAAGTGGTAGCTATGGGACGGCAGTTGGTGCGTTTGTCCTTGAGGAGGGAACGGGTCAACTTGTTAATATAGCGGGTGGAGAAAGTAAATACAGCATGTACCATTCCGCCATCTACAAAAACACGTCTACGGGATTCACTTGGACTATCTCAGACGGAGACCCTACTGGAGGAACCATGGATGTCACTGTTCAAATAGCTGGTATAGGCCCCTCTGTCGTCCGTGTGAACGACCCACTTACAGACGAACAAGGAGACTGATGAAGATATGAAGCTCCCACACCAGACAGCTCTCATTGTGGGGTTTGCCGCCATAATTGGGGGTCTCTTACTGATTAGTGTGGGTATTTTCGGCGGATCAGGCGTACAGCCGTCCGAAGTCAACACGAGTGCCGACCCAAATGAACTGGTCGTGTCGCAAAGCGGTCTAGAGTTTGCCTCTGGTACTCTCAATTGAGAGGTCACAGCTCATTGCTGTTTTGGTCGATCGCTGGAGCAGTTCATCAAGGAACGCCTGGTAGTGCTCTGGATCAGCGTACTTCACCAGCCGAAGCTGGAGTATCGCCTCTAATCCCTCCGTTGTCCAGCGCATCCACTGGTTCTTGCATCGCTTGCTGACTTCGCCCATCAGCCGTTCGACGGGGTTCGAGGTCCACGGCACCTCGAACCCCTCGACAGCCTGCTCGGCAAACGTCACGATCGACGGCACCCACCGCCGAAGATACCCCGCAGCCTTCTCTGACCCGTACTGATCCAACTGCCACGCTGTCTTCTCGATACGCTCGGTCGTTCGCGCGATCCGCTCGCGGATCGCCGCGAACTCCTCTTCCGGCCGGTGCTTGGCGACCGAATTCTTCAGATGGAACACCTCGTCGATCACCTCCGAGACGATCTCGTTTCGTCGATCCAAGGAGAACACGCCGTCGTCCCAGAGGTTGTAGTCCAGTGTTCGGCCGACGTGGACGAGATCAAGTTGGTGATTGCGATTTTCGTCGGTAAAGGCCGTGACCATACCCTCCTCAGCGTCACTGACGACCGTCGCGTCGTCAGTGACTGCGTCGATGTCGTCGAGGTCGGCGGCTGTCTCGTCCCAGTCAGCGTTGACCGAGAGATCCAGCAGGGAGCGGGACTCCTCGGCAGTATCTTTGCCGAGCGTGGCTTGGACGGAGTGGTACGAGCGGTCGTCGTCTTGACTGTGACACTTCGTGGCGTCAGGAATAACCGCATCAGCGTCTGTGTCAGCGACACAGTCTGGAAGGAACTGTTTGAGCTTGCTGCCGTATTCTCTGGCGCGGCGGTTGATCGTGGTCGGCGACGGCATCTCCGAGAGGATGCCGTCGCCGTGGTCAGCGGCGTCACGATAGCTGAGCGAGGTAGCGAGATCGACGCTCTTGGCCGCAATGTCCTGCTGATAACGGTTTTCTCCGTCGAAGCTAAGAACATCTTCGACGGGGCGGAAGTAGCTGGGTTCGTCGTGGTCAGCGGCGGTATCTTCGACGTAGTGAAGGTCGAATTCGTGCTCACCGGCGGTTGTGACGGCCGTGCGGGTATCGGTACCGGCGCGTTGGTAGCGCTGGTCACCGTTGCCGTGGGCGTGTTTTTCACCACAGAGCGCCTCGACGCGAGCCGCGTCGAGGCTCTCGACGAGTCCTTCGAGAAGAACTGATTCGATGTTCTGATCGGTGATGAACTCGGCAAGCGTGGCCAGCGGTATCGTTTTGTCGTCGTCGATGCTAACGGTCAACCGCACGTCGATTGTGGCGTGCATGGGGCACCTCTCGGAGTGGACACCAGAGGCGTCCCCTTCCTCAGGGGAGTCAGTTACTGAACTCTAGAGGACTTTGCGACACGACCAATGAACTGCTTGTCCAGACATTTGATCGCCTGGAAACAGTAGATTATCGACGGATTGTCTCATTTAACACAAGTGACTATACCAAAGTTGTCCCCCGGAGTTATTATGAGGTATCAAACAGCGATCAGCGGGCAAAAGCAGGAATGATTAATGGTACTGATGGATCCTTCGTCCCAAAGCACTACGAAAATGGCGCGATGGGATGGGGAGGTCCGAATTGGAGTCCAATCCTGAATTACGACGGATGGAACGGGCGCTTCACAGCCTTCACCCCGAAGGTAGATGAGCTCAGTGAAGCCAACGCGACGGTACGGAAGCGAAGCGCCGAGGAAATTATCGTTGCAATTCCAAATGCGATGTCGGTATCTCGCCCAGGGAACCCCCCAAACCGAAGTGAACGGTGGGTTTTCACGATTGATACCCAAACAGGAAATCTCATCGAGGATGAGTGGTGGATAACTCATCAGGATGGAAACCAAACAGTTGTCCGTAACGAATACGAGTACGGAATTACTATCGAGCGGCCCGAGAACATTCCGTTCAGCGTCGAAGAGTACTACTACCGGTTCCTCGCGATGGACCTCTATGAACAACTCGGACTAATCGCTGGAACGTTGTTGATCGTCGTCGGCTCTGTCGTCCTCTATCGGGAGCATCCACTCCATCGGAAACTGCGGTGAACTCCGGAACGAACCCGACAGGGCGGAGCAATCTTGGATCTATTCGCTGATGGCTGACACTGTCTCGCACGCAGCTTGCTATCAGTGAAACAGAAGGCATTTACTGTCTATGAACCGAGCGGATCGCATGAGTAGATTCATCGCCGAAACTCGACCCGGGCGACGCTTCCAGGCCATTTCTTGGGTAATCCTCGGCGTCGCTGCCATTGATTACGTTGGCATTATGGACGTGACCTCGATCAATGTGTATCTTTTTCTCTCAGGGGCGGCTACTATCGTTGCAGGAATTATCGATGCCCGTCTCACAGACGAGCACCGGATTACTGACAGCGATGGGTAGCGTGTGACACGACGGACAATGGTGGGGGACGCTCTTCAGCCGCTGATCGCCCGGGGACGACTCGCCGAACCGTAGTACAAATAAATTTGTATAACGGCAATCGTAGTTGTTTAGTGAGGGGCCGGCGAAGCGAGTGTTCGCATGGTCCAGCAGGTCCAAAAGCGCGACGGGACTGTGGAACCGTTCGATCGCTCGAAGATCGCGACCGCTATCCGGCAGGCGTTCGCGGCAGCCGAAACAGCGCCGGACACCGGGATCGACGCCCTGACCGATGCGGTGGTCGATCGCCTTGATTCCTCGGGCGGGACGGTGGCCGTCGAGACGATCCAGGACTGCGTCGAGCGGACGCTCGTCGAGGCTGATGAGTACGCGGCCGCCAAGCGCTACATCCTCTATCGCCACCGCCACGCCGAATTGCGTGATCTGGAAGGGCTCGTTGCAGGCAACAGTGGCGACCCAGCGGGGAACGACCAAGGCCCCATCGACGCCTACATCGAGCGGGAGGACTGGCGCGTCCGGGAGAACTCCAACATGGATTACTCCCTGCAGGGGCTGAACATCCACCTCACCGAGCGCACTATCGAGGACTACTGGCTCGAAAAGCGCTACAGCGACGAGGTGGCCGCGGCCCACGACGCGGGCGCGATCCACATCCACGACCTGGGCGTGCTGGGGCCCTACTGCGTCGGCTGGGATATCGAGGATGTCCTCCGGGAGGGCCTGAAGGGCGTCCGCGGGAAGGTCGAGTCCGCGCCCGCCAACCACTTCGACGTGGCGCTGATGCAACTCGTGAACTTCCTGTACACGCTGCAGGGCGAGGCCGCCGGCGCGCAGGCCCTCTCGAACTTCGACACCTACCTCGCGCCGTTCGTCCACGAAGACGACCTCGACTACGAGGAAGTGCGCCACCAGCTCCAGCAGTTCGTGTTCAACCTCAACGTCCCGACGCGGGTCGGCTTCCAGGCACCCTTCACCAACCTCTCGATGGACCTGACGGTGCCCGACCACCTCGCCGACAAGCCGGTCGTGATCGGCGGCGAACCCCGGGACTCGACCTACGCCGACTATCAGGACGAGGTGGACCTGATCAACCGCGCCTTCGCCGAGGTGATGCTGGAGGGCGACGCGAAAGGCCGGCCGTTCACGTTCCCGATTCCGACCTACTCGATCACCGAGGACTTCGAGTGGGACAACGAGACGCTCGATCCCGTCTGGGAGATGACCGCCAAATACGGCACGCCATACTTCTCGAACTTCGTCAACAGCGAGATGGACACCGGCGACGCCCGCTCGATGTGCTGTCGACTCCGCCTTGACAACCGCGAACTCGAATCCCGCGGCGGCGGGCTGTTCGGGTCGAACCCCCTGACGGGGTCGATCGGGGTCGTCACGATCAACCTGCCCCAGTTGGGCTACCGGGCCGACGACGAGAGCGAGTTTTTCGACCGACTCGAATCGCTGATGGACGTGGCAAAGCGGAGCCTGGAGACCAAACGCGACGTGCTGGAGCGCTACACCGAGCAGGGGCTATATCCCTACGCGAAGTTCTACCTCCGAAACGTCAGGGAGGCCCACGACAGCTACTGGGCGAATCACTTCTCGACGATCGGGCTGATCGGCACCCACGAGGCTATTCTCAATCTCCGTGGTCCGGAGTCGGGGATCGACACGGCCGAGGGGAAGGCCTTCGCCGAGGAGATCCTCGAATTCATGCGCGATCGGCTTCGGGAGTACCAGGCCGAGACCGGCCACATGTATAACCTGGAGGCGACGCCCGCGGAGGGGTCGTCCTATCGGCTGGCCCGCCAGGATCGCGAGCAGTTTTCGGACCTGGCCGTCCACGCCACCGACGGTCTCGGCGGCGACGAGCCGATCTACACCAACTCGACGCAGCTGCCATTCGGCGCGGAACCGGACCTCTTCGACGCGCTGGACCACCAGGACGATCTCCAGACGAAATACACGGGTGGCACGGTCTTTCATGGCTGGCTCGGCGAAGCAATGCCCGACGCCGAGTCGACCAAGCAACTGGTCAAAACCATCGCCGAGAACTACGAGTTGCCCTACTACACGCTGACGCCGACGTTCTCGGTGTGTCCGACCCACGGCCATCACAGCGGCGAGCACGAGACGTGCCCGGACTGCGGGGAATCCTGTGAGGTGTACTCCCGCGTCGTGGGGTATCTCCGGCCGACCGAGAACTGGAATCCCGGCAAGCAGGCCGAATTCGACGAGCGCGCGGACTTCCGGCCGAGCGTGGCGGACTGATGGAGTTCGGTGGCCTCCAGCGGACGACGCTGTCTGACTTCCCCGGGCGAGTCGCCTGTGCGGTTTTCACCGCGGGCTGCAATCTCCGGTGTCCGTACTGTCACAACCCCGAACTGATCGACGGTAATGTGGCCCCCTCGAACGATTCGGCGCTTCCCGAGGACGAGTTCTTCGCCGTGCTCGACGACCGGGAAGCCGTCATCGACGGCGTCGTCGTCACCGGCGGCGAGCCGACGCTGCACGCGGATTTGCCCCACTTCGTCAGCCGGATCACCGACCGCGGGCTCGACGTGAAACTTGACACGAACGGGACGCGGCCGGCTGTCCTTCGCGAGACGCTCGACACCGGTGGGGTCGAGTACGTCGCGATGGACCTCAAGACGACACCCGATCGCTACGGGGAACTCGGGGCCGACGCGGGCGAGGCCGTCGAACGGAGCGTCGAACTGATCCGTGCCACCGGGATCGATCACGAGTTCCGAACGACGTTCGACCCCGGCGTCGTCTCCGCCGCGGACTTCGAGACGCTGGGTGAGTTGGTCGGGGACAGCCGACTTGTCGTCCAGTCTGTCGACACCGCGACCGTTCTGTGCCCGGACCGCGTCCGGGAGACGCCGGTCGATCCGCTCGCGGCCATTGGCGATGCCGTCGGTGAGTGTCCCTCGCAGATCGACCACCGCGAGTGACAGCCGCCGCGGACGAGCCGTTTCTGGGGCCGCCACACATATAGTTTTGATTACAGATTCATGGCCCGATGAACTCACTCGAGATCACGCTCCCTAGTCGCGGGTGTGGCTCCCATCCTGACGAACGGCTTCTTCGTCGCGATCGAGTGGCCCTGACGTGCGCCCGCCAGTACACCGGAACGGAGTTCGTCGGAATGGTCACGGTGACGGATCTGCTGGAATCCGTGATGGGCGAGGTCGACGACCCGATCGACACACTGTACCTCTCTGGTCCCGAGGACAGCTGCGTCGCCGTCGAACAGTCTGGCGGTTCATTCTCGACGGGTGTTTTTCGGGCCAGTTCTGTGTCGTTCTCTCCACCGGTCAATAGCCCACTATAGCTCTCCTAGAAGGATCTTTGAGAATGCCACAGCTGTGGGATCTTGGGACCACGAGACGTGAACCGACTGTCCAGCGACTCGTTCGGCCCCAACCAGACACTCACATCCCTGCCATGACAGCGATCACTCACCCGACGATCGAGGCCGCACTTACCGAGATCGACGCGGAACGCGAGATCCTCGTGACCGAGCGCGAGGCGTTTCGATCCCTGATACGGCGCGTCAGCGAGGTCGCCGTCGAGACGCCACAGACCACGGCCACGGGGACCGCCGTGGCGACCACGATGCCGGTCCAGGCCCCCTCCTCGAGTCTGTCCGAGATCCGGACGGCCTATCGCGAGACGGTCATGGCCGTCCCCCACTATGAGTCCGAATACGGCGAATCGCTCCGGGAGAACCTCCGCGTCGAAGTCGGTGGGTCCCTCGCGGAGCAGCTTCTCGACGGCGATGCGCTCACCCGGCCGATCTACGACGCGTTCCTCGGGGCGGTCAGACGGGCGATGGACGAACGCCGACGCGTCAAGCAGTACGTCGAACGCGAACGGGACAACCTCCAGCGCTTCGACGCTGCACTCACCGAGATCGAATCGGCAGTGATCGAGGCTGGGGCGGAACTCACGTCCGCCTCGGGAACGCAGTCGCTGTCTCGTATCGACGCCAGACTGGCGACCCTTCAGTCGCGGTGTGAGGACCTCGCGACCGACCGTCAGCAACGCGTTCACGACCGTCCCGAGACGACATTCGACTGGATCGACGGACTCGGGATGTTCGAATATCTCTACGCCGACCTCGAGACGACGACGCCGGTCCTCTCTGCGATCGCGTCCTGTCTGGGGACGATCCGGGACCACCGACGACGCTGCCTGCGTTGATTCCTGGTCGGGCTCGTCCGGTCAATCCTCGACTGTGAGTGGCATCGACGCCAGCCGCGCCGCGCCGATCGAGGTGAGGCCACGGGCCGTCGTCGAGTCACGCGCTCGTCGATCGTGGGCGAGTTCGAGTCCGTCCTGTGTGGCGATCGGGACCAGCCTGACGTCCGTTCCAGTCGGCCCGACGTCGAGGAGGAGATACGACTGCGGGAACGAGCAGGTCGTCGGCGTCGCGATCTCCCGCACACCGCGATCGACGCCGGTCAGGGGGAGGTGGAAGTGGCCGGTAAGGACGAGCGACGCGTCGCCCTCGGCGAGGACGTCGACGAACGCTTCCGTCTCGCGCATCGTCGGCGGGATCGCCATGTCGTCGACGACGCGATCGCGGTGGCGACGAAGCTGCTCGGTCACCGAGGCGAGGTTGTGATGGACGACGATCAGCGGGTCGTCGGTCCGCTGTAGCTTCCCCGCGAGCCACTCGCGCTGGTCGGCGTCGACGTGGCCGTCGTGGGTGTCGGCGAGGCGATCGGCAGTCCCGGCGGAGTTCACCCCGAGCACGTCCAGTCCGCCCACCGCTTCGTGGAAGGGATAGGAGCCGGGGCCGAATCGGTCGGCGAAGTCCGCGACGGCGATCGCGTCGTGGTCGTCGCCGTCCTTCGGGACGTCGTGGTTTCCGGGGACCGCGTACAGCGGGACGTCGAGCGCCTCGAGGGCGTCCGCGACGGCGTCGGCGTTCCAAGCTTCACCGTCCTTCGTCAGGTCCCCCGGCGAGAGCACGGCGTCGACGTCTCTACTCGCGATGTCGTCGACCGCGGCTGTGAAGTGCTCGAGGGAGTGTTCGAACAGCTTCGAGGTCCCTTCCGCTCGCGTCGAGACGTGCGGGTCGGCGATCGCCGCCAGCCGAACGGGTTCCGGCGCGCTCGGCCGGTCGAGACGCGCCATCAGCGTCCCCCGCTTTCCGCCAGTTTCCGGGTCTCCGGAACGGAACTCGCCGCCAGTCATCCGTCCTCCGGGAAGAAATCCGTCGGGTCCGCGTGACGAAACGTCGCCAGGTGGGTTCCGTCGAGCAACCGGACGTGCGTGCGGAGTTCACCACGCTCGCGTGCCGCCTCGGCGAGTTCAGCGACCTGATCGAGGCCGACGGCCCCGGCGAGGACGACTCCCCGCTCGGTCTCCTCGTCCCGGAGTCGCGTGACGAGGTATAGCTCGCCCCCGGCGACGGTTCTGAACACCTCGTAGCGATCGAACGACCCGCCCTCGAGGAGTGCCGGGAGCCCCTCGCCGACACTGTCGGGGACAGTGTACACCAGCCCCGTGCGCGCCGCTGAGTCACCCAATTCGATCGCTGCGACGTGATCCGCTCGAACCTGGCAGACGTCCCACCCGTCCACCCGCAACGTCGCGGCCAACGCCGCGGCCTCTTCGCGGACGTGCTTCCAGACTGTTTTCTCACCGGCTGTCGTTGCTGACATCGCCTCACTTTTCGATCATATGTGTAAATATTTGCTGGAACAGCACCGTCTATATTCGGCTATATAGGCTTATAGGACGGAAATTGGCGATATTATGCGACTGTAGTTCTATTACCAAATTCCTTATGTTTGGGGAGTAAACTGGCGGTCGATGCCACGTGACACGACCCGCCGTGGGTTTTTGACCGCAGCCGGCGCAGGCGCGATGACTGCAGTCGCCGGCTGTGGCGCGAACAGCGAACCGACGGATCAGGACACGCCGGCCCAGAACGACCCCGGAGACGAATCGGCCGAGGAGACGCCGGAATCGACCGTCGATACGGACCACTCGACCGAAGAGGCCACCACCCACTCCGGTGGGGGAACGCTCCAGATGATGGCGGATGGGTCGGTCCAGACCCTCGACCCGATCAACGCGAAGGGGTCCGGTGCGGGCTACAACCAGTACAACCAGCAGCTCATGTACTTTCCGGACGGCCACTATCCGCCCGAACCCGCGCTCGCCACGGGCTATGAGGTCTCCGAGGACGGACTCACCTACACGTTCGACCTCCGTGAGGACGTCACGTTCCACGACGGCAGTGAGTTCACTGCCCAGGACGTCGTCTATTCTTACCGGCGACTCGCCGAGTCGCCCAATTCCCGGAACAAGGACGACATCGTCGGCGAGACGCTGACGATCGACCACGAGAAGGACGCGACGCTCTCGGAACCGACCGACGAGGAGACGCTCGAGGACGTCGTCCCCGGCAGTCTCGCCGTCGAGGCAGTCGACGACTACACCGTCGAGGTGACACTCGCCTCCCCCTTCGAGTACACGCTCTTCCAGATCGCGGGCGGCGCGTTCGCCATTCTCCCGGAGAACGCAGTCGGCGACATCGAGGGCTACGACGGCGAGTACGACTACAACGAGTTCTTCAGCACGCAAGGTGGCGGCCCCGCCTTCGCCGGAGCGGGCCCCTTTCGGGTCGACTCCTGGCAGAAGGGGAGCCAGATCACCCTCTCGGCGTTCGAGGACTACTACGGCGGCGAACCTGACCTCGACGCGATCACGTTCACCGTCGTCTCGAGCGGGAACACGCGCCTCCAGCGGTTCCAGAACGGGAACGCCGACATCCTCGAAAGTGTCCCGACAGCCTCGTTCAACCCTTCCCGCGTGACGATCGACCGCGAGGAGGGCAATCGCTCGCTCGGGTCCTACACGCTCGACGACGGGACCGAGGTCAACTACGGCGAGATCCCGGCACTCACGACGGAGTACATCGTCTTCAACACCCTGGCGGTTCCCCTCCCAGTCAGACGCGCGTTCGCGTACGCGATGAACCAGCACGACATTGCCGAGAACGTCTACAAAGGGATGGGCAAGCCGGGCTATCACATCGTGCCGCCGGCCGCCTATCCCACATTCGAGGACGGCCAGTCCGGCGAGGACGCCTACGACCGACACGCCGAGAACGGCTACGAATCCAATACCGACTTCGCCGCCGACGGCTACCCCTACGGCTACGGAGAGACCCAACTCGACGACGCTCGCCGGGTCATGGAGGAGGCAGGCTACGACGCGGGCAACCGCTACGAGGTCACCGCGACGACGATCACGGGCGACAGCGGGTACGAACAGGTGTTCACGCGACTCCAGGCGAAGCTCCGATCCGCCTACATCGACGTCGAGATCGAGGAGGCGGAGTTCGGCACGATCATCAGCCGCGCCATCTCCGGGGACATGGAAGTGTTCGGACTCGGCGACGGCATGGAGTACCCCGGCCCGCAGAACTTCCTCCGGTTTCTCCACGGCCAGAACCCGTCGAGTCAGTTCACGCGATGGGGGGCCGAGGACAGTTACGCGACCGAGGAGTACCGCCAGATCGCCCGGGAGGCCTGGGACGAAAACTACGCCGCCGAGGGGACGACACAGGCGGACCACAACGAGGCGTTCCAGACCGTCGAGGAGATGAACTGGGCGTCCGTCCAGGAACTGCCCTTCCTCCACCCGATGAGCCAGCGCTTCTGGCACGACGCGGTCGACGTCGAGATGTACGGCGTCATGGAGAACCAGGCCTTCGACGACACCTCGCTTGGGCGCTAATGGAGGCAACTTCGAGGGATGCACCGCTGGAACCCATGGCTTCGAACGCTGTGTCGCCCGCGGGCGATCGATCCCGGACGAGTCACGAGCAGGGTGAGTCCCGGTGAGTAGACTGGGCTATCTCGCCAAGCGCCTCGCGATGGCGATCCCGGTCGTCTGGCTCGGGACGACGATCACGTGGTTCGCCATCTTCATGGGGCCGATCGACCCGGCCAGCCGGTTGCTCAGCGAGGGCCAGACCCGCAACCCGGCCGCTTACGAGGCCGCCCAGACCCAGCTTGGATTGAACCAGCCGCCACTCCAGCACTACGTCGACTGGATGAGCAACCTGCTCACCTTCGACCTGGGCCAGACGTGGCTGCTGTACGAGGGCTCGAACGTCAACGCGCTCATTTTGGACTTCCTCCCGCGGACGCTGTGGCTCGGGCTGTGGTCGGTCCTGATCGCCGTGGCGATCGGCGTGCCACTCGGCTTTTACGCCGGGCTCCACTCGAACTCGCTGTCCGACTATCTCGCCTCTCTCGGCGGGATCGTCTGGCGGGCGATGCCGAACTTCTGGCTCGCGATCATGCTGCTTGCCGTCCTGAGTATCTCGCCGACACTGTTCGGATTCACGTTCCAGTGGGAGTCGCTGCTCGTGCCTCTCGACTCGATTTCGGGGAGCCCGGACATGTCCCGGATCTGGACCGTCGACGGGTTCCTGGCGGCGACCAAGAAAGTCCTCCCGGCGGCGCTGGTGCTCGGGTCGGCCTCGATGGGCAACGAGATGCGCATCGGCCGGACCGCGATGCTCGAAGTCCGAAACGAGGCCTACGTCGACTTCGCGAAGGCCAAGGGCGTCTCCGATCGCGTCCTGGTCTGGAAGCACATCTTCCGGAACGCGCTGGTCCCGCTGATCCCGATCATCACCAGCGAGGCCTTCCTGCTCATCGGCGGATCGGTACTCGTCGAAACTGTCTTCGGAATCAACGGTATCGGTTACCTGTTCTATCAGGCAGCTATCCAGGGCGACCTCCCGCTCGTCGGGACGCTGATGTACGTCTTCATACTCATGACTGTTGGCATCAACCTCGTTCAGGACGTACTGTATACGATCATCGACCCCCGCGTCGGCCTGGAGGGGTCCTGACGTGTCCGACGTCACCCCCTTCGAGGACCGGCGACTGTTCGGGACGCTCGGGGTCGACGCGACGGTGTCCGTGTGGCTGGTCGTCGGCGTCGTCCTCTTCGCCGTCGAGGCGGGCGCGGTCGCGAACTTCCTGACCGGCCTGCTCGCCGATTTCGTCGGGGCACTTCCGACGGCCGGCAGCGACGGATCGCTGCTATCGAGCGCCACCGCAGTCTTCGACGCCGCACAGCAACAGACGAACACGATCCCGACCGTGCTCTCGCGGGACGTCGTTCCGAACGCCGGCCACTGGAGCGGGAAGCGGTGGGTCGGAACCTTCCTCGGACTCTCTCCGGGCGTCTCCTGGGGGATTCGCGTCACGCTCGTCTACGCCTACGCGTTCACCTGGGTCGCCTGGGCCGGGTTCGGGTATCGGTACTACCGCCGGGAGATCAGAGTCGCCGACTGGACGCCACGGGACGACGTGATCGATCGGTTTCGGTCACATCGGTGGGGGGTGTTCGGCGCGCTCGTCGTGTTCATGTTCGTCGTCATGGCGGTCTTCGCGCCGACGCTCGGCCCGACGACCGTCGAGCAGAACATGCGCAACTCCTATTCCTACGAGGTCGACTACTGGGACGAAGAGACCGGTTCCGTCGAGTCGATCCTGGTCGGGGAGGCCAACCTCGACTCCCAGTCGACCGGCGACAGCTCGCGGGTGATGCCGATGACCTACGACGACTACGGGCGATTCCATCCCTTCGGGACGATGCCCAACGGCCGTGACCTCTTTACGTTCATCGCGGTCGGCTCGCGCATCTCGCTGGTGATCGGCCTCCTCTCGGTCGGCCTGAGTGCCCTCCTCGCCGTCTCGCTCGCGCTGATCGCCGCCTACTACAAGGGCCGGGTCGACCTCGGGACGGTCCTGATTTCAGACGGCGTGATGGCGATGCCACAACTACTCCTGTTGATCATGCTCACGACTGTCCTCGCCGACACGTGGATCGGCGAGGTTTACAGCGGCGGGTTCGTGCTCGCGCTCATCTTCGCCTTCACCGGGTGGACGTACATGTGGCGCTCGATCCGCGGGCCCGCCCTCCAGGTGTCCGAACGCGCCTGGATCGACGCCGCCCGGAGCTTCGGCCAGCGCCCCCGGACAATCATGCGCAAGCACATGCTGCCGTACGTCACGGGCTACGTCCTGATCTACGGCTCGATGACGCTCGGCGGGGCGATCATCTCGATCGCCGGGCTCTCGTATCTCGGCCTTGGGGTCGCGCCGCCGACCCCCGAGTGGGGCCGGGCGATCCAGCTCGGCCAGGACTACGTCACCACCGGCTCCTGGCACATCTCGCTGATCCCGGGACTGCTCATCACGCTCGTCGTCACCGGGTTCAACGCCCTCGGCGATGGCGTCCGGGACGCGATCGACCCACAGTCAGACAGTGCGACCGGCGCGGCGGCCGGCCGAGGTGGTGGCGCGTGAGTCGCGGTGCCCTCCCTGGCCAGACAGGGGGAGAGACCGCATCGACGTCTCGCGACCGTGAGCCGCTGTTGTCCGTCTCCGACCTCCGGACGGTCTTTTACACCGAACGCGAGACGATCCACGCCGTCGACGGGATCTCCTTCGACGTCCACCCCGGCGAGACGGTCGGCCTCGTCGGTGAATCGGGGTCGGGCAAGTCCGTGACGGCACGGTCGATTCTCGGCCTCGTCGACGAACCGGGCGTCATCGAGAGTGGGGAGATCCGATTCAAGGGCGAGGACCTGGTCGAGACCGGGTGGGACGACGCCCGCGGCGACCTCGCGATCGTCTTTCAGGACCCTGGCAACTCCCTCAATCCGGTCTACACGGTCGGTAATCAACTCAAAGAGGCCCTCTCGATCCACCAGGGGCTGACAGGGGCGGCGGCGACCGAGCGGGCGATCGAACTCCTCGAGGCTGTCGGGATTCCAGACGCCCCGCGCCGACTCGAGGAGTACCCCCACCAGTTCTCCGGCGGCATGGCCCAGCGCGCGGTCATCGCGATCGCGCTGGCGTGCGATCCCGACTTGCTGGTCTGTGACGAACCGACCACCGCGCTCGACGTGACCATCCAGGCCCAGATCCTCGATCTGCTGGCCGACCTTCAGCGCGAGGCGGACCTCGCGATCCTCTTTATCACCCACGACATGGGCGTCATCGAGGAGACGGCCGACCGGGTGAACGTGATCTACGCCGGCGATATCGTCGAGCGCGCGCCGACTGACCGTCTCTTTGCCGACCCCGAACATCCCTACACCGAAGCACTGTTGGAGAGTATTCCCGGACGAACGCCCCCAGAGAAGCGCCTGCCGACGATCGAAGGGGAGGTGCCGACGCCGAACGGCCCCGCCGAGGCCTGCCGGTTCGCGCCGCGGTGCCCACTGGCCGTCGAGGAGTGTCGGACGGCGGTTCCCGACCCCGTCGAAGTTTCGACCGGCGTCGATCACACTGCCGCGTGTGTCTTCGCCGGCGACGAGGGCGGGCAGACAGGAGGTGAAAACGAATGACCGCCTCGACCCCGTCCGGCGACGCGACCGCGGTCCCATCGGACGACTCGATGTCCGCATCGACGGCCGACGATCGCGACACCTTCCTCGACATCCTGGATCTCGAAACGCACTACACCGACGGGTCGCTGATCGGTGCCGATCCGCCCGTCCGGGCCGTCGACGGCGTCTCGCTGTCGATCCGGCGCGGCGAGACGCTCGGCCTCGTCGGCGAGAGCGGGTGTGGCAAGACCACACTCGGCCGGACGCTCGTGGGTCTTGAGTCCGCGACCGCCGGTTCCGTCGTCGTCGACGGCGAGGACGTGACCGACCTCTCCGGGAGCGACCTCCGGGCGTGGCAGCGCCGGGTCGGCGTGGTGTTCCAGGACCCCCAGGAGAGTCTCAACGACCGTCTGACGGTCGGCGAGATCGTCGCCGAGCCACTGGAAGCTCACGACTGGGGGACGCCAGCCGACCGCGAGGATCGCGTCTTCACGCTGCTCGAGCAGGTCGGACTCCGGGAGGAACACTTCTATCGCTACCCCCACCAGTTCTCGGGTGGTCAGCGCCAGCGCGTGGCCATCGCGCGGGCGCTCGCCCTCGAACCCGAGTTCCTCATCCTCGACGAACCCGTCTCGGCGCTCGATGTCTCCGTGCAGGCCCGCGTGATTAACCTCCTCGAGGAGCTTCAGGCCGAACTCGGGTTGACCTCTCTCTTCGTCGCCCACGACCTCTCGCTGGTGCGTCACATCGCCGACCGGGTCGCCGTCATGTACCTCGGGAACGTCCTCGAGGTCGGCTCGACCGACCGCGTCTTCGCGGACCCGGCCAATCCCTACACCCGTTCGCTCCTCTCGGCGATCCCCGGCTCGTCGAGTCCGGCCCCAGAGAGCCTCGAACGGGTCACGCTCAACGGGACGCCCCCCAATCCCCGGCATCCACCCGCAGGGTGTCCCTTCTCGACGCGCTGTCCGGCGAAGATCACGCCCGCTGACTACCCCGGCCTCTCCGCGGACGCGCTCGGGGCGATCGAGACGTTCCGTGACGTGTTACGAGAGCGCACTCGGGCCACGTCGGGGCTGTCGGACCGTCTTAAACGCCGCCTCGGTCGGTCGTCCGCTGACCGCGACCTCGACGTGATCGCCACAGAACTGTTCGACGACGTCGACCTCCCCACCTCCGCGCGGGCGGAGCTGGACCGCGCCATAGCGACTGCGGGAACGGACCCGGCTGCGGCCCTCGCCGTCCTCGAGGACGCCTTTGGCTCGGTCTGTGACCGCGAGTCGCCGGCCGCACACGCTGTCGACGACACCGGCCGACGGAGTCGGTGTCTCCGGCATCGTCCCGAGTACGACGACCCCCGGAGTGATCTGTCGTGACCGACATCCGGGGCAGCCCCGACGACGCGACGCCGACCGACCCCAACGAGACGCGACGCGGGAGTTCCATCCCACGCTCGGATCGGGTCGCCGTCGCCCGCGAGGCGGCCAGGGCCGGCGGGGCCGTCGCCATGGCCGGATTCCGGCGCGATCTCGACGTCGAAACCAAGACGGGCAAGACCGACCTGGTGACGCGGGCCGATCGTGAGGCCCAGGCCCGGATCGCGGCCGTCATCGGCGAGCGTTTCCCCCAGGAACCGTTCGTCGGCGAGGAGGCCGACGCCCGCGAGACTGTCCCCGAGCGGGGGCCGGCCTGGATCGCCGACCCGATCGACGGCACCAACAACTACGTCCGCGGGATGCGCGAGTGGGCGACCAGCGTCGCGTCGGTCCGGGACGGCGATCCCGTCGCGGCGGCGACCGCCCTCCCGGCGCTGGGTGATATCTACGTCGGGGGGCCGGGCGGCGTGACGCGAAACGGCCGGCCGATCGGGGTCAGCGAGACCGCAGACACCGACCGCTTCACCGTCGTCCCGACGATCTGGTGGCCCCGGGACCGCCGCGACGAGTACGCCCGGGCAGCCGAAGCCATCGTCACGCGATTCGGTGATCTCCTCCGGCTGAAGTCCGTCCAGGTCGCCCTCGCACTCGTGGCCGCTGGCTCGATCGAGGGCGTGCTCACGAACGTCGAGACCAACCCCTGGGACACCGTCGCCGGCGCGTATCTCGTCGAGCAGGCCGGCGGCACGGTCACCGACCTCGACGGCGAGCCCTGGCGACACGACTGCCGTGGACTCGTCGCGTCGAACGGCCAGGCCCACGAGGCGGTGCTCGCGGCCGCGAACGCGATCGATCCGCCGGCTGACGGGTCCGATCCCCCCTAGTATGTGGAATCACTCGCTCGACCCTGGCCGCGTTTCTTTAAGTGTCTCTGGTCACAAGGTGAGGATATAGACGGGGTTTCTGCGGGCGTCTTCGACCGGCGAGTGGTGAGTCCCCGGGTCTCAGTTCGCTCAGTCTGCCAGTCCTCGTTCCCTGGAAGCCGATCGATCGGGGGCACGTGCCCGGACCAGCGAATCGCCAGATAGCTCTGGGATCACTGCCCGACCGTTGACGTTCATCGCGTACGCCCGGACGTCCCGGCAACGGATCGCGTGCTTCTCGACGTAGTCTGGCCCTTTCGCCGTTTCGAGCTGGTCTCTGCAGCGTTCGATCTCGGTCTCGGTCGGCGGTATCTCGTCGAGATAGCGGCTGATGAGGGCCGCACCGACGTGATCCTCGACCGCGATCTCGCCCTGATAGCCCGCAGCCACGAGAGAGACGGGGTGCTCGCGTCGCCGGAGGAACCGGCCGATGGCTCGCGCGTTCAGCGGCGCGCCCACGAACACGTCGACGTCCTCGCCCCCGCGCTCGCGGAGCGTCGCCACGGTCCGGCCGCCGTTGGTCGAGGTCATGCTCACCGGCCGGCCCTCGACGTCGATGTCCTGGACGTAACTCGGCGAGTTGAAGAAGTCGTAGCCGTCCTCGGGGTCGTACTCCGCCGTGCGGCCGCCCCCGATGAGCGCGTCCGGGTGGCCGGCCCGGTAGTCGAACTCCTCGCCCCGTTCGTCGGGCACGTGAACGTGTGTTGCCCCCCGTGCCAGCAGTTCGATCACGGTGTTCGAGAAGTGCATCGTGTCGATGACGACGTACGCGCCCGGTTCCGGGTTCGCGGGGACGTCCTCACACCGTTCGATGAGGCGCTCGTCGAGTCGACTATGCGCTGTGTCTTCATGTACCATGCATTCGGTCTATGCCGACTTCGTGGCTGACGGTAAAAGGTGTATATATGAGTGCTACATAGCCCTCAGTAGCGATCTCGACCGGTATTCCGTCGGCTTGCCGGCCACGACCGAGCGACTGTCATTGCTGGTGGCGAGGATGGATCGCGGACTGGAGTCCGATCCGTTCGATCGCCCGGATGGCCGCATCGATTTGCTCCAGCTGATCGACCAGCCGGGCCAGGGAGGGATCGACGCCGTCGTCATGGCCTGAGTTGGATGCAATCTCCGTCCCGGTTTCGATCGGCGACAACTCGACATCCTGTCCCGCTGTGGCATCACCTTCGACAACGCGTTTCGTCGCCGCTTCGAGCGCGTCTCTGCGGGCTGTCAATAGCTCGGCCACCGTCCGGGCCTGCTCGGCTTCGGGTTCAACCGCCTCGATCACACGATCTAGTCGGATGATCCCCGTCGCGATCTGTTCAAGTCGGTCCGCAGCCCGGTGATACTGGGACAGCGCTACCCGATCGATCCCGAGTGCGTCGAGTTCGCCGAACGCGACGAGTGACCGATTGTAGTGGCGACGGATCAACGCGACCAGCCGCGTCACGTCCGCCATTCGATCACCGACCCGTCCGGACGTCTCCGTCTCGCCGGTCAGTGACTCGCGGACTGTTTCCTGCATCGTCGTGATGACCGAGACGGTTTGCTCTATCGATTGGCGAACCGACACCGCGGAGGCATCGAGCATCGCCCGGACCACGATCTCGTCCGCATCGGCCGCAAGGACTTCAGTGCCGACGAGGCGTCGTGCGATGGTGCGAGCGGCCCGGCGTTGCTCGTCGGTAAATGACTCCGTGGCCCGCAGCGTGATCTGCTCGAATCCAGTCTCGTATGCCCCCTGGATCGGTCGCTCGACGGCGTCGACGCTTGACTCCGTGACCGGCAGCGAGACCGACTCCAGCCCGTCTCCGTCCGTCTGTCGCCCGCGAACGATCAACGAGCCGTCGCGGTGGGTGTACAGTCGGACCGCCTCGCCCGTCTCCAGGCCCTCCTCGCGTGCCCACTCCTTGGGGACCGAGACCGTGAACGTCGACCCGCCGACCTTCTGGATCTTGCGGGTCTCCATCAGCCGCTCACCTCCTGAGCGGGGTCCATCAGTAGATCAACTCCGGATCACCCTCGACGGCGTACAGCGTCCGGGCGGCGATGTTGACCGCGTGGTCGCCGACGCGTTCGACGTCGCGGATCGTCAACAGTACGCTCGCGACGTCGTCGAGGACGGTTTCGAGTGCCCAGGCGTCGATCTCCGGATCGCGTTCCAGCAATTCCCGGGCCACTCGTTCGCTCGCACGTTGACACATCGCATCCAGGTCGTCGTCTCGCCCGGCGACCGTTCGGCAGGCCCCCGCGTCCTCGGTCTCGTAGGCCGAAAGCGCGTCTTCAAGCATGTCGGCCGCCGCCCGACCGATCCCGGAGATGTCGAGTTCCGGGAACGGGTCCGGACGACTCGACAGCGCGTACCGGGCGAGGTTGGTCGACAGATCGCCGACACGTTCGAGGTCGGTCGTGATCTTGAAGCTGGCGGCGACGAACCGGAGGTCGCCGGCGACCGGCTGTTCCAGCGCGAAGATGTCGATACAGTCGGCCTCGATGTCGAGGTACCGTCGGTTGACCGTCTCGTCACCCTCGATGACGTCCCGTGCGCGGTCGTCGTCGCCCTCAGTCAGTGCCGAGAGGGCGGCTTTCAGGCGTTCGAGGACGAGTTCGCCCATCTCGAGGACCGCCGTCCGGAGGTCGGCCAGTGCGTGACGGAACTCCTCTCGTGCCATCGGGTTCACCCGAACTTGCCGGTGATGTAGTCCTCGACGCGCTGGTGCTCGGGGTTCTCGAAGATCTTCTCGGTGTCGTCGTACTCGACGAGTTCGCCGCCGGTGAGGAAGACAGCCGTCGTATCCGAGATCCGGGCGGCCTGTTGCATGTTGTGAGTGACGATGACGACCGTGTACTCCTCGGCGAGCTCCTCGATGAGGTCCTCGATCTTCGAGGTCGCGATCGGGTCGAGCGCACTCGCGGGTTCGTCCATCAGGAGGACCTCCGGGTCGACCGCGATCGCGCGGGCAATACAGAGTCGCTGTTGCTGGCCGCCCGAGAGGTCCAGGGCCGATTCGTCGAGTTGGTCCTCGACCTCCTCGAACAGCGCCGCCCGTTTCAGTGCCGTCTCGACCTTCTCGTCCAGGTTCTCGGTCTCGTCCTGGATGCGCAGGCCGTAGGCGACGTTGTCGTAGATCGACTTGGGGAAGGGATTGGGATGCTGGAAGACCATCCCGATCTTCCGGCGCAGCGCGACCGGGTCGACGTCGTCGCCGTAGACGTTCGTCCCTTCGAGGGATAGTTCTCCGTCTATCGTCGCTGTGTCCACGAGGTCGTTCATCCGGTTGATCGACCGGAGGAAGGTGGACTTCCCACAGCCCGAGGGGCCGATGATCGCCGTCACCTGTTGGTTCGGGATCCCCAGGCTCACACTCTGGAGTGCCTGTTCGTCGCCGTAATAGACGCTCAGATCACGGGATTCGATGACCGGATGACCCGTCGTCACCGTGGGTCGATCAGTCGATTCCGTCTCGGACGTCTGGACCGTCGTTGCAATCGTCGGCGAATCGTGTTCACTCATGGTTGTCTCACGTCGATTACTTGTCTCGTTCGTAGCGATTCCGGACGACGACGGCCGTCGCGTTCATGACCAACATCAGGGCCAAGAGTACGATGGCGGTCGCCGGGACGACGCCGTGTCTGAACTCCGGCAACGCGCTGGACCTCGCCGCGAAGATCTGGAGGGGCAAGGCGGTCGCCGACGAGAACAGCCCCTCCGGTGGCGTGTACGTCGTCGTGGCCACTGCGATCATGATGAGTGGCGCTGTCTCGCCGATCGCACGCGCCAGCGCCAGAATCGTCCCGGTGAGGATGCCCGGCACCGCTTCCGGGAACACCACGTTCCGGAGCGTCTGCCAGCGGCTGGCTCCCATCCCGTAGGAGGCTTCCCGGATCGAGTCGGGCACGGCCCGGATCGCCTCCTGTGCGGAGACGACCACGATCGGGAGAATGAGGAGTCCGAGCGTCCCCGCAGCGGAGACGACGATCCCGGTTCCGAACCCGAGCGTCCGCCGGAAGAGGGCCAGCCCCAACAGTCCGTAGACGACAGAGGGAACGCCCGCGAGGTTCGAGATGTTCACCTCGAGCAGCGTCGCGAACCGGCCGCCCCACCCCGATTTCGGGGCGTACTCCTCGAGGTAGACGGCCGCGAAGATTCCGATCGGAAAGGCGAGGATCGCCATGAACCCGACGACCACGATCGAGCCGACCAGCTGGGGATAGACACCGGCTTCACTCGCCACCCGCCCGTGCCAGGACTCAAGTAGCAGTGTCGGCGTCAAATAGCTCTGGAGGCCGTCGATGGCGAGCTGTCGTTCGAGCCCGGCACCGACGAGTATGCCACCGATGAGGACGAACGGTCCGGCCACGCCGATTCGACCCTCCGGATCCGTGACGACCGTCGAGCCAACGACGTACCCGACCGGTATCACGAACGCCGAGAAGAGCACGACCGGGAACGACGGGTCGATCCCGACGCCGACCAGCCCACCGGCGAGCACCAGTGTACTCACGAGCGCAGCCGTCGCGGCGATCACCCCACGTCGGCGTGACCAGCGACGGGACACGACCGCACCGAGAATGCCGGCGACCGGGAATGTAGTAATTCCGACATACGCGAGCCACGGGGGTGCGATACCGACGAGTGGTCGAACGACGCCGTAGAGCAGGGCAGCGACAGCGAGACCCGCGACGCTCGCCAACGGGCTCGCGGGGCCGGTGTACGTCCGTTCGTCCGTGACGCGGCCGTAGACACCGACAAGTAGCGGTGGGATGGCACCGAACAGCAGGAAGACGAGCACGTCGTACGGGCTCACCGCGTCCGCGACGACGTACGTGACGAGGCTCACGGCCAGCGCCCCGAAGACGACGGCGAAGGCTTTCGCGTTCGCGCGCCCCACGGCCGGATGCCGTCTCGCGTACCACGTGAACGCGGCCGTCGGTGCGACGAGCGTCCCGAAGTACAGGAGGTACCACCGAGCCGACGCCGTCAGCGGCTGAAACGTGTCGAACGCGATGTAGCCGAACAGGACCAGCAGGGAGACGATGCCGACGAGCGTCGCACCCAGGAGTGTCGCCTCGAAGAGGGACCCCTTGAGCCGTCGCAGTCGCGTGCCGGTCGCCTGACGCAGCCGGCCGGCACCTTCGCTTTCGGCAGCCATCAGTCGTAGGCCTCCCTGAACCGACGGCGCACGAGTTCAGCCAGAATGTTCATCGTGAGTGTGATCGCGAACAGTGTCATGCCGAGCGCGAACATCGCTTCGTAGGTGGGTCCCGTCCCGAGCGAGTCCGCCCCGGCGATCTGTACCATCGCCGCCGTCATCGTCTGACTCGACTCGGCGAGGTTCTTGAGAACGTCCGGGTAATAGGGCATCTGCGGGCTCATCCCCATCGCCATCGTCACCGCCATCGTCTCCCCGATCGCCCGGGACAGCGCGAGGACGTACGAGGCGACGATGCCCGAGGTGGCCGAGGGGACGACGACCTTCGTCGAGACGTCGAACTTCGTCGATCCCAGTCCGTAGGCGGCCTCCCGAAGGCTGTCGGGAACCGCACTGAGTGCGTCTTCGCTGATCGAGGAGACCATCGGGATGATCATGATCCCGACGACGATGCTCGCCGAGAGCGCGTTGAACGTCCGCAACGACGGGACGACGAACGTGAACTCCGGGAGTGCGAAGACGTATCCCGACAGCACCGGGAGCCACTCGGGAACGGCGAGCAGCTCGATTCTCGACGGGATGATCGTGGCGTTGATCGGCAGAACGCTGTCGATCAGCGGTGTCACGTAGACGAGCGCCATGTACCCGTAGATGACCGTGGGGACGCCGGCGAGGACCTCGAGGGCCGGTTTCAGAACCGATCGCACGCGGTCGCTCGCGTACTCACTCAGGTAGATCGCCGCCGCCAGCCCGACCGGCAACGCGATGAGCGCCGAGCAGATGGTGACGATCAGCGTCCCGCTCACCAGGGGGAGGACGCCGTACTCACCGGCGATCTTCGGACTCCAGTTCGTGCCGGTGAAGAAGTCGATCGGCGAGATCTCGCTCCAGAACGTGAGTGCGTTCGCCGAGAGCGAGAGGATGATACCCACGGTCACGAGGATCGTGAGCACGGCACTCCCCGCGATCAGCCACCTGTAGAAGCGCTCCTTGCGGACCACGAATCGGTCCCGCTGGAGCGGATCAGACGTCGAATTCGGTTGGTTGCTCATGTATTGAGAATGGTGTCACCGGAATGGCTACGCCGGACCGATCCGTGGACTATCGAGTGAACTCGTAGTCGCCGGCGATGCCCGCTTCGAGGTTCGCGAGGTTGTTCTCGACCATCTCCTGGCTGGACGGGACGTAGCCGATGTCCTCGGCGATGTAGTCCTCGTCGGCCTCGTTGATGTAGAAGCGGATGTACTCCTGGAGGTGGGGCTTCTCCTGGAGCTTGTTCATGTTGGCGTAGAAGAACAGTGGACGGGCAAGCGGGTAGTTCCCGCTCTGTGCGCCTTCGAGGCTCGGCTCGATCGGGTCGCTGCCACCTTCGCTCAGACTGAGTGCCTTCACGGAGTCGGGATTGTTCGTGTAGTAGGCGAAGGGCAGATAGCCAAGCGCGTACTCGTTGCCAGCGACGCCTTGCGCGATCAGATTGTCTTCCTCAGTCCCTTCGAAGTCACTGCGGATCGGCTGGTCCGCCTCGGTCTCGCCGATGACCGACTCCGTGAAGTAGTCGTAGGTGCCCGAGGTGCTTGCCGGTCCGTAGAGATCGAACGGTTCGTCCGGCCAGTCGGAGTTGACGTCACTCCACAGTTCGGGCGCGGTGTCCGGCGACCAGATCTCTCCCAGGTCCTCTAAGGAGATCTCGTCGATCCAGTCGGCATCGTTGTTGACGACCACGGTCAGCGCGTCCTGGGCGATGTAGAATTCGACCGGTTCGATGCCGTTGTCACGGGAGCGCTGGAGTTCTTCGTCCTTGATCGGGCGACTCGCGTTGTTGATGTCGCTGTCGCCGGGGATGAAGACGTTGTTGAAGCCACCGCCACTGCCGTCGGGTGTGATGTTGAAGCCGACGCCGTCACCGTACTGCTCGTTCCACAGTCGGGACGTCTCCTGGGCGACCGGATACACCGTGCTGCTCCCCGAGATTCGGATGTCCCCCGAGAGGGACTCTCGGTCGACGTCTGTGCCGCTGTCGTCGCTGTTGTCGTTCCCGTATTCGTAGTCGCCGGCGATGCCCGCTTCGAGGTTCGCGAGGTTGTCCTCGACCATCTCCTGGCTGGACGGGACGTAGCCGATATCTTCGGCGATATAGTCCTCGTCAGCTTCGTTGATGTAGAAGCGGATGAACTCCTGAAGGTAAGTCTTCTCCTGGAGTTTGTTCATGTTAGCATAGAAGAACAGTGGACGGGCAAGCGGGTAGTTCCCGCTCTGTGCGCCTTCGAGGCTCGGTTCGACCGGGTCGCTGCCGCCCTCGCTGAGGCTGAGCGCTTTGACTGAGTCCGGATTGTTCGTGTAGTAGGCGAACGGGAGATACCCGAGAGCGTACTCGTTGCCCGCGACGCCCTGGGCGATCAGGTTGTCCTCTTCGGTTCCTTCGAAGTCACTCCGGATCGGCTGGTCCGCTTCAGTCTCACCGATGACTGCCTCGGTGAAGTAGTCGTAGGTACCCGACGTACTCGCCGGCCCGTAGAGGTCGAACGGTTCGTCCGGCCAGTCGGAGTTGACGTCACTCCACAGTTCGGGCGCGGTGTCCGGCGACCAGATCTCTCCTAGATCTTCCAGGGAGATCTCGTCGATAAAGTCGGCGTCGTTGTTGACGACCACGGTGAGTGCGTCCTGGGCGACGTAAAATTCGACCGGCTCGATGCCGTTGTCGCGGGAGCGCTGGAGTTCTTCGTCCTTGATCGGGCGACTCGCGTTGTTGATGTCGCTGTCGCCGGGAATGAAGACGTTGTTGAAGCCACCGCCGCTGCCGTCGGGCGTGATGTTGAAGCCGACGCCGTCGCCGTACTCCTCGTTCCACAGCCGCGAGACCTCCTGGGCGACCGGATACACCGTGCTGCTCCCCGAGATTCGGATGTCTCCCGAGAGGGACTCACGGTCGGCGGTCTCCCCATTTTCGGTGCCGTTTTGGCCGCCGTTTTCGTCGCCGTTCCCGCCCGAGTTGTTTCCGTCCTCGGTCGTGTCGCTCTCTCCGCTACACCCGGCCAGTGCCGTGGCCCCGAGTGCGCCGGCCGAGAGGATGAATTTCCGCCGTGATGCTTTGCCCGGACGCGTCGAATCTCGCGTCATCAACAGAACGGGCGGGAGATTTGACTAAAGGGGTTTATAATAGGTGTACGGCCTGCTATTGGGTGATACTGACCGATATGAGCCGCCTGGAGTGGTATAGTGGACTACTATGGTATATATAGACATTATATTGCCCCACGATCCGGCGAGTGTGGGGATATTCGAAACGACGGCCGCCCTCAGCTCACGCCAGCGGCCTCAGTGCCTGCAAGCAGCTAAATTTCGGCCAGCCGTCGCTCCATCTCACGCTCGACCCAGTCTTCGAGGGCCGCTGTCGGCCTGTCGACGTCTGGTGCCCACTCGTCGAAGAACCCGGACGTATCGAGGAAGGACACCGCTCCGTAGATGGCTTTCCAGTCGTCGAACCCCGCAGGGAGTGTCCCTGCCTGTTCGCGGTAGCCCGCTCGCAATGCGTCGAGAAGTTCGGTGGGGCTGTTCTCGCCGGGGTCGGCGAGTAACTGCTCCTGGGTCCGGCGGAGCTCCCGCACCGGGTCGCCGGCGTGGGCGTCCTCCCAGTCGATGAGCCCGGTCCCGTCCGCGCGCAGCAACGTGTTCCCTTGCGTGACGTCGCCGTGGACGAGGACTGCCGGTGCCGCCGCCGGTTCAGGGGATGACCGAGTCGAGCGCCGAGTGTGCCGACCCCAGAACTGTCTCTTCGAACTCCTCGTTGCCACACACCTCACACTCCTCGGGCGGGCCCTCGCGGACGTGGTTGACGATCGATCGCGTCTGGACGTTTCCACATTGGGTACATCGCCACTCTTTCGTCATACTTAACTATTTATCATGCAGTACCATTAGTCTTATTTCACGGATCAGTCATAATCCTAGAGGTGGGTGACTGATCGGGCATCTACTGCTCAAATACAGGGACGAATAGACCGGTTCGGACGCTACTCCCCACTTCCGGCGTATGCCGATCCCCAGCGTCGTTCGTTGTAGGTGCGCTGGCGATCGCTATCGAACTCCTGGCCGATCCGCTCGCGGAGTTGATCCTTGGCCGCGGCCTCGATCCGGGCGAGTTCGTCGGCCTTCGCGACGGCGACTGGCGGCCCCCGTTCGGCGGCGACGTCGGCGACGATCTGCATGGTGAGTCGCTCGCGGCGGTCGGCGTCCCGCGTCACGGCGTAGGGGGCCTCGATCCGGTAGACGAGTTCGTCACGGGGGTCGTACAGCGCGAAGAACGTGACTTCGTAGGCCTCGGGATCGCGTTCGCGCTCGACGCCGAGTGCGTCGCCGGCCGACGAGAGGACGCGGTCGGTCCCGATCCGGGAGCGAAACCAGTTGGTGAACGTGATGGCGTCGGTGCGCAACTCGTCGCCCTCGTACCGCGAGAGGACGTGTTCGAAGAAGGCGTTGTCGTTGGCCCACGGCGCGCCCGCCTTCGTCCGGAGCGCCCGCGTCAGGCCGTTGGCGGCGCTGTTCTTGACGAACCCGACGATCGGGACGTCGTCTTCGAGACCGGTCTCGACCAGCCTGACGTAGTTCTCGACGACGTCCCGCGGTTGCTGGTCGGATTCGAGCAGGTCGGCGAGTTCCGGGTGTCTATCGGCCCAGTTGAGCAGGCCAGTCGGGTAGATCGGTCCGTCGAGGATCAACAGATCCGATACCGCCTCGATATTGGCCCGAGCGTGGTGGCTCTCGGCGAGATACAGCGCGAGCGCGTGGACGACTGTCTGGGCATAGCGGTCGACACGCGGGACTTCGAGCAAGCGCTCGTGGGTGTAGCCCTCGTCGGTGCGGCCCCACTCGTCGTCGCCGAGGTCGACGGTCACGTCGTTGGTGTGGGCGCTGACGACGACCGTCCGCGAACGGTGGAGGTCCAGATCCGAGGGCACGCCGGCCATCGCCGCCTGGGCGACGTCGAGCACCAGCCCGTTCTTGAACGTCGTGGGGTTGATCGTCCCCGAATCCAACCCGTGCTGGGTGTCGAAGGGGCGCTCTTCGAGGGCGATATCTGGCAGCGGGGCCGCGCGTCGCCGTTGCTCGCCGAGCGGTTCGAGGATCACCTCGTCCTCGTAGTACAGGGGATCGAGAAACTCCGCCCAGGCGCGTTCGGCGAGGTCGTCGTGGTCGGTGTCGTCCATCCGCCCGCCGAGCCGACCGGCCAGCCGGGCGATGCCGTCGACGTGCACCGGATCGAGCGTCATGTCTCGACTTTCGCCGGACGTCATAAAAACCGTCGGGGGTCACGCCCGGCGAGCGATACCGGTCCGGCCACCGTCATGCTCGTCCCGCGATCACACCTCGGAGACGAGTGACGTGAAACCGGAGACTGACGAGCGTCGCGACGGTCGCCGCGCCCGCCAGGACGAGGTACAGCGACTGAACGCCGACGGTCCCGACCAGCCAGCCCGAGCCGAGTTCGCTCGCCGCCCGGCCGACGCCCATGCCGATCGAGGACAGCAGCGTCTGGGCGGTCGCCGCGAGGGCGACGGGCGCATAGCGGTGGGTCATGTTCACCGCGGCGTAGAAGAACAGCGCGACGCCCGATCCCGAGACGATCAGGACGCCGACGGCGAGGGCGGCCACCTGCGTCGTGCCGAGCACGAGATAGGCAAGCACCGTCGCGACGCCCCCGGCAGTCAGCAGCGTCCGGTTGTCGAAGTCCTGGGTCGACAGCCAGACGAACACGACGGCCTCGGTGAACGTCTTGATCAGCCACGCGATCCCCGTGATGCTATCCCCGCCGGTGAGTCGCCGGAGGTACACCGACAGGAACGCGTCGGCCCCGGCCATGGCTCCGGGGATGATGACGGCGATGACCAAAAGCAGGAGAAATCGCTGGTTGCCAAGCAGTTTGAGCGCGTCGCGTTTCAGGTCGGGCGAGATGTCCGCCCGGGGGTTCGGTAGTTTCCAGACGAGGACGGCGACGACGGCCATCCCGGCCGCATAGAGGTAGAAGATCGTCGAGAGCCCGAAGTACGGCGCGACCACGCCCAACGAGAGGCTCCCGATCCCGAACGCCAGACTCCCCGCGCCCCGGACCTGGCCGTAACTCAACCCCGCGGAGAGGACCATCGAGTTCGCGATCGGGACGATCGGAGCCCGGAAGACCGAGACCGCGAGCGTCGCGACGATCAGGAGGGGGAACTCCCACGGGACGTAGGCCGCCGCCGGGAAGAGGAAGACGGCCGCCCCGGAGACGAGCGCCGCCGTCAGCAGAATCTCGCGGGTCGCGCCGGTCCGGTCGGCGATCACGCCCCAGACGGGCTGGGCGAGGAGTCCGCCGGTGACGAGCAACGCGCCGATCAGCCCCATCTGTGACCCCGACAGGCCGATCTCGTCGAAGTAGGCGTTCCGGAAGGTCACCAGCCCGTTGAATGCCAGGAAGTACGTGAAGTAGATGGCGTGATAGCGATACTCGGTTCCCACGCTGTCGAGCACTTGCCGTACCGTCTGGACGCCGCGTCCGTCTGTCACGTTGGTGAACGACCTCTCAGTCCGCAACCTACGCGAAGTGGTCGTTTAGTGATTGCCATTCGTCGGGCGTGACGGACCCGACTCAGGCGAAGCCATCTGCGAAAATAATGTTATTTCTAGTAATGTCATCTCCGGTATACAAGATGTGAAGACTGCCCGGGTTCGCGGTCCAGATCGCTGTCTCGGAGTATTCGTCTGAAACATTTACCGAAATCTCGTATTTGATATCCCACACTGCTTTGGTATCGAAATCCTTCGTCTCGGCCGTCGCGAGTTCGACCGTCGATGCAAGACGGGGCTGATCCAAAATCCCCTCGTCTACAGCGGTGATGCTGACTGAGATCGAATGCTGCTCCTCGTCGAGGTTGTGCAGGTATACTCCGGTCGCACCGCGGGCCATCTCTGACCGCGGTGTCTCATCCGACTGCGTTGTAGTTGTGGCTGTGGTTGCAGGTTCGTCCGTACCCAGCCCGGCACAGCCCGACACGGCGGTGAGCACCGTCGCGACAGCAGAGCCAAGGAGGGTCCGTCTGTCGATATCCATGTCCAGATTCTAAGTCTCATATAAACTATAAAATTTTTTCTCCTCATAACGAATCATGCCCTGAGCAGGGGGTCACCTATAGCGCCGACAGAGCGAATCATTTGACGACCGATGACGCTTCAAGTCATTCACGATTGATAGACGCTAAATTCCTCTGCGAGCGACCGGACAGACGTGTATCTCCCCGCGACGATACCGGTAATATATGAAGAGATAAGAACGAGGAGTGTCGACACGTAGGTATGCAGGCAGGACTCATCATCCTCGACGGCTGGGGACTCAACGACGACGAGGACGCCCGCGACGCAGTCAAAGCCGCGGACACACCCAACTTCGACGCGTACTGGGACGCAGGCGCACACGACCGACTCGAGGTTTCGGGCCGGCGCGTCGGCCTGCCCGAGGGCCAGATGGGCAACAGCGAGGTCGGCCACCTCAACATCGGGGCCGGCCGCGTGGTCAAGCAGGATACCACTCGCATCACCGACGATATCGAGGACGGGAGCTTCTTCGAGAACAACAATCTCCTCGCCGCGATGGACTACGCGAAGGAACACGACGGGAAGGTTCACTTCATGGGCCTGGTCAGCGACGGCGGGGTCCACTCCCGGCAGACCCACCTCCACGCGCTCATCGAGATGGCGGCCGACAACGGTGTCGAGGCGGTCACCCACGCCTTCATGGACGGCCGTGACACCTCGCCGACCGGCGGCGCGGACTACCTCCGGGAACTCCAGGGCGTCATCGACGAGGAAGGGACCGGCGACGTCGCGACCGTGACCGGTCGGTATCATGCGATGGACCGCGACCAGAACTGGGAGCGCACCAAGAAGGCCTACGACGCCATCGTCGACCGCGAGGCCGAGTTCTCGGCCCCCGATCCCGTCACGGCCACCGAGGAGTCCTACGACCGGGACACGACCGACGAGTTCATCGAGCCGACGCTGATCGAGGGCGGCGCGGCGCTGGAAGACGGCGACGCCGTCATCTTCTTCAACTTTCGGTCGGACCGGGCCCGCCAGCTCACGCGGATGCTCAACTCGATCGACCCGGACTGGGAGTACGACCTCGAACCCCCGGAGACCCACTACGTGACGATGACGCAGTACGACGAGACGTTCGATCTCCCCGTCGCTTACCCGCCCAACCAGCCCGCGAACACGCTGGGTGAGGTCGTTTCGGAGGCGGGCGGCACGCAGTTGCGTCTCGCGGAATCCGAGAAGTACCCCCACGTCACCTACTTCCTCAACGGCGGTCGGGAGGTCAAGTTCGACGGCGAACTCCGCGAGATCGTCGAGAGCCCGGACGTGCCGACCTACGACGAACAGCCGGAGATGAGCGCCGAGGGCGTCACCGACACCGCGATCCAGTTTATCGAGAGTGACGATCCGGACCTGCTGGTCCTCAACTACGCGAACCCCGACATGGTCGGTCACACCGGCGATTTCGACGCGACCGTCGCGGCCGTCGAGGCCGTCGACGAACAGCTCGGTCGACTCGTCGATGCGATCCAGGCGGCCGGCGCTGACGTCCTCATCACCGCCGATCACGGCAACGCCGACGACCTCGGCACGATCGAGGATCCCCACACGGCACACACGCTCAACGACGTCCCGATCGTCTACCTCACGAACGAGGGCGACGAGGGCGGCCGGTCCGTTCGGGCGGGCGGTTCGCTGTGCGATATCGCGCCGACGCTGCTGGAACTCCTCGCTCTCGAGAAGCCCGCCGAGATGACCGGCGAGTCGCTGCTGGAGTAAGTCAGACCGGAACCGCGTCGGGGTCGTCGGCTTCGTCCGGCCCGATCTGGATGTCGATCTCGACGTGATCGTACCACACCGTCGGCTTCTTCGAGCGCCCGACCTCTTCGAGTTCGACGAGACCGAGTGCTTCGAGTTGATTCAGTGCCGTCGAGACGTTCTTGATGTCCCGGTCGACGAGCCGGGCTAGTTCACGAACGCTGTCGGGTTCCTGCGTTGCGATCGTCCGGACGAGTTCGAGGTTCTTCGCACTCAGGACTCGATCGAGTGCCTCCTCGTCCGGGAGACTGAGGACGTACTTGTCGTCGACTTGTTCGTCGGTTTCGAGTCGGCGGACATCCTCGACGGCCGCTTCGAAGAACGACGTTGTCGATTCGACTGTGATGTGAAGTGTGTTCGTGGTCATTGTTACGGGGATACGTGATCTGGGAGTTCAGTAATGAATTTCCGGAGCAGGGTCTCCACACCGGGGAAGTCTATTTCCTCCGTGTTGGATCCGACGTGTCGCTCGTGGACCCCGTGGTGGTTGTCGTATCGGCGGATTGGATCGTCACCGTTCTTTCGACCGTAGTGGAATGCATACTTGATACCCTCGGGAAACTTCTGGGATTCCGGAACGCGGAGCACGCGGATCCGGACGATCTCGTCGCCGAAATCCCGTCGCCGGTCCCGGATCACTTCGACGTCGACGTCGTCCATCGCCAATTGATGGTTGTTGCGCCATCAAAATAAGATTGTTGGTGAATAGACCATCAATAGTTGCAGATCGAAACAGAAACCGCCCGGCGACGTATCTAGACAGGATCCAAATCCGGCCTGAATCTCCCGACAGAGGTCGCCTTCCGGATCCCGTCCCCCGATGCCAGGAAGTTTATAGGCGTTCAGCGCCGATCATCGGCCACTATGAGACATCCAGGCCTGAAATTCAGGATGGCCGTCGTCGGGTCGATCCTGTTCGGTTTCTACGCCGTGGTGGCGCTCGCCCTGTATGCCGCCTTCGGCGGCGGGACCACCATCCTCGCGGTGATCTTGCTGGGCAGCGTCGGCTTCGTCGGCGTCCAGTACAAGGTCGGCAAGTGGGCCGCCCTCCGGAGCGTCGGGGCCGAGGACATGCCCGAGGACGACCCCCGATTCCGGGACATCCACCGTTCGATCGAGCGGATGAGTTCGGAGATGGGCATCGACAAGCCCCGCGTGATGGTCGCCGAGATGGGCGTCCCCAACGCCTTCGCCGTCGGCCGGAAGAAGGCGGGCATCGTGGTCGTCTCCGCCGAACTCATCCACATGCTCGACCACGAGGAGCTGGAGGGCGTCCTCGCCCACGAACTCGCCCACATCCGGAATCGCGACGTGGTGATGATGGTGATCGGCCAGGGGATCGCCTCGATCGTCGCGCTGGTCGCGCAGTTCGCCGTCCTCTTCGCCGGCGACAACGACCTTGGGGACCTCTTCATGGCGATGATCGTCGGGAACATCGTCCAGCTGATCGTCTCGATCTTCGTGATGGCGATCTCGCGCTATCGGGAGTACGTCGCCGACAGTGACGCCGCCGAGATCACGGGCGGTGAGCCGCTCGCGCGCGCACTCGAGAAGATCAACTCGGCCGATCACAGCCGGAGCCGGGTGGACGAACGGGCGAGCGCGCTCTGTATCGAGGGTGGATCACGTGGGCTCATGGCGAAGATCTTCTCGACGCACCCGCCGACCGAAAAGCGCATCCAGCGCCTGCGCGCCTGATCTTCGCGGTACTCGTCGGTTTCTGACGTCGATCACTCGAGCCGGACAGGGCCGTCTGCTGTCGGCTTATCACCTTCGAGTAGCCACGCGAAGACGGGCACGTACGCCAGCCAGGCGAGGAGATAGCCAGCCCCGACGAGGACGTTTCCTGCGCCCATGCCGCCGTAGATGCCGTCGACCGTCCCGATCAGGACCACGCCGACGGCGAGAAACGCGATCCCCGGCCGGTCGAGCCAATCGTACCCGACGCCGATCAGCGAGCCAAGGACGTAACAGAACGCATACCGGCCGGCCGCGACGAACGCGACGTTGATCCAGAAGACGATCCGGACCGGGACGAAGTCACTCTCCAGGCCGGCCAGCAGGAGTCGCACCATGCGGTAGAACTCCTCGCCGTGGGTCACCATGACGGCAGCGGTGAGGACGACCGTCAGCGCGCCGACGAGGCGGCCGGCGACGACGCCCACGCTGCCTGGATCAGTTCGATTGACCATCGATGTCGGTTCGGTCTGGACGGCCCCGCTACTCGAGCGTGACCGCCGTCCCGTAGGCGATGACCTCCGAGCCGCCGCTGGCGATCTGGGAACTCTCCATGCGGACGTTGACCACGGCGTCGGCATCCATCGAGCGGGCGTCCTCGGCCATCCGTTCTAAGGCCTCGTCGCGGGCGTCGGTCAGCAACTCGGAGTAAGCCTTCAACTCGCCGCCGGTGATGTTGCGGATGGACTGGGTGATATCCCGCCCGACGTTGCGGGCCTTGACGGTGTTACCACGGGCGATGCCGAGGGATTCGTCGATCTCTTCGCCGGGGACTGTTTCGGTGGTGACGAACTCCATACTCGGGCGTCTCGCGGTGCCCTACTAAAACTATGACCTGGACTTCACATCGGGAAGCGCCTGTCGCTCGCGGGAACCACGACTACAGAAACAGCGCCGGGATCGTCTGCCGGAAGATGTTCAGCGAGATCACGAACAACAGGGCGATCACGAACCAGTTGAACCGGCGCTCGTCGATCTCCAGCCGCCGGAGATAGGTCCCGACGAACAGCCCGACGAGCGTCACGACGGCGATGACCGAGCCCAGCCACAGCCGGTAGGGCGTCATGAGATCGGTGAACAGCGCCATCTGGAGGATCCGGACGGTGAAGATCGCACCCAGGACCATCGAGAGCCCGCCGATGTATCGCTCGGTGTCACGCTCGAAGGTGTGAAAGTAGGCGGGCAGCAGCGGCCCGAGATTCGCGACAGCGAGCAAGAATCCCTCCAGTGCGCCGGCGACGCTCATCGCCACGGGGTGGTGGGCCTTCTCGACGGTCACGAAGCCCTGGCCGAGCTGGAAGAGCACGTACCCGAAGACGATCACGCCGATCAGGAACGGCACCAGCGGGCCGGTCTCGACCGCATCGAGGACGGCCACGCCGACGATCGCACCGGCGATCGCCAGGGCGAGCAGGACCCACTCCTCGCGGACGAACGCCAGCCCGGTGTCGGTCTCGCCGACCTGGAACATGTTGAGCATCCACGGCGGGATCGCGAGCACGACCACCGCGAGCGTCGGGTCGATCACCGACGCGAAAATGGGGGTTGCGATCAGTGCGTACCCGAACCCGATCATGCCCTTGATCGCGCCGGCGAGGATCGCGACGCCGACGAAGAGGGCCAGGATCTCCGTCGAGACGTCCGACTGGAGACCGCTGGTCATTCCCTCGACGCCGGGGAAGAAGACAATCGAGCCCGCGATCACCGACAGTGTCGCCAGGGCCATGGTGACCTCCCGGTACCGGAAGGCACGGAGATGTTCGAGGAACGCTGCCGGATCGACGTGCGACTCGTTTGTAGTCATGGATATATTACGGAAGGGGAGCCACCCGGTTGGGGGTTGAGGCGACGGTAAGGGTCGCGTTGACATCGGTCGGCAGCAAACGCCGGAATATCCCTCGAACAGAGAAGAACACGCCGGTTTCGATAACTCCGGGCCAAGCAATCTGTCACAGATGCCGGCTATTTCTTCCTCGACTTTGACCGATCCCCGGTCTCTCGGAGTCGGGGGCGTTTTGTCGCTGGCGGTCGAACCATCTTCCAATGACTGATGACGAGCCTGACGTCCCAATCGTCTGTGAAGAGTGTGAGACCACTGCCGAAATTCCGCTGTCGGACCTGGCCGACCAACTCGAGGCGCACAACGAACGGATGCACGACGGCGAAGCGGTTGCCGAAGTCGATCCGGATGTGGCCGATCAGCTCGCGGATCTGATCGCCGACGAACTCGGGTTGCTCGACGGTTAGTTCCCGCCCTCGCCGGTCCGGAACGACAGATCCAGCGCGGCGGCGGAGTGAGTCAGCGATCCCATCGAGATCACGTCGACGCCAGTCTTCGCGTACGCGGGCACGGTTTCGATCGTGATTCCCCCGCTGGCTTCCGTGAGTACGGCGTCGTGACCTGCTTCTGCGAGTCGTTCGACTGCTCGCTCGCAATCCGCCGGTGACATATTGTCTAGCAACACGATGTCGGCCCCGGCCTCGGCGGCCCGCGGCGCGTCTTTCGGCTTCTCCACCTCGACTTCGACCTGCGTCGCGAAGGAGGTCTGCTCGGCGACGTGTTCGACTGCGCCTGCCAGCCCCATCTCGGCGACGTGGTTGTCCTTGACCATCGCCATGTGCGAGAGATCGAGTCGGTGGGTGTCGCCACCGCCCGCGACGACGGCACGCTTCTCCACCCCGCGCAGGCCGGGCGTCGTCTTTCGGGTCCCTGCAATTTCGACGTCCTCGTTCACCTCCAGTGCGGCTTCGACCGCCTCGCGGGTCTTGGTGGCGATCCCGCTGGCGTGGGCGGCGACGTTGACCGCCGGTCGTTCGCCGCGGAGCACGTCCCGCGTCGGTCCGGAGACGGTGAGCAGGACGTCACCCGGTTCGACCACTGTCCCCTCGCCGACAGCAGACTCGACCGGACAATCCAGATACTCGAAGACGGCTTCCGCTGCGTCGATCCCGGCCGCGACACCTTCCTCTTTGGCGACGAGTCGCCCATCGGTCCGCCCCGGCAGGTGGTTCGTCACGTCGTGGTGGCCCAGATCCTCGCGGAGCCAGGACTCGACGTCGCCGTCGGTGATCATGGCGTCTCGACGGTCGTCGTCTCGTTGTCGGCGTCCGTCCCGCCGTCGGCGTCCGTCCCGCCGTCGGTGACGAGGGTGTGCGTGCCGACGCTCTCGTCGTTTGCGGCCGCAGCGCGGGCGATCAGCAGGGCGACCACGCTCGCGTTCCGGAGTTCGTACAGCGACCGGGACGTGCGCGTCCGGGCGTAGGCGTCGACCTCGCCCTTGAGTCGCCGAAGGACGCCGAGTGCGCGGTCCAGTTCGTCGGGATCGCGCTCGATGCCGACGTACTCACCCATCACTCGCCGGAGTCGCGTGAACTTTTCGCGGGCGAACGAATCGGGCAGTGCCGGATCGCGGTCGTCCAGCACCGGGACGTCCATCGGTTTGGGTTCACGCCCGGGCGCGTCCTCACCGGCCCGGAGTCCCCAGACGAGTCCCTCGAGCAGGCTGGTGCTCGCCAGGCGATTGGCCCCGTGGACGCCGGTGTGAGCACACTCGCCGACGGCGTAGAGCCCGTCGAGCGAGGATCGCCCGCGATCGTCGACGCTGACCCCGCCACAGAGGAAGTGCTGGGCCGGCGTGACCGGGATCCCCGATTCCCAGTCGATCCCGCGCTGTTCGCACTGCTCGACGAGATCGGGAAACTTCCCCTCGAAGTCGATCTCCGAGACGTCGAGGACGACCTCGCCACTAACCTCACGCTCGTTTTTGACCGCCCGCGCGACTACGTCCCGCGGCGCGAGTTCGGCATCCTCGTCGTAGGCCGGCATGAACCGCTCGCCGTAGGCGTTCCGGAGGGTTGCACCTTCGCCGCGGACGGCCTCGCTGAGTAACAGCGACCCGTCGTCGTCGACGTAGACGGTGGGGTGGAACTGGACGAACTCCATGCCGTCGACGTCCGCGCCCGCCAGCGCCGCCATGGCGATCCCGTCGCCGGTCGAGCCGCTCGGGTTCGTCGAGTCGGGATAGAGGTCGCCGACGCCGCCGGTCGCCAGCACGGTCGCGCCGGCGAAGACCGGCCAGACGTCTCCGTCGGATTCGAGGTATGCGCCACGGACCTCCCCCTCTTGAGTAATGAGGTCCAGTGCGGCGGTATCGTCGAGCACCTGAATATCGGGGTGATCGTCGACGAACGCGAGGAAGCGTTCGAGGACGTACGAACCCGTCGAGGCGTCGACGTGCAGGATGCGATTCTCGTCGTGGGCGGCTTCCCGGCCGAAGTCGAAGGGTTCGTCTCCCGTCACCGCGTCGTCGCTGTCGCCTCCCGTATCGAACGGCACGGAAAGCGTCTCGACGAGCACGTCCCGGACGGCGTCGTTCGCGTTCTCGACCAGGACGTCCACGGCCTCGGGGTCGGCGGTTCCCGAAGACGCGTCGATGATATCCTGTTTGAACTGGTCGGGATCGTCCCGCGAAATGGCGATGCCGCCCTGGGCCCACCACGTCGAGGCGTCCTCGGGGCGGCGGGCTTTCGTCGCTAGCGTCACCTCTGCATCACCTCTCGCCGCGGCCAGCGCCGCCGCACAGCCGGCGATACCGCCACCGACGATCAGGACCTCGGTGGATTCTGTTCCCGTCATGCTTAGAGTTCGAGCATTCGATCGAGTGCGGTTTCCGCACGGTCCGCCGTCGCCGGATCGACGTCGATGACGTTCTGCTCGCGACCCTCGACCAACTCCTCGAGCACCCACAGCAGGTAGTTGGGGTCGATCTGGCGCATGGCGTTGCAGTCCATGCACGCGTCGCCACAGAGGGGGACGACATCGACCTCGGGATGCCACCGGTCGAGGTGGTTGGCGAGGTGGATCTCGGTCCCGATTGCCCAGGTCTCGCCCGGATCGGCGTTCTCGACTGCCTGCGTGATGTCGGCCGTCGAGCCGACGCGGTCCGCTGCCTCGACGACCTCGCGGCGACATTCGGGGTGGACGATCACGTTCGCGTCGGGATGGTCCTCGCGAACCTCTTCGACGTGTTCGGCCCTGAATCGCTCGTGGACCTGGCAGTACCCCTCCCAGAGGATGACCTCGCTCTCCCGAATCGCTTCCGGGTCGGTGTCGTCGGCCCACGGGTCCCAAACGAGCGTGTCGTCTTCGAGACCGAGGTCGTGGGCGGTGTTGGTCCCGAGGTGTTTGTCGGGGAGGAAGAGGACCTTCTCACCGCGCTCGAAGGCCCACTCGAAGGCGTCGGCGGCGTTCGAGGACGTACAGACTAGCCCGCCGTGCTCGGCACAGAAAGCCTTCAGATCGGCGTAGGAGTTCATGTAACAGATCGGGATCACGTCGTCTTCGGTCGCCGCCGTGAGTTTTTCCCACGCCGCATCGACCTGCAGCGCCTCGGCCATCCCGGCCATCGGGCAGGAGGCCTCCATGCTCGGGAGGATGACCTGCTGGTCGTCGTCGGTGATGATGTCCGCCGATTCGGCCATGAACGTCACGCCGCCGAAGATGACGTACTCGGCGTCGGAGTTGGCGGCCTCCCTGCTCAACTGGTAGGAGTCGCCGATGAAGTCGGCGTGCTCGACGATCTCCCGGCGCTGGTAGTTGTGGCCCAGGATGACGACGTCGTCACCGAGTGCATCCAGGGCTGATTCGATCCGTCGCTCCCGCTCCCCAGCAGCGAGATCCCGGTAGGCTAGGGGCAACTGCGAGAGGTTGTCGTATTTGAACAGGCTGAGGTCCGTATCCAGATCAGCCGTTTGCATGTCGGGCACAGTGTGTCACCGTGTGTTTCACACCTTCAGTACTGGATATCGAAAAAATTTTGCATTCAATGGGCTGATTGGACAGGTGGACTATCCAGTGATGGCCAATATATAGACTGCCGATCTATCATGTCGGCCGGCGCGCTCCAGACTCTCACTGCATGCCGAGCCCTGTCGAGAACACCCAGTAGAGGCCGTACCCGACGCCGACCGACGTCACGAGTGTGAGCAGCCAGAAGCTGACGGTGACGCCGATCTTCCGGCGGGAGACGCCCGCCGAGCCGGCTGCGAGCCCGCCGCCGATCACCCCCGAGATGACGATGTTGTTGAACGAGATCGGGATGCCCAGTGCAATGGCCAACTGCGCGATGATGAACCCCGGGACGAGCGCGGCGATCGATCGGCGAGCGCCGAGTTGTGCGTACTCCCTCGAAGTTGCCTGCAGGAGCCGGGGCGCACCCATCCACGCGCCGGCGAGGATCCCGACCGCACCCAGGCCCAGGAGGGTGATCGTCGGGAGGCCCAGATCGCTGACGAACAGCGTCTCGAGCGGGCCGGTCGCGAGGCCGACCTGGCTCCCACCGGAGGAGAAGGCGACCACGCTCCCCAGCGCCACCAGGAAGGTCCGGATCCCCCGTTCGGCCGAGGCCTGGGTCCGCCGACGGATCACGAGGAACCCGAGCGCGGCCAAGGCGACAGTGGCGGCTGCCCGGACGAGCGGGTCGGGCAGTCCGACGACCGACGACGCGAACCCCGCAAGCGAGTTCTGGGCGGCCTCGCCCGGGATGATCCCCAGTTCGATGTTCGCGACGATGCCCGAGACGACGGCCGCGAGCAACGGGACGCCGACTGTCTCGGGGATGTCGTCCCGCCGGAGGATGGTCGCGGTCCCGTAGGCGAGTCCCCCCGAAACCGGCGGTACCAGCACCCAGAACAGCCCGAGTTGCTGGTACTTCGCGATCGCGGGATCGCCGCCCAGCGACAGCCCCACGCCGACCATCGCGCCGGTCGTGGCGAAGGCGGCAGGGACTGGATACCCGGAATACACGCCAAAGGCCATGAACGCCGCCGCGGTCAGGAGTCCGGCCGTCGCCGCCAGGGGCGTGATCTGGACGCCCAGGATGAGGTCTCTGCCGACGGTCTCGGAGATCGAACCGCCCTGTAAGAGCGCGCCGAGCGCCGCGAGGACGCCGACCAGGAACGCCGCCCGCATCGTCGAGATGGCGTTGGCCCCGATCGCCGGCGCGAACGGCGGCGAGTTCGAGTTCGCCCCGAGTGCCCAGGCCATTCCCACGCACGTCAGCGTCGCCAGGACGGCGAGGAGCCAGAACGTCACCGCCACCGGAGATCTCCCTCCGGACTCGAACGAACGCTGATACTCACAGCCCCCTGCGTGACATTGTTATCGGAATTTCGACGCACGCACGTGTTAATGTTGTGCTGGTCTCGGAGTCTGTGGTTCTGTTGTGCTGGTCTCGGAGTCGGTAGATTCGGGGCTGCGGTGGTCACCGTCGGTATTGTTTTCAGGCATGCGGGTAAATCACACGCTATGGGCGATCGCGAGATCGACGTCTCGACGGCCGGCGAGAACATCGAGGGCGTCGAGCCCGAACCGGAACCCGAGTCGGTCACCGAGGAGACGACGACACACGACGAGGGCGTCGAGCTAGAGCGGACGATCGGACTCGTCGGCGGCCTCGCGATCGGCATCGGGACGATGATCGGCGCGGGCATCTTCGTCTTCCCTGGCCTCGCCGCCAACGAGGCGGGTCCGGCAGCGGCACTCTCGTTTGCGATCGGCGGCGTGATCGCGCTGCTGGTCGCACTGCCGGCCTCGGAACTCGCGACGGCGATGCCACGCAGCGGCGGCGGATACTACTTCATTTCCCGAAGCCTGGGCACGGCCGGCGGCGCGGTCGTCGGCCTGGGGCTGTGGCTGGGGCTGGTCTTCGCCGCGGCGTTCTACCTCGTCGGGCTGGGCCACTACGTCGTCGCCGTCTTCGCGGAGATCGGCGTCACCCTCTCGCTCGGTCCGGCCCCGCCTCACGTCGTTTTGGGACTGATCGCGGGGGCCGCTCTCACCGCACTCAGCGTCGCCGGGACCGAACGGACGGCAGCCCTCCAGAACGTGATTGTCGTCGTCCTGCTGGTCATCCTCACGAGCGTGCTCACCTACGGCGTCCTCGACGCGGTTGGCGTCTTCGGTCGCCAGACAGTCCCCGACACCTTCTTCTCGAAGGGCTATTTCCCGGTCCTCTCGACGGCCGCGTTGGTGTTCACGTCGTATCTCGGGTTCGCCCAAGTCGCGACGGTCGCCGGCGAGATCAAGCGCCCGAGCCGGAACCTGCCAGTCGCGATGGTCGGCTCGGTCGTCATCGTCACCGTCTTCTACGCGGTGACGATCCTCGTTGCGACCAGCCTCTTCGGGGCGGATCGCCTCGGGGCCTTCGGCGAGACGGCGATGGTCAACGTGGGCCGGGACCTGCTCGGGGTGCCCGGGGCCGTCCTGATCCTCGTCGCCGGCCTGCTGGCGACCTTTTCGAGCGCCAACGCCTCGATCCTGAGTGCCTCCCGATCGATCTACGCATTGAGCCGTGACGCCCTCCTCCCGAAGAAGGCAAGCGAAATCAACCTCCAATACGGCACGCCACACGTCGCCCTGGCGATGGCCGGCGGGCCGATCCTGGTGCTGGTGGCGACCGACAGCGTCGAGATCCTCGCGGAGGTGGCTTCCTTCCTCCATCTGGTGATGTACGCGCTGATCTGCGTCGCGTTGCTCGTCCTCAGGCGACGTGATCCGTCGTGGTACGACCCGGATTTCCGGATGCCCGGCGCGCCCGTCCTGCCGGTGATCGGCGCGGTCGCGAGCGTCGCACTGATCGCTTTCATGAATCTCGCCTCGATCGTTATCGGCGTCGTGATCATGGTGCTGTCCTACGGGTGGTACCGCTACTACGCCGACGACGTGCGACTCAAAGGTGACATCTGACATGACCCGACCATCAGTACTCGTCCCGATCCGCGTGCTCGAAGGTGAATCGCTCCCGGAGGGGGTCCCCGACCTCCTCTCGAACGCCCACGTCGTCCTGCTGGGGTATCACGTCGTCCCCGGCCAGACGGCCCCCGGCCAGGCCCGGATGCAGTTCGAGGAGAAGGCGCTGGCCCGTCTCGAGGAGTTCGAGACGGTGCTTGCCGACGCCGGCGCGGCCGTCGAACATCGGCTGGTGTTCACCCACGACGCCCAGCAGACGATCGACCGTCAGATCGAGGAGAACGACTGCCTCGCCGCGCTCGTTCCCCGTTCCCTGGGTGACCTCGAAGACGTGCTCGTCGCCGTCCGCGGCACCGTCGGTATCGACCGACTGGCCCGCGTCGTCGGTGGCCTGTTCTCCGATCGCGACATCGACGTGACGCTGTATCACGTGACCAGCGACGACGAGACTGACGCCGACGTGGACGTGCTGCTGGACGGGCTTGCCGACCGCCTGGCCGACGAGGACGTCGATCCAGACCGGATCAAGACGCGACTCGACCAGGACGTGAATCCGGTCGACGCGATCGTCGACCTCGCCGAATCCTACGATTGCGTTGTCATGGGCGAGTCCGACACGACGCTCGCGACGTTCGTCTTCGGGATGCCCGCCGATCAGGTCGCCGATACGTTCCTCGGGCCTGTCCTGGTCGTCCAGCGGGAACCGAGCGAGGAGTGACCACTCGGTCTCCAGTACCCATTCCTCTCCGGAACCAGTCTTATCCGCTGTGGCCCCTTTGTTTGCGCGATGGCTCCAACTACTGGGTCTGAGACCGACGGACCGGTCTGGTTCGTTACGGGTGCGAGCCGTGGTATGGGACGCGAATTCGCCAGGGCCGCCCTGGATGCGGGACACGCGGTCGTGGCCACCGGCCGGGACACCGACGCCGTGGCCGAGGCCGTCGGCGAGTCCGAGAACCTGCTAGTCGCGGAACTGGACGTCACGAAACTCGACGACGCCGAGTCAGCAGCGCAGGCGGCCGTGGATCGGTTCGGCCGGATCGACGTGCTGGTCAACAACGCCGGCATCTCTTATAAGGGCTTCTTCGAGGAGATGACCACCGAGGAGATCAAACACCAACTGGAGGTGAACTTCTTCGGACAGCTGTACGTCACCCGCGCAGTCCTCCCGGTCATGCGCGACCAGCGCTCGGGACACATCATCGCGATCTCGTCGGGCGCGGGGCTCTCCGGGTTCGGGTTCAGTTCGGCCTACGCCGCCTCGAAGCACGCGCTCGAAGGGTGGATGGACGCACTCCACGACGAGGTCGCGCCCGTCGGGATCGACACGACGATCGTCAATCCGGGGTGGTTCCGCACGACCCTCACGTCTGCGGAGTCGATGCCCTTCACCGAGCCCGCGATCGACGACTACGACGAGCGCCGCGCGGAACAGATGGAGTGGTGGAACGAACAGGGCGGCCAGCAGCCGAACGACCCGGCCAGGCTCGCCGAAGCGCTGGTCGAGATCGCCGGTGAAGACGACCCGCCGCGTCGGTTCATCGCCGGCGAGGACGCGATCGAACTCGCTGAGGAGACGATCGATCGGCTCCAGAACCAGATCGACGCCTACCGCGAACTCTCGACGTCGATGGCGTACGACGCCTAGTCGGCATTGCGTATATCGATATACGATTTATAACTGTCCGGACAGCCAACTGACGCCAAGCGGCGCGAACAGTAGCGTCAGCGGGACGACGATCCACACCTGGCCGGCCAGGACATTGTACTGTGCGATGGTCTCGCTCGGCGGCGTTCCTTCGAGGAATCCGACGAGAAACTCGAAACCGACGGTGAGTACGGTCCAGCTCGCGCCGACGGCCAGCAACTCCGCTTGCGTATAGTCGATCGGAGTGGTTCCGAAGTACAGGGCTGCCACCACGATGATCGCGACCACCAACATCGCGGTCGAAAGGACGTGGCCGGTGTACTCGCCGACGCGGTCGATCAGAACGGTCTCGCGGAACACGCCGTTGGCGACAGCGATCACTGCCATCACGATCCATCTTGATACAGCGAGGGAATCGCGCCCTTCCCGTGAGTGACGAGTGTTCTGACCTAGTCAGAACCGAGGAACGAACAGGGCTGGAGGGAATCGCGTACGCTCTATACAGCAATCCACCGGCTATCCCACAGCTGACTCCCCAGTGTTATTTCACTATATGAGTAACTTTTATACTTACTCAAATACATATGGATACTGTGGAGCTTCGACGTACTGCCGTCGTGAAACTTGACGTAGGTGACGAGAAACTTGACGTAGGTGACGATGCTCACCGCCTTCTCCAAGAGACGATAGAGCGCTTCAAACAGGCCGCTCAGATGGCTGCAGACGACGGATGGAACGGCACTGAAGACGGCTATATCGTCACGTCGAAAACTGAACTCCACGACCGGACATACGACGCAGTACGCGAAGCGACCGACGAACTCAACGCTGACCTCGTGTGTGCCGCGCGGAATCGGGCCGCCGACGCACTCGATTCCTGTGCCGAACAACGCAAAGACGGCGAGAATCCCTCGAAACCACAATTCACGTCGGATTCAGTCGTCTACAACCGCAACGCAATCACCTACTACGACGACTACGCCACGCTTGCCACTGTGGACGGCCGTATCGAAGCTGAGTATGTCCTCCCTGACGAAGACGTCCCACCGACGACATACTTCTGTAAAGAGTGGGAGAAACGCGAAGCGACGTTGCATCACCGTGACGGCGACTACTACCTCCACATCGCTGTCGTGAAAGAGACGGACACAGAGCCGGAAGATGCCGAGAACGGAACGGTTCTCGGCGTAGACTTGAATGTGGATGGACACCTTGCCGTCACTTCGAGTGGCGCGTTCATCGGCAACGCCGACTACCTCAACCACAAACGCCGAGAATACGAAAAGCGGCGTGGGAAGATGCAACAGGCAGGAACGCGGTCGGCCCACTTGACGATGCAATCACTCGGTGGGCGATTCGCCAACTGGAGCGAAGACTACCTCCACCGTGTCTCGAAGGGACTGGTACAGGAAGCTCTCGCCCACGACTGTACGCACATCGCGTTCGAGAAGCTGAAACATATCCGCAAACGTATCTCGAACGCGTCGAAGTTCCAGCAGTGGGCGTTCCGTCGTATCCAAGAGTACACCGAGTACAAAGCTGCTGAGTATGGTATCGCCGTCGAGAAGATCGCGCCACAGTACACCAGTCAACGGTGTAGCCACGTTGACTGTAGCTTCACGCACGACGACAACAGAGACAGCGACGAGTTCGAATGTCTAAAATGTGGGCGCGAGTACCACGCCGACTACAACGCCGCGAAGAACATCGCTCGGAAACTACTCCAGAACTGGCACAAGTCTGGGTCTGGAGGGGTAACCAGTCATCTTGCCCTGAAGTCGGGGACGTTGAACGTGAACGGCATTTACACGCCTACCACCGTTTAGTGGTCAGAACGGGAGTCCACCGACAAGCTCCGCCCTTCAGGGCGGAGAAGGTGACCACGATCCATAGTGCCAGGGGATAGACGAGGACGGACGCTCGGATCGATTCAGTGCTCAATGCCATGTCGCTTGCTACGACTGGCAAGAGCATAGCCGTATCGCGCGTGATGCTTGGTGCGTCTCGACGGTGCGCCGTGTGGGGGGATTCCCGGCGGGGTCATTGATCGAAATGCGACCCACGCCACAACCGATAAATCAAATACGACTATACTGAAGTGCGGTCTGTTGGCGGGCACTCCATACCTACCGTCTCGTATCGAAATCGAACCGTGCACCGCCCTCGCTCGACTCACCGACGGAAACCGTCCAGCCGTGTGCCTTTGCGATGTCTTCGACGATCGAGAGGCCAAAGCCCGTCCCGCCCTCGTTGGTGGTGACGCCGTGGTCGAACACGGATTCTCGATCCTCGGGTGGAATCCCGACACCGTCGTCCGCGACGTAGAACCCGCCATCCGCTCGCTTGCCGACGGTGATCGTCACGTCTTTGCCGCCGTATTCTACGGCGTCGTCGGACTGCGTCCGACTGCTCGAGGGACTCCGTCCCTCGCGGTCCTGACGAGCCTGTGAGTCAGGGCTCGTGGAACCATGTTCCACGGCGTTCCGGAAGAGGTTCTCGAACAGTTGACTCAACCGACCGGGGTCACCGGCGACGACTGGCACGTCGTCGGCGACGTCCACCGTCGCCTCGCTCGTGTCGACGTAGCCCCACGCTTCCCGTGCAACGGCCCCGAGGTCGATCTCCTCCGCGTCCTCGATCGTCGTTTCACCACGGGCGAGCGTCAGGAGGTCCTCGATGAGTCGTTCGATACGGGCGTGGGCAGACTCGACCTTCGTGAAGTGTTCCGGATCGCGCGTCTCGGCGGCCACTTCGAGAAAGCCCATCGCGACGGTGAGCGGGTTCCGGAGGTCGTGGGCCACGACGCTGGCGAACTGATCGAGGCGTTCGTTCTGACGCTTGAGTTCGGCTTCACGCTTTGCCCGCGCCAGGGATGCCTCGACAGTCGAACCGAGAATCCTGAACAGGTCGACGTCCGTCTCGGAGAACTTCTGGGTCGTCGGCGATCCGGTCGAGAGCAGGCCGTACTCGCCCAGTGGGACCTGGACCTCGCTTCGCATCTCCGTGTCCTCGTTGTAGCGTCCGGCCTGTTCGCTGACGTCGTCGAATACCTGCACTTCGCCGGATTCGAACGCGTCCCAGGCGAGGCTGTCTCCAGGCGTGAACCGCGGCGATTCACCGAAGAGTTCTCTCGCCTTTGACGTCTCGGTGATCGGGACGAGGGCGTGTTCCCGGTCGTCGTATGCCCAGATCGCGGTGGTCTCGAGTCCGAGGATTTCGACGGCAGCGTCGACAGCGAGATCTCCGATCTCCCCGGTGGACTGTGCGGCGCTGAGTTGCTGTGCGGTTCGCTGTAGCGACCGGAGACGGCTTTCGAGCTGTTTCTGCTCGGTGATGTCTTCGAGGACGGCGAGAATGCTCGTCACCTCACCGTCCGAATCCGAAATCGGCGCGACCGAGAGCAGCAGATCCAGTCGTCGTCCGTCCTTGGTTTCTCGCTGAATCTCCTTCCCCCGGATCGGGCTCCCCTCGAGTGCCGCCTGGCGATGGGCCTCGAACTCCGTCTGCCGGTCCTCGGGGACCATCGGGTTGAACTCTCCGATGACTTCCTCGCTCGACCAGCCGAACATCTCCTCTGCGCCTTTATTCCAGCGCAAGACATTTCCGTCGGCATCGATCTCCATGATCGTGAGCGGCGCTGCCTCGATGAGTCCCTCCAGGCGCTGGTTCGTCTGTTCGAGTGTGCGTTCCCGCCGTACTTGCTCGGTCACGTTTCGCGCGATCCCGACGATCCGGACGGTCTCGTCGTCGACGATGACCGGTGCCAGCGACGTCTCCCAGAATCGGGCGTCGGGGGCGACCATCAACTCCTCGCGGTAGGAGATCGGCTCACGTTGCTCGACGCACTCCCGGTAATTGGCATCGAGTTCCGCACCGCGTTCCTCGCCGAAGACGTCCCGCGGCGTCCTACCTGTGACTTCTTCGGTCGAAAGCCCTGTCTGGGTTTCATACCCCGGACTGAGCTGTGCAAACTGGAACGTGGGTTCCTGGCCCGTCGTGTCTACGTCGAGGAGGAAGATCGCGTCGCCGGAGGTATCGAGCAACGCGTCGTACTCCTCGGCGAGTTCCCGGTACTCCCGTTGCCGTTCCTTCCGTTCGGTTATCTCCTGGGAGAAGACAGTCAGGCCGTCCTCGTCGGGGAACACGCGGACGTCGACCCAGTACCCGAAGGGCTCGCCGACGTACTGTTCGAAGGAAACCGCTTCGCCGGTTTCCATCGCCGTCCGGTAGCGTTCTTCGAGTTCCGTCCCCACGATCGACGGGAACTCCTCCCAGAGCGTCTTGCCGACGACGGCGGCCGGCTCTCGACCCACGCGCTCGCCCATCTTCTCGTTCATGTATTCGATCCGCCAGTCGGTGTCCACGGCGTAGATCGCGTCGGTCGCCCGTTCGAGCGTCCGACGGAATCGGTCGCTCATCCGATCGGCGGCGGCCCGCTTTCTGGCGGCGTCCACCAGCGTCTCGATCCGCCGGGCCAGCAACTTGAACTTCTCCTGATTCGGCCGGATCGGAATGTAATCGGAGACGTCGGCCCGCGTCGCGCGGCTCGCGACTTCCTCGCTCCCTCGTCCGGTGAACAGGACGGTCGGGAGATCCTCGTCCGCCGCCTGGACTTCTTCGAGCAGGTCGATCCCGGTCCCAGCTGGGAGCGCGTAGGACGTCACCACGCAGTCGACAGCGATCGTCGCAAGTTGCTCCATCGCCGTCTCCGCGTCAGCCGCCGTCCGCACGTCGATATCTCCGAACCGTGACAGTTTCGTCCGGACCAGGTCCGCGAACGCACTGTCGTCGTTCACGTATAGCACCTCTATCGGTCCGGAAGCACTGTCGTCAAACCGAGCCATCCTACAGGGACTAGCCAGCGTGGCTATATGAATCGTTGGTAGCAGTCCTCGTTTTTTGCGACGGTGATCGCCGTGGTGTGTTCGCGTCCGACCACATCGAACCGTCGCCGTCTGCACTCGTCCGCTCGTCATCGAGCACTCATCACCGTCACTGGATCGAAGTCGCTGGTGGCTCGGTGACCATGCCGACGCTGGTGAACGAAAAGCGCGTCCCTTCGTCGCCGGTCTCGACCGTCCCGTCCCACCCGTGGCCGGAGACCACCCGCTCGACGATGAGCAGTCCCAGGCCACGGCGCTCGCTCCCGAAGGACCCGCCGAACAGCGAGTCGGCGATGGCTGGCGGGAGTCCTGGTCCGTCGTCGGCGACGACGAACCCCTCGTCAGTCCCCTCGACGGTTACCCGGACGCCCGGCTCGCAGTGTTCGTCGACGTTCCGAAAGAGGTTCTCGAACAACTGCTGAAGTCGGGACGCGTCGGCACGGATCGTCCGGTCGTTCTCCACGGCGAGTACTGCGGATTCCGGACCGACGGTCCGCCAGGCCCGCTGGGCGATCTCCGCCAGTGAGACCGGTTGACGCTCGCCGACATCGGCCCCCTCGCGGGCCAGCGAGAGCGTCTCCGTGATGAGGTGTTCCATCCGATCCAGGGAGTCGAGGACCGTCTGCAGGTGGGTCGCCTCGGGATCGGAGACGGATTCCGCGACGAGTTCCGTATACCCACGCGCGCCAGTCAGCGGGTTCCGCAAGTCGTGGGCAAGGACGCCCGCGAACTCAGTCAGGCGTTCGTTCTGTGCGTCGAGTGCCTGGTGGTGTTGTTCCCGTTCGATCTCGTAGCTGATCCACTGCGTGAGCAACTGGACGAACCGCCGCTCGTCGTGAGTGAAGTCCCGCTCCAGCGGGTGCTCACCCGAATAACAGAGGGTGCCGTACACCTCGCCGTCGACGACGACGGCATCGCCGATGTAACACTGCAACCCCGTCGCGTCGCGGGCGACGTCGTCGGTGTACGGGGAGTTCTCGGCGTCGGCGACTACGAGCATCTCGCGGTCGGCGACGACGTGGCGACACCACGTTTCCCCGAGTTCGTGGGTCGTCCCTGCCTCGTAGGTGCCACTTTCGATGGTCGAGTCGACGATCTCGTACTGGCCGGCACCCGTATACGACAGGACGCCGTATTCGAGGTCCAGCCGATCCCGTCCGAGCGTGATCGCTCGTTCGATCTTCTCGTCGAGGGAGGCGGACCGATCGGTGCCGAGTTCGAACAGATCACGAAAGTAATTCCGAGACGTTTCCCTGGCCATGCCCATTGGTGCCAGCCAACGGGGGAAAACGTTTGGTTGCGGAGGCACCGCGGAACCCCCGAACTACCGTTCCGTCAGCGTGGAACGCTCCCGTCACTCGTCGTCGGTCGAGAAGCCGCTGCGTTCCATCACGCCCCACGATTCGACGCCGCGGAGGTACTCCAAGAGGCCCCGCCAGGCGACGAGCGTCTTCCACTGTCTGTAGCCGAAGTTCTCGAGGACGCCGTACCACAGCAGGCGCAACACCTGCCACGGACTGTCGTAGCGGTTGAAACTCCAGACTTCGCTGAAGACGCCGAACCACGACAGGAAGACGCCGAACCCGGTCGTCAGGAGGAAGAACATGACCGCGAACTCGAGGTTGAGTGCCCCGAAGTACCACGCCACCGGGATCACGACGTACCCGAGCCCCTCGATGAGCGGCCCGATCGTCTCGGCAGCGACGAAAAACGGCATCACCAGCGTCCCGACGCGTCCGTACCGGGGATTGAACATCATGCTTCGGTTCGTGATCACCGTCTCGACCATCCCCCGGTACCACCGCCGGCGCTGCCGGCTGAGGACTCGGCGCGTGCTGGGGACTTCCGTCCAGGCGACCGGTTCCGGGACGAAATCGACCGTGTACTCCCGGTCCTGTTCGGTCAGGTGGCGGTGAAGGCGAACGACGATGTCGAAGTCCTCGGTGATGGTATCGTGTCGGTAGCCCCCGATCTCGCGGACGGTCTCCGTCTGGAAGAGCCCGAAGGCCCCCGAAATGAGGATGAGTCCATTGAGCCGGTTGAGCCCGAGCCGTCCGGAGTAGAAGGCACGCAAGTACTCCATGACCTGCAACCCGGGGAGTCCTGTCCCCGGAAGCGAGACGTCCGTGACGAGCCCGTCCTCGATCGTACACCCGTTGGCGACCCGGATGACGCCGCCGGCGGCGACAGCGGTCGTCGGTTCCTTCAGGAACGGCGTCACGAGGTCTAACAGCGCGTCCCGATCGATTATCGTGTCCGAGTCGACGGCACAGAAAAGCGGCATGTCCGTCAGCCAGATCCCCGCGTTGAGCGCGTCGCTCTTGCCGCCGTTGTCCTTGTCGAGGACGAGGAGTTCCTCGTACGTCGTCGACCGGTAGACGTCGTGAATGTCTGCGGCAGGGACGTCGAAGGGGATCTCCGCCTCGACGGTCGCCAGGTCGAACGTCTCGACGAGTCGGTCGAGTGTCGCGTCGGTCGACCCGTCGTTGACGACGACGACCTCGATATCCGGGTAGTTCAGTGCGAGCATCGATCGGACGCTCTCGACGATCGTGGTTTCCTCGTTGTATGCCGGCACCACGATCCCGATACCGGGGTAAAAGGGAGTACTGAACTTCCGGAACGGGGGGTTCCACCGCGATTCCCTGACGTCCTCTCGGAGTTCGAACAGCGCCAGAACGTGCAAGAACAGGTACCCGACGTTGATCAGCGCGTAATACCCCACGACGAACACGCCGAACGCGGCGAGTACCAGCAGAACCGCGTGGGCGATCGTGTGCATCTCAACTGTACACCCTGGTTCCGCGACGGGCGAGGTCGTTGTACTCGGCGTGTTCGAGGCTCCAGTCCCAGGCCCCTCCCAGGACGGCCGGCGTCTCGGGATCGATGCGGTCGCGGCGATCGACCAGCGCCGCCGTTCCACGCTCCATGGCTCGGGGATGTGTTTCGCTCACCAGCGCGTACAGGAGGATGCTCAGTGCTGACTGGTCCCCCCACGCCCCGAGCATCTCGTAGACGGCTCCCCGGACACGGGGTGACGGGTCCGCGATAGCCCGTTCGAGAAACGCCCGGTCCCGGACGGTTTCTCGCCAGCCAAAGCTCCCCAGTGCCCGCGCCGAGGCGGCTCGGATCGCTTCGTTTTCGGTCTCCAGGGCCGCGGTCAGCCACGAGAGGTCCTGGTCGCCGACGCTCGTCTCTAGCTGTGCACAGACTGCGAGGACTTGCGCGAGCAGCGGTTCGTTCCAGGTTCGATACGCCGCCGCGGCCGTCTCCAGCAGCGGTGTCGGGTTCGATCGCGAGACGCGGTAGAGCGTGTCCTGGCCGAACACGGTGAACTGCCCGTCGACGCCGTCTAAGAGTATCGAGACGCCTTCCCGCGCCCCCTCCAGCCGATCTGTCTCGGACAGCAGTGTCACGGTCGCCGCCCGCTCTCGCGGCGTCTCCGGTACGAAATCGGCTGCCAGATACGGCTCGGGATCGCCGAGCAACGTCAGCCAGGTCAGGGCGTCGAGACGCTCGAACTCGTCGCCAGCGTCGAGCTGGCGGCGTGCCCGGTCGGGAATCCCCAGGGCGACGCCCAGCCCCTGCAGTTGCGCTCTGTCTCCGCCGTCGAGTTCACGGAGAAACTCGTCGAGCAGCGATTCGGCGACCGTCAGTTCGGTCCCGGAGCGTCCCTCGACCCACGCTTCCCAGTCAGGATCGTCGGCAAAGAGTCCTTCGAGCATTTCTTCCCGGAGTCCGTCCTCGACGCGATCACGGCGGTCGTCAACGACCGATCGGTAGACCGACCAGCTGATGGTAACGTACAACGAGACGGCGAGCAACAGTCCGATCACGAGCGCGACCAGGACCAGGACGACGCTCAGCGGCACCTCGTACCCGAACACGCCGATGGCCCCCGCCATCACGACGTCACCTCGCGAGGCTCGCCCCCCGTCATCGGAGGTGTCGCTGCACGCGGGCCAGTAGCTCCGCGCTCCGGAACGGCTTCGAGATGTAATCGTCGACGCCCGCGTCGAACCCTTCGAGGACGTGCTCCTCCCGGCCGCGGGACGTGAGCATTATCACTGGCAGGTCGGGTGCAACGTTCAGTTCCGCGTTCCGCAGCATCCGAACGAGTCGCGTCCCGTTGAGGCGGGGCATCATGACGTCGACGACGAGCGCATCGGGTTCGTACGCGGTCGAGAGCAGATCAGCCGCCTCTTGCCCGTCCTCGCAGGCGCGAACCTCGTGCCCGGCCGCCTCGAAGCGGTGACGCAGGAGTTGCCGGATCGTCGTGTCGTCGTCGACGACGAGGATGTTTGCCGCCATCTACCCGACGTTGGGGCGGGCGTCCCAAATAAACCCCGCATCGACGCCCCCTCGCATCGTCGACACGCTAATGACGGTCCCTGCCCTGGCCCGACTGTGAACCGCCGTCGATTCCTGTCCGGTCTCGGTACTGCTGGTTTCGTCGGCGTCGCGGGGTGTCAGTCGACGGATCGGACGGCACCGTCTCTCCGGTATCGGGTCGGCGCTGACGGTTTCGAACGTCGGTCCGAGGGCGACGTCGAGGCACTCACGATCAGGGGCGTGAATCTCGGGATGGCGAAGCCGGGGTATTTCCCCGGCTCAGCCGCCATCGAACGGGCCGAGTACGATCGGTGGCTTTCGGCAATCGGTGAGATCGCAAATCTGGTCCGGACGTACACGATCCACCCGCCAGCTTTCTATCGCGCCCTCCGGGCCTACAACGACGATGCCCCGGAGCCGCTGTTGTTGTTGCAGGGGACGTGGGTCCCGACGGCTGACCTGCTCGAAGCCGGGGACGCTACCGCCCTCTCCCCGACGGTCGATCGGGAACTCCGCCGGACCGTCGAGGTCGTCCACGGGGACACGACACTCCCTGATCGCCCCGGACACGCGAGTGGCTCCTTCGACGCCGACGTCAGCGACGTCACGCTGGGGTACCTCTTCGGTATCGAGTGGCCACCGGAGGTGGTCGAGGCGACCGACGAAGCCGGTGCTGACGACGACTTCGAGGGATCGTTCGTTCGGACGACCGGTGGCTCCCCCTTCGAACAGTGGCTCGCCGGCCGGCTCGACACCCTCGCGACCCACGAGACCGACACCTATGGCGTCCAGCGCCCGCTGTCGTTCGTCAACTGGGTGACGACCGATCCGCTCTCTCACCCATACGAGCCGTTTCGGAACGAAGATCGAGTCAGCGTCGACCCCGACGCGATCGGTGCGACCGAGGACTTCGACGCGGGCACGTTCGCGTCCTATCACGCCTATCCGTACTACCCGGACCTGCTGAACGAGACACCGGAGTACGTCGAGTACACCGACCATCGCGGGGAGCCAAACAGCTACGCCGGATATCTGCATGACCTGATCGGCGCGACCGCTCAATCGGTGGTGATCGCCGAGTTCGGCGTCCCGAGTTCACGCGGGATCGCCCACCGCGACGTTCACGGACGCGATCAGGGTCGCCACACCGAGCGCGAGCAGGGCGAAATGGTGGCCGCGACGTATCAGGACATCCTCGCCGCGGACGCGGCGGGGGGCATCGCCTTCTCCTGGCAGGACGAGTGGTTCAAGCGCACCTGGAACCTCGACGCACGATCGGTCCCTGGACGACGACCCCACTGGTCGAACGTCGAAACCCCGGAACAGCGCTTTGGCCTCCTCGCGTTCGAATCGCCCGACGGGATCGCGCTCGATGGCTCTCCCGGGGACTGGGCCGACGCGACGGTGGCTCGACCCGCGGAATCGACCGACGCTCCCGACGAACGGACGCTGACGGGACTCCGTGTCTCCCACGATCTCGAAGGCCTCGCGATCCGTTTGGCGTTCGCATCGCTTCCCGACCCGATGCGATGGGACCGGACAGGCGCACTCGTGACGGTCGGACTGACGGGTCGCGAGCGGACGCTTCCGATCGGCTCTGGACTCACGTCGACGGCGGATTTCGTCGCCAACCTGGGCGGCCCGGACGAGTCGAGGCTGCTGGTCGAGTCCTCCTACGACGCGTTCGCCCGCGAGTTCGGGGGGAGCGCGGGACTCGATCTCGACGCGTATCGCGAGGGCCGCGCCGGGTTCGTCCCCGTGCGCGAACCGATCAACCTCGGGTATACCGTGCCGCCGACCGGCGAAGTCGTCCCCTTCGAGGCCGTCGAGACCGGACGACTCCGGTACGGGAACGGCAACCCCGACGCTCCGGACTACGACTCGCTGACCGACGTCCACGTCGACCCCGCAAACGACGTCGTGGAACTCCGCCTCCCGTGGCTCCTGCTCAACGTCGCCGATCCCTCGACGCGACAGCGAATCGCGACGGACTGGGACGCCGGGCTGGACGTGACTGACTTCGATGAGGTTCGCGTGGCCGCAGCGACCTACGATCCACGCGATGGGGAGACATCACCATCCGGGACGGGCGTCGATTCGGTTGCACACGCCCTCCCTGGGCGAGCCGGCACTCGCCTCGAAACGACGTCGTACTCCTGGCCGTCGTGGGACCGGCCCGCCTACGAGGAACGTCTCAAACAGTCCTACCACGTGCTCGATCGGACGAACTGGGGTGAGAACGAGTGACCCGTTCGGTGATCACTCCAGACGTCGACGTCAGGTTCGGCGTCTGAGCCGACCACGCACGAACGGCCGGACCGGCGTCACGCCGAGTTCGAAGCGATCCATCTCGACGACGTCGAAGGCGTCGTCGCCCGCGAATCGCGAGGCCGTGCGTCGCGTGAGGTGACATCCACCGGCGACGCGCTTCCAGGCCGGCGCGACGGCCGTCTGGACCCGTTCGCGCCACCCGTCGTCGGCGACGTGTTCGAGAAACCGGAACTCCCCGCCCGGGCGCAGGACTCGCCGGACTTCCGACAGTGCTCCCTCGACGTCGGGCACGGTGCAGAACACCATCGAGGACACCACGGCGTCGAAGTGATCGTCGGGGAACGGGAGGTCGGCCGCGCCGGCGTCGTGGAGTTCGACGCGCTCGCCGTCTTGGACCCGCTCACGCGCTCGCCGGCGCATGTGTCGGTCGGGTTCGGTGGCGTGGACCGTCGCCGCCTCGTCGAAATAGGGGAACATCGCGCCGGTACCCGCGCCGAGGTCCAGAACGGTCCCCGAGAGCCCCTTGGCGAGGTACTCCCGGTGGGGTTCGAGGATCGTCCGTTCGGCGTGGGCCATCGCCGGATCGTAGATCGCGGCGAACAGCGGGTGGGCCGGGTCGCTTTCGCTCATTACCAACAGTAGCGGATGCTTCGGGGTGGGTCTTGGTTTCCCGGCCGTTCTTGACTCCTCTCTACCCCGAACGATTTCACGCCTCGGCCCTCACTGGAACCATGGAGTGGCTCAACGAACCTCTCGACTGGCAGGAAGCCGACGACCGACTCACTCTCAGCGTCGACTCCGAAACCGATTGCTGGCGCGTGACGGCCCACGACTTCGTTCAGGACGACGCGCCCTTCTACTATCGCGAGGTCGCCGGTGATTTCACCGCTCGGGTGACCGTCACCGGCGCGTACGCCGACCAGTACGATCAGGCCGGGCTGATGGTCCGCGAGGACGAATCGACCTGGCTGAAGACCGGGATCGAGTACGTCGACGGGAGCCAGCAGGCCAGTACCGTCATCACTCGCGACTTTTCCGACTGGTCGGTCTCGCCGCTGGATGACGACCCCGAGTCCGTGTCCGTTCGCGTCGAACGGACCGGTGAGACCGTCGAGACGTTCATCTCCCGGGACGGCGAGTCTTTCCGGATGCTCCGTCAGGGGTATCTGACCGAGGCCGAGACGCTCTCTGTCGGGATGATGGCCGCAGCGCCGACTGGCGAGGGGTTCGACGTGACCTTCGAGGACTTTTCGGTCGAGTGAGCGTCGAAGATAACGCTCGTCGATGACGCTCTCCGAACAGCAACCGGTTGCTTTACTATCTGGAACCCACAGGTCACGGGTATGAACGGATTCACGGACCGATTCAGCGATCGACTCGAACCCCTGGGCGTCGCTGCGGGCGTCTTTCTCGTCGTGATGAGCCTGCTGACGGTCGTCGGGATGCCCTGGGCCACCAACGGGAGCATCGCGGTCTCGATCCTCCAGCTGCTGGGGATCGTCGGGACAGTCGCCATCGGTGTCGGGTTGGTGTGGCTCGTCCGAACCGAATAGAACAGGGTTGCGGTGGGGACAGCTATCCCTTTCTCGGGAGGAACGCGATCGCCACCAGCATCGCGGCTGCGAGCCCGCTGAGGAGCGTCACGCCCCAGAGGCCGTTGTGGCGCTCGGTGAAGTACTCCTGATCCGCAAGTTGCTGCTGGTAGGTCTCGTAGGCGTCCCCCCGTGGCAGGATCTGGACCTGCGAGGAGCCACTGAAGTGCGTGAAGTAGGGCTGGCCGGCGAGGGTGACATTCGCGCCCTCGGCGAAGCGGACGGTCTCTGTCCGGACGCCGTCCCACGCGAGCGTGACGCCGTCGGGCGTGACGGCGTGGATCGTCGTCTCGTTGCCCGCGTACTGGATCGTCTCGCCCTCCTCGAAGGTCGCGGTGTCCGGTTCTGGCAGGTACGCATCCAGCGGCGTCGTCGCGTTGTCTGCCCGGTGGACCACCGACTCGACGCCGTCGACCGTCACCGTCTCGTTGTACACTGACCCGTCACGGGCGAGTCGATCCTCGACGGCGAAGCGCTGGCTGAACGTGACCACGGACGGGTCGGTGGCGTTCTCGACGGCTACCAGGTACGGTTCGGCCCAGCCGAGGGTCACCCCGTCGGCGTCGATGGCCGTGACCGTCGTCTCGTTACCCTGGTAGGCGAGGTCGTCACCGACGGCAACGCTCTCGTTCACCGAGGCGTTCTCGACGTGGGTGAGCGTCGCCGTCGGTGGCTCGGCCGAGGTGTTGGTCTCGACCCGGTACGTGCCGTTCTCGTAGGCGAACGTCGAGCCATCGGCGAGCGTGCTCGACCAGCGCGCCCGCTGGCCGTCCCACTGTACTTCGAGTGGCGAGACGGTGGTATCGTTCTCGAGCGTCACGGTGAATACGGCGGATTCGTTCGTCCAGGAGAGCGCTCCGGAGTCGCTCCCGGCGTCGACGCTCTCGACCGTGTACGTCCGGTCGCCGACGTCGAGCGTCGCCCCGGCCGCGTATTCGTCGCCCGAAAGCGACACTGTCGGCTGTTCGGCGATGCCGACGAACGCGTATGCTCCAAGCCCCACGAGAATGAAAAACGCGGCATAGATCGCCGCAGCGCGTCGTTGCATACCTCCTCGGTCCGCGTGTGCGCCCAATAATGGTTTTGGCACCGGCCAATTGGGTCGATTCCGTCCGGCGGACGCTCCCCTGGCGGAACGACCGCTCTACGCAGGCCGGGAGCGAGGAAGCACCCGATGACGCCGCGGCGGCACCAGGAAGTTGCCCCGATGCGTCGTGAAGATGTACTCCAGGATGCCGTTGTTGACACGCTGGCGGATCGCCGGTTCGTCGGTCAGGTCGGTCCCGTTCATCGCCTCCCGGACCGCCTCGAACGCCGAGATACCCCGCTGGAGCGACGGGAAATGGAGGGCGGCGACGTCGCCGTCCGTCGACTCCACGTGGCGTCGCAACAGCCGGACGTTGCCCTCTCCGTCGCGGTTCGCGCGAGCGGCCTTCTGGGCGTGGCCGACCCGTCCGAACTCGCGAGCGTGTTCGCGGACATCTTCGATCATCGCCGGTGTGAGTCCGCTATCGTTGCCGAGATTCTTGCCGACGCCGTTGACGAGCGCGTTCTCGGCGTGGGCGGGACTGAACAGTCCGGCGACGCGTTGCTCGAAGTCCTTCTCGCCGTACCAGTCGTCGAGGCGCTGGCGAAGTCGGGCGACGTGCTTGGTCGTCCCGCCGGCGAAGGCCCCCTCCTCGATCGTGACGTAGTCCTCGGTGGCCTGATTCCCCCGAAAGCCGGCCTCGAAACCCATGAACAGCGGCGAAGCCTCCGGGACGGGATTGCCGTCCGGAATCCCCGCGACGTCCTGGCGCTCGGCCGGCATCCCGGGACCGACGAATCCCGACCGGCGATCGGCGACACGCATCGCGTCCGTGAGCGGCGCGTCGACGGTGACGCCGTTGGCTTCCTCGCGTTCCCCCGTCAGCGCCGCTTCAGCCGCCAGAATCACGTCGGCACGGTCGCTGGCGAGGTGCAGCAGGGCGTCCTGGGTGTCGAATGTCGGCTCCTCGAACGGTGAGAGCCGCCGTGGCGGCGGCAGGTCGATCCCCTCGGGCAGTGACGCGTCGAAGCGCTCGAAGTACGACGGCGAGTAGGCGATCGAATGGAGGAGCCCCTCGTTCGAGCGCTCGTAGGCCCGGTCGAGCGTCCGGAGGGCGTCCCGGACGACCCTGCGATCGGCCTCGGTCGGTGTCCCCTCGTGATCGAGGTTCAGGTACAGAAGCGACTGATGTCGGGGGAGTTTGACGTTCCCGTATTCGTCGGTCCGGACGCGGTCGTCCCAGGCGTGCTGGCGCTCGGGCAGCGACGCGGGGTCGTCGACGCCCGTCGGCACAGGGTCGTCGGTGACGTCGAGACACGCGCTCAGCGCGGCTACGCCGCCGGTGGCGACGGCGGCTTTGAGGAACTGCCGGCGATCGTAGTCTTCGAGCCGTTCCATCGAGTCCCTTTGGTGAGTCGGAGGCAAAACCGCGTCGGCCGCGGCGAACGGTGCGGTGGCTGCGGTGCTGTCTCGACATTTCAGCCGCGGCCTCACACCGACAGCGTCGCCGTCGGCACGTCGAAAAAGGCTGTCTCGTAGCCCTCGTGTCGGGCGACCTGTGGCGGCGTCTCGACCGCGATCGACAACTCGCCGGTGCTGTCGGGCAACGCTGTCCCGTAGTGGTATCCCAGATCAGGGTCGATTGTCCGGGTCAACTCCGCCTCGGCTATCGACTCGCCGTCGCGTTCGAGCCTCGCCGTCAGTCCCATCCGCGAGAGATGGTAGCCGTTGTACCGCGTCCGGGGCGAGACCGCGAGGTACGACTCTGCACCGTCGACGCCTGCGGGCGGTTCGACGACCGTCGCCACGTAGCGGACGTCGCCGGCCGAGGCTGTCGCCGTCTCGCCCGGCAACTCGTCGGGTTCGGCGGCGACACCGGTCGGCACGCTGTCCATCGACATCGGTTCGAGCGCGTCGCGTTCGCCGCCACGATCGAGTCGATCGAAGCGAATCTCCCGCATTTCACTCTCGTCGAAGGTGAACTCGAAGGTCGCCGTCGCTGGTTCGCCGAACCGGCCCGTGAACGCGCCCGTCGGACGACTCGCCGTCGCGCCGACGCGGACGGCCACCGCGTAGGTCTCGCCGTCTTCGAGGCCCGGGAAGTTCGCGCCGTGGTGGACGCCCATCGGCTGAGAGAGCATCGCGTAGATCGTCTCCTCGGTGACGAGCGATCCGTCCTGTGTGATCTCGACGGCGACGCCGACGTCCGGGAGAACTATCCCCGTCTCGGCATCCCAGACGGTCGCCATCAGGTGGATCGAGTCCGAATCCTCGATCGACGTCCGCTCGCGCACGTCGCCAGTGACTGTCCAGAACCGGTGGGGATAGCTGTAGGAGAGTGCGACGGCGTAGTCGCCGACGGTGTCCATGCCGACCATATCCATCCCCTCGGCGTGGCCAGGAACGTAGATCGCGTCGGGCCGATCGTCGAGCACCGGCGGGATGTCAATCGCTCGCGATTCCAGGGTGCCACACCCGGCGAGTGCGGCAACTCCTGCCGCCGATCCAGCCACGAGAAACGCCCGTCTGTTCACGGGCCACATTGGTGACGATCGACAAAACCGGTTGCGGTCCCGGCGGTCGCTACCGGGGCACGGAGAACTGTCGCCGCGGCTGCGTTCGGTTCACGCTGTCGATTCGACGATCGGTTCGGGGCGGACTACGTCTCGACAGTCCGGACACGTCGCGTACATCGCCTCGCCGTCGGTGCGCTCGTACCGGATGATGACGCGCTCGGGCGTGATTTCGGTCCCGCATCGCGGGCAACGGCCGACTGGACGGGTGTCTGCGTACATTGTACTGAAAGGGGAACGTGGAGCGTGTGCGGCGTGTGACCAGCGACGCTCCACCCCCATCTGGATCAGCGAGGAGTAAATAACCGATCCCCCCGGAGTGAAAGTGAAACTGCTGGACAGAAACGGTATCCGCTGAGATTCGTCGCGAAACTGGTTTCACGATCGCTGGCGAAGGGCCGCCAGTGACAGACGAACGCTACCGGACGCTCGCCGGCCCCGGCGAGTCGTCGTTTACGATCTCGGGTTCGGAGTTCATCGGCCACGCCCGACCGGCCGAGACCGTCGACGCCGCCGAGACGTTCGTCGAGGAGGTCCGTGCGGAGTACGACGACGCGACCCACAACGTCCCCGCCTACCGGGTGCGAGCCGATCCGCTCCGGGCGTGGGCCAGCGACGACGGCGAGCCCTCGGGGTCGGCGGGCAAGCCCGCGCTGAACGTTCTCGACGGCCAGGAACTGGAAAACGTGGTCGTCGTCGTGACGCGGTACTTCGGCGGGACGGAGTTGGGGGTCGGTGGCCTCGTGAGCGCCTACTCGCGGGCCGTCACGGAGGCAATCGACGACGCCGGCGTCCGGGAGGAGCGGCCACACGAACGCTTCGCGATCGAGGTCGAATACGACGATTCCGGGACGGTCCGGTCGATCCTGGAGAGCGAAGGCGTCGACTTCGAAGCCAGCTACGAGGCGCGGGTGCACTTCGTCGTGCGGGTCCCGACCGTCGAGTCGGCGGCGCTCCGGGATCGGATCGCGAGCGCGACCAGTGGGCGGGCGACGGTCGAGGAGTCCGTTGAGCAGTGATGTGATCTGGGTGCAGCGGGGAAACGCTCATCTATGACTGTTCTCTACTTATGAATAATGAGTGACTCAGAACAATCAGACAACTCTGAAAAAGAGGTCGTCGCGGTCACCAAACACGGCCAGGCGACCATTCCCAAGCGGTTCCGCGAGAAACTCGGGATCGACGCGCCTGGAAAAGTGCTCTTTCGGGAAACCGAGGACGGAACGGTGATCGTCGAAGACGTCCGTTCGCCGAGCGAGATGCGGGGGTTCGCCGCCCGCAGTGAAGCCTCGACCGAAAAGTCTGCGACCGAAATCCTTCGTGAGAAGCGTGAGCGCGACCGGAACGAACGTGATGCGGCGTTTCAATCGGAGGAGTGATGTCGGTCCCGGATCCCGTCGTCTTCGACGCTGAGCCGCTCGTTGCCCATGCTGAGGACGAACCCGGAAGCGACGTGGTCGAGACGTATCTCGATGCTGTCGCGGTCGAGGACGCGACCGGCTACGTCAGCCGCGTGAACCTCACGGAATTCCGGTATACGATCGCGAGGAAATACGATCGCCCCACTGCCGACGAGTATCTCGACTGGCTCACTGAGCTCGGGGTCGAGCCGGTCGACGTTGCGGCGGTGTGGACGGCGGCGGCTGAGTGCGTCCTCAGGCACAACCCGGCGCTTGGTGATGCCTTCGCGCTGGCGACCGCCGAACACCTCGACGGGACGCTGCTAGTTGGAGGGGATGACGACTACGACGGGGTCACGGATATACCGATAGAGCGGTTCCGCGATGGCGGCGTTTGAGCGGTGGACCGTTGCACAGCACCACTTACGTCGTCCGGAACGCGCGGTCGCCGGCGTCGCCCAGCCCAGGGACGATGTAGCCGTCGTCGTCGAGGTGGTCGTCGACCGCGACGGTCAGGAGTTCGACGTCGGGGAACTCCTCGCGGAGTCGATCGAGGCCCTCGGGTGCGCTGACTGCCGAGAGGACGATCACGCGCTCGGGGTCGACGCCGTCGAGGACTTCCTCGAGGACGGCACACATCGTCGACCCGGTCGCGAGCATCGGGTCGGCGAGGATAAGCGTGTCCTCGTCGTGGATCTCCGGCAGTTTCTTGTACTCGATGGAGATGTTGAATCGCCCCTCGCTGTCCATGCCCCCCTCCTCGTCGCGGCCGGCGGAGATGACGCCCTGCTTCGCGCGCGGGAAGGCCTTGAGCAACCCCTCGACGAACGGCGTCGCCGCCCGGAGGACGTTGACGATCACGACGTCGTCCATCTCGCCGACGCGCTCGCCCTCGGTCGTTGTGAGGGGCGTCTCGACGGTGACGGGTTCGCTCTCTAAGAGGCCGTCGACGATCTCGTAGCCACAGATCCGGCCGAGTTTCACGAGTCCCTTCCGGAAGGCGACCTGTTCAGTCTCGACGTCTCGCAGTCGTGTGAGCGTGTCCCGGGCCAGCGCGTGGGAGACGACCTTCGCGCGTTCGTGGTCTTCGATAGTCATCGTCGATACTGTCGCCAGCCCGCCTCAAAGGCGTTGATATTCATTGGCGTCGTGATCGCTGTGCGTCCGTCTCTGGCAGGGGTGAGACTCACACACGCCGATAAGGCTTATACACATCGGCCCCCAGGCATTCCACCAACGGGGGCGACGCGGAACGCGTCGTTCCCGAGATATCATGGACGAGAGCGTCTCCGGATTCAAAGTTCGCGGCGGCTGGGTCGACGTGGTCGAACACGGCGAGCGCATCACACGTGCGCTCCGGGAACTCGCCGACGAACACGACGTCGACGAGGATGCCTTAGCGGAGTTCGACGACTGGCGACCCAAGAGCCACGAGCGACTCGACGAGGACGTCAACGAAAAGACCGCCCAGCAGGCCCGTCTCGACGAGGGGAAGGGCGAGAAACAGGGCAAAGATCCCGACGACGACCTCCGGACGGCCGGCGAGAAACTCGCCGATTCGTATGAAAACTTAGACGAACCCGACGAGGCCGTCGACGCGTGGGGCGAGTCGATCGATTACGTCGCTCGCGCCGCCGATTCGGCCGGCCGGAAGGCGATCCGGGCGGTCGAGGATACAGTCTATCGCAACGTCATGACGCAGGTTGCTCCCTATTACTTCGACAACGACCTCATCAGCGCGAACCTCCGGCGCATCGACGGCGAGGACCCCGAGTACGTCTTCGAGGTCAACGTCAACGACGACGACCTCAAGATTCGCGTCTCGAACAAACTCGCCGATCTTGACCAGGAAGTCGACCGCTGGCACATCGACGCGCCGAAGGAGACTGATGCCTCCGCGGCTGCCGAGGGCGTCGAGGTTCCGGACGAGGACCGCGAGTGGACCGACTCGACGACGACGTGATCGTCGCGTCGCGGACTGATTCGAGCGCGCGACCGTAGAGTATTCCCTCGCCGAGACTGAACGCCACTCAATGGGACTTCTCGTCACGGTCGCGACGCTCGTCGTCGCCGCGCTGGCGGGGCTGTTCATGGCGTGGGCGATCGGTGCGGGCTCGTCGGGTTCGACTCCCTTTGCGCCTGCCGTCGGAGCCAACGCCATCTCGGTGATGCGGGCGGCCTTCGTCGTCGGCCTGCTCGGACTGGCGGGCGCGGTGCTCCAGGGTGCGAACGTCTCCGAGACGGTCGGGTCCGGACTTATTCTGTTCCCTGACGGCGGCGGATTGACTCCGGCCGCTTCGATCTTGCTGCTCCTCATCGCCGGCGGCCTGGTCGCCGTCGGCGTGTTCAGCGGCTACCCGATCGCGACGGCTTTTACGGTGACCGGCGCAGTCGTCGGTGTCGGGCTGGCGCTGGGGGGCCAGCCGGCCTGGGGAACCTATCAGGAGATCGTCGCGCTGTGGGTCGCGACGCCGTTTCTGGGCGGCGGGATCGCCTACGTCACCGCCCGGTGGCTCCAGAGCGGGGTCGGCGGCGAGAACCGTATCGTCGCCGCACTGGCCGCTCTCGTCGGCGTCATCGTCTCGAACGTCGAGTTCAGCGTCCTCGGGGAAGCCGGCGAGGGGGCGTCGATCGCGGTCGCCGTCTCGCGAGCGGCAGGTGACCCCGCGTTCGGCCCCGTGGCAGTGACCGTCGTCGTGGCCGGTCTGTCCGCCGGCGTCCTCTATCGATCCCTCCGGACCGACCGGGCGGCCGCCCAGCGACAGTTCTTGCTCGTCCTCGGCGGGTTGGTCGCCTTCTCGGCGGGCGGAAGTCAGGTCGGCCTCGCCGTCGGCCCCGTCCTCCCGGTCGTCGATCCCTACGACGTCCCGCTGCTCGCGGTGCTGTTCGGCGGCGGGCTCGGACTGCTCGCGGGTTCCTGGACCGGCGCGCCCCGGATGATCAAGGCGCTGAGCCAGGACTACTCCTCGCTGTCCCCGCGGCGGTCGATCGCGGCGCTGATCCCCGCGTTCGCGATCGCCCAGACGGCTGTCTTCTTCGGGATCCCGGTCTCGTTCAACGAGATCATGGTGAGTGCCATCGTTGGCAGCGGCTTCGCCGCCGGTGACGCGGGAATCAGCCGGGCGAAAATGGGCTACACTGTCCTGGCGTGGGTCGGCTCGCTCGCGCTCGCGCTGGCCGCCGGCTACGCTGGCTATACGTTGCTCGCGATGGTGTGACCGGGCCGACGGTCGCGACCTCAGTCTCCGCCGTCGTCGGTCTCCGGGGCGTCGTCCGCTTCGTCCGTCGCTTCGAGTGTGTCCGCCTCTTCCAGACGCGAGATGCGGGCCTTCATGATCCGGGTGTTCTCGACCTGTTCGACGTGAATCCGGACGCCCTCGTACTCGATGGACTCACCCTCCTCGACGAGTCGCCCGGCCCGGTTGAAGATGAACCCGGCGATGGTCTCGAACTCCTCGCCCTCCGGGAGGTCGATGTCGAGGGCCTCGTTGACCTCCTCGATGTTGACCTCGCCTTTGACGGTCACGGTGTCGTCGTCGACGAACTCGATGGGAACCTCTTCTTCGCCCTCTAAGATCTCGCCGACGATCTCCTCGGTGAGGTCCTCCATCGTCACGAGTCCCTCGGTGGTCCCGAACTCGTCGATGACGATTACCATGTGGAGGCGTTCGGCACGCATCTCGGCCAGCAGTTCGTCGACGTTCTTGCTCTCGGGGACGTGCAAGGTCGGCTCGATCACGGCGTCGAGGTCGGCATCCGCAGCGCCGCCGTAGTCGCGATCCCGGACGAGGTCCCTGATGTGGACGACGCCGATGACGTTGTCGAGGCTCCCCTCGTAGACCGGCAGGCGAGCGTGGCCGCTGTGGACACACTCAGTGATTGCCTCCTCGATCGTGGCGTCGGCGGAGATGGCATCCATGTCCAGCCGCGGCGTCATGACCTCTTTGGCGATCGTTCGGTTGAATCGGAGCGTCCGCTGGAGCATCTGGCGCTCCTCCTCGTCGAGGACGCCTTCTCGCTCGCCGGTCTGGATCATGTCCCTGATCTCCTCGCGTGTCACGTAGGATGTCTCGATGGCAGCGTCACTCCCGGTCGCCCACGTGATGACAGTCGTCATCTTATCGAAGAGGACGACCAACGGATACAACAGCCGCTCGGACCATTTCAGGGGCTTTGAGATGGACAGCGCCCACGATTCGGTGTTCTCGACGGCGTAACTCTTCGGGGCGATCTCGCCGAAGAGCAGTACCAGGGTTGTGATCCCGAAGGTACTGACGGCAACCGACTGGCTCCGGGTGAGATACTCGGCCAGCAGTCCCGTCGAGATCGAGGACATCGCGATGTTGACGATGTTGTTGCCGACCAGGATCGTCACGAGCAACTTGTGGGGATCGGCTTTCAACGACTGGAGCGTCTCCGCGCCAGGCATCCCGTCCTCGACTAAGACCTCGATCCGGTGAGCCGGCAGGGAGAACATCGCGATCTCCGAGGAGCTATAGAAGGCCGACAGACCGAGCAACACGAGTATCGTCACGCCGCCGAGGGCCGTGATAAGCTCGGTCGAAAGGCTCACGTCGAATACCGTTACCGCGAGGGGCCAGCTAGTTTCGATGGGGGCTGCTGCTACAGGATCCATCAGACGCCGAGACTTGCCAGCGCTCTAAATTAAGGCTTGTTATGTGTACTGGTAGCATGTGCCTGTCGTCGCCAGTGTCTCCGTTCGCCCACCGGCCGCCGCCGAAGGGCTTACACGGCGGTCATCGTTACTCCGAGTGTGAGCCACGATGTCAGGTGAGGATCGGCTGGCGGCGGCGACTGCCGTCGTCGAGGACGGTGGGTTGGTCGTCTACCCGACCGAGACCGTCTACGGGCTCGGCGCGGACGCCCTCGACCCGGATGCGGTCGAATCGGTCTTCGAAACCAAGCGACGGGATCGCGACGACCCGCTCTCGCTGGCAGTCCCGACCGTCGAGGCTGCACTCGAGTACGTCAGGCCCTCGACGACCGAGGAGCAATTCATGCGCGAATTCCTGCCGGGTCCGGTGACGGTCGTCCTCGAAGGGGCCGAGTCCGTCCCGGACGTCCTCACCGGCGGCCGCGAGCGGGTCGGCGTTCGCATTCCGGATCACGACCTCGCCCGGGACCTCCTCGAACGCACCGGGCCGCTGACGGCGACCAGCGCGAACGTCAGCGGTCGCCCGAGCGTGACCCACCTCACGGAACTGGACCCGGAGATTCGAACGGCTGCGGGCGCGATCCTCGACGGCGGCGAGACGCCCGGGACGGCGAGTACCGTCGTCGACGTGGGTCAGGGGACCATCCACCGTCGCGGCGCGGACGCCGACGCGGTCGCGGCGTGGCTCGACGCCCACTCACAGTAGCGACCGCAGCGACCGCGTCCGGACGCCACACTCCTCGCGGTACTCACAGGACTCACACTTGTTTTGGTTGGCCACACGCGGCGGCGGTCCGTCGAGCGTCTCGAGCGTTCGGAGCGCCGAGCGATAGGTCGCCCGCCGGTGAGCCGACAGTGGGACGCGTCGGACGATCCCGTGGACGGGATACTCCGCGAAGGCGACGGGAATCTCTCGCTCGCGTTCGTAGGCGAGCGCGAGCGCGGCGGCCACCAGCCGCACCGACTGAGGCTCCCAGACCCCGGTTTCCGGTGGAGCCCCGGTGAACACCAGCGACGGCGCGACCGGCTCCTCGAGCACCTTGTGTGCGATCCCGCGACAGTCTCGCCCCTCGAGCAGAACGTCACGACCAGCCGGGTCGACGAGCCCGTCCCAGGCGTCGAGGCTGGCCTTGACTCGGCTCAACCGCGAGCGAAACTGGGTCGGCGTCACGGCGATGGGTTCTTCCGAGAGGTCGGCCTCCAGCAGCCGCGGATACGCGAAGGCGAGGTCGCGCTTGGTCTTGACTTCGGGCGGCACCTCGACGTCGGTCGCGTCCTGCCGCCGGTAGTAGGACTTGCGCGGGCAGTACGCGGCGGTCGCCAGCTCACGGAAGGTGGGCACGCCCGGCTCTGGCTCCGGTCACCTATATAAACGCACGCGGCCAGCTACGCGCCCCGCCTCTCAAAACGAGACGTCTGTCTCGATGTCCGCCGCAGCCTCCTCGAGTCCGTCCTCGGTGGCGTCGGTGGTCAGCGGCTCGGCCAGGTCGGCGTCGGGGATCGCGTCCCGGTAGGCGCTCCGGAAGCGGTGGCTCACGCTTCTGGCTTCGTCTCGAGCCTCGGCGACCGCCCGGTAGTGCCTGACGGTTTCGAGACCGAGGTCGAACTCCTCGACGATCGCTTCGTTGTCACACTCGCGCAGACGGCGGCGAAAGTCGTCCCACGGGACGGGCGTGTCGGTGTCTGACTCCCGGAAGAGATGTACCTCCAGTCTGGCTTCGACGACCGTCTCCGCTTCGACGTCGAGGGTAGCGGCGAGGTCGGCGTCACTCTTCCCGCGATAGAAGCTCCGGACCAGCTCGACGCGTTGATCGTCGGACAGCGCTGTTTCGAAGCCAAACGTCTCCTCCAGGTCCTCGAGGATCTCCCGGAGTTTCCCATCGACGCGCTCGTCGTCGATCGGCGAGAGCGTCCCCCGCTCGTCCTCCTGGCGCTCGGTGACGGTGTCGGTTCCGGCGACTTCCTCGAAGAGTTCACGGAGTTCGTCTGTCTTCTCGCCCATTCGGACCTGCGTTTGGGCGTCGCGAGCAATGTAGGTGTCGGTCGACGTGACGGTTCGCGGGACAGCCCTACAGCGCCGCCGCCAGCGCCGGCGCGACGCTGACGTCGCTGATGACACGCTCGAGCGTGTCAGTCCCGTAGACGGATTCGGCACCGACGCGGGCGATCTTGCTGAGTGCGCCGGTCGCGAACACCGGGTGGACGCAGGTCGCGAAGATTCGCTCGGCGTCGCCATCGGCGACCACCGCGACAGAACCGGACATCGTCGAACCGGTGCCGACGACGTCGTCGACCACGACGACGTCACGGCCCGCGAGCGTCGTCTCGGTCGGTGCCGGACGTTCGCCGTCTGCCGGCTCGGTCAGATGATCGCTGTCGCCAGTGCCGTAGGCGTCCCGGACGCCCTCGGCCAGCGGGGCGGCCGCGGCGTCCGTCCCCAGAAACAGCGGGTCGGTGAGGTCTTCGGGCAGCGGTTCAGCCAGCCGCGGCGCGCCGTCGATCACTGTCGTCGGCACGTCGAAGAACGATTCGACGCCGTTCTCGTGTGGTGTGACTGTCAGCACGCGGTCGGTTCCGGTCGAGATCGCGCGCGCGGCGGCCCGCGTCGAGATGATCTCGCCGGGCTCGAAGGTCTGGTCCTGGCGCGCATATCCCATGTACGGCAGGACCGTGACGACTTCGTCGGCCCCGGCCTGGCGGGCGGCGTCCTGCAACTGGAGGAGTTCGATGTGGGCGTCACTCGAGACCGTCGAGGCGACGATGATCGCCCGCTCGTCGATCGGTTCGGTGACGGTGACGTGGAGTTCGCCGTCGGGAAAGCGCTTGGTCGTGGTCGCACCGAGCGATTCCCCGAGTTCGTCCGCGAGTCTCGCAGCGAGGGTCTGTGAGGCCGACCCGCTGAGGATCATATCTACTCTCAGGCGACGGGTCCTAAACCCGTTTTCGATCTCGCCGATTCGTCGCTCCACGGCGATCGGGCGTCCCTCACGCCTCGGCGACGGCGAGCCCGGAGACGTCCTCGAGCCCGAGCGATCGCGTTCGCCAGCCTTCTGCGCCGTCTTTAGCCGCCGCCGGATCGACCAGGATCGTCCCCGCCCCGGTGACTGCAACGATTCCGCCGGCGTAGCCGACATCGACGATCCGCTCGTCGATCGGTGATTCCCGGCGCGTCCACACGCCGTCGTCGTCGGTGCCACCCTCGTACTCGTAGAGCCCGGCCGCCCCGACCGCGTGGGCGCGTTCGCCGTCGGTCGCGATCGCCTGGACGTCCCCGGCCGTCTCCTGGATCCATTCACCGTCGACGTACCGATAGACGCCGTCGGCGTTCGCGGCCAGGACCGTCTCGCCCGCCGCGACGTCTCTGGCTGTCGGGAGTCCGGTGCCTTCGAGCCCGTCGTCGCCGACCCGATAGACACCGTCGCCGGCAGCCAGCCACCCGCCGTCGATGGCGTGGGCGTCCGCGACGCTACCGAGCGCTCGCCACTCTTCGGCTTCCTCGTCGAGTCGAGCGACCGCCCCGTCCGGGTCGGCCGCGATCACCCCGTCGCCAGATCCGACTGCGACAGCCGGACCGAAGTCGGTCGCCGCGAAGGATTCGCCGCCGTCGATGCTTCGATAGACGTCCTCGTCAGTTGCGATCAGTACCGAACCGTCACCGGTCGCGATGTCCCGGACGGCCCCGCGCCGGAGGAGCCTGAACCGGCCGACGCGGTCGTCGGAGACGGCCACGAGCGTCAGGCCGAGCGGCGACCCGACGTAGACGTCGGTCTTGGCCCGGCGGTCGGCGTAGATCCGGTCTTCTGCCATCTCGCCCATGTCGGAGAACCGGTCGGCGTCGGCAAACGTGTATCGACTGCGGCCTGGAAGCAGCTACCCCGAGAAGTCCCACTCACCAGTAGACGAGGTTCTCGGCTTCGGCCGGCTTTCCGACCACGTCGAGGACGCGCGCGTCGAAGAAGTCCCGGGTGTTGGCCGCCCGGACGAGGAGTGCGGTGTCCGCGCCGCTGCCGGTACCGGCGATCGAGAGCACGCGCGCACCGCTGTCGACCAGCCCGGCGTCACACGCCATCAAGGGGCTCTCCACGGCGACTTTCGTGCCTTGCCCGAACAGCCGGAGCACGTCGGCGATCACCTCGTGAGTCGAGTAGCCGCCGCGCTCGGCGATCGCCGACCCGACGTTGCTGAAGGCCATCGGCCCCACGAAGACGTCGCCGCCGGCGGCCTCGATCGCCTCGACGTGGTCGGCGTCGAGTTCCTGCTCGTTCTCCTCGTCGAAGCCGTACGAATGCCCGACGACCACGAGGTCTTCGCCGAAGCGCTCGGCTGCTTTCGCGCCTGTCTCGCCCGACGTTGAGGCGACACAGACGGCGTCGACGTCCTGATCTTCGGCGTACGTTTTCGCCCGGTCGAGTAACTCCTCGGTGTCTATCTCGTCTGTGCGGATCATCGTCCGGACCGTCTCGCGCCTGTTCGGAGTGCTTTTCGGCTCGTCAGCGACCGCTCTGCAAAAGGTCTGTTTCGCGTGGATCAACTGGACATTCGATTTCGTGTGCGTTCCGATCCGACACGTTCGATCACCTGTCTGTGGAGTCGTCGATAGCGCACCGCTGGCGGCCGCGTATGGCGGTATCAGGGGGTCACAGATATGTGTGGCATGGTACCGATGGTCGTTCGAGGCGAAACAGGGGGGTTCGCGACCGGTCGGGTCGCTGACGGGTGTCAGACGCATGGCTGACCCGGGGTGACCCGTGAGCGTCTCTCCGAGCCGAAAGGTTCAGAGACGTGGGGGGCGAGGGTGTGAGACGATGGGGCTACGCGATCGACTTCGTCGCGCGCTCCGGACGTTTCCGGCCGGGCTCGCCCGGTTGGGGCTGCTCGAGCGACAGCCGGCTACCGAGGCGCTGGACCTGGCCGCGCCGGTGATGGTGACCGGCGCGTTGCGGGTGCTGTTGCGGATGGCCGACTTCATGATGGTCGGCATCGCGCTCGGGGACGCCGCCATCGCCGGCCTGGAGTTCGGCTTTCAGTACTTCTTCATCGGCTTCGGGCTCTCGCTGGCGGTCACGAGCGGGACGATCAGTGTCGTCTCCCGATTGAAGGGGGCCGACCGTCACGCACGGGCAGACCTGGCGGTCAAACAGTCGCTGTGGCTGGCCCTGGCGATTTCGCTGCCGTTGACCGCCATCGCGTGGGTGTTCGCCGAGCCACTGGTCGGGCTGTTGACGGGCGATCCAGTGGCGATCGACCTCGGGGGGACGTACCTCCGACTCGTCATGCTCGCGTTGCCGTTCCGGTTTTTCAGTATGGTCGCCTCACGCGCGCTGGCCGGCGGCGCGGACACCGAGACGCCGATGTACGTCCGGCTGCTTACGCTGCCGACCAACATCGCACTCAACGCCGTCCTGATATTCGGGCTCGGTCCCGCCCCGCGGCTGGGGATCGCCGGCGCAGCCCTCGGGACGGTGATCGCCAACGCTGTCGCCGCGGCGGTCTTTTTCGGCCTTCTGGTCTCCGGGCGGTTCACCGTCGCACTCCGGCCCGGTGGCCGACAGGTCGATCTCGGCCTCGTCGCCGAGATCGTCCGCGTCGCCGCGCCACTTGCGGGGATGCGCCTCCTCCAGACGTTCGGCCGGTTTCCGTTCCTGTTTGTCCTGGGCGTGCTCGGGACGCCCGTGGTCGCCGCTTACGCCATCGGCCGGCGGGCGATCATGCTGGCGATGATGCCGGCCTGGGGGTATGCGACGGCGGCGAGCACCCTCGTCGGGCAGGCCATCGGCCGGGGCGAGGACAGCGAGGCGACGGGTTACGGCTGGCAGACGCTCCGAATCGCACTGGCGACCCAGCTTCCGGTGGCTGCCTTGCTCGTGATCGCCGCCCGTCCCATCGCGCTCGCCTTCGGCACCGAACACGTCGGACTGACAGTCACGTTCGTCCGGGTGTTCGGGCTCGCCGTCGCCGGCTTCTCGGTTTCACGGACGATGCGGGGGAGCCTGCGTGGCGCGGGCGACACGCGCTGGCCGCTCTACGGGACGACCCTCGGAACCTACGCCGTCCGGCTCCCGATCGCTGCCCTGGCGCTGCCGGCGGGCTACGCGATCACTGTCGCCGGCGTGTCGATCCCGATCGGGCTGGGACTCGGGCTCCCGGCCGTGTTCGTCGCCATCGTCGCCGACTTCTACGTCCGGGCCGTCGTCAATACCGGCCGCTTCCGGAGCGGAGCTTGGCAGGCTGTCGCCCGCCAGTCGGGTGTGGGTGCCGGCGACGATTGACCGCACCCCGGCTATTTTATGGGTTCCTGCTGTAGCGCCTCCTATGAGCACTGCAACGAAGATCGTCCTCGGTACGGTCGGCCTCTCGGCGCTCGGCGCGCTCGCCCTCATCGTGAACACCGCCCTGGCCGGTTGAGACGTCGCGAGAGTGGTCCGGAATCTCCGTGAGTCGCCGCCGTCGCACTCTCCGAAACGCGTGCTGTCTGGTCCTGAAACGTTCTTCTACGATTCTCCGAAAAACTGACTGCACATTCGGTATCGAACGCGGTCGTTACGTGTCTGTCGCGATTCCTCGTCGAATTTCGCACTGACAGAAAGACTTATATTGTGACGAGTGTCAACAATACTCATACGGAGGTGAGCCATCTACACACGAACGCCCGCTGAGTGCCGGTCCGTGCGGATGGCTCGTCAGGTCCGTCCCGCGGTCCGGCAGTCGATATGGCCGTTCCGTCCACCGAGTATCGAGCGCACTGCCACCTGCACGCCAATCGAGTCCTGTTCTGTCCCGGAACGGGCTGATGCCGTCTCCGAACCGGTGTCCCCCATCTCCGGCGAGCCTGTCTACTCGTGTCAGCTGGGGTTTTCCGCCTGTGAACTCTCGACTGCGTCGCTTGCAGCGAAGGGAGCGTTTTTAGGTGTGGTGGCACATCACACAGATATGGAATTCGTCATCGTGGGATTCGGTCGCGTGGGGATGCGAACCGCCCGGGTGTTGGCTGAGGAGGGCCACGACGTGACGATCGTCGAGGTCGACGCGACGAAGGCCGAGCGTGCGCGCGAGGAAGGGTTCGAGACTGTCCGCGGGGACTGCAACGACGAGGATGTCTTAGAAGCGGCCGGGATCGCCACCGCCGACGCCATCGCGGGGCTGACCGGCGACCTCAACGCCAACTTCGCGGCGTGTATGGTCGGGAAACACCACGGCGCGCGGACGGTGTTGCGCATCGACGAGGACTACCGCCAGGAACTCTACGAGAAGTACGCCAGCGACGTCGACGAGGTGATCTATCCCGAACGCCTCGGCGCGGCCGGCGCGAAGACGGCGCTGCTCGGCGGCGATTTCAACGTCCTGGCGGACCTGACTGAGGACCTCACGGTCGCTTCGATCCGGATTCCCGAGGGGTCGCCCGCCGTCGGGACTCGCGTGGTCACGCTCGATCTGCCGGGCGACGCCCAGGTGTACGCCCACGGTCGGGACGACGAACCGATGTCGATCCCGCTGCCGCGGGCGACGATTCAGGCCGGCGACCGGATCGCGATCACCGCTCCGCCGGACCGCGTCGCGGACGTCCGTGCCAGCCTCGCGGCTGCGGAATCGCCCGCCTGATTCGCCGGCTGTCGGCGTCACTCGACCGGACCGAAAATGGGTGCCCGGGCGCGCTGTGGGAGGATGGGAAAGAACGACGCGGTCGTCGGTGCGCGCCCACGAGGTGTGTAGCCGTCTCCACACTTAAAACTGCGTCAGACGACTGCACGACGGCGGTCTCTTTTGGCATCAGGCCCGGAGCGGTTCGCTCACTCCTCGACCTCGAGTTCGAACTGTTCGTGTTCGACAGCGGCGTTGAGGACGACGCTGGTGTTGGATTCGAGGATCTCCGGGTCGGTGAGTAAGCTCTTGATCTCGGCGTTCATGTCGTCTGTGTCGGCGAACTTCCCGATCGCGATGATATCGTAATCGCCGGTGACCTCGTAGACGCTGATCATCTGTTCGTGTTCGCGGAGACTGTCGGTGACGTCCGGGAGCGCACTCCCTTCGACCTTGAGCTGGAGGATCGCCGTCACGTCGTAGCCGATCTTGTCGTAGTCGACCTTCGGCGTATAGCCCTCGATGATCCCCTCCTCTTCGAGCGTCGAGAGGTGATTCGAGACGGTGGTCACCGAGACGTCGAGGTCGTCGGCGAGGCTGCGGAGACTCGCACGGCCGTCGTCGAGTAGCGCATTGATGAGCTTGCGGTCGAGATTTTCGTACGTCATTGGACTGAATCAGGCGTCCCTCCCATTAGAATTTTACGAACATCCAATTCCTGGCCGGGAGCGGAAGATTTGCGCAGATCGGCAGGGCTTTTATACCGGGCGCATTTCCTCCATGTGACGAGAAAGATGACAAACGAACAGGTCACCGACGGCGGCCTCTCCGCCGAGGCACAGGCGGTACTCGAGGAGATCGACGAACAGAACGTTGACTTCCTGCGGTTGCAGTTTACGGACATTCTGGGGACGGTCAAGAACGTCTCGATCACGGCCGACCAGGCCGAGAAGGCGTTCACTGAGGGAATCTATTTCGACGGCTCGTCGATCGACGGGTTCGTCCGGATCCAGGAGTCGGACATGCGTCTGGACCCCGACCCCTCGACGTTCTCGCTGCTCCCGTGGCGGACCAGCGAGGACAGTGCCGCAGCACGACTCATCTGTGACGTGATCAACACTTCGACCGGCGAACCCTTCGAGGGAGACCCGCGTGGCATTCTCAAGTCGGCTATCGATCGCGCCGACGAGATGGGCTACGAAGTCAACGTCGCGCCCGAACCCGAGTTCTTCCTCTTCGAGGAGGACGAGGACGGCCGCGCGACCACGAAAACCAACGACGTCGGTGGGTACTTCGATCTCGCGCCGAAGGACCTCGCGAGCGACGTCCGCCGAGATATCATCTTCGGACTGGAGGACATGGGCTTCGATATCGAGGCCTCCCACCACGAGGTCGCCGAGGGCCAACACGAGATCAACTTCACCTACGACGACGCGCTCTCGACGGCCGACAACGTCGCGACCTTCCGGTCGGTCGTCCGCGCGATCGCGGCCGAACACGACCTCCACGCCACGTTCATGCCCAAGCCCATCCCGCAGATCAACGGGTCAGGCATGCACACCCACATTTCGCTGTTCACCGCCGACGGCGAGAACGCCTTCCACGACGGCGAGGACGAGTTCAACCTGAGCGAGACGGCAAAGCAGTTCCTCGCAGGCATCCTCGAACACGCCCCCGCGATCACCGCCGTGACGAACCCGACCGTCAACAGCTACAAACGGCTGGTCCCGGGCTACGAGGCACCCGTCTACGTCGCGTGGTCGGACCGCAACCGCTCGGCGCTGATTCGCAAGCCTGCCGCGCGCGTTCCAGCCGCCAGCCGGATCGAGGCGCGGTTCCCCGACCCGTCCTCGAACCCGTATCTCGCCTTTGCCGCACTCATCCACGCCGGCCTCGACGGTATCGAGAGCGATCTCGACTGTCCCGACCCCGTCCGGGAGAACATCTACGAGTTCGACGAGGACAAACGCGAGGAGTACGGTATCGACACGCTGCCGGAGAACCTCGGTGAAGCCCTCGACGCCCTCGAAGACGACGAGGTCATCCTCGACGCCCTTGGCCCCCACACCGGCGGGAAGTTCCTCCAGGCTAAACGCCAGGAGCACAAGGAGTACCTCGTCGACGTTTCGCAGTGGGAACTCGATCGCTACCTCGAGAAGTTCTGATCTGTCAGATCTATATCTTTTCTATCCATCGCTGTCCGGCCACGATCGCCGCGCCGCCAGCCATCCCGACGAGCGCCACTGCCGACTCGATCGCTCCGGATCGACCAACTGTGGCGACTACGACCACAACCGCCCCGAGCAGCGTCGCCACCGCCGGCCCAGTCACGGCCAGGCCGTCTCGCTCGCGAGTCAGCTCCCAGCCCATCGCCGTCCCGAGGGCAACCCCGGCGACCAGCAGACTGTCTCGAGTCAGTCCAACGGCGATCGGCCCGGTGACACCGATCACGCCGGCGAGCGCGAACGCCCGCCGTGGCCGGCCGAGTAGGCCGACCGTGACGACCAGGTACGCCAGCCCCACGCCGATGCCCGCGAGGACTTCCTGCGGTCGGTGGACGCCGAGTGCGACCCGCGAGACGGCGATCGCGACCACGAGTCCGCTGGCGAGGGCGAGCCCCCGGTTGCGGTTCTCCCCCCGGACTGCCCACGCCAACCCCAGCCAGCCGACCGTCGCTGCCGTGGCGTGACCGCTCGGAAAGGCGTGGCCGCCCGGGCCGACGATCCAGGTGTACACCGGGACGACGACGTCGGGCATGCTGGCCAGCCCAGGAAGGTCGGCTGCGCCCGGCAACCGCGCGATCCCGAAGCCAGTCTTGAGCGCGGTCGAGAGGGCGAGCGCGCCCACGACGGCGGCGAAGGCGAGTGCGCTGCGGTCGGGATCGAACTGTCCGCCAATCCCCCGCGTCACGTCCCCGAACCAGTAGACTACGAAGCCCAGCCCGCCGATCACCAGCGGGTCGCCGAGCAGTGTCACCAGCGAGACGCCGAACCAGACCGCCCCCTCGAGTGCCGACACGGTCAGGAACGCCAGTCCCGCAGACGATCCAGTAGCCGACCCGGTGTTCCGATGGCTTTGAACGTCACGCCGACGAGCAACATCAACGCGTACAGGCCGAGCGTCGACAGCCAGATCACGAGCATCGCGAGGACGGCCCAGCCGCCGCCGAGAAAGTAGAAGGCCCCGAGCGTCATGGCCGTGCCGTACAGCAACACCAGATACGGCCCCCAGCCGTGGGCGTGCCCGCGACGGACGCGTCGACGGACGTACCGCCGGAGGTCACTCTCGACGCGCTCACGGTGGACTGTTCGGTCGTCGATCTCGTCCTCTAAACGCTCGATCTCTTCGCGGAGTTCCTCGATCTCTCCTGGCGCGTCCCCGCCCGGAGTGTCACCGCCCTGTGCGTCCGCGCCGTCGTCGCGATCGACAGCTGTCGCGTCCGTCGCGGCGTCCGGGGCGTCTGGTGGTTCGGTCTCGTCGTCGTCCGGCCCGTCCCCGGCCGTGCCGTCCGTCCCGGTCATTGGATGGCTGGCACTGGGATCGCCCGCAAGTTGTAGTTGCCGGTCCCGGTCGAGGAGCACCGCGTTGACGACTGCGCCCAGGAGGAGAATCTGTGCGCCGAAGTATAGCCATGTCACAAATAGCAGTGCGCCCGCGACGACGCCGTAGACGTCGATGGCAGCGTGGGCGGTATAGAACGTGAACAACACGCTCAGTACCGTCCACCCGACCGCCGCAGTGATCGCCCCCGGGAGGGCTGCCCGCAGGGAGACGGGGACGTCGGGGAAGACGGCATAGAGGGGCAACAGCGCCACGGAGAGGGCTGCTGTGAGGGCGACCGCGTCCGGCACGCCCGCGAGCGGGAGGGCGATCCGGCCGAACAGGAGGTGGCTCGCGACGACGGCGAGAACACCGATGCCGAGCGCGAAGAGCGCGAGAAGGGCGTTGCGGACCTGTTCGAGGAAGCTGTGGTCCTCGACAGTGTCGTAGACCGTCGCGAAGGCGGTATCCAGCCCACGAAACACCCGGAGTCCACTCCAGAGCAGTCCCACGACCCCGATCACTGTCGCCTCGCTTCGACCGCCGACACCCGCGATGGCGTCCTCTAGCAAGGACTGACCGCTCGGCGAGAGGACACTGGCGACGCCGGCGACGATCTGCTCGGCGAGTGCCTCACCGCCAAGCAACGTCCCGACGGCGACGACCAGGAGTGCAAGCGGGAAAATCGAGACGAACGCGTAGTAGGCCGTGGCGGCCGCGACGAAGGACAGTCGCGCCTCCCGGGTCTGGGCGAGAATCGCGCGACCCGTCCCGACGGGATCGCGGACGAGGTGTGTCATATCTTTCTCTGGGAGGGGGACGGACAAAACCGCTCCCCCGACGCGTGTGGTCGTCGCTCTCGACGTGGCCGGCGACCGGAACGGAAACTGTTACTTGCGGGCCTCCCGTCGCCATGGACATGCACCAGCGACTGGCCCGTCGCGTCCGACAACTCACCGGGACGGGGTTTCTCGCCGGCGTGCTGTTGATCGCGCTCGGCCTCGTGGGTCAGTCGGGCACGACGGCGCTCGGCCTCGGCCTCGTCGCGGTCGGCGCGCTCGCGTTCTCCTTCCGGCATCACTTCGCCGGGGTCGTCTCTCATCCCGCTGCCGACGCCTACCTCCGGTCGATTCCACCCGCGCCCCTGCTTGCGGGCGCGATCGTCCTCTGGTTTGTGGGCGCGTCGGCCGGCGAACTCCAGACTCTGGGTGGCGTCCTCGGGCTGCTCGCGCTCCTCAACCACCTCCTCCGACCGGTGTACGGTCTCGTGTATCGGGTACTTGGGCGGGTTTTTGGGTAACTTCGCCGTTCTACCCCACGCGTCGCTGCGAGCGGAATCGCTTTCGGTGTCAGACCGCAAGGTAACTCATGCGTAACTCGAACCGCGAGTGGGTGTTTGCACAGCGCCCGGAGGGCGAACCGGACATGGACAGTTTCGAACTCCGGGAGAGCGACGTCCCGGAGCCAAGACACGGCGAACTCCTCGTCCGCGTGCGGTATCTCTCCGTAGACCCCTACATGCGCGGGCGGATGCGCGACGCCGAATCGTACGCCGAACCGTGGGCGGTCGGCGAGACGATGGCGGGTGCTGTCGTCGGCGAAGTCGTCGAGAGCAAGGGGGACGCCTACGAGGCGGGCGACCTCGTCACCGGCAACGGGACGTGGGCCGACTACAGCGTCCTCGATGCCGACAGCGTCGCCCCCGTCGACCCCTCGGTCGCGGACCCGCCGGCGTCCCTCGGCGTCCTCGGCATGCCCGGCCGGACTGCGTACTTCGGGCTGCTTGAGGTCGGCGACCCCAACCCCGGTGACACCGTCGTTGTCTCCGGCGCTGCGGGTGCGGTCGGCTCCGTCGTCGGCCAGATCGCGAAACTCAGCGGCTGTCGCGTCGTCGGGTTTGCGGGCACCGACGAGAAGGTCGCGTGGCTCACCGACGACCTCGGTTTCGATGCGGCAATCAACTACAAGGCGGTCGACGACTACCGGGCGGCACTCGACGACGCCGCGCCCGACGGCGTCGATGTCTACTTCGACAACGTCGGCGGGCCGATCACCGACGCCGTGTTCACCAAGCTCAACCTCGACGCGCGCGTCGCCGTCTGCGGGCAGATCGCCCACTACAACGACGAGGGCGTGCCGACCGGCCCGCGGAAACTCCCCCAGCTCATTCCGGTGCGCGCAACGGTCCAGGGGTTGCTCGTCCAAGACTTCGCCACCCGATTCGAGGGAGCCACCGAACAACTCGGCGAGTGGGTCGCGTCCGGCGCGATCCGTCATCGCGAGACTGTCGTCGACGGACTCGACAACGCCCCAGAGGCGTTCCTCGGGCTGTTCTCCGGCGACAACATCGGCAAACAGGTCGTTGCCGTCGCCGACTCGACGAACTAGCCCCGCTGTCAGTCGATGTTTTCTGCCTCGCAGAGACACGTTCATTTGAATCAGCAACAGCCTTATATACTTATTTTACACTAAGGAATGATATGACTCGCCGAGTGAGTCGGCGTCACGTACTGCAAACGGCCACTGGGCTGGGATTCGGCACGATCGCCGGCTGTGTGGGCTTGGGGACTGAGAGCTCGGGTTCTACCGACGAGAACGACGATGAGACCACTGTTACCGACGAGAATGGGAATTCTACCACTGTTTCCGACGAGAGTGGTGGCGACGTGAAGTGGGAGTTCAGTGAGCCAGCCGGGAACGTGTTGTCGTCGCCGACGGTCATCGACGGGACCGTCTACGTCGGATCGATGGGGAACTCTGTTGAGAGTGCGGCGTTGTACGCGCTGGATGCGGTCTCCGGCGAGCGAGAATGGGCGTTCACCGAGTTATCGGAGTCGATCAAATCTTCGCCAGCGGTCGCGGCGGGGACGGTCTACATCGGATCGGGGCCGACGCTGTACGCGATCGATGCGGAGACTGGCGATCAGGAGTGGGCGTTCACCGAGCCACCACGCCAGATAGACGCATCGCCGACCGTCCGGGACGGAACTGTCTACGTCGGAACCTGGGGTTCGACGCTGTACGCGGTGGACGCGGCGACCGGCGAACGGGAGTGGGCGTTCACCGAGCCGTCTGGAGCCGTGAGATCGTCCGCGACGGTCGCGGCGGGAACCGTCTACGTCGGATCGTACGGGAATCGACAGGAGAATCACGAAGATGCGGCGTTGTACGCGGTGGATGCGGCGACGGGCGACCAGGAGTGGGCGTTCACCGAGCCGTCAGATTCCGTCGATTCATCGCCGACGGTCGTCGACGGGACCGTCTACGTCGGTTCCGATGACGGGACGGTGTACGCGGTGGATGGGGCGACGGGCGAGCGGGAGTGGGCGTTCACCGAGCCGTCTGGGGGCGTGTATTCATCGCCGACGGTCGTCGACGGGACCGTCTACGTCGGTTCCTATGACGGGACGTTGTACGCGGTGGATGGGGCGACGGGCGAGCGGGAGTGGGCATTCACCGGGGGGTTTCGCGAACTGTCGAGCGTCCCGTCATCGCCGACGGTCGTCGATGGGCTCGTCATTGTCGGCACCGCGGCCAAAACTGACGCCGAGTACACGTACCTGGGTGTGTTATACGGGGTGAATGCGGCCACGGGCGAGCGGGAGTGGGCGTTCGCCAAACCAGCAGCGGCGGTCAGCTCATCGCCGACAGTCGTCGATGGCATCGTCTACGTCGGTGGGCCGAGCCCAACGCCGTCGTCTGGCGGCGCGCCGATCGATGGCGTGGTATACGCCCTGGACGCGGGCGTCGACGGATCGAGCGAGGGATCCCGGGTGCGGCTGGGAACGCTCGGTCACCACGCGGTCGCCGCCGAGCGGTGACCCGGCCGGCTTCGCCTGGCGGTCAATGTGCGCTCACTGCACACTTTCAGTCTCCAAGGATCGCCGCCCGGATCTCGCTCACGTCGGCGGTCGTCTTGAACGTCGTCCCGCCGTAGTGTGTCCGTGAGGCTTTGTGACCGGCTTCCCGCAGCGCGTCGAGAAAGTCCTCCATCGCCACCGCGCTCTCGCCCCAGCGCTTCGTGAGTCGGTGCTGGTCGTAGTGGGTGGCCACGTCGAGTTCGTCGGCGAGCGTCTCCAGCAACTCCCGACCTTCCTCGGCGGTTCCCATCCTGTCGTCGACCTGTCTCCGGACGCGCTCGAGGAAGTCCGTGTCCTGTGTCGCCCCGAGCCACAGCGGGCCGGCGGTCTGGAGGTGCTGGCCACACTTCGGACATTCTTCGGGGGGATGGGCGATCAGGCCTCGCTCGCTCTCGCGATACAGACACTGCTGGCAGTGATGGACGTACCCGAGTTCGCCGATCGCGTCGTCGGCCGCGCGCGCACCGCGCTCGAGATCGAGATATGTCCGGACGTAGTGGTCGGTGGCGTGGGTGAGTGCCGGCCACGCGGCGATGTCGTAGCGGGCGGCGGTCCGAACCAGCGCACCCAGCAGGACCCGGACGCCCATCTCCGAATGGTACTCGGTGTTTCGCGGGACGGCGCTGTAGGAGCGGACGCCGCTCTCGAAGTGTGCGCCACACAGCGGCGCGAGGTCGGTCGCCGTCACCGCGAGCATCCGTCCGGCGCTCCGGAGGGCGGCGTCGACGAACGGGATCGGCGTGCCGAAGGGGTCCAGATCCACGATGTCGAACTGGCGTTCGTGCATGACGGCGTTGGCGTCCCGGTGGAGCACTTCGCCCTCGAGGTCGTTTCTCGCGAGATTCTCACGGCAGCGTTCGACCGCAGCCTCGTCGACGTCACATAGCGTCGCGTCGAAGCCGTTTGCGGCCGCCCGGACGCCGCGGATGCCGGTCGCTGCGGTGGCGTCGAGATACGTCTCGACCGGGTGGCCGTCCCGTTCTTCGACGCGCTCGCGGACGGCCCGGATCGCGGCCACCGTCAGATCGCGGTTGAGTTCCTGGACGGGGTTGAAAAACACCGACTCGCCGATCCCCTCGCCGTCCTGTTCGGGGACCTCGACCGTGACCCGTCCTTCGCGTTCGCGCATACCGACGCTGGGCCGCCCGTGAGGAAAAGCGCCTCGTTGTCGGATCGACCGCGGTGCTCGTCGCGGCCCGTCGTCTCACCGAACCTGTTTTGCCTCACCGCGACCAACCCCGGGCCGTGACGGCAGTCGACGAGTGGCGGGCCGCGCTTGCCGAGGCGGGAGAACTCTCACCCGAGGTCGTCGACCGCATCACCACCGTCCACGGCTCCCGTGGCGTTCGCGCCATCGAGGCCGTCGCCGAGGACCGCGTCAAGGAGTACGAGGACTTCACGGTGGTGGTCGGCCACAGCGACGAGTACGTCATCGAGGGCGTGGCCTGTACCTGCGAGGACGCCGCGTACAACCTCGATCCCGACGATCCCACCGACCTGTGCTGGCACGTTCTCGCGGTCCTGATCGCCCGCGAGATCGACGCGGTCGACCACCACGACATGTTCTACAGCGAGGTCAGGGACTTCTTGTGACCGTCGGCTTCTCCGGGTGGATTCGACAGCGATGTCGATCAAACCTGCGTTTGACGCTCGGGAAGACACTTTTCCGTCTAATTCGTTGTGACTGATATGGATCGACGCACCTTCCTCGCGACGACCGGATCGCTCGCAACGCTCGCCGTCACCGGCTGTCTCGATGGCGACGACGGATCGACGACCGAGACCGGTACTGGATCGCCCCCGGACACGCCGACTGACACGCCCACGGACACGCCGACTGATTCCCCCACCAAAACCCTGCAAAACGCCAGCTTCGAGTCGGAACTTGCGGGCTGGACGGTCGGCAAAGACCTGCCCGAGGATCCGAACAACGCCGGACAGCCGGTCGACTCGGACGTCCGCACGACGAACGAGGTCGCGGCCGACGGTGAGACGGCGCTCGCGCTCGAAATCGACGGGAGCGCCGACGACGGGACGGTCTGGGTGCAACAGAACGTCGATCTCTCGGCCGTCGATACGCTTTCGGTCGCCGGCTACCGCGACCAGGAATCGTTCAACGAGATCCTCAAGGTCGCCGCCTACGCCGGGCCGGTTCCGGAGCAGGACCTCACCGAGGCCGACTTCGACACGGCCGAACACCTCGCCGACCACGAGGGCTGGAAGCCCTACGAGTACCCCGTCGAGCACGACGGCGAGGGCCTGATCGCGGTCGGGGTCTCCATCGTCTGGGAGACGACGGCCGTCGGCGTCCTCGACGACGTTCGACTCGAGTGATTCGACTACGTCGCGACGTCGGCTCGCCAGCCGCTCAGACCAGCACGTCGACCGCGTAGCCACTGCCCCGGAGCGCTTCGAGCAGCGTCTCGACGTGCTCTGGCCCGCGCGTTTCGATGTCGAGGTCGACGACGGTGTCGTCCATCGCGATGTCCCGCGAGGCGCGGTCGTGCTCGATCGTGTAGATGTTCCCGCGCTCTTCGGAGATCACCTCGACAAGCTCCTCAAGTGCGCCCGGGCGATCTTCCAGGACTGTCCTGATCCGGAGATACCGGCCCGTCTCGATCAGCCCGCGCATCACGACCGTCGTCAGGACGTTGAGGTCGATGTTCCCGCCGCTGAGCACCGGGACGATCGTCTCGTCCTCCGCATAGTCGAAGGCCCCTTCGAGCAACGCGGCGACGGGGACCGCACCGGCCCCTTCGACGAGCGTCTTCGTCCGCTCTAGGAGCGTCGTCACCGCGACGGCGATCGCGGTGTCCGGGACCGTGACGACCTCGTCGACACGCTCGCGGATCACGTCGAATGGGCGCTCGCCGACCTTCCGCGTCGCGATACCGTCCGCGATCGTCTCGACACCCTCGCGCTCGACGATCTCGCCTGCCGCCAGCGATTGCGGGAGGCTCGCCGCGCCCTCGGCCTGGACGCCGATCACGCGGACGTCGTCGTCCCAGCCCTTGAGGGCGGTCGCGACGCCGGCGATGAGGCCGCCCCCGCCCACTGAGACGACCACCGTGTCCACGTCGGGGCAGTCCGCGGCGATCTCCAGGCCGAGGGTGCCCTGGCCGGCCATCACCATCTCGTCGTCGAAGGCCGGGACGTAGGTCCGGTCCTCCGCCGCGGCGATCTCGTGGGCGCGTTCGGCCGCGACGTCGTAGTCCTCGCCGTGGAGGACGACGTTGCCTCCGTAGCTTCGGGTGGCCTTCACCTTCGAGACGGGCGCGCGCTCGGGCATGACGATCGTCGAGTCGACGCCCATCCGGCTGGCCGCGAGCGCGACGCCCTGGGCGTGGTTGCCCGCGCTCGCCGCGACGACGCCGGCGGCCTGTTGGTCGTCGGTGAGCGTCGCGATCCGGTTGGTCGCCCCGCGGATCTTGAACGAGCCAGTCCGCTGGACGGTCTCGTACTTCGGACGGATGTCCGCGCCCGTCATCGCCGAGAGGGAGTACGATCGCTCCAGTGGGGTGTGGCGGGCGGTTTCGGCGACGCGATCGCGAGCCGCCAGCACGTCCTCGCGAGAGAGCATGTCGGAACTTGCGGCCGGACGGCCCTAACTGTGGCGGGCTGTTTCGGGCCCCACTGATCGCCGGGCCCACCAACGGTTCGAGGCTTACCGGGCCCACCAACAGTTCGAGGCTTACCGGGCCCACCAACAGTTCGAGGCTTACCGGGCCCACCAACGCTTTGAGGCTGGCGATCCACGGACAAGACGATGACTGAGCAACTCCAAAACGAGAGCGACACGTTCGACATCGGCGGCGAGACGGTCCACCGGCTCGGGTTCGGGGCGATGCGGCTGACCGGCGAGGACATCATCGGCCCGCCGGCCGACGAGGAGAACGCGACGGACGTGATCCGCCACGCGATCGATCTCGGCGTCGACTTCATCGACACCGCCGATTCGTACGGCCCGGGCGTCAGCGAGCGCCTGCTCGGCGAGGCCCTGACCGCCGAGGACGACGTCTTCGTGGCCTCCAAGGCCGGATTGCTTCGCCACCGCGACGGCGAGTGGACGCCTCACGGCGACCCCGAATACCTCCACAACCAGGTCCTGGCGAGTCTCGATCGGCTGCGAACCGATCAGATCGACCTCTATCAGTTCCACCGCCCGGACCCCGACGGCGACTTCGAGGACTCCGTCCAGGCCTTCGCCGAGATGAAGGATGCTGGCCAGATCGAACACGTCGGCCTCTCGAACGTCACCGTCGAGCAACTCGAGACGGCGATGGACATCGTCGACGTCGCGACGGTCCAGAACCAGTACAACGTCGGCCATCGCGAGGACGAGGCCGTCCTCGAGGCGTGTGAATCCTACGACGTCGGGTTCATCCCCTGGGGCCCGATGTACACGGTCGACGACGAGGGCGTCGCCGAGGTACTCGACGAGGTCGGAGCGGCCCACGACGCGACGCGTCGACAGATCGCGCTGGCGTGGTTGCTCGATCATTCAGACGTGATGCTCCCGATCCCCGGGACGTCGAGTGTCGAGCACCTGGAGGCGAACGTCGCTGCCACGACCATCGACCTGACCGACGAGGACCGCGCCGCCCTGGACGGGATCGATCCGCAATAAGCGATCTTACCGCTGGTCGATCCGGACGAACTCCCGGTCTTCCGGACCGACGTAGCGGGCTCGCGGGCGGATAAGGCGGTTGTCCTCCTGATATTCCAGCACGTGGGCGACCCAGCCACCGACGCGGCTCATCGCGAAGATGGGGGTATAGAGGTCGATCGGGATCCCCATCTGGTAGTACATCGACGCCGAGTAGAAGTCGACGTTCGGCGCGATGCCGGTCTCCTTGGCCATGAACTCCTCGATTGCGCGGCTGTAGGAGTACCACTTGAACTCGTCGGCGGCCTTGCCCAGCGCCTTGGACTTCGCGCCGAGGATCTTCGCCCGCGGGTCCTTCACGTCGTAGACCCGGTGGCCGAAGCCAGGGATGCGCTCGCCGGATTCGAGGGCCTCGCGGGCCCATTCGACGGCTGTGAGGTCGTGCTCGTCGATCTCCAGTAGCGTCCGCATCACGTTCTGGTTCGCGCCGCCGTGGAGATCGCCCTTCAGCGCGCCGATGGCGCTGGTGACCGAACTGTGCAGGTCCGACAGCGTCGAGGCCGTCACCATCGCGGCGAACGTCGAGGCGTTGATGCCGTGGTCGGCGTGGACCACCAGGGCCATGTCGAAGACGTCCGCGATGGTGTCCTCCGGCTCCTCGCCGTTGAGCATGTACAGGAAGTTCGCGGCGTGACTCAGGTCCGTCCGGGGTTCGATCGGTTCATCGCCGTCCCGGAGGCGCTTGTAGGCGGCAACGATAGTGGGCATCTTCGCGGTGATCCGCCGACCCTTTCGCTGGGTGATCTCGCCGTCCCCGGCCTCGCCCGTCGAGTCGTCCGGGTCGTAGGCCGACAGCATCGAGACGGCGGTCCGGAGGGCGGCCATCGGGTTCTCCTCCGCAGCAGCGAGTTCACGGACCGTCGAGAGCACTTCCTCCCGGACCGCCCGCTCCTCGGCCATCTTCGCCTCGAACGGTTCCAGCTCGGATTCAGTCGGGAGGTGGCCCTCCCAGAGGAGATACAGCACCTCTTCGAAGGACGTGTTCCGCGCGAGATCCTCGATCGCGTACCCCCGGTAGACGAGTCGGCCTGCCGACCCGTCGATGTCGCTCAGCGACGATTCGGCGACCAGCACTCCCTCCAGTCCCTTTCTGAGCTCTTCGGGCATACAATATACTGCCCTCCTTCAAGGAAAAGCATTACCGTTTTCAGGTTACGTTTTCCCGTACCTTCCGGACTGACACGAACAGATCCGGTCTGTCTATATTCTCCGGCGACTTTTAGACGATAGTCAATATCGAGATTCGTCGGCGGTCGACGACAGATTTCCTCTCCTGTCGGCAATACTTTTGGCCTGCGGTGTCGAACCGGCTACACATGGTCACGGGTGAGGACGTCACGTACGAACCGGTCAGCGTCAAGGACGTGCTGGCCGAGATGAAAGACACCGCCGAGTTGCTGATCGACCTCTCCTATTCGGCGGTGTTGCTCGGCAGCGACGAGATCGCCGAGGAAGTCCTCGCCCTCGAAGAGCGCATGGACGTCCTCCACCTCCGGGCGCGGATGAGCCTCCTCATGGCGGCCCGCAACCCCGAGGACGCCGAGGCGCTGGCCCCGGTGCTGGGCGTCGTCGGTGCGGCGGAGAAGATCAGCGATGCGGCGGGCGACATCGCGAAGGTCGTCATCGAGGACATCGGCCTGCCGGCGGCGATGCGGGCGACCCTGCCCGAGGCGGTCGAGACGCTGGTCCGGGCGACGGTCGAAGCCGACTCGGCGTACGCCGACCGGACGCTCGCCGATCTCAACCTCGAAACTGCGACCGGCGTGCGGATCATCGCAATCCGGCGGTCGGGCGAGTGGTTGCTCAATCCGACGGCCGAGACGACGCTCCGGTCGGGCGACGTCCTCCTCGCCAGGGGACCGGAGGACGGGATCGCCGAGGTCTACGCCGAAACGACCGGTGAAGGTTACGAACCGCCCGAACCGCACGAGAGCCACATCGACGATCTGGAGCGGGCGGTCGACTCGATCGTGCTGATGAAGAACATGAGCGAACTCGCCGTCGACCTGGCCTACGGCGCGATACTGTTCGACAGCCAGGACGTCGCCGAGGAGGTCCTGGAACTCGAAGCCGAGGTCGACGCCCTCCAGTCGCGCTTCGAGGCCTGGACGCTCCAGGCTGCCGGCCGCGTCGACGATCCGATCGCCCTCCGTGGGCTGGTCCACCTCGCGCGCTCGACGGAAGTCATCTCCGACGCCGCCTTAGAGATCAGTGAAGGCGTGCTTCGGGGACTGGGCACCCATCCCGTCGTCGAGGCGGCCATCGAGGCGAGCGACGAGGTGATCGTTCGGGAGACCGTCTCTCCGGACAGCGACCTCGACGGCGCGACGCTGGGCGACCGCGAGGTCAAGACCCGAACGGGCATGCGCGTGATCGCCGTCCGGCGACCGTCGACCCATCCGACCGGCAAGCACTCCACGGACTGGGAACTCTCGCCGGGGCCGGAGACGGCGATCGACGCTGGCGACGTGGTGATCGCGAAGGGAACTCGGAGTGGTGCGGAGCGACTGCGCGAGCTAGCTGGGGGAGACTGAGGCTACTGTTCTTTCTCGTCGTCGGCCGGGTCGTCCTCTGTGGCGTGTCTGTAGGCCTCAACTCCGACCAGAACCGTTGTCACGACGGCCCCGACTGTCATCGCGAGGACGGCAAGCAAAGAGAGGTACAGCACCTGCCCGAGCGCCGACGCGCGACCGAAGACGAACACGGCGTAGACGGCGATGGCGAAGACGATCCCCGTTGTGATCCCCCGTTTCGCGTGCTCGCGAACCCGAAGGGCTGCCAGGAGTTGCGCTTTCCCGTTCGATGCGTCTGACACGCCAGGGGATAGTCGGCCTGGGGACAAAGACCTCCGGGTTGCGGCGGTGTTCGGTTCTGATCACTCCACCAGTCGTTCGATCTCGGTCACGAGGACATCGCTCGCACCGATCTCTTTCAGCCGGCTGATCGTCTCGAAGACCGCCTGTTCGTCGACGACTGCATGGACCGCAACATCCTCCGTCCCGGCGATGTCCATCACCGTCGGTCCGCCCATCCCGGGCAGGACGTCCTTGACCTCCTCGAGCTGGGACTCGGGTGCGTTCATCATGAGGTAGCGCTTGTCCTCGGCCGACAGCACCGAGGACAGCGCCATCTCGATCTGCTTTACTTTGGGGTCGTCGGCGACGTCCTCGCGGGCGAACAGCCGGACGGAGCTTTCGAGGACGTCGTCGACGACTGCGAGGCGGTTCATCCGCAGGGTCGTGCCCGTCGAGGTGATGTCGACGATGCCGTCGGCGATGTCGACGTGCGGCGTGAGCTCGGTCGCCCCCGAAACTTCCGTGATCTCGGCGTCGACGCCAACGTCTTCGAGATAGTGTCGGGTCACGTTCGGGAACTCCGTCGCGACGGTGCCGCCCTCCAGGTCAGCGGGGTCGTCGATGTCTCCGTCCTCGGGGGCGGCCAGCACGAGTTTGCACTGGCCGTATTCCAGGTCGAGGAGGGAAACCAGGTTCTCGCGGTCGGCCTCCTGGGCCTGGTCGTAGCCGGTGATGCCGAGGTCGGCCGCGCCGTCGGAGACGTATTCGGGGATGTCCGCGGCGCGGGCGTACAGCACGGTCACGTCGTCGTCGACCGTCCGGGCGTAGAGCTGTCGGTCCGCGCCGTCGACGAGGTGGAGCCCGGCGCGTTCGAGCAATTCGACGCTCGGGTCGTGGAGCCGACCCTTGTTGGGCAGGGCGATGCGCATACCCACTCTCCGTGCGAGAGGCGCAATTGTCTTTCGGGACGTGTCGGCTCCCCGCTCCTCGGAAGGTACATTCATTACGCTGGCACCGGACTCTTTTTTCATGTGCCGGAGAGGTGAGTCGAGCCGCCGATGATCGACGGGTTGGCGATCGGTGGCCGGTACTGGTATCTGGCGATCTTCGGCCTCTCTGCGGTCGCCACGTTCGCCAGTGCGGTCCGGGCCAACCGGATCGCTGATGGCGACACCCGGCGGGGCCTGGTCGCTTTGCTCCTCACCAGCGGCGGGTGGGCGCTTACTCACGTCGCGTATCTGGCGACAGCCGACGAGCAACTCGGCGTGTTCCTCTATCAGATCGGCCTCGTCGTCGGATTGAGCACGATCGGCGGGTGGCTGTACTTCTGTTCGGCCTACACTGGCCGGACGCTCCACCGCGATCCACGGATTCGCCGGATCGTCGTTGGCGTCTTCCTCGCGATCGTTGCCGTGAAACTCACGAACAACGTTCACGGCCTGTACTTCACGAGCGAGGTCGTTTCGACGCCGTTCCCTCACGTCGCGATCACGAGCACCACCTTACACTGGACGGTCATGGGGGGAAGCTACGCGCTGGCGACGGTCGGGTACTTCATGCTCTACGAGCGATTTCGCCACGTCAGCCACGATTCGCGCCCGCTGTTGGTATTGCTCGGGCTGACAGCCCTGCCGGTCGGCTTCGACATCCTGGGGATGCTCGTTCCCGGACTGATGGAGATAACCTACGAACCAGTCGGCGTCGCGGCATTCGCCGTCGGGCTCTCGTTCGTCTACTTCGAGCGCTTCCGGACGATCCGGCTGGCCGGCGACCGGGACGATCCGGTGATCGTCCTCGATGCCGACGACCGCATCCAGGACTACAACCGGGCGGCGACGCAACTCGTGTCCGCGCTGGACGACCGTTCGGTCGTCGGCGACCGCTTCGCCGAGGTCGCCCCGAAGTGTGCGGAGAAACTCGTGGAGGACGATCCGCTCGTTACGGTCCACCGAGACGGCGAGACCCGGTACTACCGCGTGACTGAACAGGAGTTCTCGGCTTCTCAGGCTGATCTCGGGCGCGCCCTCGTCTTCACCGACGAGACCCATCGCGAACAGTACCGAAACGAACTCGAACGCCAGAACGACCGGCTGGATTCCTTCGCCAGCATGCTCAGCCACGACCTCCGCAACCCGCTGAACGTCGCTCAGGGTCGCCTCGAACTCGCCCGTGAGAAGGTCGACAACGAACACCTCGAGGCGGTCAACGACGCCCTCTCCCGCATCGAGACGCTCATCGAGGACGTCCTCCAGCTCGCCCGCCAGGGCCAGCCCGTCGAAGAGACTGACCGCGTGAGTCTCGGAGCGGTCGCTCGGGACGCCTGGGGGATGGTCGAGACGGCCGAGGCCGAACTGGTCGTCGAGACCGACCGCGACCTCGTCGCCGATCCGGACCGCCTCCAGCGGCTGTTCGAGAACCTCTTCCGGAATGCGATCGAACACGGCGGTGAGGACGTCACCGTCACTGTGGGCGCACTCGAGACACCGCAGGGTTTCTTCGTCGAAGACGACGGACGCGGCATCTCCCAGCAAGACCGTGAGCAGGTCTTCGAATCAGGTTACAGCACCGCGGAGGACGGCACCGGGTTCGGCCTCTCGATCGTCGAGCAGATCGTCGCCGCTCACGAGTGGACGATCGAGCTCGCAGACGTCGAAGTGGGGACTCGCTTCGAGATCCGGACGTGAGCGCGAGCCTTTCGGTGCATCGACGGGTGTCGGACGGGTGGCTGACGAACCTATTTGTCGATGCCGCCCCCCGATCCTGGATAATGAACGACGTCCTCTCGGATCTGGAGGAAGTGACCGTCGAGTTCGACGAGGAGACTCTCGAGGCGCTGGACGAGAAGGCCTTCCGGGATCACCGGGACAACCGCGAGGCCGCGATTCGAGATCTGCTGGATCAGTGGTTGAAAGAGCGCGAGGAGTGAACTGACACCTTCGGCGCTCCCTCAGGACCAACAGAACCCGCCACAGTCTTATTCGTCCCGCGAAAACCACACGCCATGAGCGACCTCCTCGTCACGGGCGGACAGGTTCTCCGTCCGGACATGACAGTCGAACGCGCGGACGTTCTCGTCGATCAGGACGCGGGCACGATCGAGGCCGTCGGCGATCCCGGCGGTGGCGACGACGAACTCGACGCCGCGGGCGGACTCGTCATCCCCGGACTCGTCAACACGCACACCCACGTCGCGATGACGCTGCTCCGTGGCCTGGCCGACGACAAGCCCCTCGACGCCTGGCTTCGGGAGGACATCTGGCCGGTCGAGGCCGAACTCACCCCTGAAGACATCCGCGTCGGTGCGGAACTCGGGTTGATCGAGATGATCAAGTCCGGGACGACGGCGTTGTCGGACATGTACTTCGCGGTCGAAGAGATCGCTCAAGCGGTCGAGCAGGCCGGCGTTCGGGCGCGGCTTGGCTACACCGCAGTCACTGTCGGCAAGGACGACGAGGGCGCGCGAGCGGACCTCGAACGGAGCCTCGAAGTGGCCCAGGAGTTCGACGGTGCGGCCGACGGTCGGATCCGGACGACGTTCCAGCCACACTCGCTGACGACAGTCGGCGAGCAGTTCCTCCGGGAGTTCGTCCCGCAGGCCAACGAGGCAGGCCTGGCGACGCATCTCCACGCCAACGAGACGCCCGACGAGGTCGGCCCGATCGTCGAGGAACACGGAGTGCGTCCACTCGCCTATGCTGAGGACCTCGGACTCCTCGCTGGCGAGACCTACGTCGCCCACGGCGTCCACGTCGACGACAGCGAAATCGAGTTGCTGGTCGAGACCGACACCGGCGTCGCCCACTGCCCGGCCTCGAACATGAAACTCGCCAGTGGGATGGCCCCGGTCCAGGACATGCTCGATGCCGGCGTCACCGTCGGGATCGGAACGGACGGTGCGGCCTCGAACAACGACCTGGACATGTTCGACGAGATGCGCGACGCGGCGATGCTCGGGAAACTCGCCGCCGAGGACGCCAGCGCCGTCGACGCGCCGACCGTCGTCGAGATGGCGACCGCGAACGGGGCGGACCTGCTCGGGTTCGACTCCGGCCGGATCGAACCCGGCGCGAACGCCGATCTGGCCGTTCTCAATCTCGACGTCCCGCACCTCACACCGGCCCACGATCTGGTCTCTCATCTCGCCTATGCCGCCCGCGGGAGCGACGTCCGCCACACCGTCGCCGACGGGCAGGTGCTCATGCGCGACCGCGAGGTGACCGTCTTCGACGAGGACCGCGTCCGCGAGGCGGCAGTCGACCACGCCGACGCGCTGGTCGAGCGGGCGATGTGACGACTCGCGACGCGAATATTTACATTTCCTGAGTATAGAATAAAACGTTGGAAAACGATAGTAAACAGTTTGAACGGATTTCGTCACGCCTCGATCGAATCGTATATCTCTCGAACGGAGTGAACAGCTGTCGGGGTATATTTGGGTCTGGCTCCGAGTAGCGAGTGCAATGAATCAGAAGCTCATCGCCGTCGCCCTGGCCGCGCTGATGGTCGCCTCGGCAGCTGCCCCTGCGCTGGCTGCCGACGGCGGCCTCGCGGTCTCGGTGACACAGGCCGGTAACGACGCGGACGTGACGATATCGGTGACTGACAACGGGACCGCCGTCCCGAACGCGACCGTCGACGTGAGCGTCGTCGTCGACGACCGCGACGACGGTCTCGACGAATCGGACGACCTGAACGAGACGGTCGAAGACGGCCTCAACGAGACAGAGGAGGACCTGAACGAGACGGTCGAAGACGGCCTCAACGAGACAGAGGAGGACCTGAACGAAACTGAAGAGGCTGAAGACGCGGACGAAGAGGCGGACGACACGTACGCGGGTAGTGGGACGTACACGACCGACGAGAACGGAACTGTTCTCCTCTCGGCCCCGGAGACCGAGGTGACTGTCGAGGTCACCGCCACGGTCGAGAACCGGACCGCGACGACGACTGCCGAACTCGAACCGGCCGAGGATGACGATTCCCAGGGGGCCTTCGGCCAGGAAGTGAGCGCATTCGTCCAGGAGATGCTCGCGAACGGCGCTGCCGGCCCCGGCTTCGGGCAGGCTGTCGCCGACTTCGTGACAGAGAACAACCCCGCTACCGACAACCGCCCCGACCACGCCGGCCCGCCCGCTCACGCTGGTCCACCCGCTGACGCCGGTCCGGGCATGAACGACGACGTGAACGAGACGGCCGACGATGGCGTCAACGAGACGGCCGACGATGGCGTCAACGAGACGGAGGACGACCGTCGTGGGCCGCCCGAACACACCGGTCCGGACGACAACGAGTCGGACGACCGCGGTCCGTCCCAGGCTGGCGACCAGGACCGTGTTCAGGACCGGGACGAGGACGCAGACCACGACCCCGACCGCGACCGGGACCGTAACGCAACGGACGAAGACGACGACGGCGATGTCGACGAAGGAGATGAAAACGAGAACGCGAATGGTGAAGGCGCGACGGACGATGACGATCGTCGGGGGCCGCCCGCACACGCCGGTCCGGACAGTAACGAATCCAACGATCGCGGACCGTCACAGGCGGGCGACCAGGATCGCGACCGCGATCCGGACGTGAACTCCGAGGACGAACCGGACCGCGATCGCGACAGTGACGAGGCCGACGAAGACGACGACCGTCGTGGGCCACCCGAACACGCCGGTCCGGACGACAACGAGTCCGACGACCGCGGCCCGTCCCAGGTTGGCGACCAGGACCGCGACCGTGATCAGGACCTGGACGAGGATCGGGAGCACGAACCCGACCGCGACCGTGATCGTGACGACGTAGACGAAGAGGACGAAGACAGCGAGAACCGGCGCGGGCCGCCCGCACACGCCGGCCCGGGTCGCTAACGACGCGACCGTTCACTCGCCGCCCCCGCGACGCCCCTCCTCCTTTTTCTCACTCGGCTATCCGGTGGACACTTCGGTAGCGTTTTCCCGCCGTGCCCCGCTAGTCCGGGACATGAGTCAGCCGATTACCGAGCGGGTCGACGATCCCGCTACCCTGGAGCAGTCCGGCCGCCGCAAGATCGACTGGGCGCGCGAGCACATGCCGATCGTGGCCGCCCTGCGCGAGGAGTTCGAGGACGAACAGCCGCTGGCGGGCCAGACGATCGGGATGGCGATGCACGTCGAAGCCACGACGGCGGTCCTGACCGAGACGCTGGCCGCCGGCGGGGCCGAGATTGCGATCACTGGTTGCAATCCTCTCTCGACGCACGACGACGTCAGCGTCGCGCTCGACGCCAACGACTCGATCACCTCCTACGCCGAGCGCGGCGTCGAGGACGAGGCCTACTACGGCGCGATCGACGCCGTCCTCTCTCACGAACCGACGATCACCATCGACGACGGTGCGGACCTCGTCTTCCGGGTCCACGAGGAGTACCCCGAACTCATCGACTCGATCGTCGGCGGCTGTGAGGAGACGACCACGGGTGTCCACCGCCTGCGGTCGATGGACGACGACGGCGCGCTGGAGTATCCGATGTTCGCCGTCAACGACACGCCGATGAAGCGGCTGTTCGACAACGTCCACGGGACGGGCGAGTCCAGCCTCGTCTCGATCGAACTCACGACGAACCTCTCGATCGCGGGCAAGACGGTCGTCGTCGGCGGCTACGGCCAGTGTGGGAAAGGCGTCGCGAAGAAGGCTCGTGGGATGAACGCCGACGTCGTCGTCACCGAGATCGAACCCCGGCGGGCCCTGGAGGCCCACATGGAAGGTTTCCGTGTGATGCCGATGGTCGAGGCCGCCGCGGAGGGCGACGTCTTCGTGACGACGACGGGCAACCGCGACGTCATCACGCGCGAGGCGTTCGAAGAGATGAAAGACGGCGCAGTGCTCGCAAACGCCGGCCACTTCGACGTCGAGATCAACCTCGAACAGCTCGAAGACATGGCCGAGAACGTCTTCGAGGCCCGGGACGGCGTTCGCGGGTACGAACTCCCGGACGGCCGCCAGCTGAACGTCCTGGCGGAAGGTCGCCTCGTCAACCTCGCTTCCCCGGTCGCGGAGGGTCACCCCGTCGAGGTCATGGACCAGAGCTTCGCGATCCAGGCCGTTTCGGCCCGAGAGATGGTCCAGAACGGTTCGGCGTACGGAGCCGGCGTCCACAACGTGCCCGACGAACTCGACCGGGAAGTCGCCGAGATCAAACTCGCCGCCGAGGGCGTCGCATTCGACGAGTTGACGCCCGAACAGCGCGAGTACATGGACGACTGGCAGCACGGAACCTAGGCCGGTCGGGCAAGAGTCAAGGGGCTACGTGGAGATTGTGAGACGTTGATGGATGCGGACAGTTCACTCGGAGAGTCAAGGGACGATGCGCCCGACGAACGGGTGACTCTACGTCTCACGAAGCTGTTTGTCCCGGGGTTCGTCCGGCGACGGTTCGCGGTGAAGTTCCTGCTAACGTTGCTCATCGTGGCAGCCATCGTCGCAGTGGTCGGTGGGGCTACGGTCCTCGAAGTCGAGGATCTGATTCAGGACGACGCCGAGGACCGACTCGAATCGACAGCGACTCTCCAGGCGGAGAACGTCGCGAAATGGGTTGCGACCATGCGCTCACAAACGCGCGTCGCCGCCTCCGCCGATGTCTACGCGACCGAGGATCCGACCGCCATTCGACGGGACCTCGAGTCGATCGCCACGGCCGGCAGCGAGAGCGTTCACGCCATTCATTACGTCAATTCTTCCGGGTCCGTCATCGCGAGTACCGACGCTTCGGTCGAAAACCAGACACCCCGAGCGATCAGTATTGCTGTCTCGGACCCAGTGACGGCCGTGTCTGACGATTCAGACGCACCGTCTCTCGCAATGTCCGAATCGGCCTACGAGGCCGACGCCGCGTTGCTGGTCGCGTTCGCGGCACCCGTCCGGGCGGGCGACGGCGTCGTGGTCGTCGTGGGGAACATCGGCCGGGACTTCGACAGACTCCACCGACAGCGTGACGCAGTCCGGACGCGAGTACTAAACGCAGAGGGAAAGGGTGTCCTCTCGCCGCGCCGGAACAACCCTTCGCCGGTCGCCGACACCGAGGCGTTCGCGGCCGCGATGAATGGCTCGTCGACGCTCGTCACACGGGAGACGGAAGTCGTCGCCTTCGCGCCGATCCCTGACGCTGCGTGGGTCGTGATGACGGCCTCGCCGACGAGTGAAGTCTACGCCGTCAGCCGGACCGTCGCGCGCAACGTCCTCGTCCTCGTGGGCGTGACCCTCGTGACTATCGTGGGGATCGCTGTCATCCTGGGCCGCCAGACTGTCCTGCCGCTGGTCCGCCTCCGCCGCCGGACTGAGGAGATGGCCACGGGAAATCTGACGGTCTCGTTGCGTTCGAACCGGGTGGACGAGATCGGCCAGCTCTACGGGTCGCTCGCGGACATGCGAGATTCGCTGCGTAGACAGATCGGAGAAGCCCAGGCAGCTCGAGCGGAGCTGCGCCGCCAGAACGAACGCTTAGCGGAGTTTGCGAGCACCGTGAGCCACGACCTCCGCAATCCCTTACAGGTCGCCCGTGGTAACGTCACGCTCTTGGAAGATGACCTCGCGGCCGCCGACGAGGGCGTTCGAGAGGAACTCGACAGCGTGGCGTCGGCGCTGGACCGCATGGAGACGATCATCGAGGACGTCCTCACGCTGGCTCGCGGCGGCGCGACGATCGAAGAGACCCAGCCCGTCGATCTGGAGACGGTCGCCCGCGAGGCGTGGGGAACAGTCGAGACCGACGCGGCGACGCTGATGGTCGAGGACGCGCCGACGATTGCGGCGGACCGGGACCGCCTCAAGCGGCTCCTCGAGAACCTCTTCCGTAACGCGGTCGAACACGCCGGCCCGGACGTGAATGTCGAAATCGGCGGGACCGCCGATGGGTTCTTCGTCGCCGATAACGGCCCGGGTATTCCACCCCAGGATCGCGAGGACGTCTTCAAGTACGGCTATACGACGGCCGAGTCTGGGACCGGACTGGGGCTGTCGATCGTCCGGACGATCGCAGAGGCCCACGGCTGGGAGGTCTACCTCGAGAGCGACGCCGGTGCCAGATTCGTGTTCACAGATGTCAACTCTGATTCTGAAGAGTGATCGATATACCGGTATTGAACCGTCTTTTCGCAAGGCTTTATCCCGGAGTATCACGAGATATAATCCGATGCGTCGCCGTACGTTCCTGAACGGAACCGTCGCGGCCACGACTGGCCTGGCCGGCTGTTTTGGCCTGTCGGACAGTCGCGAACGTACCACGAGCGAGTCCGGGCCGCCGCCCCTCCACGTCGAGGGGCGCTGGCTCGTCGATCCGGACGGCAGGCGCGTGGTGCTCCGTGGGGTGAACGTGCCCGACCCCTGGTGGGGAGATACCTACGCCGACTTACGCGGGAAGGGTTATTGGGAGACTCTCGGGCTTGCGACTGACGACGACGCTGGCTGGCACACCGACGTCGTTCGCGTCCCGGTCGAACCGCGCTCGATCCGGGAGGTCGGCATCGAGACGTTAGCCGAGGAGTACCTCGATCGCGTCGTCGAGACGACGCGTGAACGGGGCCGATACGTCATCATCGACTACCACGCGATCGAGCCCTACGACACCGAAACTATCGACGAGCGCATCCGCCGATTCTGGAACCACATCGGGCCGCGATACGCCGAGGAGGGTCACGTCCTCTATGAACTGTTCAACGAACCGACCGAACCACGCGGCGAGGGCCGAGACACCTGGCAGCGGTGGCGCGAGGTCGCCCAGCCGTGGGTCGATCTCTTGCGCGATCGAGCGCCTGAGACGCCGATCATCGTCGGGTCGCCCGCATGGTCGTCGATGGTACGGTTCGCCCCGGAGGAACCCTTCGAGGGTGAGAACCTGATCTACAGTGCTCACTTGTTCCCTTCGACGAATACGGAATTCTGGGAACCACAGTACGGCGACCCGTCCTTTGATGTCCCTGTGTTCATCGACGAGTGGGGATATATCGACGACGATCGCACCGGGATCGAGCCCCACATGATCGGCACGACGGACGGGTGGGGTCGGCCGTTCCGTACGTGGATTGACAGTCACCCGAACGTCAACTGGACCGCCTGGGTCTTCGACTCGGAGTGGATGCCGCGGATGTTCGACACCGAATGGAATCTGCTCGGCGGCAACGACTACATGGGGGTGTTTGCCAAGGAGTGGCTGGCCGACACCAGAGACAGCCATCCACTCGGACCCGATGAAGCGAATGAGCCGCCGTCCGCACCGTCGGTCGAAATCAGTGACGTCGGTCCGACGACCGCGACGATCACCTGGCAACACGAATCGGAAGGGGGTCAACCGGCCGCGCAGTTCCGGGTGACCGTGGCCGGTCGACAGCCACAGATCCTCCGGGGGGCGAGCGAGTCGGTGACCGTCAGAGGCCTTCGCCCGGCCGAGACCTCCGAGGTGACTGTCGTCGCCGTCGACGGCTACGGGAACCGCTCGCCGCCGGGCCGTGTCACGGTAGAGACGGCGAACGCCGCCGCGACGACTATTCCGGCTACGAATTCGTCCCCCTCGATCGACGGGGAACTGGGCGACACCTGGATCCGGACGACGCCATACGATCTCTCTACGTGGACGATCGAACCGACGGATTCGGTCGACCTCGCGGCTGAGTGGCGCGCACTCTGGGACGACACCGCGCTGTACCTCGGCGTCTCGGTCACAGACGAAGACATCGACACCGACGCCGATGAAGTCTGGCGCAACGACGCCGCCGAACTGTACCTCGACCTCGACAGCAGCCGGGAGGAGAGTTACGATGGGAACGACGATCTCCAACTCGTCTTTCCCCGGGACGGGGGCGTCCAGGCGGGCGCGAACTCGGCCCCTATCGCCGACGCCGTCCAGGTCGCGTCCGTCGAGGTCGAGGGCGGCTGGCGAGTCGAGACCGCCGTCCCGTGGGCGGCCTACGAAGTCGAGCCGTCCCCCGGCGACCGAATTGGATTCGACATCCACGTCATCGATGGCGGGGGCGAGTCCCGGAGCAAGCGATCCTGGGCCGCCGACTCCGACGTCGCCTGGGAGCATCCGCGGGCGTTCGGCATCGTCGAGCTTGGCACATCCGAATGACGGCACTGGGACGACACGACGGGTTCCGCTATCTTGGCCTGCTGGAGCGGCGAAAACACACCGGGGTGTGTCTGACGTGTGGGTCAAGATTGATACCACGTGCCGACATACTGGCTGGCAGATGGACGATCTGGATCGCTCGATCACTTTATTATACGTCGAAGACGACGATGACGCCGACGACGACCTGATTTCGTTTCTTCAGCGAGAACGTGAGCGGATTGGGGTCCTGTCAGTGGTGGGTGCGGAGACTGGTCTCGAGCGACTCGAAACAGCGTCCGTCGATTGTATCGTCAGCGAGTACCCACTCCCAGAGATGAACGGGCTCGAGTTCCTTGCGGCTGTCCGGGACCGATATGGCAATCTTCCGTTCATTCTCTACACTGACGAGGGGAGCGAAGCCGTCGCCAGTGCGGCTATCTCGGCTGGTGTTACCGACTACGTCAGGCGACAAGCTGGCCCGGCTCAGTACGAACGGCTGGCCGACCGAATCGAACAGGCCGTTCACAACCGCCAGGACGGCTCCCTGAACGACCAGTCGACGCTTCGAAGCAAAGCCAACCTCCTCGACCAGCTCTTCGAGCAACTCCCGGTGTCGCTGTACGTCAAAGACACGGAGGGCCGACACCTGTACATGAGTGACTACGACCTGTCTCCGGGGGATGCCATCGGGAAGACAGACCGGGAGGTCTACGGCGACGACGAGTTCGCTCGCGAGGCCGTTGCGGACGATAGACACGTCGTCGAGACGGGCGAACCGATCATCAACAAAGAGGAGTACAACGAAAACAACGGCGAGTGGACGCTCACCTCGAAAGTGCCGTGGTACGGCGAGGACGGCGAGATCAAGGGCCTCATCGGCGTCACCCGGTTCATCACCGAGAAAAAGGAGTACGAACGCGAGATCGAACGCAAGAACGAACGCCTGGAGAAGTTCGCCTCGGTCGTCTCTCACGACCTGCGAAATCCGCTGAACGTCGCGATCGGCAACGTCGACTTGCTTCGCCAGGAGTACGACGACAGCCGATTGGAACGGGTCGAGACTGCACTCGACCGGATGGACCAGTTGATCGCGGACATCCTCGAACTTGCCCGGCAGGGTCAGTCAGCGTTCGAAACCGAAGCCGTTTCCCTGCAGGCCCTCTCTCGAGGGGCCTGGGCGAACGTCGAAACCGACGGGGTCGAACTCGAAATCGCCGGTGATCTCTCGTTCCATGGCGACCACCAGCGCGTTGTCGAACTGTTCGAAAATATCTTCAGAAACGTCCGTGACCACGCCGGCCCAGGGACAATTACTGTCGGTCCACTGTCGGACGCGACGGGATTTTACGTCGCCGACGACGGGCCGGGAATCCCTGTGGGCGAGCGCGAGGACGTCTTCCAGCCTGGATTCACCACCGCGGAGAACGGGACTGGGTTCGGGTTGGCGATCGTCTCGGAGATCGCGGAGGGCCACGGCTGGGATATCGCTGTCGCCGAAAGCGAGTCCGGCGGCGCTCGCTTCGAGATCACTGGCGTCGAGTCGTGCTAGGTACTCCTTCGAGTAGGGGGCTTTCAGGCCTCGCCCTGCCCGTCGTACCACTCTACGAAGGCATCGATCGCTCGCCCGCGATGTGAGTGCTCGTTTTTCTCCTCGGGGTCCATCTCGGCGAATGTCCGGTCGTCGTACTCGAAGATGGGGTCGTAGCCGAACCCGCCGTCGCCCCGCGGGGCGACGATCGTCCCCTCGACGCGTCCCTCGAAGATCGCGACCGGTGGTTCGCCGTCCCGGACGGCGGGGGCGGAAGCGAACCCGGAGCCGTCGCAGTAGGCGATCACCGACCGGAACGCGGCGGCGTGGTCGTCCTCCGGCTCGGTCAGCCGCCAGACGCGCTCGATCCCGAGCGTGTCCTCGACGTACGCCGAGTACGGCCCGGGAAAGCCCGCGAATGCGTCGACGAACAGCCCGGAGTCCTCGACCATGACGGGCGCGCCGACCTCGCGGTAGGCCTCGCGTGCCCCGTGAGCGGCGATCGCGCCGAGGTCGGGACTCTGGATCTCCGGGTAGTCGTAAGTGAACTGCGTCACGTCGTCGTCGAGTGCTGCTCGGGCCTCTCGGACTTTGCCGTCGTTACCGGTCACGAAGCGGAGCATAGCCGTAGGGTCGTCCCCGGATTCAAAAGCGTCGTCGGTCTCGTGGTCGGCTCGTCACGCCCGCCCGGTGGCGGTCACTCTACCATGACTTCGACGGGTTCGCTGGACTCCTCGTCACCGTCCGCGTCGGCCTCGCTCTCGCCGGACTGTTGCTGGTACAGCAGGAGGCCGGCGACGCCCAGGACGATCCATGACCGCCAGTTCGCGAGGTTGAGCGTGTAGCCGATGCCGAACGGCTTCTTCGTGAGCATGCCCTCGCCGGGCTGCCAGTACGCCGAGAGAAGTCGCTTCATGCTCGGTCGCTCGAAGTTGTACGGGATGCCGAAGATTTCGCCCGTCTGCGGTTTCTCGGACATATGTGCCCGTACGACTGGATCCGTTAAGACGTTTGTCCCGCCCCCGACCGCGAGCTGTCGGTCGCCAGGGTTCTTAAGACGCTGGCCCGACAACCGTCACCCATGCGACGCTTCCGGATCGGCAGCGCGTTCGGGATCCCGATACAGCTGGATCTGACTTTCCTGCTCGTGCTCCCACTTTTCGCCTGGCTCATCGGCGCACAGGTCGGTCAGACGGCCGACTTGCTCAACGACGTCTGGGGGGCGGGCATCGACGGGGCGGCCCTCTCGACCGGACAGCTTCCCTGGCTTCTGGGAGTGACGGCTGCACTCGGGCTGTTCGCCGGCGTCGTCCTCCACGAACTCGGTCATTCGGTCGTGGCGATGCGCTATGGCTTTCCCATCTCCTCGATCACGCTGTGGCTGTTCGGGGGCATCGCCCAACTCGAGGAGATGCCCGAAGACTGGAAACAGGAACTGTTCATCGCGATCGCGGGACCGACTGTCAGCGTGGCGCTTGCGGGACTCTCCTACGCCGGATTCCTGCTCGTTCCGGCGGGCGACGCTGTCGGATTCGCCGCCGTGAAGTTCCTGTTGGGGTATCTCGCCTTGTTGAACTTCGCGCTGGCGATCTTCAACATGCTGCCCGGCTTTCCGATGGACGGCGGACGGGTTCTCCGGGCGCTGCTGGCCAGGAATCGTCCGTTCGCCCGGGCGACCCAGATCGCCGCGGAGGTCGGCAAACTCTTTGCGCTGTTGCTCGGCCTGTTCGGGCTGTTCGGCGGCGGTGGCCTCTTTCTGGTCGCGATCGCCTTCTTCATCTACATCGGGGCGTCCAGTGAGGCCCAGATGACGACGATGAAGGCCGCTTTCGAGGGCGTGACCGTCCGGGACGTGATGACGCCGGCCGATCGCGTCCAGACAGTCGATCCAGACCTCTCGGTCGCCGAACTCATGGAGCTCATGTTCCGGGAACGACACACCGGGTTCCCCGTCACCGAGAACGGCGCAGTCGTCGGGCTGGTTACGCTGGCTGACGCCCGCGCTGTCCGGGAGGTCGAACGCGAGGCCTTCCGCACTGACGAGGTGATGACCACGGATCTCCGCACGATCCATCCCGACGAGAACGCGATGACGGCCCTGACACAGATGCAGCAGGACAACATCGGTCGACTCCTCGTCATGGAGGACGGCGAGTTCGTCGGCTTGCTCACCCGCTCGGACCTGATGACGGCGCTTTCGATCATCAAGGAGAGCGGGCGTGACTCCGTACAGAGCGGGCGGGCGCTAAACGGCGGCGTCCCGACGACGATGGCCCGTGACCGCGATCGGGAGGCGAGTCAGGACGACCGACGGTTCGAGGATTGAGTGCCGTGGTGTCTGGTTCAGACGGGGAGTGAGATACTGCTCGCTGGTTCACCGCGCCGAGCGTCCCGAACGGTGAGTCGCGTCACTGTCCAGGTGACCGGGTCGATCGAGCGTTCGACGAGCCGGTTGATCCGCTCGTCGTTGCCACCGCGCGCGATCGTCACGTGCGGTGTGTACTCGTCGCCTTCCAGGCCCTCGACTGGGGAAAACAGGTCCACGAGTCGCTCGTGGAGCCGACGGAGTTCGGGACTCTCGACGGTCAGGTAAATGACGGGTGCGGGTCCGTTCGTCGGGTCGGCGAAGTAATCGACCCCGGTCACTTGCGCTTCGAAGGGGGGCTGGCCGGTCAGGTACTCCCGGACCTGGGCCTGTATACGCGGGACCGACCGGTCCTGGCCGAGTCGCTTGAGCACCAGCGTGTGTTCGCCGCGCGTTCGTTCCTGGGCCTGTGGCACATCGTGGGCTAACTCGCCCGCCAGCCGAGCGACTGCGGCGGGGACCGGGACGTTCAGACTGTACACGTATCTACTGGGGTCGGGATACGAAATAAGCGACTCGGTCGATCAGATCCGGTCGAGCAACCACAACACGATCAAAACGACGATGACCAATCCCAGCAGCGGCCGGAACGGACCGAGGAGCGACGCGAACAGCCCGAGGACTTCCGAAATGACCTCGATGACGATCCACACCAGGACCAATACGAGGACGAGCTTCAGCAGGTCTTCGACGTCGAGATTCATGATTCTCGATTCACAGGCGAGGTGTATAGGTGTTGTGGCGGATCTGGAGACCGTCTCCTGGCCCGGACCGGTCGAGCGCGTGAGGCCATACCACGCGAGAACGAACCCGGAAGATATTAGTAGCGCTTGCCGGATATTCCGGGGTACATGACGCCGATCTACCGGTCCGACGCGAGCGCTTCCGAGACCGGCGGGTCCGTCTCCCTGCTTCGACGCCGACGACCGGGCCGTTAGGCCCGAATACATTCCCTTTCTGACCGGTTTCGTCTCGTTTCATCGCCGCCCACCGTCGGGTTCCGGGGCGGTCATCTCTCACCCGACAGTCACACAACCATGACACAACCGACGACACAACAGGACGGAAACGGCACCGTCGCGCTCGCCTTCTCGGGCGGGCTCGACACCACAGTCTGCGTACCGCTGCTCAAGGAAGAATACGGCTACGACGACGTCATCGGCGTCACCGTCGACGTCGGCCAGCCCGACTACGAGTTTGAGGAGGCCGAGGAGACCGCCGAGGCACTCGGGCTGGAGCACTACGTCGTCGACGCACGTGAGGAGTTCGCCGACCTCTGCCTGCAGGCCGTCGAGGCCAACGCCGACTACCAGGGCTATCCGCTTGGAACCGCCCTCGCGCGGCCGGTCATCGCCGAGGCGATCGCCGACGTCGCCGAGGAACAGGGCTGTACCGCCTTAGCCCACGGTTGCACCGGGAAGGGTAACGACCAACTCCGCTTCGAGGCGGTCTGGCGCGACACCGCTCTGGACGTCATCGCGCCGATCCGCGAACTCGGACTCACCCGCGAGTGGGAGAACGAGTACGCCGAGGAGAAGGGCCTGCCCGTCGAGGGCGGGGCCGGCGGCCGCTACTCCATCGACACGAACCTCTGGAGTCGCTCGATCGAGGGCTCGGAACTCGAAGACCCTGCGACGATCCCCGAGGACGACATCTACCTCTGGACCGAGAATCCCTCCGGGAAGACGGCCGAACTCGTCGAAATCACCTTCGAGGACGGCACCGCCGTCGCTGTCGACGGCGAAGAACTCGGTTCGGTCGAGTTGATCGAAGCGCTCAACGAACGTGCCGGTGCCCACGGGATCGGCCGGACGGACATGATGGAAGACCGGATGCTCGGCCTGAAGGTCCGCGAGAACTACGAGCACCCGGCCGCGACGGTCCTGCTGACGGCCCACGAGGCCCTGGAGGGACTCGTCCTCACCGCCGAGGAGCGCCAGTTCAAGACCACGATCGACCAGCGCTGGTCCGAGAAGGCTTACGAGGGCCTGATCGACGCGCCGCTGATGAAGGACCTCGAAGGATTCATCGACGAAACCCAAACTCGCGTCACCGGGACGGTGACCGTCAAACTCGAAGGCGGCCACACCAGAGCCGTCTCGCGGGAATCCGACTACTCGGTCTACAGCGAGTCGGCGGCCTCCTTCAACGAGGAGGCCGTGACCGGCGGGATCACACAGGACGACGCCACGGGCGTCGCGAAGTATCACGGGTTCCAGTCGCGCCTGGCCAAGAGCGTGACCGAGTCACTCGCCGACGAGGAGTGAGCCATGACCGAGGAACCCACGGCGAACGGCGGGGGAAACGATCCGGCGGCCGGTGACAGCAACGGCGACGGAGACGGCAGTGACGACGGCAGCGAGGGCGTCGTCCGCCGGGAGCGCTTCAGCGGCGGCCCCGCCCGGGGGTTCCTCTCGTCGCTTGCCGCCGACGAGCGCATCTTCGCCGCCGACCTGGCGGTTGATCGCGCTCACGTCGTCATGCTCGAAGAACAGGGCATCGTCGACGAGGCGACAGCCGGCGAAATCCTGGCTGCCCTTGCGGACATCGAGGACGCCGGCCACCAGGCACTCCCGGATGGCGAGGACGTTCACGAGGCCATCGAGACGGCCGTGATCGACCGCGTCGGCCCCGACGGCGGCCGGATGCACACGGCCCGCTCGCGCAACGACGAGGTCGCGACCTGCATTCGCTACCGCCTGCGCGAGGACCTGCTTTCCGCGGTCGAGGCGACCCTCGAAGCGCGCGGCGCGCTGATCGAGACCGCCGAATCCGAGCGCGAGACGGTGATGCCGGGATTCACCCACCTCCAGCCCGCCCAGCCGACGACCGTCGCCCACTGGGCGCTGTCCTACGAGCGCGAGCTGGCTCGCGAGACGGATCGGCTGCTCGACGCCTACGACCGGACGAATCACTCGCCGCTGGGCGCGGCCGCCTTCGCGGGGACGCCCTTCGACGTCGACCGCGAGCGGACAGCCGACCTGCTGGGCTTCGACGGAACGATGGACAACGCAATGGACGCCGTCTCGGCGCGGGACTTCCTCGTCGAGTCGACCGCCGCGCTGGCGAGCCTTGCGACGACGCTGTCGGGACTCGCCGAGGATGTCGTGATCTACGCCAACAAGGGGTACGTCGAGGTCGACGACGCCTACGCCTCGACCTCTTCAATCATGCCCCAGAAGAAGAACCCCGACACGCTCGAACTCGTTCGCGCTCGCGCGGGCGACGCCGCGGCGGGGCTCAACGGCCTGCTGACCACACTCAAGGGGCTGCCGCGGGCGTACAACCGCGACCTCCAGCGCGCCGGCGGCCACGCCTGGCGGGCGATCGACGGCGTCAGCGAGGCGACCGAGGTCGCCGCCGGTGCGATCGCGACCGCCGAGTGGAACGACGCGGTGCTGGCCGACGCGGCTGGCGAGGGCTTTTCGACGGCGACGGGCGTCGCCGACGCGCTCGCGATGGCCGGTGTCCCGTTCCGGACGGCCCACGAGGTCGTCGCGAGCGCGGCCGAAGCCGCCGGCGACGACGTCGATTTCGAGACGCTCGAGGCCGCTGCGCGCGACACTCTCGGCGAATCGCTGTCGGCGTACGTCGACCGCGAGACGATCGAGTCGGCACTCGATCCCGTCGAAAGCGTCGCGAGTCGCGACTCGGCAGGGGGGCCGGCCCCCGAGGCGGTCGCCGAACAGATTGTGACCGCGCGGGACGACCACGCGGCCGATACCGACGCGCTGGACGAGCGCCGGACGGCGATCGACGACGCGGTCGCCGAGCTACAGGCGGAGGTACAGACGTATGTCTGAGACGGGCAAGACCACAGCGACGACGATCACACCGACCGGGACCACACAACACATGACTACGACACCGACGACCGCAGCGCGCCACCCGCCGACTGCCGGCGGGCCGGCACCAGCACCGACAGCCGCGATGACTGCCCGCTCTGGAGGTGCACCCGAATGAACGTCGCCATTCTCTACTCGCGCATCCGCCAGGACGAGAAACTCCTGCTCGAAGAGTTGCGCGAGCGCGACCACGAGGTCACGAAGATCGACGTGCGCAAGCAACGGTTCGGCCTCGACGAACCGCCCGAAGACTTCGAGGACGTCGACCTCGTGCTCGACCGGTGTCTGGCGACCAGCCGGAGCCTCTACGCGACGGAGTTCCTTTCCGCCTACGACATCCCGGTGATCAACAGCCACGAGACCGCAGAGACTTGCGCCGACAAGGTGACCAACAGCCTCGCGCTGAAGCAGGCCGGCGTCCCGACCCCGAAGACGGAGGTCGCCTTCACCAAGGATACCGCCCTCGAGATCATCGAGGACTTCGGGTACCCGTGCGTGCTCAAGCCCGTCATCGGGTCGTGGGGTCGCCTGATGGCCAAGATCGACACGAAGGACGCCGCCGAGGCGATCCTCGAACACAAGGCGACGCTCGGTCACTACGAGCACAAGGTCTTCTACGTCCAGGAGTTCGTCGAGAAACCCGGCCGTGACATTCGCGTGCTGGCGACCGACGGCGAGCCGATCGCGGCGATGGTCCGTTCGTCGGATCACTGGCTGACCAACGCCGCGAAAGGGGCCGAGACCGACGCCTTCGAACTCGACGACCGTGCCCGCGAACTCGTCGCCGAGGCCAGCGAAGCTGTCGGCGGCGGGCTGCTGGGCATTGATCTGATGGAAACAGGGGGATCGCGGAGCGATCCCCAGCAGTCGAGCGGGGAGCATAGCGACCCGCGAGACGGTGTGGACGACGAGACCGGTGAACCGACCGGCTACACCGTCCACGAGGTCAACCACACCGTCGAGTTCAAGGCGCTGAACGACGCCGTCGAGACGGACGTCCCCGGCCAGGTCGTCGACTGGCTAGAGACGAACGCGGAGGTGAGCGAGTGATGTCCGCGAGTGAAGGCGAACCAACCCTTTCTGCCTCCGTGGTCGGCGCGAGCGGCTTCACCGGCGGCGAACTCCTGCGACTACTCGCCGGCCACCCCGACTTCGAGATCGCCCAGGCCACGAGTCGCTCGAAGGCAAACAAGACGATCGGCCACGTCCATCCGAACCTCCGCGGCCTGGACCTGCGGTTCAGTTCGCCCGAGGATCTCGAATCCGTTGACGTCCTCTTTGCGGCGACGCCCCACGGCGTCTCGATGGAACATATCGACGCGTTTCAGGACGCCGCCGACACGGTAATCGACCTCTCGGCAGACTTCCGGCTGGATTCGGAAGCGCAGTACGACGCGTGGTACGACGGCCACAGCCGCCCGGAACTGCTGGCCGATGCCGAGTACGCACTCCCCGAGTTGAACCGCGAGAACCTGGCCGGGGCGGACCTGATCGCCTCGGGCGGTTGCAACGCCACGGCGACGATCCTCGGGTTGCTCCCGCTGTTCGAGAACGATGTCCTCTCGGGCGACGAGCAGATCGTCGTCGACGTGAAAGTGGGGTCCAGCGAGGGCGGGGCCGGCGGCGGCGAAGCGTCGAGCCATCCCGAGCGCTCGGGCGTCGTCCGGCCCTATGCCCCGACGGGTCACCGCCACGAGGCCGAAATCGAGCAGTTCCTCGGTGTCGATGTCTCCTTCACCGTCCACGCCGTGGAGATGATCCGCGGCGCGAGCGCGACCATCCACGTCTTCCCCGAGGAGCCGGTCTCGAAGGGCGATCTCTGGGGCGCTTACCGTGGGTCCTACGAAGAAGAACCGTTCGTCCGCATGGTCGCCGGCGGCGGTGGCGTCTATCGCTATCCGGAGCCGAAGGCCGTCGCGGGCTCGAACTACGCCGAGGTCGGCTTCGAACTCGACCCCGGGAACAAGCGCGTGGTCGTCTTCTCGGCCATCGACAACATGATGAAGGGGTCGGCCGGCCAGGCCGTTCACGCGGCCAACATCGCGCTCGGGCTGGAGGAGACGGCGGGCCTCGACTTCGCGGGGATGCACCCGGTGGGGTCGCCATGACGGGGGTGCATCTCGGATGACGGTGGTCGTCAAAGTCGGCGGCGCTCGTGCGGTCGACCCCGAGGGGGCGCTTGCGGACGTGGCCCAGCTGGTTGCGGACGGCGAGGACGTCGTGGTCGTCCACGGCGGCTCGACGAAAGTGGACGACACCCTCGAACGCATCGGGATCGAACCGGAGTACGTCGAGACGCCAAGCGGCGTCGTCGGGCGGTTCACCGACGAGGAGACGATGGAGGTCTTCGAGATGGCCTTTGGCCACCTCAACACGCAACTCGTCGCGGGGTTGCAGAGCCAGGGCGTCGACGCCGTCGGACTCAACGGTGTCGACGGGAAGCTTCTGGCCGGCCCCCGCAAGTCGGCGGTGCGCGTCCTCGAAGACGGCAAGCGCAAGATCAAGCGCGGCGATCACTCGGGGTCGATCGAGGAGGTCAACGAGAAGCTGCTGTATACGCTGTTAGACGATGGATACACACCGGTCGCCGGGCCGCCGATGGCGGGGCGCGAGGAACGAAGCGCCCCGGAGAATGCGAGTAGCGCGGAACGAAGTTCCGCGAACAGTCGAGCGGCGAAGCCGCGAGACGACGGTGACGGCCAGGAACCGCGAGCAGAGTGGCTCCCGGTCAACACCGACGCCGACCGCTCGGCGGCCGCTATCGCCGGGGCACTCGACGCGACGCTCGTCCTGCTGACGGACGTCGCGGGCGTCTACGCGGACCCCGACGATCCGGAGACGCTGATCGAGTCAGCCGAGACGGACGAGGAGTGGAATGCACTCCAGGACGCCGCCGAGGGGTTCATGGAACGGAAGGTCATGGCCGTCGAGGAGGCACTCGGCGAGGGGGCACCCGAAGTCGTGATCGCGGACGCGAACGCCGAGGAACCGATCAGTGCTGCCCTCGAAGGCAGTGGCACGCACGTGATGGAAACAGCAATCGAGACGGAGGATAAGTCATGAGCGGATTCGTATTCTCGGAGAAACCGATACAGATCGAGCGCGGTGACGGCGCTGTCGTCTACGACGACGCGGGCACAGAGTACCTGGACATGGGCGCGAGTTACGCCTGTGTCCCGCTGGGGCACAGTCACGAGGCCGTCGACACGGCTGCGAAAGAGCAGATCGACGATCTGACCTACGTTCAGGCGTCCTATCCAGTCGAGGCCCGGACGCGGCTGTACGATACACTCGCCGTGGCAGCGCCGGGCGACCTTGAGAACGTCTGGCTGTGTAATTCCGGGACGGAGGCCAACGAGGCGGCGCTGAAGTTCGCCCGGAGCGCGACCGGCGACTCGAAGATCGTCGCCACGATGCAGGGCTTTCACGGCCGGACGATGGGCGCGCTCGCGACGACCTGGAAGGACAAGTACAAGAAACCCTACGAGCCACTGATCGGCGACGTGGAGTTCGTGCCCTACGACGACAGCGAGGCCCTCGCCGACGCCGTCGACGACGAGACGGCGGCGGTCATCATGGAACCGATCCAGGGCGAGGGTGGGATCCACCCAGCGAGCGCCGAGTACCTCGAGTCGGCCCGCGAGATCACCGACGAGGCCGGCGCGGCGCTGATCTTCGATGAGGTCCAGACCGGCATGGGCCGGACGGGGACGCTGTGGGCCTGTGAGCAAAGCGGCGTCGTGCCGGACGTGCTCACGACGGCCAAGGGCCTGGCCAACGGCTTCCCGATGGGTGCGACGCTCGTCGCCGACTGGATCGCCGAGGACTACGGCTCTCACGCCTCGACGTTCTCCGGCGGGCCGGTCGTTTCGGCCGCCGCGGAAGCCACAGTCTCGACGCTTGTCGAAGACGACATTCCGAGTCACGCTGCCGACGTCGGCCAGTACCTTCGTGGGCAACTCCGCGAGGAACTCGGTGACAATGCCCGCGAGGTTCGCGGTGAGGGACTGATGATCGGCGTCGAGATCAAGCGCGGGGCCAATCGTGTGCTCAAAGAACTCGCCATGGATCACCAGGTGCTCGCGCTGCCGGCCGGTCGGACTGTGGTGCGGCTGCTCCCGCCGCTGATCGTCGACGAGGGCCAGGCCGACGCGGTCGTCGCGGCGCTGTCGGAGGCGATCGACTGATGAGCGCCGCCACTGACGCGCCGACTGGGGACGTCTCCGCCGCGGATGCACGCGAGTTGCTGATCGACCTGGTCGAGATCCCGTCGGTCTCGGGCGACGTCGAGGCGGCCACCGAGGCACTGGCGACGTTCTTCGAGGCGCACGACCGCGAGGTCTGGATCGACGACGTGGGCAACGTCCGTGCCCCCGCAAACGACAGTGTGCTCCTCACGTCTCACATCGACACTGTGCCGGGTGACATTCCCGTCCGCCTGGAAGAGAACGACGACGGCGAGACAGTCCTGTGGGGCCGCGGGAGCGTCGACGCGAAGGGACCGCTCGCGGCGATGGCCGCCGTGGCGGTCCGGACGGGGGCGAGCTTCGCCGGGGTCGTGGGCGAAGAAGTCGACTCGACCGGCGGCCGGTACCTTGTCGAGGACCGCGAGAGCGAGCCGGATGTGGTGATCAACGGCGAACCCTCCGGTTGGGACGGGATCACGCTGGGGTATCGCGGCCTGCTGGGTGGCACCTACGTCGCCACCAGCGAGTCCGGCCACTCCTCGCGGCCGGACAACAACGCGATTCAGGACGCTATCGATTGGTGGAACCGCGTCGAGGCCGAGTTCGCCAAGGACGAGTGGCACCCGGTCTTCGAGCGCGTGACCTGCAAACCCGTCGACATCGACGGCGGGATCAGCGGTGACGGGCTCTCGGTCGAGACGACGATGCGCGTGCAGTTGCGCGTCCCGCCGGAGTACACCACCGACGAGATCCGAGAGATGGCCGACGGTCATCTGACGAACGGCACTGTCAACTGGGACGACTGGGTCGAGCCGGTGATGATGAGTCCACGGACGAAGGTCGCCCGTGCGTTCCGTGCGGCGATCCGGAAACGCGGCGGCGATCCCCGCCTCCTGCGCAAGACCGGAACCAGCGACATGAACATCTACGCCGACGCCTGGGACGCCGAGATGGTGACCTACGGTCCTGGCGATTCGGACCTCGATCACGCCCCCGACGAACACCTGCCACTTGCCGAGTACGACCGCTCGGTGGCAGTCCTGGACGACGTGACGCGGACCCTCCTGGAGGAGCCATGACACGCAACGTACTCGATATCGACGACCTGACGAGCGAGGAACTGACGACCGTCCTCGACCGCGCAGCTGCCATCAAGGCCGGCGAGGAGGCGGGCAACCCCCTCGAAGACGAGACGCTGGCGATGATCTTCGAGAAGCCCTCGACCAGGACGCGTGTCTCCTTCGAGACCGGGATGACCCAGCTCGGCGGCCACGCCATCTTCCTCGGGCCGGACGACATCCACCTGGGGGACAGTGAGCCGGTCAAGGACACCGCGCGGGCGGTCTCGCGGTACGCCGACGCGATCATGGCGCGGCTGTTCGACCACGCTGACGCGGAGGAATTGGCCGAATACGCCACCGTGCCGGTCATCAACGGGTTGACCGACGACGCCCACCCCTGTCAGACGCTGGCCGACCTGCTCACGATCCGTGAGGAATACGGTGGGTTCGACACCGTCAGAGTCGCCTGGGTCGGCGACGGCAACAACGTCGCCCAGTCCTTTGTCCTCGGCGCGGCGATGGTCGGCCTCGATTTGACCGTCGCGACGCCGGAGGGCTACGAGATCGACGACGAAGTCTTGGAGCGGGCAGCCGAGTTAGGCACGGCCCCCGAGACGACGACGGACCCGGAAGCGGCCGTCGCGGACGCCGACGTGGTTTACACGGATGTCTTCGTCAGCATGGGTCAGGAGGACGAGCGCGCGGAGAAACTTGACGCCTTCGAGGGCTTTCAGGTTACGACCGACCTGCTGGGGGATCGGACGCTGATGCACTGCTTGCCGGCCCACCGCGGCGAGGAAGTCACCGACGCGGTCATCGAGAGCGACAACGCCATCGTCTGGGACCAGGCGGAGAACCGGCTGCACGCCCAGAATGGGTTACTGGTGTGGTTGGCCGAGCGATCGGAGTAAGCATACGCCGTCGAAGACGGCGTTTCTCTGTGAGCGAGCCTTTGGCTCGCGAGCAGGTCGTTTTTGGTCCAGCTTTTTGCGAGTCGGGTTCGCGAAGCGACCCCGACGAAGTAAAAAGGTGGTGGCGTGGATTCCGCGGCTTTTTTCCGGTGGGGCCCGTCGGAGCACACAATGACCCATCTGGAGATCACGCAGGACGAACCGGCCGAGGCGACCGACGGCGTCTGGCTGACCTGCATCGAGTGTGGCGAACATTTCCCGCCGTTCGAGGGGATCCGCTACACGTGCGACGAATGTGGGGGGCTGCTCGAAGTTCGATACGCCGACCTGCCGACCTTCGAGGACTTCGGCGACGACGAGTCGGCGTTTCACGGCGGCGTCTGGCGGTACAGCGACGCCCTCCCCTTCGACGAAGGTGTCTCGCTCCCGGAGGGCAACACCCCGCTGCACGACGTCCCGCGTCTCGAAGACGAGATCGGCGTCGAACGCCTGCGGGTCAAACACGAGGGGATGAACCCGACGGGGAGCTTCAAGGACCGCGGGATGACCGTCGGCGTCCGGGTCGCCCAGGAAATCGGCGTCGATCGGCTGGCCTGTGCCTCGACGGGCAACACCTCCGCCGCGCTGTCGGCCTACGGTTCCCGTGCCGGACTCGAGGTGCTCGTGCTCCTGCCGGCGGGGAAGGTCGCCGCCGGGAAGATCGCCCAGGCAAGCTTGCACGGCGCACGCATCCTGGAGGTCGACGGCAACTTCGATCGGTGTCTGGACATCGTCAAGGACCTGGCCGACCGCGGCGAGGCCTACTTGCTCAACTCGCTGAACCCCTTCCGGCTGGAGGGCCAGAAGACCATCGCCCTCGAGATCATGGAGCAGTTTCGTGCCGAGGAAGGCCAGTTCCCGGACCGGATCGTGTTGCCGGTCGGCAACGCGGGTAACACCGCTGCGCTGTACAAGGCCTTCCGCGAACTCGAAACGACGGGGGCGATCGACGAGAACCAGATTCCGAAGATCACGGGCGTCCAGGCCGCGGGGTCGGCCCCGTTGGTCGAGGCGATCGAGGAGGGCTGGGACCACATCGAGCGCTGGGACGACGTCGAGACCAAGGCGACAGCGATCCGGATCGGTAATCCGGTCAACGCGCCCAAAGCACTGCCGGGGGTCCGCGAGACCGGCGGGACGGCCGTCGCCGTCAGCGACGAGGAGATCACCGACGCCCAGCGATCCCTCGCCGAGGAGGGGGTCGGCGTCGAACCCGCCTCCGCTGCCTCGATCGCCGGCCTCCGAACACTCCGGGCGGAGGGCGTCGTGGGTGACGACGAGCAGGTGGTCTGTCTGACGACCGGCCATCTCCTGAAGGACCCCGACGCGGCCGCCGAAGCCGGAACCGATCCCGAACCGGTCCCCGCCGACACCGACGACGTCCTCGAACACCTGCGATCCTGACTGGCGTCGGATGGGGGAGCGGCGTGGCTACGTCTTGCACGGGACGGACGGACGTCTGCCGGCGTTTTTTCCGGACCAGACACCACTAGACTGTGCTATGTCAGATGATATCTATTCGCAGCCGACATCAGTCGATCGATCGCCGTCGTCGGGCCACTCCGTTGACGGGGCGGTGCGGGCCGGAGACGAGGCGGAACGGGGCCACATTGAACAGACGGATTCCGTCCGGTGGGCGCGTATTGATCGCGGTGGATCACCGATCGACGAGCCGTCTCCGACCCACCGGGCCGTCGCCGCCAGAGACCGCCTGTGGGATTCCTACCGGGGTGAGACGGAAGACGGGTGGTTCGTCTGGCGTGCTCCAGGCGATGACCAGGGTGGTGGGAGGGACTGATCCGGCAGTGCTGAACGGCTCTGCCGTCACTCGCGGGCGTTCTGCCCGTTGAGTTCGACGACGGTCGTCTCGAGAATCCGGTCGTCGTCGTTGAGCGCGGCCAGGACGTCTTCGCCTGGTTCGTCGTCTAAGTTGTACACCGACAGCGCCTCGCCACCGATGGCTTCTCGCGCGTTGAACATCCCGGCGATGTTGACGTCGAACTCGCCGAGGACCTGCCCGACGAAACCGATAACGCCGGGTTCGTCGGCGTTGCGGACGATCAGCATGTGGCCGTGGGGGATCGCCTCGACCCAGTAGCGGTCGATGCTGACGATGCGCGGTTCGCCGTCGGCGAACTGCGTGCCCTCGACGCTGAGTTCGTCCCCGCCGCCGCTGACGGTAACGGTCACCAGGTTCTGGAAGTCCGGGGCGTCTCGAATCGTCGAGACGTCGACATCGATGCCATGTCGGTCGGCGACGTGGCGGGCGTTGACCTGGTTTGCGTCCCAGCCCAGCGAGTCGAAGACGCCGGTGAGCCCGGCGGCCGTGATTGGTTCGACCGTCTCGGTGACGATATCTCCGGCGTACTCGATAGCGACAGTCTCGAGGTCGCCCTCGAACAGCTGGATCGCGATCCGGGCGACCGTCTCCGTCAGGTCGGCGTAGGGTTTGACGACCGGGTAGGCGTCCGGCGGGATCGACGGCACGTTGACGGCGTTCGCGACTGGCTGTCCGTCGAAGGCCGCGAGCACCTGCTCGGCGACACCCGTCGACTCTGCGTTCTCGGCAGCCGTTGTCTTGGCGACCGCGGGCGTGACGATGATGTCCTCGACGTCCCGGAGCGGACTGTCGTCGGCGAGCGGCGCTTCGGCGACGGCGTCGACGGCTGCGCCCTGGAGGTCGCCGTCCTCGACGGCACTCGCGAGCGCCGCTTCGTCGACCGCCTCGCCGTCCGACCCGTTGACGAGATAGCCGTCGCCGAGTGCGTCGAGTTCGTCTTCACCTAGCTCGATGTCTCCACCGTGGGTGTGTACCGAGAGGAAATCAGCCTGCTCGAGACAGGGTTCGAGATCGACGCTGTCGGCACCGATCTGTGCGATTCGTTCGCCGTCGGCGTCGGGTGCGTGGACGGCGACGTCGAGTCCGAGGTTGTCGAGCCGTTTCGCGACTTCCTGGCCAACGCTGTCGAACCCGACGAGTCCGGCGGTCTTGCCGTCGAGTTCCGAGCCGATGATGTCTCCTTTGGCCCACTCGCCGTCTTTCAGTCTGACGTGGCCCTGTGGGATGCCCCGGGCAGTCGCAAAGAGGAGGCCGATGATGTACTCGGCGACCGCCCGGACGTCGGCTTCCGGACCGTTGGCGACGATGACGCCGCGTTCGGTCGCTGTGGCGACGTCGATTCTCTCGACGTCGATCCCAGTCCGAGCGACGATCTGTAGGTCCGTTGCACGTTCGAACACGCCCGCGGGAACCGGCGTGTCCTCGTCGACGATCAACGCTGCCGCACCCTCGGCAGCGTCGGCCAGTTCGTCAGGGTCCGCCTCGACGGTCCGAACGTCGTGGCCTGCATCTGCAAGCGCCGCCAGTCCCGTCTCTTCGACGGAACCAGTCACTACGATCTCCATATTGGGGGTGACACTGCCGGTCGGCATAACGCTTGTTTTCTCTCGGCGAACCGGGAAGTCCTCGACTCGGACCCGACAGATCGAACCGTCCCGGACACCGGGGGTACTCACGTTGCCTCGACCGCCCCTCGCGGAAAAACAGTTTGTCGCCCTGACTCCTACCGCCAGGCGGACAGCGACGCGCTGTCCGCAAGCGGTACGGAGAGATACGCGTCGTCGCGGGTGACGTCGGCGATGACGAATACGGCCTCCTCGTCTCGCTCGACGGCGGCCATGACTTCACCGTCCACTGCAGCGTCTGCCGCGAGCGCGTCGGGCTCTTGCGACATACTATGTGAGTTGGTAACACTCATACATAAACGTGCCGAAAACCCACGAGGACGCGGGAATTTGTCTGACGCGTGACTGACGAGCGGACAGCTGGCTCGCTTGAGAGCCCACCGCCTGGATGTGTAAGGACTTAGTAGGAGGAACGTGGAGTGTTTTCCAGTATGAACGTCGCTGACGTCATGACGCCGCGAGACGAGGTCGTCACGGCCGAGTTGCCCGGCACCCGCGACGACGTCCTCGAGTACCTTCAGGAACGGCAATTCTCGTCCGTTCCGGTGATCAAACGGACCGATTCGGGCGAGGAGTGTCGTGGCCTCGTCACGCGGGACGCCTTGATCGAACATCCAGACGAAGACCAACTCGCGATCCTCGTCGAGGAGGTACCGACGACGACTTCCGGGACGAACCTGGCCAGCGTCGCGCGGACCATGGTCGAGACCGGTGAGCGCCGGATTCCGGTCGTCGACGGGGAATTCGAGGGGATCGTCACGGTGACGGACATCGTTCGCGCGATCGCCGAGGGCGGCGTCGACGACGGCGATCGGCCGGTCGGCGATCTGGCTCGACGGGACGTCAACTGCGTCTACGCCGGCGCGCCGCTGGGGGTCGCCGAACGCGAACTCTCCCACGCCGACGTCCCCTACGGCGTCGTGCTCGACGACGACGCCGAGGTCGCCGGCATTCTGACCGAGGTCGACGTGATCGACGTCGCCGAAGTGGTCGAGGGCGAGGCCGAGACAGGCGAGTCGATCGCCAACCAAGACGACGAGTGGATGTGGGAAGGGATCAAGGCCGTCGGGAACAGCTACATGCCGACCCGGAACGTCGTCTTCCCCGACGAGCCAGTCAGCGAGTACATGACGGGTGACCTCGTGACCGTCGGCAGTCGCCGGACCGCAAAGGAGACGGCCCAGCTGTTGATCCGTCACGACATCGAGCAGATCCCGCTGGTATCGGGTGACGACCTCGCGGGTATCGTCCGCGACATCGACGTGATCAAGGCGCTACGATGAGTGGGGTCAGCGCCGAGGCCCTGGTCGAACTCGCAAAGCGGCGGGGCTTTTTCCTCCAGTCCGCGGGTGCCTACGGCGGTGTCTCCGGGTTCTACACCTTCGGCCCGCAGGGTGCCGCCATGAAGCGAAACGTCGAGGACACCTGGCGTGAACGCTTCGCGATCCAGGAGGGCCACATGGAGGTCGACGCGCCGACGGTCCTGCCAGAACCCGTCTTCGAGGCCTCTGGCCACCTCGACGGTTTCGACGACATGCTCGTCGAGTGCCCCGAGTGCGGCCAGTCCCACCGGGCCGATCACATCGTCGAGGACGATCCCGACACCGGGATCGAGGAAGCCGAGTCGCTGGCCCCCGAACGCGTCGAGGAGGTCATCGCCGAGTACGAACTCGCGTGTCCGACCTGCGGGACCGGGCTCGCCGGCCAGGCCATCGAGCAGTTCAACCTCATGTTCGAGACGACGATTGGGCCGGGCTCGTCCTCGCCGGGGTATCTCCGGCCCGAAACCGCCCAGGGAATCTTCATCGAGTTCCCGCAACTCGCCGAGTACGCCCGCAACCAGCTCCCCTTCGGCGTCACCCAGATCGGCCGGGCCTACCGCAACGAGATCAGTCCCCGGAAGTCCCTGCTCCGCGTGCGGGAGTTCACCCAGGCCGAACTGGAGCTGTTCGTCGATCCCGACGCGGACGACGTTCCGGACCTTTCGGCGGTGGCCGACGTGACCGCACAGTTTTACTCCGCCGACGCCCAGGCCGAGGCCGACGGCGAACCCGTCGAGATGACTGTCGGTGAGGCGTTCGACGAGGGTGTCGTCGCCGACCCGTGGATCGCCTACTACCTGGGCGTCGCCGCCGAGTGGTACGCCGCCATCGGCGTCGACATGGATCGGTTCCGCTTTCGCCAGCACCGGCCGGGCGAACTCGCCCACTACTCCGAGGACTGCTGGGACGCCGAGGGCGAGGTCAGCGATCCGGGCGAAGACCCCGACTGGATCGAACTCGGCGGGTTCGCCTACCGCGCCGATTACGACCTCTCGAAACACGATGCCCATTCCGACGAGGACTTCACGGTCTTCAAACAGTACGACGAGCCGGTAAGTGTCGAAACGCCGACGGTCGATCCGGCGATGGGCTATCTCGGTCCCGAGTTCGGCGGTGCGGCGGGCAACGTCGCGGCGGCACTCGAAGCACTCGCCGAGGACGAACCCGACGCCTTCGACGGCGAGGACGTCACGGTCGACGTCGACGGTGAGTCATACACCGTGCCCGTCGAGAAAACGGGCTTCGCGATCGAGGAAGTCACCGAGTCCGGCGAGCACATCACCCCCCACGTCGTCGAGCCCTCGCTGGGGATCGACCGGGCGCTCTATACCGCGCTCGATCACGCCTATCGCGAGGACGAGGTCGACGGCGAGGAGCGGACCTACCTCGAACTCCCGCCGGAAGTCGCGCCGACTACCGTCGGCGTCTTCCCGCTCATGGACAAGGACGGCCTGGGCGAGCGCGCCCGCGAGATCGCCGCCGAGCTTCGGACGGCGGGCTTCTCGGTGGCCTACGACGACTCGGGGGCCATCGGCCGGCGGTACCGTCGCCAGGACGAGATCGGTACGCCGTACTGCGTGACCGTCGACTACGATACGCTCGAGGACGCCAGTGTGACGATCCGAGATCGTGATAGTACCGACCAGACCCGCGTCGCCGTTGCGGACCTCGACTCGACGATCGAGTCCCTCGTCGACGGCGAGACGACCTTCGACGAGCTCTGAAACCGTGGTCCCGGACGTTCTCGATCGGATCGACGACGAAGTCACCCGCCGGCTCGTCCACGCGAGCACGAGTGCGCTTCCGCTTGCCTACGTGTACGTCGCGGAGATCTCCTGGCGACACGTCCAGGCGTTTCTGGTCCTCGCGATGGTGGGCGCGCTCGGCCTCGAGATCGTCCGGCTGTACGTCGGCCTGGAGTGGTGGATCTTCGATCGGCTCACCAGGGAGTACGAACAGGAGAACCTCGCGGCGTACTTTCTGGGCGGGGTCGCGCTGACGCTGGTCGCGTTCGCCTTCCCGCCGCCGGGAGCCGACCCACTCTTTTCAAGCCCGATCGACCCCTCTCCGGTGGCAGTCCCGGCGATGCTCATGCTCACGATCGGCGACCCCTTCAGCGGCCTGCTCGGCGCTGGCGAACTCCGTTCTGTCAAGCAGACGTGGGTACTGCTGGCTACATTCGGCCTCACGACGCTCATCGCGAGCGCGTTCGTCCCGCCCGCTGGTGCGATCCTGGGTGGGCTGGCGGCGACCGCTGCTGACGGGGCCAAACCCGTCGTCCGGGGGTACGTCGTCGACGACAACCTCACGATCGCACCCGCCGCGGCCGTCACGATGTTTCTCGCGATCGAATACCTCCCGGCACTCCCGTTGTGACCGCGTTCCGTCCGCGAGCTCGCCGACGACACGCTTCACTTTCACCCTGGTACGAGAACGCTTAACCGCAATCGTCACGAATCAGCGGACAGATGGCGGCAACTGACGCGACTGCGGAGTCTATCGATCGCCCGCTCGTCGAGCCCGGGGTCTTAGAGCAGCGAAGCTACCAGACCAAACTGGCCGACGCCGCCGCGGCCGATCACACGCTGGTCTGTCTCCCCACCGGACTGGGCAAGACGGCGGTCAGCCTGCTGGTGACCGCCGAGCGCCTCCACGAAGTCGGCGGGAAGTCACTCTTGCTCGCGCCGACCAAACCGCTCGTCCAGCAACACGCCGACTTCTATCGCGAGGCTCTCACGATCGACGACGAGGAGATCGTCGTCTTTACCGGGGAGGTCCGGCCCGACGACCGCGCAGAGCTGTGGGAGTCGGCGACCGTCGTCGTCGCCACGCCCCAGGTCGTCGAGAACGACCTGCTGGGCTCGCGGATCGATCTCTCGCCGGTGACCCACTGCACCTTCGACGAGTGCCACCGCGCGAGCGGCGAGTACCCCTACACCTACATCGCCGAGCGCTATCACGAGGAGAGTGTGGACCCGCTCGTGACGGGCATGAGCGCCTCGCCCGGCGACGACGAGGAGGCCATCCTCCAGGTGTGTGACAACCTCGGCATCCGCGAGGTCGAGGTCATGACGAGCGAGGACGCCGATGTCGAGGCCTACACCCACAACACGAGCGTCAACTGGGAACGCGTCGAGCTGCCCGAACCGGTCGTCGAGATCCGCGACGCCCTCCAGGACGTCATCCACGACCGGATGACCCAACTCAAGGAACTCGGCGTGACGTCCTCGACTCAGGCCGACGTTTCCGAGCGCGAGATCCGGAAGATCCAGGCCAAGCTCCGGGAATTGATGGACAACGACCAATCTGAGGGCTACCAGGGGATGAGCCTGCTCGCCGAGGTCCGGAAGCTCCGGACGGCCGTGACCTACGCCGAGACCCAGAGCGTCGAGAGCCTGCGGCGGTACCTCGAACGTCTCCGGGAGGCCGCACGGTCCTCCGGAGCCTCGAAGGCCGATCAGCGACTCATCAGCGCGCCGAAAGTCCGGGAAGCCCGCCGGAAGGCCGAGGACTTCGACGACCTCCACCCGAAGTTCCGCCGGACCCGGATGCAGATCGCCGAGACGCTGGGCATCCACGACGGCGAGCGCGTGATTGTCTTCACCGAATCCCGGGACACCGCCGAGACCCTGACGGACTTTCTGGCCGAGCATTTCACCGTCGAGAAGTTCGTCGGCCAGAGCGACACCGACGGCAGCGACGGCATGACCCAGACCGAACAGCAGGAGACCCTAGAAGCCTTCCGGGCCGGCGAGTTCGAGGTGCTGGTCTCGACCAGCGTCGCCGAGGAGGGGCTGGACGTCCCCGAGGTCGATCTCGTCCTCTTCTACGAACCCGTCCCGACGGCCATCCGGTCGATCCAGCGCAAGGGCCGGACCGGTCGCCAGACCGAGGGGGCGGTCGTGGTCCTGATCGCCGAGGACACCCGCGACGAGGCCTACTTCTGGAAGGCCCGCCAGGACGAGAAGCGCATGGAGGAGGAACTCCGGACGCTGAAGGAGATGGCCGGCGACATCGAGAGCCACCTCCGCGAACAGATGGGGTTGGAGGGATACGAGGAGACGTCCCCGGAATCGGACGATACGACCGCTGGAAGTAACGCGGTGGAGGCGGTCGAGACGACTGACGACCCGGCAGACGCCGACGATGATGACGAGCAAACCGTTCAGGGAGCAGCCGATGGCGGTGAGGGCGACGGCCAGACCGGCTTGGACGCGTTCGCGGCGAGCGACGATGGCGTCACCGAGTCTCCGACGGGGGAAGCTGACGACCAGCCAGACCAGGACGAAGAAACGACGGTTGCGACGGCCGATGGCGAAGACACCATCGAGGTCGTCATCGACCAGCGCGAACTCGATGCCTCGATCGGGCGGGACCTCTCGCGTCGCGACGGGTTCGAGACACGCCTGGAGACGCTGGAGGTGGGCGACTACGTGCTCTCGGATCGCGTCGTCGTCGAGCGCAAGACGATTTCGGACTTCCTCGACACGCTGACGGGCGGCGATCGCTCGATGTTCGAGCAGGTCAAAGACGACGCCCGCTATTACGACCGGCCGGTCGTGATTCTGGAGGGCGACGGACTCTACGAGGAGCGCAACGTCCACCCCAACGCGATCCGCGGTGCGCTGGCGTCGCTGGCGGTCGACTTCGGCGCGAGCGTCCTCCGGACCGACGACGAGAGCGGGACGGCCGACCTTCTGGCGACGATCGCCACCCGAGAGCAGGAGACCGACGATCGGGAAATCAGTGTCCACGGCGAGAAGGGTTCGAAGACCCTGCCCGAACAACAGGAGTACGTCGTCGCCTCGATCGCCGACGTGGGGCCGGTCACTGCCCAGGCACTGCTCGAACACTTCGGCAGCGTCGAGGCGGTGATGACTGCCGGCGAGGCGGATCTCCTCGACGTCGAGGGTGTCGGCGCGGTCACCGCCGAGCGGATTCGAGAAGTAGTTGGCAGCGAGTACCAGCCGTAGACTCGCTTACGGTTTTGTGGCGGCGCTACGGAATGATCTCGGCGATGCGCTGTGGCTCACCGGACAGCGACGGCTCCGGATCGACCAACTGGAGCACCTCGTGGTCGGTCACGTCGGGGTAGGACTTGCCGACCGCGTCCTCGATCATCTCCTTGTCGAGGCGGAAGTCCGTCCCCTCGTAGACGACGTCGACGCCGGTTTCGTCGAAGGACAGAGCAGTCATACCCGGGAATTGCGCGCTGGCGAATATAAGCTTCTTGGAGAGTCGGGACGTCCTCGCCACACCGTCAGACACCCGTCAGACGCGTGCTGGGGGTTTAAGACGGTAGATTACACAGTTACGAACGTGCTGCGATCGACGCCGCTCGAGGAGCTGGTGATCCCCGACGGGACGACCGTCGAGGAGCACGACCTGGTCACCGACGGCGACGTGGTCGTCGGCGGCCAGAGCACCGTCGAGTTCGGCGTCCGGGGGAACACCGTCATCGCTGGCGAGCGCACCCGTTTCGGCGGCCACATCGAAGCCGAAGGCGACTGCCGACTCGACATGTGGTGTGACGTCGCCGCGGACGTCCTCGTCGGCGAGGACGCGTATCTGGGCGAGCGCGTCCACATCGGCGGCGAGTTGAAGGTCGCGGGGGATCTCGACATCGGCGACGACGTCGACATCGACGACGGCTTCGAGGCCAACGGCTGGATCGTCATCCGAAACCCGATGCCGACGATCGTCTTCCTCTTTGTCTACCTCAGCCACCTCTTGCGGATCGGCGAGGAGGACGCTGCCGAGGACGTCCTGGCGGCGGCCCTGGACGCCGACCGGGACGCCCAACCGCTACTCGTCCCCAGGGGGACCCACGTCAGCGACGACGCCTGGCGCGTCTCCGCGCCGGCCCGCATCGGCGACGACTGCCGACTCCACGGCAACCTCCGGGCCGAGTCACTCACGGTCGGCCGGGACACGATCGTCTTCGGCTCTCTCCGGGCGAAAGACGACCTCACGGTCGGGCGCGCGACCGAGATCAAAGGCGACGTGACCACCCGAAACGGGACCGTCTCGATCGGCCCCGGCGTCCACGTCTGGGGTGACGTCGCGGCCGAGAACGTCAGGCTCCACGAGAACGCCACGGTCGACGGGACGATCCGGGTGGCCGACGAGATGGAGATGCACACGGACAGCGTCCTCGACGACGCCGACGAGGCGGCCGAGGCGATGGCTGCGGTCGCTGCCGATCTCGACGAGACGGCCTTCGTCGACTCAGACGGTGCTCCCGATCGGGCAGCCGACGAACCCCCGGAAGACGAGGCGGATTCGTCTTCGTCATCGGACGAGGCGGGCTCGACTCCGTCCTCGGACGAGGCGGGCTCGGAGACTGTCTCTCCCGAGTCGTCGTCCGGCGAATAGCCGCTCGGACTCGGTGCGATCGACGTCTCGCCGAGTCGGTCTTTCTGCTGTCGGAGTTCCGTCGAAAAGAGTGCTCCCCTCTTCACCTCGTGTCGTCTCCCTACTCGGTCTCGTAGCGATCGAACAGGTTCGAGAGTTGCTGTGCGCGCATGCTGAGGGTCTTGGCGTTGACGTACATCTCCCCGAGCGCGAGGGTCTGTTCCTCGGCGACGGCGGCGACGCTCTCGGCTTCGTCCATGTTCTCGCGGCTGATCTCGGCGGCGCTGTCGGCGATGCTCGCGACCTCCTCGCTGGAGGCGGCCTGGTCGTCGGTCGCGTCGCTGATCTCCTTGATGCCGCTGGTGGTGTCCTGGACGTGATTGAGAACTGATTCCATCGCGTCGAGCCCCTCGGTCATCGTCTCCTGACCCTCGCTAACCGTCTCGCGCATCGTCTCCATCTCTTCGACTGTCTGGGTCGTCTGCTCCTGGATGTCGGTGATCAGGTCTTCGATCTCGCCGGTGGCGTCTTTGGTCTCCTCGGCTAAGCTCTTGACCTCGTCGGCGACGACGGTGAAGCCGTTGTTGTCGCCGTTGCTCGCGTGGGCGGCCTCGATCGAGGCGTTCAGCGCGAGGATGTTGGTCTGCTCGGCGATGTCGTCGATGAGATCGACGATCTGTCCGACTTCGTCCATCCGTTCGTCGAGGGTTTCGACAGTCTCGACGACGTGTTCGGTCTGGTCGTCGACTTCGTTCATGGCGTCGCTGACGTCGCGGGCGGCCTCGATACCTTCGACCGTCCGGCGCTCGGTCTGGTCGGCCTTCTCGGTGACTTCGTCCGAGGAGGCAGCGATTTCCTCTATCGTCGCCGACATCTCCCCCATCTCCTCGGAGATCTGGGTCACTTGCTCGTGTTGCTCGTGGAAGGCGTCGGCGATGTCCTGGATGCTCTCGGCCATGTTCTCGGACGCCTCCCGGACGGCCTCGGTCGCCGTCGAGACCTGTCCGCTGGAGTCGGCGACGTCGTCGCTGAACTCGTCGGCCGCCCGGATCGTCCGCTCGAAGGCGACGACCATCTCGTTGAATTCCGCGGCGAGGTCGTTGAGGTCCTCCGACTCGGTGTCTTCGCCGAGTCGGACCGTCAGGTCCCCGTCGCTGACGTCGCCGATCGACTGGGTGTACGCCCCCACGCGATCCCCAAGTCCACCGTCGTCGACGATGCGCGTCCCACCGTCCGGCGTCACCTTCGCTCGGGCCGGTGACGGCGGCGTCCCCATTCGAAGTGACTCGATCGTCCCGCGTGCGTCCGCGAGGTCACGCTCGAGAGCCGCGCGTTCGTCTTTCAGCCGAGAACGCTCGGCTTCGAGGGTAGCAACCTGGGATTCGAGCCCTGTCCGTGCCGACTGAAGCGACGCAATGGAACTCGAGATGTCGGTGAGGGCGAGCGCGAGCGCCGCGCCGGCGAGCACGAAGCTCCCACCGGCCAGGAACGGATACGCCGACGACGGCGCGACGAACGGCAACGCGGCCTGGACGACCGCGTGTGCCAGTTGGAATCCAAGCGCTACCCGCGTCTCTCGCGTGAGGGGGCGTGCCATGACTTATCCTTGATAGAAGACCCATAAATATCCTTCTACCGTAACTGACACACGACTGTGACTCGGGACAGAACTGACGGACAAAAAGACAGTAGGGCGGACGTCTCTCGGCGTCAGGCGTCGAGCTCGAGGTCCTCGGCGCGACCGTCGATCCACTCCTGAAGTTCTTCGATCGCTTCCTCGCCCTTCTCCTCGTCCTTGAAGAGGTGTTTGAACCGGCCCTGGTTTTCGAGCCACTCCCGGACCGGCTTGCGGTCGCGGATCTTATTTACGCTCGTGATCTCGCCGTCTTCCATCTCGAAGACCGGGAACAGTCCGGTCTCGACGGCAAGCTCGGCCATCTCGACCGTCTTCGAGGACTCGTAACTCCAGCCGACCGGACACGGGGCATAGACGTGCAGGAACTTCGGGCCGTCACGCGAGAGCGCCTCCTCGACCTTCTGCTTGAAGTCGTGGGGGTTCGAGATCGACGCGGTGGCGACGTACTCGACGCCGTGGGCCGCCGCGATCGAGGCCATGTCCTTCTTGTTGGTGTCGTTCCCGATCGACTCCTGGCCGGCGGGCGAGGTGGTCGTCGACGCGCCGAAGGGCGTCTGGCTCGAACGCTGGACGCCCGTGTTCATGTACGCCTCGTTGTCGTACATGATGTAGAGGACGTCGTGCCCGCGCTCCATCATGCCCGATAGCGCGCGAAAGCCGATGTCGGCGGTCGCGCCGTCGCCGCCGATGGCGATGATGTTGAGGTCGTCCTCGTCCTGGACGTCGAGGTGGTCAGGGTCACGGCGGTCGAAGGACTGGTAGGCCGCTTCGACGCCCGCAGCGACGCTCGCTGCGTTCTCGAAGATGTTGTGGATGTAGCTCGTCCCCCAGGAACTCTCGGGATAGGGGGTCGAGACGACCTCCATACAACCCGTGGCGTTGGTGACGATGGTGTTCTCACCGGCCGCTTCGGTGATGTACTTCATCGCCAGGGCGGGGCCACACCCGGCACACGCGCGGTGGCCCGGGTTCCAGAGTTCCTCGCCATGCTCGACCTCGTCGGTGTAGTCCTGATCCTGTAAGTCTGAACTCATTATTGGTCACCTCCCGTCTCGAGGAGTTCTTCACGGAGCTGTGGCCACGATTCCTGCTCGTCGAAGGTCATCGGGGCCGAGGCCTCCATAGTCTCCTCGATCATCGCGCCGATGCCCTCGGCAGTCACGTCACGACCGGCCATGCCGACGACGAAGCTCTTGATCGGCGGCTGGTACTCGGCGTGATACAGCGTGCCCTTGATCTCGCCGGCCAGCGCGGACTCGTAGCCGGGGGACATCTCCTTGGTCAGGACCCCGACGGCCTCGGCGTCACCGAGCGCATCGCGGATCTCCTCGGTCGGGAACGGCCGGTGGACGCGCGGGCGGACGAGCCCGACGTCGACGCCCTGCTCGCGGTACTCGTCGATGACGCCGCGGATCGTCCCCGCGATCGACCCCAGCGCGACCAGCAGGTAGTCGGCGTCCCCGTGGTAGGTGTCGAGCATGCCGTTGTACTCGGTGTAGTCCCGGCCGAAGACTTCCTTGAACTCCTCGACGGTCTTCGCCCAGACGTCCTTGGACTCCATCATCGCCGCCTGGATCTCGTAGCGGGCCTCAGTCCAGTGCTCCGGCCGGGCGTAGGCACCCATCGTCTTCGGGTCCGAGGGGTCGAGCGTGTATTCGGGGTCACGCGGCGGGAGGAACTCGTTGACTTCCGCCTCGGTCGGGATGTTCGCGGGTTCCTGCACGTGGGTCAGGATGAACCCGTCGAAGTTCGAGAGCACGGGCAGGTTGACCTGCTCGGCGACCCGAAAGCCCATCAGCACGTGGTCGATGGCCTCCTGGACGTCCTCGGCGTGGAACTGCAGCATCCCGCCGTCCCGTTCCGCGAAGGCGTCGGTGTGGTCGGCCCAGATCGACAGCGGGGCCGACAGCGACCGGTTGGCGACCGCCATCACGATCGGCAGGCGCATGCCCGCCGCCGTAAACAGCGGTTCGCTCATCAGTTTCAGCCCCTGGCTCGACGTCGCGGAGAACGCGCGAGCGCCGGCCGCCGACGCGCCGATACACGTCGAGGCGGCGTTGAACTCGCTGTCGACCTTGATGAACTCGCTGTCGAGTTTCCCGTCGGCGACGAGTTCCGAGAGCTTCTCGACGACGCCCGTCTGGGGCGTGATCGGGTACGCCGAGACGACGTCGGGGTCGGCGGCCATGACGCCCTTCGCCACGGCCGAGGTCCCCTTCATCACTTCCTGCTCGTCGGAGGGGTTGGGTTCAGCTTTTGCCATCGTTATTTCTCCTCCCGGATCATCTCGATCGCATCAGTCGGACAGACTTCCGCACAGATCCCACAGCCCTTGCAGTAGTCGAGATCGAACCCGTAGAAGTCCTCGCCTTCGACCGGCTTGGCCGCCTGGTCCGGACAATACGTATCGCACTGTCCACACCCGATGCAGGCGTCGACGTCGATGACGGGCTTGAACTGCCGCCAGGACCCCGTCTTGTTCGTGCGCGAGGTGTTCGGTTCCGCGACGGCACCGGTCGTGATCGTCAGGTTCTTGTATGGATCGTCTGTTTGACTCATGCTGATACCTCCGTGAAGGCGTCGTTGGTTGCGGCGACGTTCTGCTCGCCGATCTCGCCGCCGAACTTGCGGGTGATGACGGCTTCCATGCTGTCCTGGCCGAGCAGGCCGGTCGCGCCGGCGAAGGCCCCGAGCAGGGCCGTGTTCATGATCGGGCGACCGAGGTGTTCTAAGGCGATCTCGGTCGCGTCGACCGTGACGACCTCGGCCTCGGTCTCGAGATCGAGGTCGCCGGGATCGGCGTCGGTGTTGACCAGCACGAGGCCGTCCTCGTTGAGCCCGTCGGTGACGTCGACGTACTCGAGGAGGCTCGTGTCCTGGACGATGACGAAGTCGGGCTCGTCGACCTGGCTGCGATCCGTGATCTTCTCCTCGTCAAAGCGCGCGAACGCCTCGACGGGCGCGCCCCGTCGCTCGACGCCGAACGCCGGAAACGCCTGTGCCCACGTCCCTTCTTCGTGTGCTGCCTGTGCCAGTAGCTGTGCCAGCGTGACCGAACCCTGGCCGCCACGACCGTGAATGCGTATTTCTTCCATTGTGATCACCGTGATAGAGTGAAACCGAGCGTGCGATGGTGGGCTCCTGGCTGATCCCGTCCGCCGTGTCGTCGCACGTCGTCGGTCATCGGAGACTCCACCTACTACACTGTATGTAATACATTATAACTAAAGTATACCCCCAAAATTCGGGGTGTTTAAGGGCAGTACGTCCAGTTTTTCACGATTTACCCCGAACGTATGTAAGGGAACCGATTGTTCTAAATTATCTTTTGTTATAATTAAGCGACAGCTACGGGGCGGACTTCCGGGGTTGTGGAATCGGAACTGTCTCTCAGGCCCCGCCGCTCGCAAGCGCTTGCAGGTCTCGGAGCGACTCGACGACGTGTGTCGGGTCACCCTCGCCGGCGGGTCGATCGCCGTCCCGGACCAGCAGCGCCGAGTCTGCACCGCATCGATCGGCCGTCTCGACGTCCGAGAGCCGGTCGCCGACGAAGAGCGTCTCGGCCGGTTCGACCCCGAGTTTGTCGAGGGTCGACTCCAGGTAGTGGGGATCGGGCTTCATTCGATCGTAGCCGGCGAGCGTGGGCGTTCGGCCGCGGACGGCCCCAAAGGCCTCGCCCCAGTCGAAGTGCTCGCGGACGAACCGGACGGTGCCGTGGCGGTTGTTGCTCACGATTCCCAGCGTCGCGCTCTCGGCCAGCCGTGCGAGGACCTCGACGTCCTCGAAGGGTTCGCGCTCGCCGGCCGTGATCCGCTCGTTCTCGAGGACTGTCGAGGCGTGTTCGCGATAGCCCCAGAACGCCTCCGGTGGAAGTCCGTGCTGGTCACAGAACTGCCGGACTTCGCCGGTATCGTCCGGGTTGATCAGGTTCTCTGGGACGGCTTCAACGGTCACGTCGAAGTCAGCGAGTGTCTCCCGGGCGGCTTCACGGTAGACGGCGGGGGCTGTGTGATACCCCGTCAGGAGGACACCGTCCAGGTCGAAGACGATGGCGTCGTAGGACACGGATACCCCTCCTTCGGGCAACTCCCAGGTAGCTGTTGTGATTGCGGACCGGAGAGCCATGCTCGTGGGGCCGACACGACACCGTTCGCTACTGGCGAACAGTACCCCCGAGCCCCCAGCGATTCGACACGGCGGGGACCAGAACGTGCGCACGACGCCCCGACGAACGCCTCGCGTGACGACCACTCACCGCGCCGATCAGTCCGACGACGGGTCAGAATCGTCGTCGTCGAGTCCGAGTGCCGACTTGACCCTGTCTATGATCCCCGTGTCTGACATAGACATCCGTGGAGTATTTTACACCAGTTACTTATTATTTTCGTACACGACGAACTTCCGAGAGGTGTCGGGGGCGATCCGGCGACGGTCTTCGTTTCGTCAGCACGTCCCGCCGTTTCGAAGCAATACTGTCGCTGGCGTTCGCGCTATCGCCTTGCTCAGGACAGCAGGTCGACGATCGCGTCGTAGGCGGGCTTGCGGTCGTAACTGTCGTCCAGCAGGAGCGGGTCCTCGGTCAGCGTGTCGTCGAAGTGCGGGATCCAGGAGTGCTGGTCGGACACACCCCAGGCGACGATGGTGTCACAGCCGGCCTCGTTGGCCTTTTCGACGATCTCGCGGTAGTAGTCGGCCTGGACCGTCAGGTGGTCCTCTGGCGGGTCCTCAGCCGTGTAGGCGACGTCCATCTCGGTGATCTCGACCGCCAGGCCGAGGTCTTTGAAGCGCTCGATGTTCTCGGCGACCGAGTCGGGATCGACGGGGTCGTGCAGCGCGTGCAGCTGGAGGCCGACGCCGTCGATGGGGACGCCACGGTCGAGCATGCCCGAGACCAGCTCGTAGATCTCGTCGGACTTGTCGTTGATCCCGTCCGCGCCGTAGTCGTTGTAGAAGAGATCGGCTTCGGGGGCAGACTGATGGGCCCACCCGAAGGCTTTGTCGAGGTACTCCTCGCCGAAGGCCCGAAGCCAGGGCGTCTCGCGAAGTCCACCGTCGTCGGCGACGGCCTCGTTGACGACGTCCCAGGTGTCGACGTCGCCGGCGTATCGCCCGGCGACCGTGCGGACGTGGTCTTCGAGGAGGCGACGGAGTTCCCGGTCGGTGTACTGGAAGGGGACCAGCCACTCCGGCAGCTGGTTGTGCCAGACGAGCGTGTGCCCGCGGAAGTACATGTCGTGTTCGCGGGCGAACTCGGCGATCAGGTCGCCGTCCTCGAAGTCGTAGGTGTGTTCGTCGGGCCGCAGCGGCCCTATCTTCATGGCGTTCTCGGCCGTGACTGCGTTGTACTCCCGCAACGCGTCCCGGTACTGGAAGTCCTCCCGGATCGGGTCGGCTGCCGCCGCCGCGCCGATTCGAATGTCGTTGTCGTCTGCCACGTCTCGCAGGGTCGGTGCCATATCCGGAGCGTCGATCGTTCGCAGTATAAATGTGAGGATTTATATCTTCCAAAGTTGGTCCCCACCGGCACGACCGTCGTCTCTCTTCTCGGACGTTTACGGCGCGTAGGTACCTTCGAGGGTCGCCTCGTCGAGGACGTGGCCCTCGGTGGCGGCTTCGAAGTCGTCCTTCGTCGTCCCTGGCCCCAGCGACAGCGTCGTGTCCAGCGCGTACGCGACAAACCGGTACGTGTGACGGCCGTCCGGCGGGTTCGGGCCGCCGTAGCCGGGCTCGCCGAAGTCGTTGCGGCCCTCGGTGGCCTCTGTCTCGGTTGCGTCGTAGCCTTCGGGGATGGTCCCGACGTCGGCTGGGACGTTCCAGACGAGCCAGTGGTCCCAGATCTTCCCGGCGGGTTCGAGCGCGTCGGGGTCGTCCATCACGACCGCGAGTGACGCCGCGTCTTCGGGAACGCCCGCAACTGACAGCGGCGGATTGACGTTTCGTTCCGTGTAGCCGTACTCTCTCGGAATCGGTGCGCCGTCGTCGAACGCGGGGCTGGTGAGCGTGAACGCGACCATTGATTTCCTCCGGATTTGATCCCGACCGAACCGTCGCACCCGTCCCCCAATAAACCAACCGCCTGGACTACATGTTTGTCGGGATGGATACTGACCTGGCCCAGCTATGTTTGGGCCAGCCCTCTTTTGCCCACGTGGGAATGTTTTGTATCTGTATTCTTACTATTCTTCGGTGCAGTTGCGGTGTGTGGTCACATATCACGGCTCCTTGTGGTAATTATTGCCGTATCAGATCGCTCTGATAAGTTTCATATCCCTGGGGGACAGAGTTCCCTAGACATGGCGGGCCCCGCGAGTCGACGGTGGCCGTCACCCCCGGAGGGACTAACAAATGCGCAACGCCAAGATCGTCTGTACGCTCGGACCTGCATCGGAGACAAAAGAGGACATCAGAGCACTGGCCGAGGCCGGGATGTCGGTCGCCCGACTCAACGCCAGCCACGGCTCGCCCGAACACCGGCGCACGATGATCGACCGCATCCGCGAGGTCGACGCCGAGATGGACAAGTCACTCGCGGTCATGCACGACATCCCCGGGCCGGAGGTCCGGACGGCACCGATACGCGAGCCGATCGAACTCGAGGCCGATACCACGGTCCGATTTTATAAAGGCGACGACGCCACGCCCGAGGACGTCGGACTCTCGGTCGACATTTCGGTCGTCGAACCGGGCGACAGCGTCCTGCTCGACGACGGTCGCATCGAGACCACCGTCGAGAAGGTCGAGGACGGCGACGTCTACGCCCACGTCGAGAACGGCGGGGAACTCGGCGCGCGCAAGGGCGTCAACGTCCCCGGCGTCGAACTCGGGCTGCCGTTCCCGACCGAGCAGGACCGGACGGAACTCGAGGTCGCCGCAGAGAAGGAGGTCGACCTCGTCGCGGCGAGTTTCGTCCGCGACGGCGACGACGTCCGCAAGATCGAGGACTTCCTCGCCGAGGAGGGGACCGAAGTCCCCGTCGTCTCGAAGGTCGAGCGCAAGGGCGCTGTCGATAACCTAGACAGCATCATCGAGGCGTCCTACGGCGTGATGGTCGCCCGCGGGGACCTCGGTGTCGAACTGCCGCTCCAGGAGGTCCCGCTCTACCAGAAACGCATCATCCGAAAGTGTAACGAGGCAGGCGTGCCGGTCATCACGGCCACCGAGATGCTCGACTCCATGGAGGAGTCCCGGCGGCCGACGCGGGCGGAGTCTTCCGACGTGGCGAACGCCATCTTCGACGGGACCGACGCCGTCATGCTCTCCGGCGAGACGGCCATCGGTGAGCATCCGCCCCGCGTCGTCTCGACGATGGCCGACATCGTCAACGAGGTCGAACAGAGCGCGGAGTACGCCGAACTCCGCGACCAGCGCATTCCATCGTCCGATCAGACCCGGACGGACGCCCTCGCCCACGCGGCTCGGACGCTCGCCGACGACATCGACGCCACTGCGATCGTCGCCGCCAGCGAGTCGGGCTACACCGCCCTCCGGACCGCCAAGTTCCGTCCCGAGGTCCCGATCATCGCCTCGACGCCCAACGAGCGGGTCCGCAGACAACTCGCGCTCGCGCGTGGCATCTTCCCGACGACGGCTCCCTTTACGACGGAGGGTGCGGACGCGATCGTCCAGAACGCCGTCCAGTCCGCGCTGAAGACCGGCATCGCCGAGAGCGGCGACACCGTCGTGGTTATCTCCGGGATGATGACCGAACTCGAGGGGACCAGCACCTCGAACATGCTCAAGGTCCACCTGGCGGCCGAGTCCGTCGCCACCGGCCAGTCCGTCGTCGACGGCCTCGTGACGGGCCCGCTGGTGCGGACCACCGACGGCGACCTCGAGTCGGTCCCCGAAGGCGCGATTCTGGCGGTTCCCGAGGACTTCGACGGCGAGTTCCTGGGCGACCCCGAAACGCTCGGCGGCATCATCGACGCCCACACCGACCGACGAGGTCACGCGGTCACCGTCGGCCGTCGCCTCGACATTCCGACGGCGAGTCACATGACCGTTCCCGCGGACATCGAGGACGGCGCGACCGTGACGCTGGACGCCGAGCGCGGCGTCCTGTACAAGGGCCAGCTCGGCACCCTGGACGAGTAGCGACGGCGCGTTTCGATTCGCTCCCGGTCTGTGGTTTCGGCCGGCCGGCACGCTTTTTCGATTGCCCTGTGTCCCTGTCGAGTCCCTCGGCTTCAGTCGCGTCGCTCGAAACGCGTGCAGTTAAGTGGTCCAATGCCATTCGTGGACGTATATGGCCGTATACGCAGGTGTCGACCTCGGTGCGACGTACGTCCGTGCCGTCGTCGGTGACGAGACTGGTGAGGAGATCGGACGCGACAAGCGCGAGACGCCGCCCGGACCGACGGGTATCGCCGTGACGGAGGCGATCCTCGAGACGCTGCGTGCCGCGTGTGCGAACGCGGACGTCGATCCCACCGATCTCGAGGCTGTCGGAATCGGGTCGGTCGGACCGCTGGACCTCGCCGAGGGCGTCGTCGAGAACCCGGCGAACCTCCCGGACACGATCGAGACGATTCCACTCGTGGGGCCGATCGAGAACCTCACCGGCGCGACCGAGGTGCATCTCCACAACGACGCCAACGCCGGCGTGATCGGCGAGCGCTTCTACAGCGACCAGAACCCCGACGACATGGCCTATCTCACCATCTCGACAGGGATCGGGGCCGGCGTCTGCGTCGACGGGCACGTCCTCGCCGGCTGGGACGGCAACGCCGGTGAGATCGGTCACATGACCCTCGACCCGGAGGGGACGATGACGTGTGGGTGTGGCCAGGACGGCCACTGGGAGGCCTACGCCTCGGGGAACAACATCCCCCGGTACGCGAGAGAGTACTACCAGGCCGGCGACTGGGAGACGGACATGCCCGTGATGGACGCTGACTTCGGGGCTCCCGATCTCTTCGAGTACGCCGGTGCAGACGATTTCGCCGACGCCTTCATCGACCGCCTGGCGACGTTCAACGCGATGGGCGTCGCCAACATCGTCCAGGCGTACGCGCCGCTGGTGATCTACGTCGGTGGCGCAGTCGCCGAAAACAACCCCGAACTCGTCGTCGGGAAGATCCGCGAACGCCTCCCCGAGATGGTTTTCGGTAACATTCCGGAGCTCGAGATCACGACACTCGGCGACGACGTCGTGGTCAAAGGTGCACTCGCGAGTGCCCTCACACAGGGCACGGGCGACCGCGAGAAGCTCCGGGAGTGAGGGGCTTAGGACTCGTCGAGCAGCGGGGAGAGCGCGAGACGCCCGCCGCGACGATCACTAGCTCGCTGACTGGATATCGTACAGCTCCCGGAACACGAGCGTCGGAAACTGTGGTTCGAGGCGGCTCGGCGGGCGACCGTGGCCGGTCGTCTGTTCGGCGGTGACGCGATCGAAGACACCGGCGTCTGCGAGTTCGTAGAGGATTCGCTTGACGGTCCCGACCGAGAGGTCGACCCACTTCGAGTCTGCGATCGCCTCCGTGGTCGTGGTGACGGAGGATCGTCGATCGTCGTCGAGTTCCAGAAACGCCCGCAACACACGCTGTCGGTTCGACGGGAGTGCCAGAACGACGCCGAGCGACGTGCCGTCCCGAGGGACGGCGTCGATGCCCGCCGCGACGTCGTCATCTCGGATCTCCTGGACGCCGTCGTCGTCTGCGATGACTGCCGCACTGAACAGCGCTGCGAGCGCGTCGTGTGCGTTCCCACCCGCCCAGGCGGCGATCCGCCGGGTTTGATCGTACGCGAGGGCGTCCTGTGCGAGTCCGGACGAGCCGCGGGTCATCAGGACGTCGATCAACACCTGCTGGCCGTATCCGGGTATCTCGATCTCGGCGACGTCCCCCACTTCGTCGACGTCGCTCGGCGGGGTCCGACCGACCAGCACGGTCGAGAGCGTCCCGTCCAGTGCCTCCAGCGACGAGCGGACGGCCGCCGGCGAGAACTCGAATTCCTCGGCGTGATCCACCGCGATCACGGTCCCGACAGGTTCGGCAAGCGCCGACCGGAGTCGCGAGGTGAGCTCATCGGTACTGATTCCCCGCGTGGGCGCGTCTGCGTCGGTCAGGCCGTCGAGGACGCGACGATACAGCTGGAACTCGCTGTCGACCTCACGACCGTTCACGTAGACGAACTGCGGGAGCTCGACGCTCTGGGCTCGCGTCGTCGTCTGAATGGCCGTCTGTGGCTGGGTCGCCGGCGTCTCCAGTCGGGAAAACACCGCAGTGAGGACGGCCGATTTGCCGCTGCCTGGTGGCCCCCAGACGTAGACGTCCGACGGGAGTGACCCGTCGAAGGCGGGATCGAGATGGTCGAGGACGCGTTCGACGATCGGACCGCGGCCGATCGGCTCGGCGACGTGAGCGGCTGGGTTGAGGCGGTCGTAGTCGAGGACGAGCGCCTGGCTCGCCCCGCGCCGTCGGCGCCGTCTGATCCGTGTATCGATGTCCATAGCTCGGTACGCCGTTTCCGTACCGTTTCGGACCCCCGATAAAAACCGCTCCGGTTTGACGGGCGACCGAAACGCGTTCAGAGCGCGAGATAGCCCGCGTTCGGGAGGAGTCCCAACAGATAGAGCACGCCGACGAGGAGCATCATGATCGCGATGGCCATCGCCGGCGGGTCGACGTGCGTCCCGCCGTGCGCATAGAAGACCCGCTGGGTGAGTTCGCCGAAGAGTCCACTGAGGCCGCCGAAGACACCGGCTGCCAGCAGGACGAGTGGCTCGCTCGCGACGACCGGTGCCGCGACGACCGCGCCGACCGAGCCAACGAGCGTGATGTGATGGGTCACCGGGATCTTCTCGACGCCGAGGTTGAGAAACAGCAGACTCATCGCAGAGATCGCGTATCCCATGAAGACGCTGCCCGTCTCGAGCCAGATGAAGCCGCCGAGCACACCGCCGACGACGCCGATCACCGCGACGCCCGGCCACTCGTACTGGTGGGGAAGCCAGGGTTCGGTTGCCAGGCGAGTCTGTTCGACCCCGCCGTCCGTCCTCACTTCTTCCTCGCCCCGCTCGAACGGCGACATGTCGAGTAGCCCGGTGCCGGCCACGCGCCCGACGAGCGAGTAGCCAAAGGCCACGCGAGCCAGCACCGCGGTCGCCACGACCGACACCGCGATGCTGTCGGTCGGCAGTCCGAGCCCGCCCCCGACCCGGGAGATGACCATCCCGAGCGCGCCGAAGACCGCGCCGACGGCGAGGATGTCGGGTTTGGTCCCGAAGGCGTAGAGGATGTTCTTCCCGAAGTGGTAGTCCCACCCGTCGGGTTCCATCTCCGGGTAGCGCATGCCGGCGTAGGCCGAGGCGGCCACACCGCCGGCGAAGGCGATGTGCGGCCCGGTCACCATGCCGAAGCCGATCGTCCCCGTCACGCCGGTGGCGATGTCGCCCTGGATGGCTTCGAGACTCCCGAGGTTGCCCTCGAGGATCGCCAACCCTTCGCCGAGGAAGACGACGAAGCCGGTGAAGATGAACGCGGGCAGCGCCCCGATCGCCGCGCCGAAGGCCCCGCCCGCGAGCGCGGTGATGAGGAGGACGGCGAACTCCTCGACGCCGACGCCGACGACCGGGAGCGTCAGGATTGCCTGGACCATACTTATTCCTCTCGTGCCCACCCGAGCGAGCGCTCGACGGCGTCGTCCCAGCGACTGTACATCGCGTCAGCTTTCTCGGCATCGGCTTCGGGAGTGAACTGGCGATCGAGTTGCCAGTTGTCACGGAGTTCATCGAGTGACTCCCAGTAGCCGACGGCGAGGCCGGCGGCGTAGGCGGCTCCGAGCGCCGTCGTCTCGTCGACCTCCGGTCGTTCGATCTCGGTCTGGATGATGTCGCTCTGGAGCTGGGTCAGGAAGTTGTTCTTCACCGCCCCGCCGTCGACCTTGAGCGACGTCGTCTCGATGCCGGAGTCGGCCTCCATCGCCTCGGCGACGTCGCGGGTCAGATACCCGATCGATTCGAGCGTCGCGCGAACGATGTGTTCCTTCCGCGTGCCGCGCGTCATGCCGACGATCGTCCCGCGTGCGCGCCCGTCCCAGTGTGGTGCGCCGAGGCCGGTAAAGGCGGGCACCATGTAGACGCCGTCGGTCGAGTCGACCGACCGCGCGAGATCCGCGGTCTGGGCGGCGTTGTTGATGAGGTCGACGTCCTCGAGCCACTCGATCGCCGCCCCGGTGACGAAGATCGAGCCTTCCAGGGCGTACTGGACGGGTTCGCCCGATCGCTGGAAGCCGATCGTCGTGAGGAGGCCGTGATCTGATTCGACGGCGTCGGTGCCGGTGTTCATCAGGTAGAACGACCCGGTGCCGTAGGTGTTCTTCGCGTCACCCTCGTCGAAACAGGTCTGGCCGAACAGCGCGGCCTGCTGGTCACCGAGTGCGCCCGCGACGGGAATCTCCGCACCGAGAAAGCCCTCGGGGTCGGTGTGGCCGTAATACTGCTCGTCCGAGGACGGACGCACCTCGGGCAACATCTCCCGGGGCACGCCGAACTCCGAGAGGAGGTCGTCGTCCCACGCCAGGTCGTGGATGTTGTAAAGCATCGTCCGCGAGGCGTTCGTCACGTCCGTGACGTGGTTGCCCGTGAGATTGTAGACGAGCCAGGCGTCGGGCGTCCCGAGCAGGAGTTCGCCGGCCTCGGCCCGGTCGCGGAGGTCGGCCGCCCGGGAACTCTGCATCTTGAGCGGTTCGGCGTTCTCGAGCAACCACTCCGCCTTCGTCGCCGTGAAGTAGGCGTCGGCCTCCAGCCCGGTCTTTCCGCGGATCCACTCGATCTTCTCGGCGTCCTCTAGGGCTTCGACGCGGTCGGTCGTGCGCCGGTCCTGCCAGACCAGCGCGTTGTGGACCGGTTTCCCGGTGTCACGGTCCCAGACGATGGTCGTCTCGCGTTGATTGGTAATCCCGATCCCGTCGAGGTGGTCCGCGTCGATCCCGGCGTCCGCGAGGGCTTCGGTGACGACGTCTTTGGTGTTCTCCCAGATCTCGAGTGGATCGTGTTCGACCCACCCGGGCTCGGGGTAGTGCTGCTCGTGTTTCTCGTAGGCGTTCGCGACGACCTGCCCTTCGTGGTCGAAGACCATGAAGCGAGTTCCGGTCGTCCCCTGATCGATCGCGCCGATGTAGGTGTCTGTCATGGATGGTGCTGTGACGACGGCACTTTATTATTGCTAGTACCCGTCTGTCCGTATACAATAAGATCGACCATTATAAATTCATCGGTTATATGGGGTAAAACCGGAAATTACGGCCGGTTTTGGGTGGCCCAATAAGTTATTTATCGCCAGCCACGGTACCAAAGTAACAATAAAGTGTGTGGGGATCGTTGGCAGTGATATTGAATGACCGCTACATCACCACACGTGCTCGTTATCGGCGGTGGCTCGACGGGTGTCGGGATCGCCCGGGACGCCGCGATGCGGGGCTTCGACGTGACACTGGTCGAGAAGGGCAATCTCACCCACGGGACGACCGGGCGGATGCACGGCCTGCTCCACAGCGGTGGCCGGTACGCCGTCTCCGATCAGGCGAGCGCGCGCGAGTGCATCGAGGAGAACATGATCCTCCGGGACATCGCCACCCACTGCGTCGAGGACACGGGCGGGCTGTTCGTCAAGCGACCGGAGGACACCGAGGCGTACTACCAGGAAAAGTTGGCTGGGCTCCGGGAATGCTCGATTCCGGCAACCGAACTCACCGCCGAGGAGGCACGCCGGCGGGAGCCGTTTCTCGCGAGAGACATCGACAAAGCCATCGAGGTGCCCGACGCGGCGATCGACCCCTTCCGGCTGTGCGTGGCCAACGCAATTAGCGCACAGAATCACGGCGCTCGCATCGAGACGTTCTCGGAAGTGACCGACCTGCTGGTCGAGGACGGCGAGATCGTCGGCGCGGAGCTCACCCACGAGAGCGGCGAGGGAAAGCGGGTCCACGGCACTGAAGCGTCCGTCGAAGAGATCCGCGTCGACCACATTGTCAACGCAGCCGGGGCCTGGACGGGCGAGATCGCGGCGATGGCGGACATCGACGTGGCGGTCCGCCCTTCGAAGGGTGTGATGACCATCATGAACGTCCGGCAAGTCGACACGGTGATCAATCGGTGTCAGCCCAAGGGCGACGCCGACATCGTCGTCCCCCACGAGACGACGGCGATCCTCGGGACGACAGACGAGGAGGTGAGCGATCCCGCGGACTACCCGGAGGAAGCGTGGGAGGTCGATCTCATGATCGATGAACTGTCGAAACTCGTCCCGATCCTCGAAGACGCACGCACGATCCGCTCGTTCTGGGGCGTTCGCCCGCTCTATGAGCCCCCCGAGACCGGGACCGACGATCCGACGGACATCACGCGGGAGTTCTTCCTGCTCGATCACGACGAGCGCGACGGCGTTCCCGGGATGACGACCATCGTCGGCGGGAAACTCACGACCTATCGGCTGATGGCCGAGCAACTCGTCGATCACCTCGCCGAGAAATTCGGGATGGAGACGACCTGCCGGACGGCCGAGGAGCCACTCCCCGGCAGCGAGGACGCGGGCGTCATCGACGAGGCGATGGACGACTTCGGCCTGCGCTCGCCGGTCGCCAAACGGAGCGCCGAGCGTCTGGGCTCGCGAACGCAGGACGTCCTCGACACCGACGAACCGAACCCGGTCGTCTGTGGGTGTGAGGCGGTGACGCGCGCGGAGGTCAAAGACGCCATCGAGCAGTCCGGCACTGACCTCAACGCGGTCCGGATCCGCACGCGGGCCGGGATGGGCAACTGCCAGGGCGGCTTCTGTAGCCATCGGCTGGCGAACGAACTCCACCCCGAATTCGACGAGGGGCGCACACGGGCAGCGCTCGACGAACTCTACGAAGAGCGCTGGAAGGGTCAACGCCACGCACTCTGGGGCAGACAGCTCTCCCAGGCGATGATCACCTACGCCATGCACGCGCTGACGATGAACCGCGACCGCGATCCCGCCAGCGACGGCGGGTCGCTCGACTTCGGCGCGTTCGACTCCGGGCCGGCGAGCAGCCCCGACACGACCGACGACGGACGACCGGCGGACGGAACCGCAGACGTCGCCACCGACGGTGGCAGGGGTGATGGCCGTGGCGATTGACTCCGAGGTGCTCGTGATCGGCGGCGGGATCGCCGGGCTCTCTTCGGCCCTATCCGCGGCGCAAGCGGGGGCCGACGTCCGACTCGTCAGCGAGGCCGAGACGACCCTCCATCACGCCAGCGGGCTGCTCGACGTGCTCGGCTACCCGCCGAACGCCGACGTCGACGGGCCGGTAGTCGATCCGTTCGACGCCATCGGGGAGCTCCCCGAGACCCACCCGTACGCGATCGTCGGCGAGCAAGCCGTCCGTGATGGTCTGGCGATGATCGACGACGTGCTGGGCGAAGCCTATCACGGCAGCCACACCGACGCGAACGCCCTCGTTCCGACCCACGGCGGGACGGTCAAGCCCACGGCGCGGTATCCCACGAGCGTCGCGGCGGGACTCGCGAGCGACGATCGCGAGCTGTTGCTTGTCGACTTCGAGCGCCTCACCGGCTTCGACGCCGGCGTGGCCGCCGAACACCTGGAAGCCGCGGGGATCCCCGCCGAAACGAACGCCGCCACCGTCGAGTTTCCGATCGTCGTGCGCGACGACGCGAAGGTCACGCGGTACGCCCACCTGCTCGACGAGAACCCGACGGTCACGGTCGACGGCCGCGAGCAGCGCGTCAGAACTGCCCTCGCGGACGCGATCGAACCCCATCTCGGCGAGGCCGAGCGGGTCGGTTTCCCCGCCGTGCTGGGCGTCGACCATCCGGCGGAGATCCGGAACGAACTCGAAGACCGTCTCGGTGCGGCAGTCTTCGAGGTCCCGATGGGACCGCCAAGCATCCTCGGTGGCCGGCTCGAAGACCGCCTCTACGCCGCGCTCGACGACGCCGGCGGGGAGATCGAGGCCGGCGGCGGGCCGATCGTGGACTTCGACGCCGACGACGGAACGATTTCGGAGATATACATGGACCGATCGGGGAGTCGAATCCCCTACGCGGCCGAGCAGTACGTCCTCGCGACCGGGGACGTCGCCGGCGGCGGTATCGACGCCGATCGGGCGGGCGTCACCGAGCCGATCTTCGGCTGTGACGTGCCTCACCCGGAGGACCGCTACGAGTGGTTCGAGGGTGAGGCGTTCGGCGATCACGCGTTCGCCGAATTCGGGGTCGTCGTCGACGACGCGCTCCGGCCGGTCGGCGCGGAGGGCGACCCCGAGTTCCCGAACCTCCGGGCGGCGGGGGCCGTGATCGGCGGCTACGACTACCCCGCGGAAAAATCAGCGAGCGGCGTTTCGATCGCGACTGGCTACGCCGCCGGTCGGCGAGCGGCGAAGGAGGTCTAATCCAAATGAGTGATACACAACGAGACGGGACGGACGCCGAGGGCGCATCACTGACCAGCGAGGAGGGCTACGAACCACGCGACGTCTTTGGGACGACCACGGAGATGGACCTCCGGTCGGGGGCCGACAACTGCACGAAAGTCGGGACCTGCGACGCCGAGTGTCCAGTCGCCGAGGTCAACGACGACTTCCCCGGCCCGCAGTTCCAGGGGCCCGAACAGTGGCGACTCTCCTCAAAGGGAGATGTCGAGATCGACGACTCGATCACCGAGTGTTCGAACTGCCTGCAGTGTGACAGTGGCTGTCCCTCCGGCGTCCCCTTCAGCGAGATGCACAACACGGCGCGGGCGAAGTACGTCTTAGAAGAGCAATCCCTCTCGATCAAGAAGATCCGCAACCGGATTCTCGCTAACTACCGGACGTCGGCGTGGCTGGCCTCGAAGCTCCCCCGGACGGCGAACTTCTTCATGAACAACGGGGCGGTCCGGTGGGTGATGGAGAAGACCATGAAGATTCCGAGCGAGCGGGAGTTCCCGGAGTTCGCCACCCAGACGTTTCGGGAATGGTGGCGGGAACGGGGTGGCGCGCAGGTCCAAAGCGAGGAGAAGCGCGTCGCGTACTTCCACGGCTGCTACTCGAACTACAACACCACCGAGGTCGCGAAGGCGATGGTCCGGGTCTACGAGTCGCTGGGCTACGAGATCGTCGTCCCGAAACAGAAGTGCTCGGGGACGCCGATGTTCGCCAACGGGCGCGTCGACGACGCTCGGCGACACGCGAAAGTCAACGTCGAGCATCTCGGCGACGCGATCGAGGCGGGCTACGACGTGATCGCCACCTGCTCGTCGTGTTCGCTCGCGCTCCGCCAGGAGTACCCCGATCTGTTCGACCTCGACGGGATCGACGAACTCGCCGCTCACACCTACGACGCCATGGAGTACCTCCGGGTCCACGAGGATCTCGAATCCGAACTCGCCGGTGCACAAGCCGAAGACTTTCCCGACGTCGCCTACCACGCGCCGTGTCACTCCCGAAATCAGGGCCTCGGGCGACAGGCTGTCGAACTCTTCGAGGATGTCGAGGGCGTCACCGTGACCGACGTCGGCGACTCGTGTTCGGGCATTTCGGGCACCTACGGCTGGAAGGAAGAGAAGTACGAGACCTCGATGGAGATCGGCGAAGAGATGTTCGAACACATGGAGGATGCAGACGCCGAACACGGGATGACCGAGTGTCCGACCTGCTCGATGCAGATGGAACACGGGACGGGCTATGAGATTTCCCACCCGATGCAGTTGCTCGAACGGGTATTGACCTGAGCGAATCGGACTGGTATCTAAAAGCGGCAAGCAGATGAGCCGAAAACGGCCGGCGATTCAGCGGACGAGCGCGATTATCCGGTGTTCTTCATGCCGGCCGCGATGCCGTGGACCGTCAGCCGGAGCGCCCGGCGTTCGGTCTCGGTGAGGTGCGATTGGGCGAGCAGCCGGGTCTGGAGCAGGTTCAGCGGATCGACGTAGGGGTTCCGGCGCTCGAGGTTGTCCTCCATCCACGACCGCTTGAGGAGGGTCTCCCGCCCGGAGATCTCCTGGATGAGTTCGACGGAGTTCTCGTATTCGGTCCGGATCCGGGGGAAGAACCGCTCGCGGAGTTCCTCGTCGGCGAGGTCGGCGTACTCGGTGGCGATTTCCATGTCGGATTTGGCAAGCGCCATCCCGGCGTGATCGAGGATCGTCCCGAAGTACGGCCATTCCTCGTACATCTCCTGCAGCGTTTCTATGTCCCCGCCGTCGTCGAGGTAGCCCTGAATGCCCGTGGCGACGGAGTACCAGCCGGGGATGATACACCGGGCCTGCGTCCAGGAGAACACCCACGGGATCGATCGGAGGTCCTCGAGGCTCCGATCCTCCGTCCGGGAGGCCGGCCGCGAGCCCATGTTGAGGTTCTCGATGACCGTGATCGGGGTCGCCTGCTCGAAGTACTCGACGAACCCGTCGGTCTCCAAGAGGTCGCGGTACTCAGTGCTGGCGTGGTCGGCCGCCGTCTGGAAGGCGTCGATCCACTCCTCTGGGATGTCCTCGACGGGGTTTTCCATGGCGTTGTACCGCGCCAGCACCTGCGCGTTGAGCATCTGCTCTAAGTTGCGCTCGGCGACGTCGGGGTTGCCGTACTTCTCGGCGATGGCCTCACCTTGCTCGGTGAACTTGATCTGACCGTTGACCGTCTGGTTGGGCAGTGCGAGCATCGCCTCGTGCATCGGCATCCCGCCCCGGGAGATCGACCCGCCCCGGCCGTGGAACAGCCGGAGGGTGACGTCGTGGTCGTCACAGATGTCGGCCATTCGCTTCTGGTTGCGGTACAGTTCCCAGTTGGCCGCCAGATAGCCGTTCTCCTTCGAGGAGTCCGAATATCCGAGCAGGATCTCCTGGGTGTTGTTCCGGGCGTCTAAGGCCTGGCTGTAGGCCTCGTTCTCGAAGAGCGTGCTCAGCATCTCCCGGACGCGCGTGAGGGCGTACTCGCTCTCGAACAGCGGGACGATGTCGAACCCGCAGTAGCCCGGCAGGTCGACGATGCCGGCCTGATCGCCCAGGAAGAGAACCTCCAGTGCGTGAGAGGACTCCTCGAACCAGCTGATCGCGTAGGTGTCGATGGCGTCGACGCCGTACTCCCGCTGCCACTTGGCGGCCGAGGAGAACAGCGTCAGGACCTTCGCCGACTCCTCAGAGAGACCGTCTGTGTCGTCGATGTCGATGACCGGGTCGTCCTGGAGGATCGCCTCGGTCAGGAACTCGACGCGCTCGTCTTCGTCCATCGCGTCGTAGTCGATCCCCTCCCGATCGAGGGTCTCGATCAGCGCGTTCGTGTGCTTCCCGCGGTGGTCTCGGATGTCGAGGTTCGCCAGCGAGAACCCGAAGGTCTCGACCTTTCGGATCAGGGGCTGGACGTGTGCCTCGACGATGTCGTCGGCGTCGTTCTCCGCGAGACTTTCGGCGATGATCCGCAGGTCGGCAAGGAGTTCCTCGTCGTCGTCGTATGCGCCGGATCGGACGTCGTCGACGCGGAGGACACTCTCACGCATCAGTTTCAGCTTCTGACGGTAGGGCTCGTCGGGATAGCGCTCCTCGATCCCGTCGGCGACGCCGGGGAGGTCTGCCTTGTGCGCCTCGAAGTTTTCGACGAACCGCTCGTTGAGCTCTACGTTGTCGATGTCCTGACTCAGCACGCCCGAGAGGCTCTTGAGATCGTCCCGATACAGCTCGAGTACGACGCTTCGCTGGCGGTCGAGGGTTTCCTCGGTGACTTCGGGAGTGACGTAGGGGTTGCCGTCACGGTCGCTGCCGGCCCACGACCGGAACTCGTAGAGGTTCGGGACATCGACCTCGTCGTCGTAGGTCTCTGCGAGGGCGTGTTCGAGTTCGTCGTAGACCTCGCTGATGACGTCGAAGAGGCTGTTTTCGAGGTACCACTGGATGTTCAGCGTCTCGTCGGTCACGTCGGGACGGCGATCACGGACCTGTGGGGTCTGCCAGAGACTCGTCACTTCCGCCCGGAGTTCGCGTTTCTTCCGGCGTACCTCCCGGTCCGTGAGGCGGATCTGATCGAGGTCCTGGATGAGCTTCCCGACCGACCAGAGCTTGGCCTTGATCGTCTTGCGTCGCGCTTCAGTGGGATGAGCCGTAAAGGTCGGCTCGATCATGACGTCTTCGAGGATCTCCTCGACGGTGTCCGGCTCGACGCCCTCGGCCGAAAGCGTCTCGACAGCCTCCCCGACCGTGTCCGAGAGGTTCCCGTTTTGCAGACCGTCCCTGACCTCGCGGACCCGTTCGCGCTCCTCGGCCAAGTTGATCAGCTCGAAGTAGGTGGTAAAGGCCCTGGCGACGACGTCTTGCATCCCCGGCGAGAGCCGGTCGAGTTCGTCGTGAATCGGTTGACGGGTGTCGCCGTCCCCACGGCGGTAGGCGATCGCGTTGTTCCGGATCGTCTCGACGGTCTCGAAGGCCTCCGTCGAGTCCTGCGCTTCGATGACCGATCCCAGAAGCTCGCCCAGCTCGCGGACGTCCTGGGTGAGCTCTCTGCCGTGTAAAGTCATACCACTCTATGAACATTGGAACGGTATAACACTAGCGGAATTGGAAGAACGTCTCATCCACGACGGATAATCATTGAATACGCTGCAGTCGTTTGGTTTCGCCATCGAATTCATTACGATCTATCACCGTTATATCACGGTTCGGACTGTTCTGGTCGGCTCCGTCTCGGTCGGGACGGACAGTTATGTCTCGCGAGCCCGTCGTCCAGATATGCGCGAGCTGGTCTTTGCCCTGGCGTACAAGCCAGGGTGCAACGCCGTTGCGGACACCCTCGCCGAGCACCCCGGTGCGCGGATCCGGTCGCTGTCGCTGCACGCGACCGACGAGCGCCTCTGGCGAGTCGATCACGCCAGCGGGTCACCGGACGCCCTCGACGCCATCGCCGAGGCATTCCGGTCGTCGGATTACTACGCCGACTGTCTGGCCGACGGGGACTGCGGCGCGACTCAGACGACGGACGTGCTGGACCGTGACGAGGAGACGCTCGTGCTGTACTCCTACTGGGAGCGCAGTCCTGTCTGTGTCTCGGTACCCCATCTCGCCCTGGACCACCTCGGCGACGGGTTGCTGTTCGATACGCGCAACGAGGGCCGCCACTACACCTGGCGGATCATCCACTCGGGGACCGGCGACGTCGCGGCCTTCTTCGACGCGCTTGCGGCCGCTGTCGGGGACTGTGCCGAGATGGAGATGCTCCGGACGGGCGTGACGGCCGAGCCGGGCGCTGGCGTGGGTGCGGACCCAACGGGGCTCTCGGCCGAACAGGAAGCTGCCCTCCGGGCGGCTGTCGAACATGGCTACTACGAGAGCCCCCGCGAGGTCGACGTCAGCGAACTCGCCGATCACCTCGAGGTGCCCCGATCGACGCTGACCTACCGGCTGCGGCGTGCCGAGGAGTCTCTGGCGAAAGAGTACGTGGCAGGGGAGACCCGTTCGGAAACGTCGCCGAGTCGCGACAGATAGGCGGACACTGGCCTCTCTTTATATTGCCGGCTGTAAGTTCGTAAAGATATTCGCCACACCGGGGTGGCGAATTCCGTCAGTCTGTTACAGCCGGCAGTATTACTCGCCCCCACAGTACAACACCCTGCGACACTCTTCCGGACGATGTCTTCTCGCGGGAGAGGGTCGGCTACCGCCTCGAAATCAAGTTCGGAATTTATATGTGGTGTGGCTTTCAGGGCCAGCCATGAATCAGCGTCGACGGCAGTTTCTGACGGGAATCGGCGTATTCGGGATCGGGGTTCTGGCGGGCTGTGGTTCTGACTCCGGCAGCAACCCGGGGACAGACACCCCTTCGGCGACTCCATCGAACGCCTCCTCGGGCGGGACGCCAACACGCACCCCTTCGACGACGCTCACACCGGGCAATGCTCCAACGCCGAGTCCCACGGCGACAGACACATCGACGCCTGTGTCACCGACGACTGAAACCAACAAGCTCGCCGCCGGTGATGGCGGCGAGCATGATTCATTCGGTGATTCAGTGGCGGTGTCAGGGGACGGCTCCACCGCCATCATCGGGGCCGAGAGTGAGGGGGAGCCGAACGGGCGCGAAGCGGGCGCGGCCTACGTGTTTTCGCGGGACGGTGACTCCTGGACGCAGGAAGCGAAACTCGCGGCCGGTGACGGCAACAAACACCACTTCTTCGGCGATTCAGTCGCCGTCTCGGCTGACGGGTCAAGGGCCCTCATCGGCGCTTGGGGGTACAGTGATTCGAACGGTGACGATGTGGGTTCGGCGTACGTCTTTCGACGGAAAAACGGCTCGTGGCTCCAGGAAACGAAACTCGCGGCCAGTGACGGTGATGGCTCGGATCTCTTTGGCGCTGCCGTCGGAATAGCCGGTGACGGGACGACAGCCATCATCGGGGCACGAAAGGACCAGAACCCACACGGCGAGGGATCGGGCTCCGCATATGTGTTTTCCCGAGACGGCGAGTCCTGGACGGAAGACGCGAAAGTAATGGCCGGTGATGGCGACGAAGGCGATCAATTCGGACACTCAGTATCGATGTCACGCGATGGGTCGAGCGCCCTCGTGGGCGCACATTTCGATGCGGATCCACACGGGACAAACGCGGGCTCGGCGTACGTCTTCCGACGGGCAGACGGCTCCTGGACCCAGGCGGCGAAACTCGTCGCCGACGATGGCGATTCGTGGGATAATTTCGGCAGGGCAGTGTCACTGAGCGGTGATGGCGCAACTGCCATCGTCGGATCCAGTTACGACGAGGATCCCATCGGCGAGGGCGCAGGCTCGGCGTACGCCTTCCGCAGGGTGGACGGCACGTGGACACAGGAAGCGAAACTCACCGCGCCTGATGGCAATCCCGAGGACGAGTTCGCCACGTCAGTCGCCCTCTCGGCTGACGGCTCGAGTGTCATCATCGGGACTCCCAATGACGACACACCGAACGCGGAAAACACGGGTTCTGCGTACGCATTCACGAACGAAAACGGATCCTGGGCCCTGCAGGCGAGATTCGCGGCTGGTGACGGCGATGAAGTCGATGGACTCGGGCGGTCAGTCGCGGTGTCGAACGACGGCTCGACCGCGCTGCTCGGGGCTCCCGCCGACGATGACCCGAACGGCGAGTGGGCGGGCTCGGCATACGTTTTCTGAGGGCGTTCTCGTTTGACGCACCCCGATCTTGGAGTATTCCAAAAAAGGCTTATCGAACTGTCGCCCCTACGTCGAGGTAATGAGCGACGACGAGTCGAGACGGGACGCTGACGAGGCGATGGAGGGGACGGCTGGAACCGGAGACGGCCGGCAGATACAGCTTGCCGTCCCCGAGATGGACTGCCCGTCGTGTGCGAGCAAGGTCGACGGCAGCCTGGAACGCGTCGACGGTGTCACCGAGGTGTCGCTGTCGCCGACCAAGGGCGTCGCGACGGTCACCTTCGATCCGGCACGGACGAGCGAGGCCGACGTGATCGCCGCCATCGAGGGGGCGGGCTACGAGGTGCTCGACAGCGACGACGATGGCGACAGCGACGATGCCGGCGGTGAAACTACTGCGCCGGACATCGCGCCGCCGACGGAGATCTGGACCAACTCGCGCGCGATCAAGACCTGGATCGGCGCGGTCTTGCTGACGCTCGGGCTGGCCGTCGAGTTCGTGCTCACCGGCGGGAACGTCGAGATCGCCACTGTCCTCGACTATCCGATCGCCGTCGCGGACGGGCTGTTTCTGGTGGCGATCGCCGTCAGCGGCGCGCCGGTCGTCCGGAGCGGGATCTACTCGGCGCGGGCGCGGAGTCTGGACATCGACCTGCTGATGGGCGTTGCCATCCTCGCGGCGACGGGGATCGGCTATTTCGTCGAGGCCGCGACCCTGGCCGTGCTGTTCTCCATCGCCGAACTGCTGGAGGACTACGCGATGGACCGGGCGCGGGATTCCCTGCGGGAACTGATGGAGTTGTCCCCAGACGAGGCAACAGTTCGGCGGGAGGCCGCAGCGACCGACGGGAGTGAGGCCTCCGAACGAGCGAGCGGTGAAACCGCGAGCCGGAACGGGGACGAAGTGACTGTTCCGGCTGACGACGTCGAGATCGGCGAGACCGTCCTCGTCAGGCCCGGCGAGAAGATTCCCCTGGACGGTGTGGTCGTCGAGGGCGAGAGCGCGGTCGACGAGTCGCCGATCACCGGCGAGAGCGTGCCCGTCGAGAAGAGCGAGGGCGAGGAGGTCTTCGCCGGCTCGATCACCGCCGAGGGCTACCTGGAGGTCGAAGTCACCTCGACGGCGGGCGACTCGACGCTCTCGCGGATCATCGAACTCGTCCAGGACGCCGAGACGAACCGCACCGACAAAGAGCAGTTCGTCGACCGCTTTGCGGGCTACTACACGCCTGCTGTCGTCGTCCTGGCGATCCTGACCGCCGCCGTGCCGCCACTCCTGATCGCCGGGAGCGCGACGCTCGGCGTCGCCGGCTACGAGATCGTCCTGCCCGGGGACTGGCGAACGTGGTTCGTCCGCGGGTTGACGCTGCTGGTGATCGCCTGCCCGTGTGCGTTCGTGATCTCGACGCCCGTCTCGGTCGTCTCGGGGATCACCAGCGCCGCGAAGAACGGCGTCCTGATCAAGGGCGGCAACCACCTCGAGGCGATGGGCGAGGTCGACGCCGTCGCCCTGGACAAGACCGGGACGCTCACGAAGGGTGAACTCGCGGTCACGGACGTCGTCTCGTTCGGCGATCGCGAGACTGCAGACGTCCTTCGACACGCTGCCGCGCTGGAACGCCGCAGCGAGCACCCGATCGCGGCGGCGATCCTCGACCGTGCGGATCGCGCGGGGATCGAGGCGGTCCCTGAACCGACGAACTTCGAGACGCTCACGGGCAAGGGCGTCAGCGCGGCGTTCGACGGCGAGACGGTCTACGCCGGAGCCCCCGGCCTCTTTCGGGATCTCGGCGTCGAGATCGACGGCGTCGGCGACGCCGCGTCTCGCACGGACGGCGGATCGCTCACGGCCCGGTCGGTGGACTCGTCGGTGGGGGAGACGATCGCCGCCTTCGAACAGGCGGGCAAGACGATCGTCCTCGTGGGGACGGAGGCGGCGATCTGGGGTGCCCTCGCGGTCGCCGACGAGGTCCGTCCCGGTGCCCGGAGAGCAGTCGAGCGCCTTCACGACCTCGGCGTCGAAGACGTCGTGATGCTGACCGGCGACAACGAGGGGACGGCCCGGGCGATCGCCGCCGAGACCGGCGTCGACGACTACCGTGCGGAACTCCTTCCCGAGCAGAAAGTCGACGCCGTCGAGGCCTTACAGGCCACTCACGGCGAGGTCGCGATGGTCGGCGACGGTATCAACGACGCGCCGGCGCTGGCGAGCGCCGACGTGAGCGTCGCGATGGGTGCCGCCGGGACCGACACGGCCCTGGAGACGGCGGACATCGCACTCCTCGGCGACGACATCGGGAAACTGCCGTATCTCTATTCGCTGTCGAACCGGGCCGTCGGCGTGATCAGACAGAACATCTGGGCTAGCCTCGGGGTGAAGGCCCTGCTCGCGGTCGGCGTCCCGCTGGGGTACGTCAGCGTCGCGGTCGCCGTCGTGGTCGGCGATATGGGCATGAGCTTGGGCGTGACGGGCAACGCGATGCGGCTGGCCCGGATCGAGCCGGACCGTCTCGACGACTCTACGGCGTCCGAAGTCGAACGGTGACGACACTCCCGCGTGGGTCGTTCTCGGCGAAGGACAGCTGTCCGTCGGAGTACTGGACGATGAGGTGGACCAGCCACAGCCCGATGCCGCGACCGTGAAAGAGGGGTTCGATCTCGTGGTCGCCGGTCAGGACGGCCCGTTCCATCTCGGGGATTCCCGGCCCGTCGTCGGCGATACTGAGCTCGACGCCGTCGTCGATCTGCTCGAGGGTAACCGTCACCGACGGCTCGGGCGTGTCTGCGTGTGCCAGGGCGTTCTCGAGTAGCTCTTCGACCGCCCGGTCGAAGTGTGCGACCGCGAGGACGGGCTGGGTCGCCGGCAGATCGACTGTCAGGTCGGCGTCGGGATACCGCTCGCGCACGTCCGCGACTGCGTTCTCGACGACTCCGACGGCGTCGCACTCGACGACGGGTCGAGACTCCGCGAGGAAGCTCGTGATCTCCCGTTCCTTGGCCGCTGTGGCCTGGAGTTTCTCGCCCGTCTGGATGATACGTTCTGCACTCCATCGGGGGTCGTCAGTCTCTCCCTCGGCGATCGTCTCCGCGTTGCCCAGGATGACCGTCAGGGCATTGCTGAGGTTGTGTCTGAGAACCCGATCGATCGTCCGGATCTGGGTGACGCGAGCCTGCCGGTCGGAGACGTCCCTGATGAGTCCGATGAAGCCCGTGACCTCGCCCTCCCGGTCCCGGAGGTAGAAGACGTTCGTCTCGCCGGGGAACACCTGGCCGGACTGTTTCTCGTAGCGGACCGTCTGGACGAACGTCGGGTCGTCCATGTGCTGGCCCAGTGCCTCGTCCATCGACTCGCCCTCCTCGTCGCTCGCGTAGACGATACTGGTCGGCTCCCCTTCGATCTCAGCGAGGTCGTAGCCGAACAGCTCGGAAAACGCCGGGTTGCAGTCGACGATCCGGCGGTCGGTGTCGGCGACGAGAATGGCGTCTCTGATGCTGTCGAACAGCGATTCGTAGCGCTTGCGGGCCCGCCGGAGATCCTCGATCATCTCTTTGTGATCTGTGACGTCCCGCAGCGAGGCTCCGACGCCCTGGATCGCCCCGTCTTCGTCACGCAGCGGCCAGTAGCGAACGTCGAGTACGCGGTCGTCCTTCGAGTCGTGGGTCCGGGGTATCTCGAAGGACACCCGATCGCCCGCGAGTGCCTCCCGGACGTGAGGCTCGATCTGATCGAACTCCTCGCTGGTGAGTAACTGATCGAGGGACTGTCCGTGAACGCTCTCGGTTTCGATTCCGTGAAACGACCGATAGGCCTCGTTCCCAAAGAGGTACTGTAACTCCGTATCGACTGCCGCGAGTTGATCGTGTGAACTCTCGACGGCCTGCTTGTAGTGGGCGATCCGGCGCTCGCGTCGTTTGCGCTCGGTGATGTCTCGGACGATCGCGATTCGAAACTGTCGACCGTCGATCGTGACGTCGGACGCCGAGATTTCGACCGGGAACGTCGTCCCGTCCGCCCGGACGTGGCGCGTCTCGTAGTACTCTAACTCCCTGCCGGTCGGGGAATCCAGGAACGCCGTGAACTCGTCGCCGTCCTCGAACTCGGGATTGATCGCGGCGACGGACGTCCCGACGAGTGTCGACCGATCGTACCCGAGGACCTCACAGGCCGTCTCGTTGACGTCCGTGATCATTCCCGTCTCTGGATCCATGACGTAGACGCTATCGGTCGCTTCGTCGATCAGCCGCCGGAACAGCGTCCGATCGCGCTCACGTTCCTGGACCGTTTCAGCCAGCCGGGCAGCGACGACGCCAAAGCCGACGAACGCGACCAGCATCAGCGACCGGCTGTAGAGCTCGTGAACCGGGACGTCGGTCACCAGCAGTGCCAGAAACGACTGCTCGTAGAAGAAGACCGCATCGACGACGGCGTCGAATACCCAAACGCCGATCCCGAGCCCGATCGCGAGTAACAGGATCGTGCGTGGGCGATTCATGTGTGTCACTGACAAGCGGCACGGTCTTAATTCGACCGGCCGGAGCAATCGACGGTCAGAACGTCGGTCTTGCGCCAGCGTCGTCCTCGTCGATCGCGGTCGACGTCGTCACCGCGCCTCGGCGACGACGCGGGCCAGCGTTCGGGTCGCGGCCGCCGGGTCGTCAGCGCCCGTGATCTCGGTGATCACGGCGACGCCGTCCGCGCCCGCCTCGATCACCCTGGCGGCGTTCTCGCTCGTGACGCCGCCGATTCCGACGACGGGAATGTCGACGGCTGCGACGATATCGGCGAGTCGGTCGGTCCCGATGGCGTACTCGTCGTCGTCGATATCGTCCTTCGAGCCGGTGGCGTAGATCGCGCCGACGCCGAGGTAGTCCACACCGGCTCTCTCGGCGGCGCGTGCGTCTTCGACGAACGACACCGACCGGCCGACGATCGCCGCCTCGCCGAGGAGGTCGCGGGCGACCGCCACCGGCAGGTCCGTCTCGCCGAGGTGGACGCCGTCGGCGTCGAGCGCGAGCGCGAGGTCGAGGCGGTCGTTGACGATCAGGGGCACGCCGGCCTCGCGGGTCAGTTCGCGGACTTCCTGGCCGATCTCGTATCGCTCGCGTGCGGCGACGTCCTTTTCGCGGAGCTGGACGACGTCGACGCCGCCGTCGATCGCCCGCTGGACGACCTCGGGCGTCGAGCGCTCGCCCGAGAGCGACGATTGCGTGACGAGATAGACGTCCCAGTCGGTCATAGCGGTACCTGAGATCGCTATCGGTGAGTGCGTTGCGGTTCAGTCCCCGGCCTGGGCGCTTTCGTGAGCGCGCTCGACTATCTGGCGGAGGTCCTCGACGTCCGGCGCGTACGCGAGGTGCGTGTCACAGTCACAGTCCGAGGCCCCGATCCCGTCGATCGGCGTCGCCTCGGTCGCGATCGTCCGGGCGACTGGACATTCGACGTCTTCACCGACTGTCTTCAGGACGTCCGTTAGCGCTGTCTCGGGGTGGCCCAGGAGGTAATCGACGTGCCAGTGACGGACGTCCTGACCTCCCGAAGCGAGTTTGCGATGGCGGTCGATCCGGGCGAACCCGCCCGTCCCGAAGGCACTCCCGGTGTAGGCGTACCCGCCCGCCGCCAGATCGCGCTCGCCGGCCGCGCCGAACGTGATCGTCGTCGGCTCGCGGAGGGTGAGCAGAAGTGTGTAGGTCCCCTTCGCTGTCATATCCTGGCATTCGTCCGCTTTGTGGAAACGTTCGGCGATCGTTCCGTGGACAGCGTCGCCACATCCTCCACGTTTGTTCACAGCTGTTTTCACCGCGCGGGAACGGCCGTGGGTTCTTTTTGGTATACCTAACTTATGTCTACTTAGGTGAGACTAAATGAGCGAGGTACTGGCCGACGTGGGTTCGGGCGAGTCCGTCCGGCTAGTGGCGGTTCCGGACGGGGACACACGTGCACGGCTGTTACGACTGGGATTCCTGGACGGGGCCGTCGAGTGTCGCCACCACATCCGGAAGGGCCCGGTCATCGTCCGGCGCAACGGGACGGACCTCGCGCTGGGAGCGGACCTCGCTGCCGAGATCGAGATCGAACGGCCACGCGCGGAGGCCAGTGACTAGCCATGGAGGGGTGTCACGACGCCGGGTGTGACGCGAGCGAGATCGACGCCGACTCGACGCTCGCGCTCGTGGGGTGTCCGAACGTCGGCAAGAGCGTCGTCTTCGGTGAACTCGCCGAGCAGTACGTCGACGTCTCGAACTACCCGGGGACGACCGTCGACACCACTCTCGCTGAGTTCGGCGAGTACAAGCTGACGGATACGCCCGGCGTCTACGGCATCTCCGCGTTCAACGAGGAGGAGCGCGTCACCCGCGAGATCGTGCTGGAGGCCGACGCCGTCGTCAACGTCGTCGACGCGACCCACCTCGACCGCGATCTGTTTTTGACGCTCCAACTGCTCGACATGGGGGTCCCGACGGTCGTCGCGCTGAACATGATGGACGAGGCCGAAGCCGACGGGATCGACATCGACGTCGACGCCCTCGAAGACGCACTCGGCGTCCCTGTGGTTCCGACAGTCGCCATCGACGGTGAGGGCTTCGAGGACCTCCGTGAGCGGATTCCGGCGGCGACCGCACCTGAATCGACGGCCGTCGAGGACTACTACGACGAGTTGCCCGACGAACTCGACGCGACGCGTGCCGAGAAGACGCTGCTGGTCGAGGGCGACGAGCCACTCGCCCGTGCGGTCGACGTCGGCGGCGTGATGGCCGACGGTGGGTCGCCGGCCCTCGTCGAACCCGGCCTGCGCGAGGAGATCTACGGGGAGCGACGGTCCCGGGTCCAGTCGGTCGTCGACTCGGTCCAGGAGATCACCCGGACCGACGACTCCATCGCCGAGCGGGTCAGCGACCTGATGATCAACCCGCTGACCGGCACGCCGATCGCCCTGGCGACCCTCGGGCTGATCTACTACTTCATCGGTGACCTGGTCGCCCAGCGACTCGTGGACAAACTTGAGGTGGCGGTCCTCGGGGCTCACTACATTCCCGCCGTCGAGTCCTTCGTCGCCGGCGTGTTACCCGACGCTACCTGGGTCGAACCGATCGAGTTCCTCCTGCTCAACGACAACCTCGGCCTGTTGACGGTCACCGTCCAGTACCTCGTCGGTGCGCTGTTGCCACTGGTGGTCGCGTTCTACCTGGCGATCAGTCTCCTAGAGGACTCTGGCGTGCTCCCGCGGCTGGCCGTGTTGACCGACCGTGGGCTCAACCGGGTCGGGTTGAACGGCCGGGCGATCGTCCCGATGATCGTCGGCGTCGGCTGTGTCACGATGGCGATCATCACCACGCGGATGGTCGGCTCGAAACGCGAACGGACCATCTCGACGGCGCTGCTCGGACTGGCCGTGCCCTGTTCGGCCCAGCTGGGGGTCATCATGGGGCTGATCGCCAGCCTCGGGATGATCTGGTGGTTCGGCTATCTCGGCGTCCTGCTCGTGGTGCTCGGGGTCGCCGGTGTCTTCCTCGATCGCACCTTGCCGGGCCAGAGCGAGCCGCTCGTGGCTGAATTGCCGCGGATGCGTGCACCCCGCCCCGGGAACATCCTCCGGAAGACCTACAACCGCGCGAAGATGTTCCTCCGGGAGGCGATCCCGCTGTTCGCCGGGACGGCGCTCGCGATCTCCGCGCTCGATTACGTCGGCGGTCTCGACGCGATCAAGGCGGGACTGCGACCGCTGACCTCGCTGGTCGGGATGCCCGCCGACTTCGGGCAGGTACTCGTCCTCGGACTCATCCGCCGGGACTTCGCCGCCGCCGGGATGACCGACATGGCACTCTCGAGTGCGCAGGTCTTCGTCGGCCTCGTCGTCGTGACGCTGTTCGTCCCCTGCATCCTCTCGATGGTGATGATCCTCAAGGAACGGGACGCAAAGAGCGCACTCCTGATGTGGGTCGGTTCGTGGGTCGTCGCCTTCGGCGTCGGCGGGATCCTCGCGGCCACCTTCGGGGTGGTCGGGCTATGAAGTGTCCGACCTGCGAGTTCGAGTTCGAGCCGACCGGTGGCCTCCAGTGTCCCCGGTGTGGTTCCTCGGTCAGTTGTTCGACGACGACCTGTGCGGAGTGTGACGCCTGTTCGGGCATCGTCGAGCAACTCCGCCGGAAGGGCGTCGATCGGTTGCGTGCCGACGGCGGCACCGAGTAGGTCGGTTGGTTCCCGCCAGTAACGCGTCGGCTGACCGACTCTTTCTTCTGTCCGTGGTTCCATGGCCGTCTATGAGCCGCGTCGAGCGACCAGACCGCGGGAGTCCGACCACGACGCTCATCGGCGTGCTGGTGGTCGTCTTCCTCTTTCAGCGGCTGCTCGAAGTCTTCGGTGGGTCGCCCGTGGCGCTCGCGCTCGCCTGGCCGATCGCCGACCGCCCCTGGACGCTGCTGACGAGCGTGTTCGTCCACCGTCGGGTCTTCCATCTGGTCCCCAACGCCCTCGCACTCTTCGTGATCGGACTCGTTCTCGAACGCCGGACCGAACCCTGGCGGTTTTACGCCTTCTTCCTCGTCGTCGGGGCGGTCGCCGGGGCCATGGAAGTGACGGTCGCTCAGGCTCTCGGACGCCGCGTGGCTGTCCTCGGGGCCAGCGGCGCGGTCTTCGGTCTGTTCGGCTATCTCCTGGCCGGGAACCCGTTCACCGACGCCGTCGCCGACCGGATCAGTGTCGATCCACGCGTGGCGATCCTCGTCGTGATCGGCGTCGCCCTCGCGATCACGTGGCTGACGCGGGGTGAACGCGTCGCGCTGATCGCACACTTCACGGGGATCGTGCTCGGGTTGCTCGCCGGGCGGGCACACGTCCTTCGATCCAGTGAGTCGGGTGCCTCGTCGATCAGTGCGGACCGACGACGCCCCTGATCAGAACGTACAGTTGTCGGGGACGGTCGACTCGTGGAGGCGCGTGACGACTTCGTCGGCGACGGTCTCGAGATGATCGACGTCCTCGCGGTTGTACGAGACGAGGGTTTCGATGGCGGCTTCGTCCCCGTGCTGGTAGTCGTACCACAGCCGGACGGCGTCCTGCCCCGAGAGGTCCGGCCGGTCGCGCTCGATCCCGACGTCTTTCTCGATCTGCTTGAGTCCCCCCGTCAGATCGAGTCGCCGGCAGGGATACATCAGGTCGAGGTGTGGTCGTTCCAGGACACCGTCGAGGTCGAACGACTGCTGGAGGAAGGGCACGTCGAAGCGTTTCCCGTTGAACGAGACCAGCAGATCGGCGTCGGCGAAGGTCTCCCGGAGGCGGTCGGCGGTGAGGTCGCGGTCCTGGACGAAGGTCTTCGTCTCGCTGCCCTGCCGGACGCTGACGGTCGTCACGGCGTCGTGGCGCTGATCGAGGCCAGTGGTCTCGATGTCGAAGAAGGCTGCGCCGTCCTGGAAGGACTCGTAGAGTCGCCACTGGGCTTCGCTCGGGAACTGCCGACCGAAGTAATGGCTGTCACCTTCAGCCAGTCGCTCGCGGGCGTCGTCGATGAACGACTCGATGCGCTCGGCGGTGGTCGAACCGACGGCATCGGGGTGGAAATCGTCCCAGTGGGTAATTCCCTGCCGCCACAGCTTGCGCTCGGTCTGCTCGCCGACGCCCCTGATCGGAATGAAACTCTGCTCGACGCGCACGATACAATGAGTGGGACGTGGATGGTACTAAAGGTCGCGGTGCAGCGATGGGAGTGGCTGTATCGTCGCACTCACAGCGTCGCTCTGACGGCCTGGACGTATGCGTTCGAGCCCCAGCTTCGGTGCGGCGCGATCGTCTCGATCAGTGTTCGGGCTTGCTCGGGACGAAGATGTCCGTTCCGTGCGTAGTCCCGAAGTAATCTCGGGGTCGTGACGAGCGGTACGTCCTCGAGCAACGCGTGAACCCGCGCCAGGCTCTGGAATTCGTCAGTCAGTAACCCGTCCGCGCCGACCGCATTCGCCAGGACGATCCCGGCGATTTCCCCCTCATCGAGACCGTGGTCGGGTAGCTCGTCGGGCGTGCCAGTCCGATCGAGTGGGTCGAGGCGCGTGTAGTGATCGCTCGCGGCGAGGACGTTCGTCGCTGCCGCGGCGTGGATGTCGTCGTACCCTGCCATCTCGTGGAGTTCGCGTTCCACCTGTAGCGGGACGATCACTTCGGCCCCAGTGAGAATATACTGAAGCGGGTCTGGATCGACGGCCGTCTCGTAGTTCGCGTCGGCCTTCGGGATCGCGAGACTGACCAGCGCACAGGTGTCGGCGACGACGGTCTCCATCGGTGGCTACTCCGTGGGGTCGACTTCGACTGTCTCGCCGTCGTAGATATCGACGCTTTCGTCGGGTTCGGGCACGTCGAGGGGGTCGGATTCGAGGTCGGCCTTGAGTAACTCGAACGTGCGGGCGCGTTCGGCCCCGACGAGTGCCTCGACGAGGTCGCGGTCGATTCGGTCGTCGTAGTACGCCTCGGCCACGCGCTGCTGGAAGTCCTCGTCGTCCGTCCGCTCGTCGAGAAACTCTTGGAGTGCCTCGTTGATCACGTCGGTGCGGTCGGTGTCCATGATCTCCGCGAGCGCGTCCGCCCGCTCGACGAGGTCCTCTGGCGAGAGGAAGTGGACGCGTTTGTGGTCCGAGTCTGCAGCCATGTGTGCATGATATGCGCCCCACAAAATTAAATGTGTGCATGATCTGCTCATCAAATCCCCGCTGGAGAACTATCTGATTCGTCTTGGCTTTACTTTCACTGTGGTCTGAGAACTTTTTTCACCTTTCCCTATGATTTCAATGGCGGAATGTTGACAACCAAACGACGAGAGGTGGGGTGACGCGGGATGCGCGTACTCGCCCGGTTGCGGGCACGTACCGACGCAGCATACGACAACGCGTATCATCACAAGCTCCGCGGGCGACTCTGGGGCGCGCTTGAGGGAACCGAGTACGGGGACAGCCACGACGAGAACCGCCCGAAGGCGTTCACGTACTCGAATCCCTTTCCGCCGGGTGACATGGACGAGGGTGACGAGCGGACGTTACTGGTCGCCTCGCCGTACGAGGATCTGCTGGCCCACGTCGCCGCCGACCTGAAAGACGACCCCGAGTTGAACATCGGCGAGATGCCCTTCACCGTCGAGGAGCTCACGCCGCTCGCGCCCGATGTCGGCGAACCCGGAACGAGCGGAACCATTTCGACTGGAACCGGCGTGCTCGTTCGGATTCCACCCTGGCGCTTCGAAGAATACGGGATAGAGACGGAGCACGAGGAGGCGGAGTTCTGGCGCCCGGAACACACGATGGAACCGTTCCGCAATCAGATCGAGGCCAATCTGGATCAGAAGCACGACCTGTTCTGTCCGGATTACTTGCCCGGACCGAGTGAGGTCGACGGCGAGTTGTTCGACGGCTACGAACTGCTCAAGACCTTCGCGATTCCGGTGACGCCGACGACTGGCGAGACGGAGACGTGGGTGTTGAGCAAGTGGCGCTTCGAGTACACCGTTCGGGACGACGACCATCGGCGGCACCTGAACCTGCTGTTGGACGTGGGCATCGGCGAGCGAAATTCGCTCGGGTTCGGGTTCGTGAATATCGTCGACAAGACGGAACCGGGCGAGACAGAACTGGAGGGCGAGAATGCTTTCGCCTGAGGAGTTCCGCGAGGAGTACGACGACGAGGAGTTGGCTGCAGAATTACCCGACTCGCCGATTTCGTCGCTGCGGAGCATCCAGTACCTCTACGGGAAACTCTACACGCTCGGGACGCTCGGTGGCGGTCAGTATGCTCCGTACCTTACGCCGGACGCCGCCGGTGATCTTACCGACACCGATGATAGCCTGATCGTCGTCCGGATGGACGCTTCCAGCGATGAACCGTCGCTCGCCGATGACGACCAAGGACCGGTCTGGGTGACGCGGTACAGCGAGGATCTGGTCCAAAACGTCGCCCACTGCAAGTATCCGGCCGCTCGCGGGATCGACCATAGTATCACGCATCAGGCCGGGCAAAACAGCGACCCCGAGAAACTCGCCCGCTACTCGAAAGAGCGACTGACGAAGTGGGCCGTCGATGACGAAGTGCAAGACGTCGCTGATGAGCATGACGATGGCTGGATCATTGACGCGCTTGCCGCGCTCGGAGACGATGAAGATATCCTCGAATCGATCGACAGCGGTGTCACTGACGCACTCGGTGGCGAATCGACGACGGCTCTCCTGACTGTGCAGGTCAAGACGGAGCCGGATGGTGACTTTCGCTGGCCCGGGGAGATCGACGGGTTCATGGAGGCGATGCGACGGCGGAAGCTCTCGAAACTCGTCACGAAGAACAAAGCCGACGACTCCTCTGGCGAGGCGACGGATCTCGTCACTGGTGACGGAACACGCACTGTCGGGACGGCAGAGGATCCACAGAATTACTTCCTCGGCAAGCAGTTGGAGAAATTCCCCGGGCTTGACATCGAAGAAGCGTGGCGGTCACATCCGATCTCGGAGGACGCGGCGATCACGGTGATGAACGCCGAGACGTTCGTCGACGAGTGTTCGTATCGAACTTTCGGGGCCAAAGTGTACTACCTCCCGTATTTCCAGGGAGTTCCGACGCCAGATGGTGCGCGAGAGTTGTATGGGCTCCTCTACCACGCGACGAATGACGACGACATGACGCCCGTCGAGCGTGCGTATCAGGAGTTCCAGAATCGAGACATCGACTACGAGTTGCGTTTCTACGTCTCGGCCGTCATGCCGCATCAAATGTCGAGATACGACGTGTACGGCGAGACGATGAACGGTCGCCTGTTGTATCCGAAGACGTTGGCTGTCGAACACAACAACGTCGTCGGCAAAGCAACAGCGTTCAACTCGAAGACCGACCGGACGGCTCCGATACCGACACACGGTAACTGGGCTCTCCTAACTGGAGACGATCGGCGGCTTCACGCAGTCTCGACGGGGTGGTACTTCGGTGAGACGTTCGCGGAGCGGGACGATGACGAAGCGGCCGCTGACGATCCACGAATCGACGCACTGATCGCCGTACTGAGCGGCGACTCGATCGCCGTCGAGACGGTTCTTGAGGAGTACGTCGATCGGATCGACACGGACGAGAACGACGAGAACGTCGAGTCGTTCCCCTCGTTCCGCGTCGCCAGCCAGTTCGCGCAACTATGCGCTTTGGCGACCGATGAACTCGACCTGCTTTCGACGGACGATCCGGGGAGAGAACCGATCACGAAAGAACCGAACTACGAGGAATATTCCATGGAAACAGCAGCACAAATCCTGGCGACAGACGGAGGCAACCCCGCCGCGGAGAAGCTCGAGACGTTCATCGAAGATACTCCCGCGCTCGCCCACGATCCGGAGGCACCGCTCAACGACCAGCGCCGCGGCGCGTTCCTGCTCGGCGTCCTCATCGGCGAAGTCGGCGGGTACCAGAACTACAGCGAGGAGCGGTCGACGACGCTGATCGACCAGTATCCGGTGAAATCTATCACTCGGACGCGTATCAAGAAAGTCACGCAGGAAGCGATCGGCAAGACGATCACGTACACGCGAAACGAGGACCGAACAATCACGCTGTTCGAGCACGTCGTGGAACGACTCCGGGAAACGATCTTGCGACCCGACCCGGACGAGTGGGAGATCGAGACCGACGACCTCCGGTTCTACTATGCGCTCGGTGTAACGTACGGCATGAACGACCACCCTGACTGGGACCAGACTGAAACCGATACCGAGGAGGAACACTAACATGACTGCCAACACCGACATCGTCGAGAATCGCTCCGAGATCGTCTTCCTGTACGACGCCGTTGACGCGAACCCGAACGGCAATCCGCTGAGTGGCGCTGATCGACCGCGGATTGATCCACAGACCCAGCAGGCGATCGTCACCGACGTCCGCCTGAAGCGTTATCTTCGTGACCAACTCGATGACGACGGCCACGGCGTCTACATCCGGAATGTTCAAGAGGAGGGTGAACAGTACACGCGGGCCGATCTGCTCGAAGACCGACTCAAGGAGATCGAACCGGACAAACTCAATCTACCTGAAGAGGGTGATAAATTGCGTGCGAAGGTATTTGACGAGTTTCTCGACGAGAGTGCTGACGTCCGGTATTTCGGAGCGACGATGTCAGTCGACACGGACAACGTCTATGCGAAACACTTGCCGGATCACTTCACGGGACCGGTCCAGTTCTCCCCGGGGAAGACGATACACGCAGTCAACGAGAACGAGGAGTACGACAGCCTGACGAGCGTCATCGCCACCCAAGAAGGCAAAGAACAGGGCGGATTCGACCTCGACGACCACCGGATCCAGTATGGTCTGATCCGCTTTCACGGGCTCGTCGACGAGCACGGTGCCGAAGACACGAAGTTAAAGAGAGATGATGTGAAACGACTCGACACGCTCTGCTGGCGGGCGATCAAGAACCAGACGATCAGTCGGAGCAAAGTCGGTCAAGAGCCCCGGCTATACTGCCGCGTGGAGTATGCTGAGGAAAGCTTCCACATCGGCGGTCTCGACAAGGATCTCGAACTCGACGAGGACGAGTCCAAACCCGAAGAAGAACTCAGAAACGTGCGTGACGTCGTAGTCTCGGTCGACGACTTCGTCGACCGACTCGGCAGGGCAAGCGAGCAAATCGAACAGGTCCGTATGGTCGCGAGCGATGTCCTCCAAGTCTCATACGAGGGCGAAGTCGGTGGACCTGAACTGCTCTATGGAGCTCTCACGGACGAACTGGACGAAGAGACGGTCGACAAAGTGGACGTTTACGATGAGTACCAGCAAACCCTGGCCGACGCCGACGAGTGACCATGGCTCGACAATCGCTGGACGAGTCGGCGTCTGAAGCGTCAGGCCGTCCGGTGCCAGACCGGTGTCTGTCGCTCACCGTTCGCGGTCCGTGGGGCCACTTCAGGCGGGTCGAAGGCAACATCGTCAAACAGACGTACCGCATCATGCCCCGGACGACCGTCGCAGGGCTACTCGCGGCCGTGCTCGGCATCGGTCGCGACGAGTACTACGAGCTGTTCGGAGCCGAGCAATCAGCCATCGCGATCGAGCCGGTGCGGGAGCTACGAACCGTGAACATGCCGATGAACACGCTCTCGACCGCTGCTGGGGACTTGACCTCGCTCAACGGTCGAGGGAAGATCAGCATACAACTCCCCGATCCGACGAAGCTCCGTCAACAGCACAACTACGAGGTGCTGGTCGAACCGGCGTATCGGATCGACGTATCTCTGAGTGACGGCAATCGATTCGACGAACTCCAATCGATGCTGGCGGCCGGGAAATCCCATTACGTGCCAAGTCTCGGTCTCTCGGAACACCTCGCAGACATCGAATACCACGGCACGTTCGACGTCGAACCGATTGACCGGGCGAGTGACCAGTTCGAAGTCGATTCGGCGGTCCCCGGCGGATTCGACGACGTGATCATGGACGACGACCAGCGCTGTCAGATCGAAGAGTCACCGGCGTTCATGACGACTGATGCGGGTGGGAGAACAACGACCGCGTTCACGACGTACGCGTACAATCCCGACGCACGGTCGCTCACCGTCGCGGACGCCAACGCCGCTCGCGTCGGTGACCGAACGGTGGTGTTCGTCTGACGTGAGCCGCCCGTATTCACATCCGCCAGAGGACGGGCAAAAGGGAACGTATCTCCTTGATCACCTAGTCGACGTTGCGTCCCGCGTCGAGTACGTCGTTCCGGAAGACGCCGAGACGCCGTCCGGAGAGTCTCTCAGGTCCATCATCGAGACGCTGGGGTACGTCCACGACTTCGGAAAGGCGACGACGTATTTTCAGCAATATCTCGAAACCGGACGATCGCCCGACGAAGACAGGAGACTTCGTTATCACGCGCCGCTTGGCTCGTTCGCCGCGTACTACTCGCTCAAAGCACAGGGGTTCGACGCCGAAACCTGCCTCGCGGGATTCGTCGCGGTCGCGAAACACCACGGACAACTGCCGAACGTCGCGCAGTACGTCTTCGACAAGGCGCATGGAACGGACGGCAGAGACGAAGAGCATGCCATCCTCGCTAAGCAGATCAAAGATATTGACGCCGAAGCTGCCGGCCTCGCCCGTGACACGTTCGAAGAAGCCACTAACGGGATGGGATCGTGGGGCGCATTTCGTGATGAGTTCGTCGACCTGCTCGAAGATATCGAGACCCACGTTGCGACTCGCGGGATCGTTCCCGAACCCCGCGAAGATGCGCTATCGGGTGATTTCTACGGGTTCGTCCTCCAGTGTTGGGGATCGCTCGTCCTCGCAGACAAGACGAGTGCTGCCGGAGCACCGAACGACGATGGAACGTTCGCCGCTACCGAGCCATCCACGTCTCATCTCGACGAGTACGTGCAGCAACTCGAAGCGGATGTCAGGCAAGACGAAGACGGGACCCGTGACGAACGGCTGAACCACTATCGCTCACGCGCCCGTCGAGCTGTTCTGGACTCCATCTCGGAGTTCGAAGACCGAGACAGCGACGTCGCGACGCTCACGCTGCCGACCGGAATGGGGAAGACGCTCACGGGACTTTCGGCGGCGTTGCGCCTCCGTGACGACGCTGGGAAGGAGCGGGTCGTATACGCGCTGCCGTTCACGAGTATCATCGATCAGGTCGTCGAGGAACTCGAAACGATTTACGACACGGACGGGACCGGTCGGCTACTTACGGCTCACCACCATCTCGCGGAGACGACGGTGCGTGATGCGGTCGACGACGAACAGGCAGATCTCTCTGACGACGTCGCCGGAATGCTGGCTGAGAGCTGGCTTGCTGGGCTGACGGTTACGACGTTCGTCCAGCTGTTCGAGAGCCTGGCCGGGCCGCGAAACAGACAGTCGATGAAACTTCCCGCACTCCGTAATGCTGTTGTCTTGCTCGACGAACCGCAGAGCCTTCCGCTCGACTGGTGGAAACTCGTCCCGAGGCTCGTCGAGGTTCTGACTGAGCAGTACGACGCGACGGTGATCGCGATGACCGCGACCCAGCCGCGTCTGTTCGACGACGAGTTCGAACTCGTCGACGACCCGGACGCGTATTTCGACGACGTGCGTCGCGTGTCCTACGAACTCGATGATTCGACAGAACGATACATCGAATCGCAGAGCGAGCCGAAATCATACGCCGAAGCGGCAAGCCAACTACGTGAGGCCGTCGAATCAGGGGAGACGACGTTGGCCGTCTGTAACACGATCGATAGCGCGCGGACGCTCACCGAGCAAGTCGATAAGCAGGGATTTGTCGATGTCGGTGGCCTCTTCGAAGAGGAATTACAGCGCCAGGGGAGCGTCGGCGATGTCGATCCTGTGGTGCTCGCAGAGCGCGTCGAATCCAGGGATCGAGTTGCACTCCTTCATCTTTCGACTCGTCTTCGGCCCGCCGACAGACTCAGATTGATCGAGACTGTGAAGGAGCTTACCGCACGGGATCAGCCGACGGTCGCCGTCTCCACCCAACTCGTCGAAGCCGGTGTCGACATCAGTTTCGATCGCGTGTATCGTGATCTCGCACCGATCGACAGCATCGTCCAGGCGGCCGGGCGGTGTAATCGGTCGTTCGAGCGCGATCGGGGGATTGTGACTGTCTGGTGGCTCGATGCGCCGGCGGAACAGTCCAAGACACCGGCGGAAGCCGTTTACAATCGCTCCACAACGCTCCTCCCCACGGTCGCAGACACGCTCCAGCAAGTCCGAGACGAATCCGGCTCGCTCACCGAGAAGGACGTCGCTCGAACCGCTGTCGAACGGTATTTCGAGCGACTGCGCGAGGACAAAGACGTCGGCAAACAGGAGTGGGCCAACTGGGTTGACGATTCGATGGGCAAGGAACTGGGAGATATCTCGTTGATCGATCAACGGCGGTCCGCCGAGGTCGTCGTCGCCCGAACGGACGAGGAGCGGAAGGTATTCGAGCAGATCCACGAAGCACAGGAACGATACGACTACGCGGCGCTCGACGATCTGGTCGAAGAGACGAAACCACTTCGGATATCGGTTCCCTACTACCGAGAGGATAGCGATCGGGCAGAAGCGATCCGTGATCTCACTGTTCTCATCGAGGATCAGGGCGTCTATCAACTCGATGCGAGTCGCGAGAGTGCTAAGTTCGACGCGACGACTGGATTCGTCGCGGAGGCATCGAGCGTCGACCATCAGTTCCTGTGAACAATGACCGAGCACGACGTCGACCCTGTCGATCTCCTCCTCGAATCAGCACGCGACGAGGCTGTCGAGTCGTCGTTTCACGTCACTGGTGTGATGATGCAATATTATGAAGTCTGTGAGCGCGAGCTCTGGTTCGAAAGCAGGGACATCGAAATCGATCGAGAGAACCCGAACGTCGTCCGGGGCACGCACGTCGACGAGACGGCCTACGACGAGAAACGACGGAACCTGAGTATCGACGGCCGGATCGCGCCCGATTTACTCGACGATGGTCGTGTCGTCGAGGTGAAGCCGTCCTCGACGCTGGTCGAGCCGGCACGCCTCCAGTTGCTGTACTACCTCTGGTATCTCGACCGCGTTGTTGGCGTCGAAAAAGAAGGGGTCCTGGCTCACCCGACCGAACGAAAGCGTGAATCGGTCGAGTTGACCGAAGAAACTGCACAGCAAGTCGAGGACGCGATTCGCGGGATTTACGACGTGGTTCGAAGCGAGACGCCACCGCCCGCGACGGAAAAGCCGTTCTGTGAGTCGTGTGCGTACTACGACTTCTGCTGGAGCTGTTGATCCATGAACGATAACTACCACATCTTCTCGGACGGACGGGTCGAACGCCATAACGACACGGTACGGCTCGTCACCGAGGACGACGAGAAGAAGTACCTCCCGATCGAGAACGCCGAGGCGCTGTACCTCCACGGACAGATCGACTTCAACACGCGCGTGGTGTCGTTTCTCGACGATCACGGCGTCGCGATGCACGTCTTCGGCTGGAACGACTACTATTCGGGCTCGATCATGCCCGAGCGTGGCCAGACGTCAGGTCAGACGGTCGTCGAACAAGTTCGAGCCTACGACGACGAAACCCATCGTGGCAAAATCGCCCGTGAGATCGTGGAGGGAAGTATCCACAACATGCGAGCGAACGTCACCTATTACGACAACCGGGACTACGACCTCGGCGCGACACTCGAGTCATTCGATCGTCGACGTGACGAGATCCAGTCCGTGGCGTCAGTCGAGGAAGCAATGGGCGTCGAAGCGAGTGCGCGACGCGCCTACTACGCGATCTTCGATCAGATTCTGTCGGACGGCTTTGTCTTCGGTGGTCGAAAGTACAATCCGCCGAACAACAAGGTCAACAGCCTGATCTCGTTCGGCAACAGCCTGGTCTACGCGAATATCGTCTCGGCGATCCGGGCCACAGCCCTCGATCCGACGATCAGCTATCTTCACGAGCCTGGCGAACGACGGTACTCGCTCGCGCTAGATATCGCCGATCTGTTCAAACCGGTGCTGACGGATCGCGTCGTCTTCCGACTCGTGAATCGCGGGCAGTTGTCAGACGATGATTTCGATTCGGAGATGAACGCGTGTCTACTCACCGAGAGTGGCCGGGAGACGTTCTCGAAGGAGTTCGAACAGACGCTCGATCGGACGATCGAGCATCCGAACCTCAACCGGAAGGTCAGCTATCAGTATCTCCTGCGAGTCGAGGCGTACAAACTCAAGAAACATCTGCTGACCGGCGAGCCCTACGAGGCCTTCGAGCGGTGGTGGTAACGTGGTGTACGTCGTCGCCGTCTACGACGTCGAGGCCGACCGGACCCGGCTGTTCTTGAACTTCCTGCGTCGGTATCTGACACACGTTCAGAACTCGGTATTCGAAGGTGAGATCACGGACGGGGATCTCGAAGAAGTCAAGGGGCAACTAGATTCGATGCTGGAGCCCGGCGAATCGGTAATCGTCTACCGGATGAGTTCCGAACAGTACGTCTCGCGGACCGTCTACGGTGACGATCCGACGGAAGACAGCCAATTCCTATAGCGCAGTCATCGACCCCCCGTGTGTAGCGGGCTATTGACGGTCGACGAAAACACTAACACCTCTTGTCGTATAATACGCCCTATATGGCCCGATCTGGCCATGGTTTCAGACGGACCCTCGTGGGGTTGAAGCACCCGAACACATAAGTCATTGGGTGGAATAGTATCTTGTTTCAGACGGACCCTCGTGGGGTTGAAGCATCTTGAGCAATCTCGACAAAGCCGAAATTAACGAGTTTCAGACGGACCCTCGTGGGGTTGAAGCAATCAACTCAGTGGCATTGTATTGGCTTTTATTTGCGTTTCAGACGGACCCTCGTGGGGTTGAAGCACTCATCGCTCATCACCCACGTATTGCCACCGGCCCCGTTTCAGACGGACCCTCGTGGGGTTGAAGCTCGACGTACTCAACTTGGCTATGGTCTATGTCAGTCGTTTCAGACGGACCCTCGTGGGGTTGAAGCATCGGTAAGGATCGTACTCGGCCGGATCCGTTTCGTGTTTCAGACGGACCCTCGTGGGGTTGAAGCATCTGACTGACCGCGCTGTTGCCGACCGCCTCGTCGAGTTTCAGACGGACCCTCGTGGGGTTGAAGCGCCTTCACCGCCAGAGAGCACGAGGATGACGCCGAGTTTCAGACGGACCCTCGTGGGGTTGAAGCGACCGGCGTATGGTATCGCGTCGAAATTGATTGGGGAGTTTCAGACGGACCCTCGTGGGGTTGAAGCCGAGCCGTCGGTGATGGATCAAACGGATCTCGCGAAGTTTCAGACGGACCCTCGTGGGGTTGAAGCTACTTGTTCGATGACGGGGTTATTTGCGACGACTGGTTTCAGACGGACCCTCGTGGGGTTGAAGCGCGAGGTGTCCGGCGACGGCGTGATACACCTCAAGCGTTTCAGACGGACCCTCGTGGGGTTGAAGCTGCCTGCGCACTCCTCCCCTCTTGGGAGACCGTAAGTTTCAGACGGACCCTCGTGGGGTTGAAGCCAGGTATGGGTGAAGATAAAAAGATAGATAAGGAAGGTTTCAGACGGACCCTCGTGGGGTTGAAGCCCGTCCGCCGATATGCCCATTGATCGGATAAATTCGGTTTCAGACGGACCCTCGTGGGGTTGAAGCCGGGAGAAGAACGAACACGAGATCGCCAAGGTCCACGTTTCAGACGGACCCTCGTGGGGTTGAAGCTAAATATTTTCACTAAGATACGTATAGATAACGGGTTTCAGACGGACCCTCGTGGGGTTGAAGCGCTCTTCGCGCCACCCGTTAAAGTCTTGGTACGAAGCGTTTCAGACGGACCCTCGTGGGGTTGAAGCCTCAGGCGGTAGCTGCTCTTCGACAGTCGACTCGGTTTCAGACGGACCCTCGTGGGGTTGAAGCGTAGGTTGTAGCTAACGACACTACGATCAACTTTTAGTTTCAGACGGACCCTCGTGGGGTTGAAGCAGCCAAAGCATGACGACCACGACACATAGCCAACGGTTTCAGACGGACCCTCGTGGGGTTGAAGCAAACTCAACGTTAATCTGGTTTAATAAATCTATCAAGTTTCAGACGGACCCTCGTGGGGTTGAAGCGACACAATCCCCGAAGGCGACCTGTCGAAGTTGTGGGTTTCAGACGGACCCTCGTGGGGTTGAAGCGCTAACTTTTCCATTACGGACACGCCGCCGTCTTCGTGTTTCAGACGGACCCTCGTGGGGTTGAAGCCGAATTTCCCCGGTCATCCTGATAAGGGAGAATTGGTTTCAGACGGACCCTCGTGGGGTTGAAGCGACCGGGAAGCATGGGTCGAAGCTCAGGAAGAAAGGTTTCAGACGGACCCTCGTGGGGTTGAAGCCATAGGTGTTAGCCTCGGCTATTTGTACCACCGACGTTTCAGACGGACCCTCGTGGGGTTGAAGCGCTTTCCGTGCGTTTGAAGGTTTGACCCTCAAACTGGTTTCAGACGGACCCTCGTGGGGTTGAAGCAAGAACCGGAAGACGGCTATCGCCCGCTCGTACGAGTTTCAGACGGACCCTCGTGGGGTTGAAGCAACTCACCTTCGACCACATCGAGCTTCGACCATGCAGTTTCAGACGGACCCTCGTGGGGTTGAAGCCGACTGTGGAAGCCCCAGCACAGTCGTATGACCCGGTTTCAGACGGACCCTCGTGGGGTTGAAGCTTCCCGGCTGTCGCTGGACATGGTCGTTGTTTAGACGTTTCAGACGGACCCTCGTGGGGTTGAAGCCGGTGGTCCCTGAACGGATATGAACCGGCGTACCAGTTTCAGACGGACCCTCGTGGGGTTGAAGCCAGTAGTGCGATTGACGACGTGGTTAATCAGGTCGCGTTTCAGACGGACCCTCGTGGGGTTGAAGCCAGCGTCACGGTCGTTCAATACAAGCCGCGTGTTAGTTTCAGACGGACCCTCGTGGGGTTGAAGCAACAGGTGGGCTTCCAGTTCGTCCCTGATTACCGCCGGTTTCAGACGGACCCTCGTGGGGTTGAAGCCCCCATCCTTCCGCGAACTGAAGACACGGACGAACAGGTTTCAGACGGACCCTCGTGGGGTTGAAGCCGGGCCGGGCTCCCTGCTTATCTCTACGTATGGCCCGGTTTCAGACGGACCCTCGTGGGGTTGAAGCGTCCAGAATAATCTCATCCAGCCGGTCCTATCACGGTTTCAGACGGACCCTCGTGGGGTTGAAGCAAATTTTGCACCGCCGTAGTTATCGGGGTCGCTGCGTTTCAGACGGACCCTCGTGGGGTTGAAGCCGGTGATATGCTAATGGAACGTATCACCTTCCGCTTGTTTCAGACGGACCCTCGTGGGGTTGAAGCGGCAGTTCACCATCACCGGCGCAGTCAAGGCCGAAGGTTTCAGACGGACCCTCGTGGGGTTGAAGCTTTCCAAGGGATGCCACCACCAGCGCCGATGTATATGGTTTCAGACGGACCCTCGTGGGGTTGAAGCTGTGCGGAGTGTCGCCGGGCGTCGCTCGCCCACCCGGTTTCAGACGGACCCTCGTGGGGTTGAAGCGGTCGCGATGTCTTCGGTGTTCGTCGTCATTGTCTCGTTTCAGACGGACCCTCGTGGGGTTGAAGCCGGTCCTAAATCGGCGGCCGTGCTGTACTCCGAACCGGTTTCAGACGGACCCTCGTGGGGTTGAAGCTCGGCCCGCGAATGCGCGTCACTATCGACGACGACCGTTTCAGACGGACCCTCGTGGGGTTGAAGCTTCGCCCCCGACGGGTGCGACCCCGTCGTCGTCGGCAGTTTCAGACGGACCCTCGTGGGGTTGAAGCCTCGCGAGTGTGGTCATCTGTGTCGGATTCGCCAGCAGTTTCAGACGGACCCTCGTGGGGTTGAAGCAGATGGCCGAACACCTTGAGGATGTCCATCCGCGCGTTTCAGACGGACCCTCGTGGGGTTGAAGCGCTAGACAGCAGTCGATTTGGGCTATTTTGGCTAGTAGTTTCAGACGGACCCTCGTGGGGTTGAAGCCAAAATCACCCACCGACCGACCCACCCTGTACGGTCGTTTCAGACGGACCCTCGTGGGGTTGAAGCGTGGAACCAAGCCGTCGACGTATCTGATGGAAGCAGTTTCAGACGGACCCTCGTGGGGTTGAAGCACCCCGGTCGCATCGAGGTACGCCTGGAGCAACGGGTTTCAGACGGACCCTCGTGGGGTTGAAGCCCGGCCCGCCAGGACAGAACGACACCACCACACCCGGTTTCAGACGGACCCTCGTGGGGTTGAAGCTCAAGAAAACTGCAACCGAGATTGTAGCGAAAGCGGGTTTCAGACGGACCCTCGTGGGGTTGAAGCCTCGCGAAGTACGATGCCGAGTTTGAGGTGCCCGAGTTTCAGACGGACCCTCGTGGGGTTGAAGCCAGGCTCATGACGCGGGCGGCGGCGCGATCTACGAAGTTTCAGACGGACCCTCGTGGGGTTGAAGCCGGTACAACAGTGCCGTCTCACTCATGGACTCCAGTTTCAGACGGACCCTCGTGGGGTTGAAGCCGAGCAATTCGGGGAGGTCGGTGAGGCGTGATGTCGTTTCAGACGGACCCTCGTGGGGTTGAAGCCTCGAGCTGCTCGATCGTCTCGGCCGTGACCTTCGTGTTTCAGACGGACCCTCGTGGGGTTGAAGCGTCTTGCCGGCACAGGCGTTCAACGCCCGCCCGCGAGTTTCAGACGGACCCTCGTGGGGTTGAAGCGAGGAGCAGTACGACCCGAGCAGAGGCACCGTCCGGTTTCAGACGGACCCTCGTGGGGTTGAAGCCACAAGCTCCCGGGGCATGGCAACGACGTCGACGGGTTTCAGACGGACCCTCGTGGGGTTGAAGCGAGGACAGCGACCGCTGGGACGTCACGACGGTCGAGTTTCAGACGGACCCTCGTGGGGTTGAAGCACGGCCTCGTCGGGTTGGGACTCCGCACGCCCGTCCAGTTTCAGACGGACCCTCGTGGGGTTGAAGCTCCAGTGGGTCGTAATCGGCCTCGCCGCCCTGATCGGGTTTCAGACGGACCCTCGTGGGGTTGAAGCCACATGATGACGCGCTCCGCCGACTCGCGCGCGATTGTTTCAGACGGACCCTCGTGGGGTTGAAGCCGGATAGGCTGGCGGTTGCCACGTCGTCGGGCGATTGGTTTCAGACGGACCCTCGTGGGGTTGAAGCTCGGATCAGCGTTTTCAGGCTCGTTAAACACTCGCTGTTTCAGACGGACCCTCGTGGGGTTGAAGCCACGAGTCCGCCGGTCGATCCCGAATAGACAGTAGGTTTCAGACGGACCCTCGTGGGATTTGCCGACTACTGGCAAGATCACTTCTACGCGGTTTGCTCGGACCCTTGCGGTTTTGGAGAGACATTTAGATTACGAGAACAACGGGAGTTGGAGAGAGTTGACCCGATAGCCTACACGTCTTCGACTCGCCCGTCGCGCGCCGTCCACTCCCCACTGTCGAGCAGTGCCTCGAGCATCGGCCGAAGGTCGTCGTCGGCGACGCCGAAGAACTTCTCGCGGCCGACGGGCGTCCGGAATCGGACGATACACGTGTACGCAGTAGCTTCGAAGACCGTCAGCGAACTCCCAGTCGACGGATTATCGGCCGAAAAGAGCCGAGTCGCGTCCGCGTCCGTCACCCGCGTGCCGAGCTCCCAGCTCAGCGACTCGATCGCGGCCCGGTCGATTGGAAGGACCTCGGCGAGGTGCTTCCCGTCCCCGGAATCGGACTCCCCCTGTCGCGTCTCACGGGATGACATACCACTCCATATGCGACCTGCCCCCAAAAGTATCGCCATTCGCGCGCTCGACTGGGCTGTGCTAACGCGTGTCAGAACCAACAAGCCTATATACTGGTGTGGTATACCATGTCATGTATGGCGACCGCACCGAGCACCGACGACGTCATCGATCAGTTCTTGACCCGGCGTGGGCACGAAACGGACGCGGTCGGATGGGACGAAAGCTATAACAAGAAACAGTGCCCGGAGTGTGGTGGGCTCCACGACGCGACAGCCACGGAATGCTCGGTATGTGAGTGGTCGCCGGCTCGGAGCTAGGCGGTGGCCGGCGGGCGTGGTCCGCACTCGGCGTGGCTTCGCCCGTCTCCCAACATTTTTGAGCACTGCCGGAATACCCTCCTCCAGTGGAGGACGATCGCCCCATCGAAGAGGTGCTGGACACGATCGGCGACCAGCACGCCCGGCACGTGCTGGCGGCCGTCAGCCAGTCGCCGAAGTCGGCAAAGGAGTTGAGTGAGGAACTCGAGTTGTCGCTGCCGACCGTCTACCGTCGCCTCGAGATCTTAGAGGAGCACGACCTCGTCAGCGACCAGACGAGCGTCGCCGAGGACGGCAATCACTACAAAGTCTACGAGTCGAACTTCGAGAGTACGGTCATCAGGCTCGAGGACGACGAGTACCGGGTTCGCATCTATCGTTCGGAGAACCTGCCCGATCGCTTCGGCCAGCTCTGGGACGACCTCAATCTCGAGTGAGTCCCGGATCGCTTTCGCTGGCGTAACGCTCGTCGGGGCTCTTTGAGTACCTTGATATAGGACGCTTATCAATTGAGAGACGAGCATTATGGTCGACACTGTGGTGCAGTACGGACAGGGGGTCCTGGTGTTGTTGCGGCTCGTGCTCTTCGGGCTGACGCTGGGGATCACGCTCATCAGCTTCCAGGCCTACCAGAAGCGCCGGAGCGAACGACTCCAGTTTGCCTTCATCGGGTTCGCCTTCATCAGTATGGGGGTCGCCGTTAGCAACATCGTCTCACAGATGTTCGCCTCGCAGCCGGCGCCGCGCGTACGGCTGTTCTTCGACATGACCCAGACAGTACCGTTCATCATCGGCTTTGCCATGTTGTACGTCTCGCTGTATCGGTAGGGAGATCGAGGCGCTTTCGCGGCCAGGGAAAAGTCACGTCGCTTATGGGGGACCAGCCCTAGGTACTGTGCAATGACCGAATCGACGGCCCAGGTGACCCGCCTGTTCGGCGGGCCTGGCAGCGGGAAGACGACGGCGTTACTCGACCGGGTCGAGGAACTCTTAGAAGACGACGACGTAGACGTCCGGGACATCCTCGTCGTCTCGTATACGCGAGCGGCCGCCGCGGAGGTTCGTGAACGACTCGCCGACCGACTCGACGTCTCGCCGCGCTCGCTGAAGGGGAACGTCTGTACGATGCACGCCAAAGCCTACGAGCTGTTGAACCTCTCGCGGGGGGACGTCGTGGGCGAGTCAGACAAACAGGAGTTCGCCGAGGAGTACGGCATCGAGTACGAGGACCAGTACGAGGGTGGCCGACGGCGGACCGCGCGCTCGACGACGATCGGCAACAAGATCATCGCCACGAGCCAGTGGCTCCAGCGGACCAGTCGCGACGTCGCCGACTGGTACGACGTCCCCTTCAAGTGGAACGACGAGAAGGTCCGCCTGCCGCCCGAGATCGACGAGAACGCCCAGACGGGCAACAAGTACACGCCGACGTGGCCCAGCGACGACGATCGGATCGACGTCCCGGAGGTCATCCGCGCCTGGCGAGCGTACAAGGGTGAACACGGCCTCGTCGGGTTCGCCGACATGCTCGAACGCGTCAAGCAGCGCTCGCTGCTGCCCAGCGTCGATTACCTCGCGATCGACGAGTTCCAGGACATCACGACGCTGCAGTACGACGTCTACGAGGAATGGAAGGCCCACGTCGATCGCGCGCTCATCGCGGGCGACGACGACCAGGTCGTCTACGCCTGGCAGGGGGCCGACCCCAACCTGCTCTTAGAGGAGGAGGGCGAGGACGTCATCCTCGATACCTCCCATCGGCTCCCCTCGAAGATCCTCGAGGTCGTCCAGCGCGAGGTCACCCACATCGATCAGCGCCAGGAGAAGAACCTCTCGCCGCGCAAGCAGGGGGGCAACGTCGAGGCCGTTCGGAACCCCTCGATGCTCGATCTCGTCCGGAACGTCCGTGGGACCGTCGAGGAGGACGACGGCACCGTCATGGTGTTGTTCCGGGCGCGCTACCAGATGTTCCAGTTCATCGACGAGTTTATCGACGAGGGCATCCCCTTCCGGACGATGACCGATCAGCGGATGTGGACCGACCGCCTCACTGATTACGTCAACGGGATCGAGGCGCTCGCGGCGGACGAACCGTTGACGGCCTTGCAGGGCCGTCGTCTGGCGGACATGCTCGAAGACACGGCCTTCGGGACCGGCGAGCGTGACGACCTCTTCGACGACCTCGAAGACCGCCAGGAAGCAGCCGACACGGACGACCTCACCGAGATCGAGATCGAGCCTGATCTCATCCGCGACCACGCCCCGTTCCTCCCGGAACCGCCGGCCGCCGCCGACATGGTCCGGAAGGTCACCAGCTTTCAGGAACAGACCATCGACGCGTACTTCGCCGGCGACTACGAGGGCATGGACCCCGGGCGCGTTCGCCTCGGCACCATCCACAGCGCGAAGGGGCGGGAGGCCGATCACGTCTTCGTCGCGACCGACCTCACCGAGAAGGTCGTCGAGCAGATGGCCGCGACCGTCGAGCGCAACGGGATCGACGTCCCCGGCATCGACGAGTTCACCAAACACACGGATCCGGTGCCGACGCTGACCGACAACGAGCGCCGGGTCTTCTACGTCGGACTCTCTCGCGCCCGCGAGCGACTCGTCGTCCTCGAAAACCTCGTCAGCGGCGCGCCGACGCTGCCCATCGACGTCCTGTTGCACAACGAGCCCAGCGAGGACCCCGAGGCGGCGCTCGCGTCGATCCTCGGCGAGGAAGCTGCGGCCGTCCACTGATCCCAGCCCAAGCGATAGCCACGCTCGCTCACTCGTCGATCAACTGTCCGTCGAGGTAGTTTTCGACGTTGTCCCGCGTCGCCTGCGAGACTTTGACGAACGAGACGGCACGTTCGTCACCCACCCGGCGGTCCCGCTGGATTTCGAGTGTGATACCCATTTCCCGCAAGTGCGAGAGCAGTGCCTCGATCGCATCGGGGTCACCCCGGACGGTGTGGTCCTCGCCGACGGTCTCGCCGCGTTCGACCGCCCGGACGGCTTCGATCGCGGGCAGGAGGATCGCCTCCCCGAGTTCCTGGGCGCGCTGGCGGGACTCGCCGTTTGTTCGATCCAGCTCGACGGCCTGAAACACCTCCCTGAGGATCCGCGGGAAGACGAAATCTCGACCGTAGTCGAAGGGGAGCGAGAACGCGTGTTCCAGATCGGCTCGATGCGTCGCCGACGTGGTGTACTTCAGCTGCCGGGTACCGTCCATCGACTGCAACACGACCCCCTCTTTTCCCTCGCGGTCCAGGTCGCCGATCACCTCGCGGACGGCGTCGGTCGCCTCCGCCGGATCGTACTCGCCGAAATTGGGGACCATCGCCAGGTCGTGGCGCTCACAGAACTCCCGCCGTCGATCAACCGCCAGTGGTCGACCACTCTCCCGGTCGCGGATGTCGAACACCTCGAAAGCCGCGGACTCGACTTCGGGATACTCGTGTGGCGTGTATGGGTTCTCCGGGCCGATCAACTCGCCACAGAGCATCAGCCCGGGATGCGCTTCGAAGAACGAGTCGGGATCGAGCAGCTCTCTCACCTTGCTGGTGGTGTACGGACAGATATAGCCCCCGCGAGTGAACCCGAGGACGTCGCCGTCGATCCGGGCGACGCGGACGTTGTAGCCGTTGCGCTTCTCCTCGACCGTGAGCCGCCCGTCGAAGTGCTCGGCGATGCCCGGGTCGAGTACCAGCGTTCGCGGGATCGAGGGGAAGCCACGGACGACGCGCCCATCGACGATCGCCGTCCCGCGCTCGATCCCGTGGCGGGCGTCCGTGAGGTGGCGGTAGCGTCGTCCCTCGAAGACGGACGCGTCAAAGGCCCCGAGGATGTCCTCGCGGTCCTCGTCCGGGACGCCAAGCACGGTCGCCCAGTCGCGATCGTCGCCCATGGTGACACCTACGACACCCCGACCAATAGCTATGGGGGTCGATACCACACCGAACCGACGTCGTTGAAAACTGGGGCCGACGCTTACGCCGTCGCGGACTCGGCGTCCTCGCGGGCTTCCCGCTCGGCTTTCTCGGCTTCTTCCTTTTTGGACTTGATCTTCTTCATCCGGAAGATCTCCTCGCGTTCCTGCTCTTCGAGTTTCTGTTCGATGTAGTCCTGGCTCTCCCTGAGGTTGGGAAGCAGGGTGAACTCCAGAGCGTTGACCCGCCGCTTCGTGGTTTCGATCTCGTCGAGGAGTTCCTTCATCGCGGTCTCGACCTCGGCGGCGAGGATGATCTGCTCTAGGAGTTCCTCGTAGGCTTCGGCGACCTCGTCGATCCGGGCGCTCGTCCCGAGGACGCCGTAGCCGCGTTCGTCCAGACTCTTGCGCACCTTCGTCGATTCGATCTGGGGGACGACGACGCCCATGATGTTCTTCGACTGGGTGGTGATCTCGGGGTGTTCCTTGAGTGCCGCGGCCGCGCCACGCACCGTGACGTCGCCCTCCATCGCGCGGGCCATGTCGATGCGATCCTGGGCGCGGTCGTAGGTCTCCTCGAGGTCCGCACGGACGTTCTGGGCCTGGTCGAGGATGTCCATGAACTCCATGATGAGGCCGTCACGCTTCTGTTCGAGCGTGTCGTGGCCCCGTTCGGAGAGTTCGATCCGGTCCTCGATCTGCATGAGGTTCTTTCGGGTCGGCTTGACGTCCTGGGCCATTACCACCCGATAACCGAGCCACTCAGTTAACGCTTTTCAGTCTATGTGAGTTTGTGTTTGGATGCGCTACTGTCGGGGTCTCCGATGTTGAGAGCAGCATGAAAGCCCCGAGCCGTTCGAGTCGGGGGGCTCGTTGCGCGCTTCCCTCGCTTCGCTCGGTTCAGTGCTTACGTCGCCCGCCGTCCCCGAACGGCTCGCCCCTTTCAGTCCCACCCAGTAATGCCAGTGAAGAAGCCGAAAAAGGGGTGGGACTGAAAGGGGCGGCTGGCTCCGGGAAGACGGGCGACGAAAGGACCGCAACGAACGTAGTGAGTGAGGACCGCAGCGAGCCCCTCGACCGGAGCCAGCCGGGGCTTTCATGCTGTTCACAGTCGGGCCTGCGTACCGAAAGTCACCCACGCAATTCCTCACCAGAACTCTTGTTTCAGATCGATCCAGGTGACGATCACCACGTGAGGGAGCGTCAGGACGGCGATGCCCACGAGATAGACGCCGATCGCGCCGGCAAGCCCCTCGCTCGCTGGCGTCACGACGTACAGTGCCCACAACAGCCCGCCCGCGGCCACCGTCGTCGGCAGCGCCTCAACCGCCAGCCGACCGGCAGGCTTCAGCCACTCGCCAGCCGAAAGCGAAGACGCCGTCCGCCGATCCAGCAACCCTACCCGGACGATGTGGCGCAGGGAGTGCCACAGACAGAAGTAGATCCCCACAGCCAGGACTGGCTCGACGAGAAGGAAGAACGCCCACAACAGTGCCGTCTCGGTGGCGTCGAGTCGCCAGCCGGCCCCGTCCGCCTGCCCGTCCGCCAGCCGCCACCCGCGCCACAGCGTCAGCACGGTCACAAGTCCGAACCCCACCGCCACGGCCACCCGACCGCCGGGTTCGAACAGCCACGCCGACCCGATCGACCCGCCGAAGGGCTCGACGAAGGTTTCGAGGACGGCACGATACCGGTCGGGAAAGCCCACCAGCGGGACCGCCATCGGCAACCCGCCGCGGACCACCATCGTCAGCGCCTGCTGGGTGCGATCCTCGAGATGGCTCCCGCCGAAGGCGTCCCGGAGGACGAACAACTCGCCCTGGCCCCAGTGGAACCACGTCAGCGCGATGAACCCCACGGCGGCCGGGACGGGCACGACCACCCACGCCACGAGGTAGGCCCCACCCAGGACCGCATAGAGGACGCCGACGATCGCGAGTCCCCGGGCGTCGACCCGGCCGGACAGCGCTCTCGGAAGGGCCACGTAGTCCAGCGCGCCGTGGGGCAGGCCGAAGATCGCGACGCTGGCGACAAGCGGCAGGTAGCGGACGGACGCCGGCAGCGGGGCGAGGAGTGGCACGACGACGGCGAGTGCGACCAACGGCAGCCAACCGGCCCACCGGAGAAACGACCCGAGCCTGGCGGCTACCGCCCCGTCGATCCCGTCTCGGCTGGCCGTCGGGTGCACGCGTTGGAACTGGACGGCCGGGCGCAAAACCGTTGGGTCGACACTCCTCAGCTATCGCCGTCCGTCCGGCGATAATAGTACTTCGAGGCGTAGAAGGTGAGGACGGCCACGACCCACGTCGCCACGACCGGCGTCGTGATGGTCCCGCTGGTCGCGAACTGGTAGCCACCGATGGCGACCAGCAGAAGGATCGTCGCGAGAAACCCGTTCCGGGCGGCGCGAACAAGTGGGTCGGCGTTGGCCATCTGTGGGGACGTTCGAACAGTGGGCACTTACTCCCTGGGATCGATTCGGTATTCACTGATCGTTCTCGACCTCTCCGTATCGATCGTCCGGTGCTGTGGAGTCGATTTGGATCACAGTCACGGCTGTCCGTATTTATCAGCGAATCCAAATCCAATCTATCGTCTTCTCTCCACTATAATATAATAAGACATTTGTGTATTGTACTGGGATTTCTCATTTACATGTCGACGAATCGTGCAGAACCGACAATGTGGGGTCTACATAGAATTCGACCTGCTCATGCTCAACGCTCTTCTGGTATCGATAATTGGCGTCACGATTCGATGACACTCCCGTCCTTACACGAAAATGAAAGATAGAGAACACACCGATGAGTCGGTTGCTGTCTCGGTCTCGGGGTTGACAAAGACGTACACGGGCGAGGACGGCGACGTCATGGCAGTCGATGGTGTCTCCTTCGATATTCCGTCCGGCCAAGTCGTCGGCCTTCTCGGACCGAACGGGGCCGGAAAGACGACGACCGTCAAGGCAATTCTCGGATTGGTAACGCCGACATCCGGGACCGTATCCGTCCACGGCATTCCAGTCCACGAGGAGCGCTCGCGCGCGTACACACGGGTCAGTGCAGTTCTGGAAGGGGCTCGAAACGTCTACTGGCGGTTGACTGTTCGCGAGAACCTCGCGTTTTTCGCCGGGTTACAGGGAATCGATCCGAAGACGCGACGCGCCGAACACGACGACATCATCGAGACGCTCGGGCTGGAAGCGAAAGCGGACGAGCCCGTGCGTAACCTCTCGCGGGGGATGAAACAAAAGGTCGCGTTCGGCTGTACGCTCGCTCGCGAGACACCGACGCTCTTTCTCGACGAGCCGATGCTCGGACTCGACGTCACCACCACCCGCGACCTCGAGACGGAGATTCGCCGTCTCGCCCGGCAAGAAGACAAGACGATCGTGCTTACGAGTCACGATATGGACGTCATTCAAGCCGTCTGTGACCGCGTTATCGTTCTCGATGGCGGCAGGGTGATCGCGGACGACTCCGTCGAGAACCTCCTCGACGCCTTCGAAGCACAGACGTACCGCGTTCGTATCGACGGTGGCCCGGCGAAGGGGCTTCGAGAGACACTCGCCGAGCGCTTCCGGGTGTTAGATTGGGACACGGATACGGACACGACCACGTTCGAACTTGCACTCACAGACAGCGACGAGTTCTTTGCGTGTGTGAACGTTCTGGACGAGGCGAACGTCTCAGTCCAGACGTTCACCGAGATCGAACCTAATCTGGAGGACATTTTCGTCGACCTCGTTGAGACGACTGAAGCCCCACTTCTTGAGGTGCCACAATGAATCGGTATCTCGTCGTCGCAAAGGCGATTACTACCAAATCGGTCACGCTGTCCCGCCGTTACGCCGTGAATACCGCGATCAACTTCCTGACGTTGTACGTGTTCTTCGCACTCGTCTTCTTTGGCGGACGGTTCATCGCACCGGCGTTGCTCGAACAGTCGCTTGGCCCTCTCGTCGTGGGGTACTTTTTGGTCACGATGGCCGTAGCCGCGTACGCCGATCTGACACACGATTTAACTGACGAGGCACAGTGGGGGACCCTAGAGCAGTTGTCGATGTCGCCGATCGGATTCACCTGGGTCGTCGTCATCAAGACTGTCGTCAATCTCGCCGGAACCTTCCTCATGGGTGTCGTATTGCTCGCTCTCATGATAGTGACGACCGGCGTCTCACTGTCCATTCCGCCCCTTACTATCGCTGTCGTCGGGGGCCTGACGCTCGTCCCCGTCGTCGGACTCGGGTTTCTCTTCGGTGGCGGAGCACTCCTCTTCAACCAACTCGGGAAAGTGTTCTCACTCGTGCAGTTGTCCTTTTTCGGATTGCTTGCGCTGCCTGTCCAGGACGTCCCGGCGTTGAAATTCCTTCCCCTGGCGCTTGGTAGTCACTTGCTCCGGGAAGTTACGGTGGACCGCGTCGCACTTTGGGATCTCCCGCTCGTCGATATGGGCATTCTCGGGCTTACCGCAACGGCGTACGCCACTCTCGGTCTGATCGTATTTCGGTTTGCGGCGAGTAAAGCACGGGAACGTGGTGAACTCGGCCACTACTGATTTGAATGACCTGATCCTGCGGGTTCATCGGTCCGTGCGGACCGACCACTGGTCGATTTTCGAGATGCTCCAAAACAGTGAATCCGGCAAGCGCTGTCTTCAGTCGTCTGCCTCGGCGTAGGCCTCGCTCTCGCCAGCGTCGTAGTACTCCGCGATGAACTCCTCGTCGATCCGGTTGAGTTCCTCCTCGGGGAGCATCGAGAGCAGGTCCCAGGCGATGTCCAGCGTCTCCTCGATCGAGCGGGCGGTGTTGTAGCCCTGGTTGACGAACTCGCTCTCGAAGCGGTCGCCGAAGTCCAGATACTTGTTGTCACGCTCGGAGAGGGCCTCGCGACCGACGATGTTCACCAGGTCACGCAGGTCCTCGGCCTCGGCGTAGGCCGCGTACAGCTGTGACTGGACGTCGCCGTGGTCCTCGCGGGTCAGTCCCTCGCCGATCCCCTCGTCCATGAGCCGCGACAGCGAGGTCGGGACGTAGATCGGCGGCCGGACGCCCTGGCTGTTGAGGCCACGGTCGACGTAGATCTGTCCCTCGGTGATGTACCCGGTGAGGTCCGGGATCGGGTGGGTGTCGTCGTCGCTGGGCATCGTGAGGATCGGGATCTGGGTGATCGACCCCTCGACGCCCTCGATCCGACCCGCGCGTTCGTAGAGGTTCGCCAGGTCGGTGTACATGTACCCGGGGTAGCCCCGGCGACCCGGGACTTCCTCGCGGGCGGCCCCGATCTCCCGGAGGGCCTCACAGTAGTTGGTCATGTCCGTCATGATCGTCAGGACGTGATACCCCTTCTCGAAGGCCAGGTACTCCGCGGTGGTCAGCGCCAGCCGCGGCGTGATCGTCCGCTCGACCGCGGGGTCGTCTGCGAGGTTCATGAAGACGACCGAGCGTTCGAGTGCGCCGGTGCGCTCGAAGTCGTCCATGAACTCGTTGGCCTCCTCGGCGGTGATCCCCATCGCCGCGAAGATCACGGCGAACTCGCTGTCCTCGTCGTCGTCCTCTTCAGGCACCTCGGCCTGGCGGGCGATCTGGAGGGCGAGTTCGTTGTGGGGCAGCCCCGACCCGGAGAACAGCGGCAGCTTCTGGCCCCGGACGAGGGTGTTCATGCCGTCGATGGCGGAGATCCCCGTCTGGATGAACTCCCGGGGGTACTCCCGGGAGAAGGGATTGATCGCCGCGCCGACGATGTCCTGGCGCTCGTCGGGCACGATGTCCGGCCCGCCGTCGATCGGCCGGCCGGTCCCGTCCAGCACTCGGCCGAGCAGATCCTCGGTGACGGGCATCTTCATCGTCTCGCCGAGGAACCGGACCGAACTGTCCCGGTCGATCCCCTGCGTGCTCTCGAAGACCTGGATCGCGACGTGATCGCTGGTCGATTCGAGCACCTGCCCGCGGCGGGTGTCGCCGTCGCCGACCTCGATCTCGACGATCTCGTCGTAGCCGATCGGCTCGTCGGTCTCGACGAACACGAGCGGACCGCTGATCTCGGTGATCGTCTGATACTCTTTCATTGGTAGGTCCCCCTGAGTTGCTCCGCGATGTCGTCTTCGAGTTCGGCGACGAAGTCCTCGTATTCGGCGGTCGTGCCGATCCGGTTGAGCCGCGGCGCGGCGTCGATGTCCGTGATCTCGTCGACCGGCACGCCCGCGTCCAGCGCGTCGAAGGCCTCGTCGTTGAACGTCTTGATCGCCTGCATCATCCGGTAGGTCTTCGCGGGCTCACAGTAGGTGTCGACGTCGTGCAGGGCGTTCTGCTGGAGATAGGACTCCCGGATGTACCGGGCGACCTCGAGTGTCAACTGCTGGTCTGCCGGTAGCGCGTCCTGGCCGACCAGCTGGACGATCTCCTGGAGGTCGCTCTCCTCGTCGAGGACGTCGATGACCCACTGGCGGATCTCGGCCCAGTCGTCGGCGACCTCAGATTCGAACCACGGATCGAGCTGATCGCGATACAGCGAATAGGACTCGTCCCAGTTGATCGCCGGGAAGTGCCGCCTGTCAGCCAGGTCGGCGTCCAGCGCCCAGAAGGTCTTGACGATCCGCAGCGTGTTCTGGGTCACCGGCTCCGAGAAGTCACCGCCCGGCGGCGAGACTGCGCCGACCACGGTGACCGATCCCTCGGTGCCGTTGGCGTTCTGGTAGTAGCCGGCCCGCTCGTAGAACTCGCTGAGGCGAGCCCCGAGATAGGCGGGATACCCCTCCTCCCCGGGCATCTCCTCGAGTCGCGAGGAGATCTCTCGGAGGGCCTCGGCCCACCGCGAGGTGGAGTCGGCCATCAGCGCGACGTCGTAGCCCATGTCCCGGTAGTACTCGGCCATCGTGATGCCGGTGTACACCGACGATTCACGCGCCGCGACGGGCATGTTCGACGTGTTGGCGATCAGGCTCGTCCGGCTCATCAGCGGCTTGCCGGTCACCGGGTCCTCGAGTTCGGGGAAGTCTTCGATGACCTCGGTCATCTCGTTACCACGCTCGCCACACCCGACGTAGACGACGATGTCCGCGTCGGCCCACTTGGCGAGCTGGTGCTGGGTGACCGTCTTCCCGGAGCCGAAGGGCCCCGGAATCGCGGCCGTCCCACCCTTCGCGACGGGGAAGAGGCCGTCGAGGATACGCTGGCCCGTTACCAGCGGATCGGTCGGCGTCTCCTTGTCGCCGGCGGGCCGGGCCTGCCGGACCGGCCACTCCTGGCGCATCTGGATCTCCTCGCCGGAGTCGAGTTCGACGACCGTCTCCTCGACGGTGAAGTTGCCCTTCTTCGCCTCGACGACCTCGCCGCCGTCGGAGTCGGGCGGTACCATCACTTTGTGATCGATGCTCTCGGTCTCGGGAACGGTCCCGATGATGTCGCCGGCGGTGACTTCGTCACCTTCCGCGACCTCGGGGGTGAACTCCCAGGTCTTCTCCAGATCGATCCCCGGCGCGTCGACCCCGCGGTCTAAGAACGCCGAGTTCATCCGATCTTCGAGTCCTTCGAGGGGGCGCTGGACACCGTCGTAGATGTTGTCCAGCAGGCCGGGGCCGAGGTCGACCGATAGCGGTGCGCCCGTACTCTCGACGGGGCCGCCCGGCGCGACGCCGGAGGTCTCCTCGTAGACCTGAATCGTCGTCAGGTCTCCCTCGATCTCGATGATCTCTCCCATCAGGCCCTCCTCGCCGACGCGAACTACGTCGTTCATCCGGGCCTGCAGGCCCGTCGCCGTGACGACGGGACCGCTCACGCTCTCGATGACGCCGTCTTCACGGACGTCGGACGTTGTCGCTTGACTCATACGTTAGTCTTCCTCCATCAGGTCGATACCGACCGCTCGTTTGATCTGATCGCGCAGTCCACCACTCCCGGCTCCGCCGCCCAGCGTCACCAACACCGGATCGACGCTCGTTTCGAGACGTTCGCGGACGGACCGCGAGAGGACGTCGATGTCCGGGTCGTGCATCACGATGATGCCGACGTCGTCGTCTTCGAGCATCGAGGTGACTGCCTCCTCGACTTCCCCGGTCTCGGGGTCGTTCGGGATCGTGGCGAACTTCCGGATGCCAGCGAGTCTGAACCCGGTCGTGAAATCCGCACTGCCGATGACTGCGATCTCTTTGCTCATAACATCACCAGCTCCCGCTGGATCTCCTCGGGCGAGAGCCCGCTCTCGGTCCCGCGGGCGATCGCCCGGATGTTGTCGATCTCCCGTTCCTTCGCGAGGACGTACGAAAGCACGGCCGTAATCGACACTGGATACCGATAGGAGAGTCGATCGGCGTACTCGAGCAACGCCGCGTCGATGGCGTGCTCGAAGCCGATCAACTCCTCGGCCGAGTCCAGTGCGTCGAGTGCCGAGGAAAGATCGTCGCCGTACTGACTGTCCCGGATATGCTCGAGCAACTGCTCTTCGTTCTCGACGAGTTGGCGAACGTCCGTTGCGTCGAAGAGGTCTCCGCCCTCGATGTAATATTCGGCTGGGTCCATGTCCGCACCGCTGCGGACCAGCCGCAACGCGTTCCGGAGGTTCCGGAAGTCGATCTCCGCGCGCAGGAACTCGAGGTAGTAGCTGATCGCACTCCCCGTCTCACCAGTCTCTGGAAGTCCCGCGAGCAACTCTTCGTAGAACGTCCGGTCGACCGCGTTCTCCAGGGGAACCAGCAATTCCGTCTCTTCGAAATCGTCGAAGGCCGCCTCGAGGGGGTCGTGGAAGATCGTCCCCTCAAGCCCCTCGATGACGGCCTCGATCGACTCCGCGGTCGCCAGCTGGTCGAGTTCGGCCTCGGTAAGTTCGCCTGCCCGGATGAGGTCGGACTCGATGGCCTCGGCGTCCGCCCCGGAGTAGATGCCCCGGAGCACCGTCTTGACGTTCCAGGCGTCGAACTTCCGGAGGTACCTGGCGACGTAATCGTACAGTCGCCCTTCCGACCACGACAGCAGGTCCTCGAAGTGTTTTGCCATGTTCCGGGTCAGCGCGTACTCGATGAGGTCGACGCCGGAATGGCGCGAGCCCAGCGCGTTCATCTCGCGCTCGTACTCGCTTTCCTCCATGAACCGGGCTATCTCGCCGGTCCCCATCCGGACCAGCTTGCGGTAGTCGTCCTCGTCGAATAGCGAGGCCCGACGGGAGCGAACTCGAGCGACCACGTACTCGTAGTTGCTCTGTTCGCCGCCTCGATTCCTCGTGCGTGGACTCATTGCTCAGTGGTTCCGGTGTCGTCCTCAGGGACGTCGCCGTCGAGAGCTTCGACGTCTTCGAAGAGCCGCTCGCTGATCGAGCGGATTTCGTCCTCCCAGACGCCCTCGAGGATCGAATCGAACGTGTTGTTCACGCGGACGCGCGACGCGCTGCTCTCGACGACGACGCCGCCGAGACAGTCCCGCTCGCCGGCCAGGGTGGCGTCGTAGTCTGCGACGATCTCCTCGAGCAACGCGGCGTCTTCGGCACGCCCGTAGACGTCGACCGCTCCCTCGAACTCCTCGAGAGCGGACTCAAGCAGGTCCCGAGTCAACTCTTCGCGTCGCTCGCCGTCGAGGTTCGCGAGCTCCGATTCGACGCGTTCTCGAACCGTCTCGAGCACTTCCCGACGTGCCTCGAGGCGCTCCTGTTTGGCCTCTAGTTCGGCACTCGAGATCCGTCGCTCGCGCTCCTGGGCGATCTGCCGGTCGACCTCTCGCTCGCGTTCGGTTTTGATCTCCTCGGCGTCGCTCTCGGCGTCGGCGACGATCTCCTCGGCGTCGCTCTCGGCGGCCTGGGTGATCTCCTCGGCCTGCTCGCGGGCTTGCGCTTTGATGTCTTCGACGACCACTTCGAGGCTCATTGTGGTTCGCCCTCGATGTTAGACCAGGAAAATTGTCACGAGGACCAGAATCACCAGCGTCTCGGGGATGACAGTCAGGATCAGTCCCTGAACGAACAGGCTTTCGTCCTCCGCGATGGCCCCCATTGCGGCCGAACCGATTCCACGTTCGGCGTACCCCGAGCCGAGTGCCGCCAGCCCGACGGCGAGGGCAGCGAACGCGGTCGGTCCGAAGGCTGTACTAGTGCCGTCCTGCAGTACGACGGTTGCGAGTTCTGGTATCATGGTTGAATCTGTCCTGCGGTGTGCAGGGACGTCGGTTTCGAACGTTGTTGATTCGGTAGAGGTCGGTCATAAAGCTTCTCAAAATGCCACGCGCTCCCATGCTTTGCCGGTTCTACGACTTGAGCCGTTGGGCTTCTCTTCGAGTGCCGCCAAAATGTGCCAGTTTCGTGCCGCGATCCACCGATCTCAACGATAGCGAGGCGACTGCCTCCCCGTTACTCTTCGGCGGTGTACTCGCGCTCGTGACCGAAGGGGTGATAGGGCTTGCCGTTGCCCTCGTAGAACTTCCCGAAGAACTCGACGTACTCGAGACGAACGGCCTGGAGGCCGGCACTGGTCACGCCGAGAACGAGCACCACCACGTGGCCGATGACCAGAATCGCGAACCCGCCGACCAGCCCGGCGATCCCGGAGTGGAGTAATCCGCCCATCTCGACTGCCGTCACCTCGTGGCCGTGGGCCATCTCGCCGACTTCCGGCATGTGCGTGATCCCGAAGTGCCAGACCTCGTGTTCGCCTGTGCCGGTGATGTACCAGCCAAAGACCAGGGCGTTGACAACGAACGCCAGTCCGGCCTTCGCGAGCAGGACCGCCGCCAGCCGGGCGTACGACAGGACGTTGACTAGCACGTCGAGGAACTCGACGATCTCGACCGGGTCGGCGATCGCGAGCATCACGAACCCGATCGCGAACACGGCCATGCCGGCGAGCCCGACTTCGGTCGGCAGTCCGTTGAAACCGAGTTCGAGGACGACGGCTCCCTCGGCGATCGCTTCCCCGGTCGCCGGGTTGGTCATCCCCGGCGAGGCGAACAACTCGAAGATGAAATCGGGTTTCATCCCGGCGGCGGCCTTGCTGAAGATCGCCGCCCAGATCCCGAACATCATCGCGAGCCACGAGCCGTTCTCGAAGGTCGCCTCCCGGAGGCCGTGGGTGAGATCGTCGACGAACCCGATGGCGTAGCCCATCGTGAGGTGGACGAACCCGACCAGCAGGCTCACCACGAGCCAGAACAGGGCGTACTGGCTGTAGGCCGGCTGGAGTCCCTTGTGGACGGGCGGGCCGCCCATGCCGAGGGCCCCTTCCCAGAACAGACTCGTGATCTGATGGGTCCCGAAGACTTCGCCGTAGAGGAACCCGAACAACATCGTGAACAGCCCCGCCCAGATGGCGATTCCGCCCATGCTGCGAAGACCGCCGGGCTCGTTGCGTCGGTAGATTACCGCGCCGATCGCGAGATACAACAGCCCGTAGCCGAAGTCACCGATCATCAGCCCGAAGAAGGCCGGGAACGTCAACAGGAGCACGACCGTCGGGTCGAGTTCGTCGTAGTTCGGCACGCCGACGGCCGTCACGAACGCCTCGAAGGGCTGGGCGAACGTCGGGTTGTCCTGGACGATCGGCGGGCTGTCGTTGCCGAAGGCCAGGCTCCCGCCGTCGGTGGCGACGGCCTGCTCTCCCTCCTCGTCCGCCGTCGGGCCGTCGCCGCCACCGACCTGCTCGCGGTTGGTCGGATGGCCCTCTTCGTCGTAGTCGGCGCGTTCGAGTTCGTCGACGTCGACGTGCTCGCCGACAGCGTCTCTGAGCGCACTCTCGAAGCGGTCGAACTCCTCGGTTGGGATCCACCCTTCGGCGACGAAGGCGTTGCGCGTCGTCGCGAACGTCAACGGGGCCTCCCGCTTTTGAACCTCGATGGAGAGTTTCTCCTCGGCGGCCAACAGGAAGCCCGCGACGTCGAGTTTCAACTCCTCGAGTTCGTTCTCGACCGTCGAGAGCCGCGACTCGAGTTGTTGGCGGCGGTGTCTGAGTTCTTCGAGGTACGACGTGGGATCGCCTTCGCCTTCGGGAACGTCGACGGCCGCGAAGTCTGCCCCGACGAGGGCATCTTCGATGGCCTCGTCGTCGGCTGGGTAGGCGTAGGCTGCGAGCGCGGACCCCTCGACGAACACGTCGGCCTCGTCGAAGGCCTCGGCGGCCTCGAGTGTCTCCCGGACTGCGTCGGGATCGCCGTTCCCGACGGCGACCGACAGCGAATCGTAGCCGGAAAGCAGGTCCAGGTCGATCCCGAGCTCGACGAAGAACTCCATGCGCTCGATCTCCTCGGCGGCGTCGCGGAGGTCACTCCCGAGCGCGTCGCGCCGGTCGTCGAGTTCGTTGACCTCCTGGCGAATCTCCTCGAGTTCGTCTTCGAGGGCTTCGTCGGTGACCAGGCGGGTCGGCCCCGCGTCTTCGGGCGTCACGCCGAGGGTCGACTGGAGTGCGCGGACGGTCACCAGTTTGTCGGAGGCGTCGTCGGCTCCCTCGATGGGGTTGCCCGGATCGAACGCCTCGAAGGACCCGTCGTACTCGGTGATGTGCAGGATATCGAGGTCGTGGACAGCTTCGATGACGTCGGTCAGGACCGTTTTCGAGCCGGTCACCGAGACCCGGCTCATCCGCTCAGGTCTGAGCATGTACCGCCTCCTCGAACGCCTCGATGACGTCTTCGACGACGTCGTCGCTTCGCCGATCGGCCGCTGCCGTCAACCGTTCGCGGCGCTCACGACCCGCTTCGAGTATCTCTTCTCGTTTCTCTTCGATCTCCGCGCGCGCCTCGGCGAGCCGCTGCTCGGCGAGTTCCTCGGCGTCTTCGTGGGCTTGCTCGCGGATCTCCTCGGCCCGCTCGCGTGCCTCCTCGAGGCGCTGCGTTCGTTCCTCTTCGGCCGTGGCGACGATCTCTTCCGCCTCCCGCTCGGCCTCCTTGATCTGGTCGAGAACCTCGGGCCTGGGCATTTGTCAATCGTGACTTGCGAGAGCGCCTATATGGGCGTTGCGAAGTACTCACGCACTTTCGGCAATCGCTGCCCACTCCTCACGGGCCGGGAGCGCTCTCCGCCGCGATCCTGGGAGTTATGCCGACCAAGGCCCAATCCGGGTCAAATGGGCATCCTGGAAGACAAGTCGCGTGCACGGCTGTTTTATAAGTACCTCTCGCGGGTCTACGACCGCGTCAACCCGTTCATCTGGAACGAGCGGATGCGTACCGACGCGCTCGACCTCCTCGACATCGACGCCGACGATCGCGTCCTCGATGTCGGGTGTGGCACGGGGTTCGGCACCGAGGGCATCCTCGAACACACCGACGAGGTCTACGGGCTCGATCAGAGCCCCCACCAACTCGGGAAGGCCAGAGAGAAACTCGGTGATGACCCTGTCCAGTTCTGTCTGGGCGACGCCGAGCGCCTGCCGTTCGAATCCGACAGTTTCGACGTGGTCTGGTCGTCGGGTTCCATCGAGTACTGGCCGAACCCGGTCGACGCGCTCGAGGAGTGTCGGCGGGTCGCCCGCCCCGGCGGCCACGTCCTCGTCGTCGGCCCGAACTACCCTCGCTCCTCGATCTTCCAGAAACTCGCAGACGCTATCATGCTGTTCTACGACGAGGACGACGCCGATCGGATGTTCGCGGCGGCCGGCTTCGAGGACGTCGAACACGTCACGATGGGGCCGGGCTACAACCCCGAGATCGCGATCACGACCGTCGCGCGCGTGCCGGCCTGATCTCCCCTACGTCGCGGTCGTCTCGATTCTCGCGAGGACGTCGTCGCCTTCAGTGACCGTCACTGTCACTGTCTCCCCGTTCGCGATCAGTGGGTCGTTCGTGCTCGCGAGTTCGAGCGTCGCGGTCTCGCCGGCGGTCCAGTCGCCCGCTGTCCTGCTGTTGAACGGCCCAGTCGGCCCACTCGCGAATCCCGTCGCGGCGAAGAACGGCACCGGCGGCTGGTGATCGAGCGATTTGCCGTCGACCGCTATCGTGACGTCCAGTGCCCCGATGTCGATCGATCCGCCGCCCTCGTGGGTGACCGAAACGCGATCAGTGCCCGCGTCGGCACTCGCCGAGAGCCGGACGACCGTCCCGCGATCCGGTGGGGCACTCCCGAGAACCATCGTCCCGACGGTCGCGGCAAGCACGACTGTCAGTGCGACCATCACGACGACGCCGACGGCGGGCGAGACACCACGCTCGTCCATCCCGACGGACTGGCTTCGGTCTCGTATTTAAACTGTCAGCGCGTCTCGCCGGAGACTCACGCCCCGATCGTGATCGAGACGGTCGTTCCGTCAGGACGCCGGGCCGTGATCGTCCGCTCTGTGCCCGTCTCGAGCAGCCACAGGCGACTCCCGATCCTCGAGCGGTTCGCGGTTGCACCCCCGACGGTGATGTCGGCGATCACTTCCTCGCCGGTTGTGGCGTTTCGCACGGTGACCGCCCGCGGGCCGACAGCGGTCGCGTTCACCTCGATCAGGAGATCGTCGGTCGTGTTCGTCGCCACCGCCTCCGTCGGGAGACTCGACAGCTGGAGGCGCTGCACCTCGTAGAAGACGTTTTCCGTCCGGCCATCGAGGTACGTCTCGAGGTCGCCGTGGCTGTGGGTCAACCGGACGCCGTAGATCGGCGACTCGCCGAATCCGGTCACGCTCAGTCCAGAGACGAGGTTCCCGACGGCCCACGGATAGGCCTCTCTGGCGCGCTGGTAGGCCATCGAGAGCGGTGCTGTCTCGCCGTCTTCGAAGTTGTTGGCCCCGGACTCGGCTCGTTCACTCCAGAGTGTCGCCTCCCGAACGAACGTCCCGCCCTCGATCGTAGCGAAGACGGCCCCGGACTCACCGCACTCTATGCTGATCGCCTCCGGCGCGGCCGCCCCCCGAACGCTGTTCGTCAGCCGATCGGTGAGTGGCCCGTCCAGCGTGACTACCGCGCCGTCGATGCCAGCCAGCCGCCGGGTGGCACGTTCAGACAACGAGACCGCTGTCGACTCCTGGACGGTCGTCTCGACGACGCTCGCCCGCTCGTCGATCCCCTCTCCGGCTGCCTGAATCCGCGCGAGTTTCCGGAACAGCGCGTCACTTGTACTATCGCCGCGCGCGAACGACTGGATGGCTGCCTGTCGGTCCTCTCTGAGAGCTGTGGCCCGTGTCTCGAGGCGGTCGAGGGTGTCCGTGACGATCGCAAGCTTGGCTGACTCGTTCGGGGCGGACTCGAAGGCGTTCCTGAACGCTCCTGCGGTGAGGGCCGTCTGGACGCGTTGCTGGTCGCCGGCGAGTGCGCCCGATAGGTCGGCTGTGGCTCGCTGCCCCGTCGTCGTCGTGTCCGGGACTGCAAGCCGACCGACGGTGTCGTTCTCGACTGTCACCGACTGGAGGGGGTCGTTCTCGACTGTCGCGGCCAGCGCGGAACCTGCACCGACGACTGTCACCACCACGAGGAGGGCTGCGAGGAGCGCGACGGTGTACGGAAACCTGCGCATCGGATATGTGTTACAGAGCACGACACAAAAACCCATCTACATCCGGTTATGACGTGTGTCTGACGCCCTGAGACCGGCCGATATCTTTCATCCTCGCCGCTAACGTTTTATTTGTGGATGGAAAGGGTTTTGCACCCGGCACGTCGACACTGCAACGACATGTCCCCGCCCGTGCGAGTCGCCGCCGTGCTCCTCGCCCTCCTGGCGATAGTCGGGGGTAGCGCCGTCGTCGCAGCCCAGACGGGCAGTCCAGCCCCGGGGTCGACGGCGGACGTCTCGACCGCCGGGACCGTCAACACCTCGACCACGATGTGGATCGAACTCGGCGAAGGCGGGGACGCCCACTGGAACGTCTCGGTGGTCGCTACGTTGCCCGATGCGGACGCGGTCGACTCCTTCGAGGAACTCGCCGCGTCCTTCGAGGCCAACGAGAGCGACGTCCTCTCGCCGACGACCTTCAGGCGGTACGTCCGACTCGCGGACAACTCGACCAGCCGCGAGATGACACTGACCGACGTCGGCCGGGACGCCGTCGTGGTCAACGATACGGGCCGGCTGGAACTGTCGTTCACCTGGCGTAACTTCGGACTCCGTGAGGGATCGACGGTTCACGTCGCGGACGCGTTCACCGGCCCGGAGGGCCTGTGGCTCCAGGGGTTGAGCGCCGACCAGCGACTGGTCATCTCTGTCCCAGCGTCTTTTGACATCACGAGTGCGCCAAAGGGGTACACCAACCGGACGATCAGGTGGGAGGGCCCGGTCGAGTCGTTCCAACCGGGCGATTTCGAGATTACCTACAACGTCAACTTGCCGACGACGACTGACCCGGATCCGACGACCACGACGCCCTCCGGGCCGACGACCACGATGCCCTCCGGGCCGACGACCATCCAGCCGACGCCGTCGACGCCTTCGACGGGTGCCGGACCCACTCAGGACGGCGAGATTCCGTCGGCGGCGATTGTCATCGTCGTTGTCGTCCTCGCTGTGGTCGTCGTCTACCTCTTCCGGCACGGTGGCGATCTCCCGCACTCGGCGTCGTCCGACGATGCCGACGGAGCTGGCGAGACGGCTACCGACGAACCGTCCACGGACTCGGGGTCGAGCAGGTCGCCGACCGACGACGCGTCGACGTCGGAGACTGCGGAGGTAGGGACCGCCGCGACTGGCGTCGCTGCCGGCACGAGTGCGGATCCGGAGGCCGAGGCGAGCGATGACGCTCCGATCGACCGGGAGTTACTCAGCGACGAGGAGTACGTCGAGGCACTCCTCGAGCGCAACGGCGGCCGGATGAAGCAGGCGAACATCGTTTCGGAGACCGGGTGGTCGAACGCGAAGGTCTCCCAGTTGCTCTCGGCGATGGCCGAGGAGGATCGTATCGAGAAACTCCGCATCGGCCGGGAGAACCTGATCTCGTTCCCTGACGACGAAGACGGTGATGGCTGATCTATCATCCTCTCGTGGCAGTGATCGGGTGTTGCCGTCGAAACTCGACGACCTGCAGCGGTCGTCACGTACTTGTAAAACCGACACCTAGGGCGGACAATGGAATATCTGGAGCGCCGGCGGGACCTCGTCGAAACCCGGCTCGAAGACGTCCTGGCGTCGGTCGACCCGGCCGAGCTCTCTGGCGAACTCGAGGACGTCGTCCTGGCGGGCGGCAAGCGAGTCCGCCCGACAGTGTCGCTTTTGGTCTGTGAGGCGGTCGGTGGCGACCCCGAGGACGCGGTCGACTTCGCGGTCGGCGTCGAGCTCGTCCACAACGCGTCGCTGGTCGTGGACGACATCATCGACGAGTCCGACCGGCGACGTGGCTCGCCAAGTGCCTGGTCGGCCTTCGGCCACGGGCCGGCACTCATCGCCAGCGACGGGCTGATCGGCGAGGCGTTCGCGCTCTTTTCGACCGACGAACGCGCGATGCAGGCCGTCTCGGAGGCGATGGTCGAACTCGGTGAGGGCGAGGCGACCGAACTCGCGGCGATGCCCGACTCCGAGGACGCCTACCGACAGCTCGCCCGCCGGAAGACCGGCGCACTGTTCCGTGCGGCAGCCGAACTCGGAGCGATCGCGGCCGACGCCGACGCCCGGACAGTCGAGGCGTTCGGTCAGTACGCCCAACAGGTCGGCATCGCGTTTCAGATCCGCGACGACGTCCTCGACGCGACGGCCGACGCCGACCAGCTCGGCAAGCCCGCCGGCCACGACGCGGCGATGGACCGCCCCTCGATCGTCCAGGTGACGGACCTCTCGCCGGCAGAAGCGACTGAACGCGCCCGGAGTGAGGCCGACGCTGCCCTCGAGACGCTGGAGGCCGTCCCCGTCGAGGACGAACAGGCCGTCGAGTACCTCCGCGATCTGGCGAACTTCGTCGTCGAACGCGAACAGTAAGCTCCCGTTTCTGGCTTGTGCGCCCGGCCTAGAGCTTCCCGTTGAGAACCTTCGCTGCCGTGAGAACCGGGTCCCAGGTGGGGCCAAACGGTGGCGCATACGAGAGATCGAGGTACTCGACGTCTTCGACGGTCAACGCCGACTGGATCGCCGTCGCGATCGGATCGATCCGCTTGGCGACCCCTTCACGGCCGACCATGCTCGCGCCGAGGACGCGCCCGGAGTCGGCGTCACCGACCAGCGTGATCTCGATCTCCGAGCCGCCGGGATAGTAGTGGGCTCGTGAGGCCGACGTGATCGTCACCGACACCGGGTCGAAGCCGGCCGCCCGGAGTTCCTCGGCGTCGAGGATGCCCGTCCGGGCGACCTCGCGGTCGAACGCCTTGAGGACCGCCGTCCCGGCGATGTCGCCGACCGGCGTCGGGTCGCCGCCGACAGTCGCGCCGACGGCCCGGCCGGCGCGGTTGGCCGTCAGCGCCAGCGGGACGTGGGCCGGTTCGCCCGTCACGGCGTGGGTCATCTCGGCGCAATCGCCTGCTGCGTAGATCGCCTCCTCGTTCGTCCGGCCGTACTCGTCGGTCGCGATCGCGCCCGTCGGCCCGAGATCGATCCCTGCCTCCTCGGCCAGTTCGACGTTCGGGTCGACCCCCGCGGCGACCAGGACGGCGTCGACTGGTACGTCCCCGCTGTCAGTTCGAACTGCCTCGACGCTCCCGTCGCCGTCGATGGCTTCGACGCGGGTCCCGGTCCGGACGTCGACGCCGTTGTCTTCGAGTTCGTCTTCGACAGTCTCGGCACTCGAGGTCCCGAACGGCGGGAGGACGTGCTGGCGCATCTCGAAGAGTGTCACGTCGATATCCCGGCCCCGGAACGCCTCGGCCATCTCGATGCCGATGTAGCCGCCGCCGATGATGCCGATCCGGTCGTACTCGCCTGTCTCGACAGCCTCCTTGAGCTGCCGGCCCGCGTCCATCTCCTGGAGTGTGAAGACATCCGTCGCGTCGAGCCCGTCGATCGGCGGTTCGAGTGCGCCTGCGCCCGTCGCGATCAGGAGTTCGTCGTAGTCGATCGTGTATTCCTCGCCGTCGTCGGTCCCGACGGTGACGGCCGAGTCCTCGCGGTCGATCGCCGTCGCCTCGTGGCCGGTCCGGAGGTCGATGTCACGTTCCTCCCGGAAGCGGTCGGCGGGGATCGCGACTAAGTCCTCCAGCGAGTCGATCTCCCCCTTGACGTAGTAGGGGAGGCCACAGGCACCGTAGGACACCCACTCGCTGCGTTCGAGGACGACCACGTCCCGGTCTGGGGCCTCCCGCTTTGCCTTGCTGGCAGCACTCATTCCGGCGGCGTCGCCGCCGACGACGAGAAACGTCTCGGACATACCAGAACTTCGGTGTCACACGGGTAAAGAATTGTGGTGGTCGTACAACGTCGCTCCCGTCAGGTCATTCCCACGGCGCGTCCGGGCCGCCCTGCTCCGGCGGCTCCTCGTCGTCCGGTTCGTCCGCCTGTGACGGCAATTCCCGCTCCGGGACGTCTTCTTCCTCGTCGAATGGCCGGAGATTCTCTTCCATCACGGCCCGATAGTAGAGCGTCCAGAGGACGCCAAACACAAGCGACAGCGGTACGAGCTCCGTGTAATTCCCCATCTCGAAGGTGATAGCGATGAACCCGCCGGAGAGGACGACCCCCGAGTTGTACACGAAGATCGCGAGGTCTGTCCGGTCTACGTCCATGGACAGTACTGACAGGACTGTCCTCAAATGTGTGTCGGTCCCTGTCAATCGAAGGTGCCCTCCCACGGTCGTCTCGTCGATTAGTGGCTGTGTTCGTGGCCGACCGCCTCGCCGGGATAGGCTTTCTCGCCGGCCTCGACGGGCACGTCGAGCCAGTTCTCCATCGGGATCAGCGGGCACTCGTAGGCCTCGTTGTACGCACACGTCGGGTTGTACGCCTGGTTGAGGTCGAGTATCCAGGTCCCATCGGCCGTCTGGTGGCGGTCGGGTTCGAGGTCGAGATATCGGCCCGCTCCGTAGGTCTCCTCGTCGTTGGTCTCGTCGCGGAAGGGAACCCAGAAGCGATCCTCGCCCGAGGCCGGCTTGTACGCCTGGAGGGTGACCGACTCGCCGTCGATCTCGAAATTGAACTCGCCCCACCGGACGTACTCCTGGGATCCGTCGGCCGTCGTCTCGACGGTCACCGACTCCTTCTCGTCGTGTTCTTCCAGCGGGAGTTCGTACCGGTAGGCTGGGTCGACCGGGTAGTGATCCAGTCCCTCGAAGTCCGCGTGTCCGGGGAACGGCGACCGCGGATGCTCGGCGAAGTACGTCTCTTTTTCCGCTCGCTGCTCACGAATCCGTTCGGCGTAGTTCTCGTCTGTCATCGTCCGAAGAGTGGGCGCGCGGGCACATAACGGTATTGCGTTCGGATAACAACACCGGTCGGTCGGGGTCGCCCCTTCGCTCTGTCGACGGGAACACGGGGACGTCGCTACTGCTGGAGGCGACTCAGCCACTGCCCGATCCGACCTGAACTCCCCGTGATCAGGCGATCGGAGTTGAACACACGGATCGCGAGCCAGATCATGGCGACAGCGAAGATCGCCTCGTAGACGATCCCGCCGAACACCATCGTCGTATCGTTCAACAGGAGTCGTTTGGGTGCGATCGCGGGGTGGGTAAAGGGGATCGCGAGCAGGAGCGCCCGGATCGGCAGCGACAGCTGGGCGACGTCGGTGAACATCGTCGCGAACATCGGCACGATCGCCAGAATCGAGATGGGGAACAGCAACATCTGCGCGCCCTGACGGTCGCCGGCGAAGACGCCCAGAATGAGCGCCAGTGCCAGGACACCGACCAGCGAGAGGAACAGCGAGACGCCGACGATCGCGTAGTCAACCACCCCCAGGCTGAGTGCCGCACTCGCCGCGCCGTCGGTGAACGACGACTGGTAGTAGTAGATCGAGACGGTGTACAACGCCGCGCCGAGCAACCCGATCGAGGCGCTGCCGATGAGTTTGGCGGCGACGATCGTCGAGCGTTTGACCGGCATCGTCAGCAGGGTTTCGAGGGTCTTGTTCTCCTTTTCGGCCCCCATCGAGTTGATCACCATCTGGCCGGAGAAGATGATGACGAACATGATCACCACGGGAATGAAGATGAACTGCGTGGCGAAGCTTCCTGAGAGTGCCCCTGGCGAGGTGTTTTCGAGGGTCTTGTCCTCGAGATAGGTCGTGTACTCCGGCCGGATCGGGTTGAGCATCGCGGGCGTCGTCCCCGTGACGTTCAGCGTGAGGACGGTGCCCGCCCGCTGGATCTGCCCGTCGATCTGCGCCGAGGAGGTGATTCCCGAGAGGCTGAGTGAGCGAACGACCGAGTGGACGCCGACGCTGCCGGCCGTCCGCTCGCGTATCCGCTCGGTGAAGCCATCGGGGATGACGATCAACGCGTCACCACCCTCCCCGGATACCGTCTCGACCGCCGCCGATGGCTCGCCTGACTCGGCGTAGTAGACGACCGAGGCGTTCTGGGAGAGCGAGGCGTTGACGAGGTCGCCGTACTCACCGTCGTCCGCGTTGAGAATCCCGATCGAGGGCTGTTCGTCTACCCCGTCTTCGATCCCGCCGATCCCCTGGCCTAGCGCGACGAACATGACCGGGATCAGCAGGATCGGCAGGAGGTACCGCGGCCGGAGGAGCTCGCGGGTTTCCTTCCAGAGGAGCCGCAGGAAGTGGTTCATGCGACCGCCTCCAGGAAGGCCTCCTCTAGGTTCTCGACGCCGTAGCGTTCGACGAGTTCGGCGGGCGGCCCCTCGGCGACGATCTCGCCCTCGTTGAGCAACCCGATCCGGTCACAGAGGTACTCGACTTCGAGCATGTTGTGACTAGACAGGAGGACGCTCCGGTTGGCACCCGGGAACTGCTTGACGATCTCCCGGATCGCCCGGGCGTTCTCGACGTCCAGCCCCGACGTGGGCTCGTCCAGAATCGCCAGATCGGGCTCGGTCATGATCGTACTCGCAAGCAGGAGCTTGCGGGTCATCCCCTTTGAGTACTCGCTGGTCTTGCTCTCGATGCGATCGTCAAGATCGGCGATTTCGACACCTCGCTCGACGAGTTCGTCGGGATCGTCGCCGTAGAAGTCCGCGACGAATTCGAGGTACTGCCGACCGGTCAGGTTGTCGTACGAGCCGGCGTCCTCGGGGAGATACCGGATGCGCTTTCGGACCTCGTTGGGCTCGCTTTCGACGTCGGCACCGAAGACGCTCACGTCGCCGCTCCCGACGGTCAACAGCGTCGCGAGCGTCCGGAGCGTGGTGCTCTTGCCCGCGCCGTTGGGCCCGACGAGCCCGTAGATCTCGCCGGGTTCGACCGAAAAGGAGACGCCGCGGAGGGCCTGTACGTCGCCGTATCGCTTCGCCAGGTCGGAGACCGTCACAGCGGCTTGTGCCATCGCCGGCTACGACTCACCACTGTCAAATGATAATTTCGGTTTCGTCAGGTGACGCCGGTTGTGGCACCCGGCAGAGGGAAACCGGATCAGACGACGTCCGGTCGCACTCGAAATCGCTGGTAGCCGCCGTGAGACAGCTCGAGCGCGCCGAGCCACCAGTTCCAGCGTTCGATCAGGTCGGACTCCGCGGGCGCGTCGTCGAGGTTATCGAGGACGATCTCGACGGTCAGTGGCCCCTCGAAATCGTCGGCGTACTGTGCGGAGTCGGCCAGATCCGACGCCTGGCGGGCGACGATCCGGGCGGCCGCCGGCTCGGCGTCGAAGGCCTCGATCAATTGGGATTCGAGTTGCGTCCGGTCCACAGCGGGTGTTGACCGACCGGCGACTTCAACGACGCGAAATCCACTCGTCAGTCTCGGCCCGCGATTCGACGCTGTGCGGGCGTCACTCGTGGCCGACGATCGGCTGTGGCTCGTAGGGTTCCTCGAGGTACTCGACGTCCGATTCCGAGAGATCGATCTCCATGGCCTCGACGGCGTCCTCTAAGTGCTCGACGCTGGTCGTCCCGACGATGGGCGCAGTGACGTACTCGTTTTGATACTGCCAGGCTAGCGCGATCTGGGCCATCGTGACGCCGTACTCGTCGGCGAGTTCCTCGACGCGCTCGTTGATCTCGCGACCCCCGCCGCGAGTGTACTCGTCTGTCGGGTTGTGGAAGTTCTCGGGGTCGCCGCGTTCGGTCGCCTCGAGTTCGTCGATGGGGCGCGTCAGGAACCCCTGGCCGAGTGGTCCCCACGGGATGACGCCCATGTTCTCCTTCTCTGTCAGGGGGAGCATCTCGCGTTCCTCCTCGCGATAGGCCAGGTGGTAGTGGTTCTGCATCGTCTCGTAGCTCACGAGACCCTCACGCTCGCTGGTCCGGAGGCGCTCTGTCAGCTGGTGGGCGAACATCGAGGAGGTCCCGACGTGGCGGACCTTCCCCTCTCGAACAGCATCATCGAGTGCCCGCAGGGTCGTCTCCGGCGGGGTGTTGGGATCGACCCGGTGGGTCTGATACAGGTCGATCGTGTCCATGCCGAGTCGTTCCAGGCTCGCGTCGAGTTCTTGCTGGATCGTCTTCCGGGAGAGTCCCGACGCGTTGGGCGTGTCCTCACCGACGGGGAAGCGGACCTTCGTCGCGACGACCTGCTCGTCGCGGTCGTATTCCGAGAGGACGTCGCCCAGGATCTCCTCGCTCTCGCCCGCCGAGTAGGCGTTCGCGGTATCGAAGAAGTTCACGCCCAGGTCGATCGCCCGCTCGATGATCTCTCGGCTCTCGTCCTCGTCGAGCATCCAGGGCTCCTCACTGCCGAAGCTCATGGCCCCGAGACAGAGCTGACTGACTTCCATTCCGGTCGATCCGAGTGTGGTGTATTCCATGCTATCCGGCATACGAGCGGCCCCCTCAAATGGATTATGCCTGTGGAATTCTCTCTTCGCTCGTTCATCCGGGAACCATCGGACTATCACTCTCTGCCATGCATCCACCACTCAAGGTGAACGTTAAGTTGATTGGGGTCTTAGCTCCAGACGGTCATAGCATGCCTTCGAAACCCAATCCTTTCGACGAGATCGAGCGGATGTTCGACCGGATGAGCGACCAGTTCGAGGCCCTGGATCCGACCGAGGTCGCCGGGACGGTCGCCGGTTCGGCCGGCGGAATCACGGTCGACGTCGTCGACGAGGGAGACCGATTCGTCGTCACGGCCGACGTGCCGGGCTACGAGAGCGACGACATCGACGTGACGCTGCCGGACGCGACGACGCTACGGATCAGCGCCGAGCGTACCGACGCGACCGAGTCCGAGCACGGCGAGCCCGAGGAGGGCGTGTTCGTCCGGCGCGAGCGTCGCCGGACGGCGACGAGCCGGACTGTCTCGCTACCCGAACCCGTCGAAGAAGACGGAACCACCGCGAGCTATCAGCACGGCGTCCTCACGGTCGAACTCCCGAAAGAACGGCCGGCGGATGACGATGGTCACACGATCCCGATCGAGTGAGTGCGGTTCGACGCTGTGACGGCGACCGGCCCGGCCAATTCAGGGTTCCGGTGGCTCGCCGTCGTAGGCGTCCATGTCGGCGTAGAAGTTGAGCAATCCGAACTTGAGTTTCTCCGGCTCGACGTCGATCATCTCGCCGCGCTCGACCGGCGGGAAGGTGCCCCGGACGGCGTACTCCGGCGACTCGATTTCGGCTTTTTCGGTATAGCGCCGGTCGACCAGTACCCGCGCGCCGAAATCCGCCGGCGAGCGGACGACTCGGCCCATCGCCTGTCGAGTCTTGCGGATCGTCGGGATCTCGACGGCGTAGCGCCACCCGGCCTCCTCGGCGTCGAAGGTCGCGTCGTAGGCGTCCTGGACGGCGTCCATCCGATCGTCGAGGTAGGGATAGGGGACGCCGACGACCAGGACCGTCCGGGCGTCGTCGCCGTCGTAACTCACGCCCTCGCCGAGGGTGCCCCACAGCGAGGTGAAGAGGACGCCGTCGTCACCGTCGGTGAAGGTCTCGCGCAGTTCTTGGGCGCGGGTCCCCGGTTCGTCGAGGTATTTCGTCGCCTCGACGTCGACGGCGTCGTGGTAGCGCTCGGCCTCGCTGTAACTCGGGAAGAAGGCGAGGGTGTTCCCCGGCGTCAGCCGGACGGTGTCCTCGACGACGCTCGCCACGGTATCCTGGAGTTCGGGGTCGTCCCGCCGGCTGGAAAACAGCGACGGGACGTCGACGGCGTAGGTCCGGCGGCGCTCCTCGGGAAACTGGGGGCCGTAGGCCATCGTCTCCGGGTCCTCCAGGCCCAGGACGGCCTCGGTCACGTCGAAGGGGCGCAGGGTCGCACTCATCAGGACCGACGCGTAGAGATCGTCGAACAACGTTCGCGTCACGCGCTCGGGGATCGCCGTGTAGAGTTCCGCCCGACCGTAGAGGTCGCCGTTACCCTCTTCGCGGCGGACGCTCACGACGGGGTAGAGTCCGGTCTGCTCGCCGTCCTCGAACCACCCGTCGAAAAAGGTGGCTGCCTGGAGGGTGGGACACTCCTTGCGGACACTCGTCTCGCCGTCCTTGTAGGCGTCCTCGTACTGCTGGTCGAGGGCCTGCCCGAGCGCGACGGCCGCCTCCAGATCCTCGTGGACGCCCTGGCCGGTGTAATTTTGCAGGATCGAAAGCGTGAGGTCGTCTCGTCGGTCGTCGTTGTCGATTGCGAGGTCAGTCCATTCCTCGTCGACGGTCTCGCGCTCGCCGAACCCGAGTGCGTCATCGTACGTCTCCCGGAGGGCGGTCAGGATCGTTTCGAGGACGTTGCCCGCCGGGCCGGCGCGGGGGTCGTCCACGTCTTCGAGTTCCTCGAGTGCGCGTTCGAGCGTCGGCTCAGCCAGCGTCCGACGGGCGTGTTCGCGGGCCGCATCCTCGACGTTGTGGGCCTCGTCGAAGACCGCGATCACGTCCTCGGGGTCACGGCCGAGCCACCGGAAGAACTGCTCGCGGATGAACGGATCCAGCAGGTGATGGTAGTTACAGATGACCAGATCGACGCCGTCGATCCCCTCTTTCAGGAGCTCGTACCCACAGAGTCCCTGGCGTTCGGCGTACTCGTAGACCTGATCGGGCGTCCGAACGTCGTCGTACAGCCACGCGTAGAACTCGTCGGTATCGGTCGTGAGATTCCGATAGTAGTGGTCGCAGGTCGCCTGCTCCTCTTTGAGCGTCTCCACCTCCTCGGCGACCGACTCCAGTTCGTCCATGACCGCTGAGCGTGCTTCGGCAGCCTCGCTGTCCCCTTCTTGACTCGCGTCCAGGAGTTCTCGCTGGCGACGCTCGAGGTCTGCCTGTTCGGCCTCGCTGTCGACGAGATCGCGGGTCGTCTCCCGCAACGCCTGGCATTCCTCGTAGCCCACGTCGATGTGACACATCGACCCTTTCCCGCGGAAGACGGCCGCGCGGATGGGTTCCTGGCGAGTGATCGCCCGCGCATCTTCGACGAACTGGCGCATCTGCTGGTGGACGTTGGTCGTGATCACGACGGTCTTCTCCGTCCGGCGGGCGAACTCCAGGGCCGGCGTCAGGGCCGCGAGGGTCTTGCCCGTCCCCGTTGCGCCCTCCAGCAAGACGTCCGACCCCTCATCTAAGGCGTCGCCGATCCCCTCGATGGCCTCGCGCTGGTGGTCGTATGGCTCGTCGTAGGGAAAGAACCGCGCGTAGTCCGGGTCGGACGCCACGGGCAGTACTTGGTCGCTGGGGGCCAAAAGCGTTCGCTCGGGAGGGGGCCGATCCCGACGACAGCCTCCACACTTGTCTGGACTGACACGGAATTCGGTCGTCGGTACGGACCACCCTTCGCGACCACAGTTTATATTATCGTGAGTATATTACGTTCGCGTATGACCGAGGGGTTCGTGGACAGGGCGGACGAACTGGACTTCCTGCGTGACGCAGTCCGTTCGGACGGCTTCGAGTTGATCCTCCTGTATGGACGACGGAGAGTGGGGAAGACGGAACTAGCGAAGGCGGTCCTCGAAGAGCATGACGGGATCTACCACGTCGTCGTCGAGGAAGAAGGAAGCAAACAGCGGGAGAGCCTCGTCGCATCCATCTCACAATCCGTCTCGAGCTACACGCCGGCCGTGGCGGACTGGGAAGACGTCTTCGAGTGGTTCGTCTCCGTCGCCGACGGGGAAGTTCTGGTGATCGACGAGTTCCCGCGACTGATCGCGGAGGACGATTCGATCCCCTCGCGGTTTCAGAAGTTCGTCGACGAGTACCTGCAGACGACCGACATCACACTCATCCTGACCGGGTCTTCTATCGGGATGATGGAAGACCTGATGGCCTACGAGAACCCGCTCTATGGGAGACGGACGGGCCAGATCGACCTCCGGGCGTTTAGTTTCCGGGACGCCGTGCCGCTGTTGCCGGGCGAGTTTGAGGACCAGATACAGTTTTTCAGCGTATTCGGTGGAATTCCGTTCTATCTCGACCAGATCGATCCAGAGAAGGCGCTGATGGAGAACGTCCGGGATCGAATCTGTGATCGGAACGCGGTATTGAATCAGGAGCCACGAATGCTGGTGAAACAGGAGTTCAGAAGTCCAGCCCGATATCTGTCGATTCTCGAGTCCGTGGCCTCGGGAAAGACGAGACCGAAACGGATCGCCGACGACACCGACATCCCGCTTCAGAGTATCTCGAAGTACCTCGCCAAACTCGAGTCGATCCGCCTGCTGGAACACACGAAACCGGTCACGTCCAGAAACACGCGATCCCGGGACGGCATCTACACGCTCGGCGATCATTTCTTCGAATTCTGGTATCGGTTCATCTACCCGAACATGTCTGACGTCGTCCGTGATCCGGACGCATTCGTTGAGAGTCTCGACCTGCGTCAGTTCGTCGGGAGACAGTTTGAAGATATCTGTCGGGAAGTCATCGACGCTGAGGCGAACTACCCGAAGATCGGTAGCTGGTGGTACGAGGAGGACGAGATCGATGTCGTCGCGCTGGACGAGGATCGCGATCGCATTCTCTTTGGTGAGGCGAAGTGGCGATCGACGGAAGTCGGATCGAGTGAACTCGAGCGGTTGCGAGCCAAGTCGGAACGAGTCAGGTGGCGATCCGACCAGCGGGAGGAACGGTTTGCCCTGTTCTCGAAGCGTGGGTTCACTGACAACCTCCGGGAGGAAGCGGCCGACGGAGACGTCGCACTATACGATCTTGACCGGATCGAACGTGTCTTCACGGCTTCGAGATAAGGATGCTCTTGCCCGTTCGGGTCGAGAGATTGTCTCGACTGACTCGTGACTTGGTCGCTGGGGGCCAAAAGCGTTTGCTCGATGATGCCCGGCTGATGCTATCCGGCCAGCCAGATTATCAGCTACGATATTCTCGGCCGAACGCTTATTGAAGCACTCTAAGAACGGGAGACTATGGCAACGGAAGTGGTCGAAGAGGCGGACTGGTACCGAATCGAATACGACGACGATATCGACGCGCTCATCCACACCTGGACGATGTTTTCGAGCGGCGAGCAGTTCCGGGAGGGCGCGAACGCGCTGTACGAGGCTCTCAACGAATACGACGTCTCGAAGGAGATCATCGATACCCGGGAGGTCAAGGCACACGACGAGGAGGACAAGCAGTGGCTCCAGGAGGAGTGGATCCCGAAGATGGTCGAGGCCGGCATGGCGTACTCCGCGAACGTACACCGCGAGAGCGTCATCGCCGAGATGGACATGCAGGAGACCGTCGATCCACTCGAAGACCTCCCGTTCGAGAACATGATGACCGACGACATGGCCGAAGCCCGCGAGTGGCTCGCCGACCAGTAGACACGACGCGAGCCATCCTTCGGTTGCTGTTCCTAACCCGGACCCTTCACACGGAGTGGTGTCCGTCAGCTTCGGATCGTCCGACCAGTCGTGCTGTCGTCCCGGTAATTCCCTCAACGGCATCGAAGTCGTCGTCGAACGAATAGAGATACTCGACGTCCTGGCGCTGCATCGTGGCAACGATGATCGCGTCGGTCAGTGAAAGCCCATCATATGTTCGGAATATCGATCGACCTGCGTTGAAATCGGCCTTCGGCGTATACGACAGTTCGTAGCCACCGCTCTCCACCAATGCATCGAGCGTCTCAATCGCGATATCGTGGCCAGCACGCGTCTGTAGATAGTTGAGCACCTCTTCGAAGACGTTGCTGGGAACGTACGCAGTTGGCAACTCGTTTCGATCGATCGCACGTGAGATCGAACGCCCCCGATCGTGGTCTTGATCGTTCGATAGTCGGGCCGCAATGAGAACGTTCGAGTCGACAACGACCCGGGCCATTCGCTGTTTCACGACTTCCACAGAGCGGTTACGGTGACAGTCCACCGTAACTTGTCGCCGGCTTCGATGTCCGCACTGCGACGGACGGAAGCCGGTACGGTAACGGAACCCCTCCCGTTCACCGTCGTTTCGTCCTCGACTCCCCTGGACATACCAGTACGTATTCGCGACTGACAGTTGAATTTGCCTGCAAATCAGGGGTGCGCGAAGTACGCGACCAATTCGTCGTCCTCGCCGACATCCATCGGATCACTCGCCTCGGGAACCGCGTCGAGACGCGCAAAGCCGATACGAACGAACTGGACCATCTCCTCTTCTTCGTAGCCGAGCAGCCCCGGTTCGACGTGGCCGGTGACGTCACCGTCGGTCGTCCGGAGTCGGGCGGGGACACTCGTCGTCGCCGGCACCCAGTGGATCACGTCCACGTCGCCCTCACGAACGACGTCTATGTCGTCGTCGGTGTGCTCGAACGCCGCCTCGCCTGTCCGGCGGACACAGCCGTATCCCTTCAGCCAGACACGCTCTCCCTCCGGCGGCAGGTCGTCGTCTTCGACCAGTACCGCACCGCCGACCGGGATCGTTCGCTTGCCCCGTTCCTCGTGGTCGGGGTGGACCGGCGGCTGACCACGTTCGGGCCCACCCGAGAGGTCCATCTCGACGCCGTCCCGGACGAAGAAGGCCCGGTCGGCGTCGTCGTCGATCAACTCGCGGTTGGTCGCGTAGACGGCAGACATCGCCAGGTCGACGTTGCTAGTCGAGGTCCCGAGTTCGGCCATCGCGTCGACGATGGCTTCCCCGCGAATGCCCCGCAGCCGGAGGCTGGCGATCGTCGGGGCCCGTGGGTCGTCCCACCCGTCGAGGTCGCCGGCCTCGATGCGTTCCTTGATCGTCGAGGTCGACATCGGAACGTCGTAGGCCTCGACCTGCACGTGGCCCCAGTGGACGACCTCGGGGTACTCCCAGTCGAAGTAATCGTAGACGAATCCCTGGCGCTTTGCGGAGTCCTGGAGGTCGATTCCCCGGATGATGTGGGTGATCCCGGTGAGGTGGTCGTCGATTCCGCTCTGGAAGTCGAGCATGGGCCAGCACCGGTACTCGGCGGCTTCCTCGCGTGGATGTGGCGTGTCGATAAGCCGGAAGGCCACCCAGTCACGCAGCGCGGGGTTCTTGTGTTCGATGTCGGTCTTTACCCGCAGGACCATCTCGCCGGGGTCGTACTCGCCGTCGACCATCGCGTCGAACTCCTCGTGGACGGTCTCGGGGTCTTTCTCGCGGTGGGGGCAGGCCTCACCGTCGTTCTTCAGTTCGGAGAACGCCTCGCCGGGACACGAGCAGGTGTAGGCCCCGCCGAGGTCGATGAGGTCGCGGGCGTACCCGTAGTAGGTCTCCAGGCGGTCGCTGGCCTTCAGGACGCGGTTCGGCGTGAACCCGAGGTACTCGATCGCGTCGAGAATCTCGTCGTAGGCGTCGAGGTCCGGACGCTTGGTCTCGGGGTCGGTGTCGTCGAACCGACAGACGAAATACCCGTCGTAGCGGTCCTTGTACGATCCCACGACTGCGGCCATCCGCGCGTGGCCGATGTGCCAGGGACCGTTGGGATTGGGTGCGACGCGCATCCGGACCTCGTCGTAGTCCTCGACGTTGGGGAGGTCGGGCAGCGCCTGCTCGTCTGTTTCCTCCTCGGCGTCGAGTTCCTCGATGCGCTCGGGGGCGATCTCGTCGAGTCGCTCGCGTTTCTCGGCGGTCGACAGGTCGTTGACGCGTTCGACGACCGGTGCGATGACGCCGGGGATCTCGTCGCCGTGCTCCCGGAACTCCGGGTTCTCGCCCATCAACGGGCCCATGATGGCCCCGACCTGGGCGTCGCTGTCGTGTTTCAAGGCGTTGAACAGCGCGTCGGCCTCGGCGGCTTCCGCGACGCGCTCGCGAAGGTCTTCGTCCATGTCCGCTACTAATCGGTCTGGGGGATAAAACTCGGCCGATTGTGTGTGTTCGACAACAGCCGTTGGTTCAGTACTCGCGTTCGATCAGGAAGTCCGCGATACCCTCGAGCAGGTCACGCGCCTCGTTGTCGGGGAGAACTTCCAGATTCTCCTTGCCGTCCTGGATGAGACCCTCGGCCGTCTCGCGGGCGAAGTCGATGCTGCCGGCGTCCTCGAGTTCGGCGACGGCGTCGTCGATGGTCGCCTCGTCGACCGCCTCGACGTCGTCGGTCGGGACGAGCGACTCCACGTCGACGCCCTGGTGGCGGGCGTGGACGGTGATGATCGTCCGCTTGTTCTCGACGAGGTCGCTGCCGCGTTGCTTGCCGAGTTTCTCGCTGGGCGTCGTCAGGTCCAGCAGGTCGTCCTGGATCTGGAAGCCACGCCCGATGTTGAGTCCGTACTGATAGAGCGGATCGACGTAGTCGTCTTCGCCCATCAAAATGGCAGGAATGGACGCCGCGGCGGCGTACAGCACCGCAGTCTTGAGTTCGACCATCTCGAGGTAGTCCTCGGTCGTGACCGCCTCGACGGTCTCGAACTCGATGTCCATCGACTGGCCCTCACAGATCTGGGTACAGGTCGTCGCGAGTTCCGACAGCGCCCGGACGGACCGATCGCCGGTCGAGCCGGTCTCGAGCATGTTTTCGAAGGCCTTCGCGTAAAGCGTGTCACCGGCCAGAATCGCCGTCGAGAGGTCGAACTCTCGGTGGACCGCCGGAACCCCGCGACGCATGTCGTCGTCGTCCATGATGTCGTCGTGGATGAGCGTAAACGACTGGATGATCTCGATGCTCACCGCCGCGGACATCATGTCGATCGGTCCCTCCGCGGTCGGGAACTCCCGATACGGCTCGCTGCGCGTGGGGACGTCGGCGATGGACTCCGCGGCGAGCAACAGGATCGTCGGCCGGAGTCGCTTGCCGCCGGCGTCGAGCAAGTACCGCGAGGCTTCATACAGCTTCTTGGGTTCGACGACCGGGAGGTTCTCCGGGATGGCGTCGTTGACCTGCTCGCGTCGCCACTCGATGGCCTCCATGACCGCCCGCGAGTCGACAGTGTCCGTCATCGCAAACGGGTTATTCGACCAGCGTGATCACGTTACCGTTTCGCGTGACGTGGAGGTCCTCGCCGAGCTCGTAGCCCTCGCTCTCGGCGAGTTCGACGTACGGCGCGAACCCTTCCATGTTCTGGTGGGCCGGGATGAGATGGTCGGCCTCCAAGGCGTTGAGCATCTCGTAGTGGCCCTCGCGGTTGAGGTGACCCGAGACGTGGACCTCGTCGTAGATGCGTGCGCCCTGCATCTTCAGGAGCGTCTCGCTCTGATAGCGCTGGCCCTCGTTGGTCGGCTCCGGAATCACACGGGCCGAGAAGATGACCTTGTCGCCCTCCTCGAGTTCGTAGGGCGTGTCGCCCCGGCCCATCCGGGTGAGCATCGCGCGGGGCTCGCCCTGGTGGCCGGTCACGATCGGGAGGAAGTTCTCCTTGCCCTCGCTCATGATGCGCTTGAACGTCCGGTCGACGGACTTACGGTGGCCGTACATCCCCAGATCCTCGGGGAACTCGACGAAGTCGAGGCGTTCAGCCGTCCCGGAGTACTTCTCCATCGAGCGGCCCAGCAGGACGGGTTGACGACCGATATCGTCGGCGAACTCGACGAGACTCTTCACGCGGGCGATGTGGCTGGAGAACGTCGTGGCGACGATGCCGCCGTCGTAGTCCGCCATGCTGTACATGACGTCCTTGAGGTGGCGTCGCGCGACGGACTCGCTCGGGGTGCGCCCTTTCTTCTGGGCGTTCGTACAGTCCTCGATGTAACACAGGACACCTTCCTCGCCGATCTCACGGAACCGGTCCATGTCGATCGGATCGCCGAGGACCGGATCGTGGTCCATGCGCTTGTCCAGCCCGTAGACGATTGCGCCTTCGGGCGTGTGGAGGACGGGGTTGATCGCGTCGATGATCGAGTGGGTGACGTTGACGAACTCGAGTTCGACGCCGTCGTCGCCGATCCGGGTGCTCGCGCCGGCGTCCATCTTCACGAGATCGTTCTCGACGCCGAACTTCTCCTCGCCCTGGATCTGCTGTTTGACGAGTTCGATCGTAAATGGCGTCGCCATGATCGGCGCGTCGTAGCGGTGGGCGAGTTTGCTGATCGCGCCGATGTGGTCGAGGTGACCGTGGGTCGGCACGATGGCCTTGACGTCACCCTCGATCTCGCTCATGACGCGATCGTCGGGGATCGCACCCATGTCGATCAGATCTAAGCTGTGCATCCGCTCGGTCTCGACGTTGTCGTGAATCAGGACCTTCGAGAGGTTCAGGCCCATGTCGAAGATCACGACGTCCTCGCCCGCCCGCACCGCAGTCATCTGTCGTCCCACTTCCTCGTAGCCGCCGATGGTGGCAATCTCGATTTCCATAGTTGTCTCCGAGTGGGCCACCCGACGGAAGCCGCAACGGCCGACAGCACCGCACTGCCGATCGCGTCTGCAAGCGGTGTCGACCGCCGTCCGGAAAGACCGGACCGGCTGGGCGGCGAGCCAGCGTTCCTCCGCTGGCCCACGACCCGGGCGGCGACGTGGGCAACGAGTGCCCGACGCCGCCGCGACGATCGCGTTGACGTCCATCCGTCGGCCGCCGGGTCCGTTCGGGCGGCCGAGCGCTCGGTTATAGCCTGATATGTAGCGCGGCGGTAAAAACTGTGCGGGTTGGGATTAGCGCCGAAATTACAGCGGTTCGTCGTCGCTATCCGTAGAATCGCCGTCCGAATCGGCCTCGACGTCCGTCGCTTCCATGTCTTGCTCGTCGGCCGTTGCTTCCGTGGGATCCCCATCAGCCGTCCCCGTGAGTTTCTCAGCAGCCGTTGCTTCCTCGATGCCTCCCACGTCTTCGCGATCGTTCTCGACCGGATCGGGTTCGAAGTCGTCGGGCGCGAGTGGATCGTCGGCTGAATCGGTTGTCTCACGCCCCCTGCCTGCGGGGCCGGACGCGTCCTCGCTGGCGGTGCTCCTGTCCGTCGCGTCGATCGCGTCGTCGACCGGGCCGTCTGACGCAGTCGACGGACGATCGCCGGCCGGGACGCCCGATTCGCCGGCCGAGACGTCCGGTTCGTCGGCGACGTCCGCCGTCGGATCGTCCGATCCGATTTCGTCGGCACCGACCCAGTCGTCGGCCGACGACTCGACACGTTCTTCGCCAGCCCCGGTCTCGTCTTCCGGGGAGCGGTCCGTCGGATCTGTCGCGTGGGGCGGGACAGTCGACTCGTCCGATGGCGGCGTCTGGCTCGCGTCCGCCCCCTCCCCCTCGACCAGGTCGCGCTCGACTTCCCGCATCCAGTCCTCACCCCGGTCCGTGGCGTCGCTGCGTTCGTTCTCGTTCGGTTGTTCCGGGGCTGGGGCCTCGGCCGATCGCGATTCGGCTCGCTCCTGGGGCCGGGTAGGTTCGGCGTTGGCCGTAGTTGGCCCACGCCTGGCACGTCGCCGAGAGGCGAGACGCTCGGCGGGATCCGGAACGGGGTCGTCGGTCGAGTCGCCGTCGGATCGGTCACCGTCCGCGTCGTCGCCGGATCGGTCACCGTCCGCGTCGTCGCCCGCGGCCTCGACGCCGGTGGCGACGACGACCAGGACGATCGTGAAGAAGCCAGCCAGCAGGACCAGCGCGCCGACGGCGAGCAGTCCCGCGCCGACGACGAGGTTCACGCCGACGTCGGGTGCCGCCCCGCCGGGTGCCCAGTTCGGCACGTCCTCGAGGACGGCGAGTCCGCCACCGGCGACGGCCCCACCGACGACGGCGACGCCGAGGACGTACCCGAACAGTCGCGCCCAGTGACTCAGCGTCTGCTTGAGCGTGATCGTTGCCATGGCAGAGCCAACGCAAACCGGCGGGAAGTAAATTTCGGGGCGTCGCTCGGTGAGCGAACTGGCTTCCCAATCGGGCAGTGAGTCACTCGATCAGCGTGCCGGGATCCTCGCCGGCGAGAAATGCCGCCAGATCGTCGGGGCCGAAGATCGACGCCGGCGTCTCCAGGTCGAGCAAGGCTCGCACTTTCCCGGCCATGCCACCGGTGACGTCGGTCGCCTCGCTCTCACCGAGCGCGTCGGCGACGGCCGCGAAGTCCTCGATCCGGTCGATCACGGCCCCCGATTCGTCGAGGACGCCCGACACACCCGAACAGAGGCCGATCCGATCGGCCCCGAGCGAGCGCGCGAGCAGGACGACAATCTCGTCGCCGCTCAGGATCGTCGCGCCCGCGCCAGCCTGGACGACCACGTCACCGAAGAGGACGGGCACGAACCCCTCGCCTCGCAGGCGGTCGATCGCGCCCGTCGGCAGGGCCGTCTCGCCGTGTTCGTCCCTGGAGGCGACCGAGAACGGGTGGACCGGGAGGGCGGGCACGCCGGCGTCCTGCAACGCTTCGACGACGTGATCGTCGAGTCGGGCCATGGCGTCGTGGATGGCGTAGACGCCTGCCGCGTCGTGGGTCCCCGCCGTGGCGGTGACGCCGTGCGCCTCGGCGTGGTGGTGGCCGAAGCTCCCGCCGCCGTGGACGATCACGAGATCGTCGAGGTCGGCCGCCCCGATGGCGTCGGCTGCCGCGGTGAGCGCCTCCCGGTCGACGGTCTCGGGCGCGTCCTTCTCCGTGATGACGCTGCCCCCGAGTTTGAGGATCGTCGTCACGCGGGCTCACCCGTCCTGGTGACAGGGCCAGTCATGACTCTTCCACCCGAACGCCGTCGGTGTCGAGTTCGGCCCGGAAGGCGTGCTCGCAGCCGGGAGTATACCGGAGGGCGGTCTCGGTCCCGTCGGTGGCATCGAGCGCGACGATACAGCCGCCGCCGCCCGCGCCAGTGAGTTTCGCGCCGCGGGCGTCGGCGTCGCGGGCGGCCCAGACCATCGCGTCGAGCGACCGTGAGGAGACCCCGAGCGCCGACAGCAGTCCGTGGTTGAAGTCCATGAGTCGGCCGAGTTCGTCCAAATCTTCCTCGACGAGTGCGTCCTCGCCACGGCGGACGACGTCGCCGATCGCTTCGACGGTGTCGGCCGCGAAGTCGTACTCCTCGCGCAGTCCGCGGACGCCCGCGACGAGCGCGCCCGTATCACCGGAGCCCCCGTCGTAGCCGATCACGAACGGCAGGTTCGGGACGGCATCGAGTCGCCGGCAGTCCTCGCCCTCGACGCGGACGGCCCCGCCCATCGCCGAGCAGAAGGTGTCCGCCCGCGAGGCCTCCCCGTCCTGGACGGCGAGTTCGACCTGGTAGGCCCGGTCGGCGATCGCTTCGACGCCGAGTGGGTGGTCGAGTTCGCGGGTCGCGGCGTCGATCGCAGCGACCACGACCGCCGCCGAGGAACCGAGTCCAGCGCCGAGCGGGATCGCGCTGTCGATGTGGACGTCGAAGCCCGCCTCGGGGCGGTCGGCCGCGTCGCGAGCCTGCTCGATCGCCTCGTTGACGTAGCCCATCGCGGCCTCGAGCAGCGGTTGTTCGACGTCGACGTCGGGGGTTCCCGCCGTGTCACCGCTGTACTCGACCGTGAATCCGTCGAGCGTGAGATCGCCGGCGTGGACCCGGAGCGATGCGTCGTCCCGGCGCGTCGCCGTCACCGACGCGCGACGCTCGATCGCACAGGGGACGGCGGGTTCGCCGTAGACGACGGCGTGCTCGCCGAAGAGGTACACCTTGCCCGGAGCGCTCGAAGTGACCATGATAGGGCGTGAGACACCGACTGCAAAGGGCGTTCCGAACTCTCCGCTCAGCGGCCGGTTTCCCGGGACAGATACCGTCCGAGGAGCGCGCCGAGGACGCTCAGACCGACGCTGTAAAACAGGGAGATCACGAGCGCGACGATCCCGAGGACGCCGAAGACGGCAGTGATCGACCCTGCCGTCCCGAAAGCCGGCAGGAACGGGACGATGGTCGCCAACAGCATCAGGACGACCACCAGCGGGATCGCGGCGAGTACGCCCGAGAGGGTGCCGACCCGGATGGCAGCTGACTGGTCACCGCCCTGGAGGTACCCGGCGATGGACCCGCCGACGACGGGCGAGAATGGGAGAAACGTGAAGACGACCGTGACGACGGCGCCGATCACCGCGTTGAGCAGCGTATTGCCTTGGGCCATGCCACCAGGATCCGACAGCGACGGACAAGAAGGTTCCCCTCGCCGGAGTGTCCGACCTGCCGCCAGGCGGCGTCCGGGGCCACCGCGTCGATCAGTCGTCCTCGGTCATCTGTTCACCCAACCGGTGTCCGAAGCGGTAGCCGTGTCTCGAGAGTGCGTACAGCACGACGCTAGCGATCGCGACGACGACCAGCACGACCACCGCAGTCGGCCCCGACAGCGGAATGTTCCCGACGGTCACGACGACGCCGAAGAAGGCGAGAACTCCCGCCGTCCAGACCAGCAGTTTCCAGGTCTCCATGTCTGAGTCTTGGGCAACGAATCCTGTATAGGTATCGTCTTCGCTTGGCGGATCGACGGACACTTGCCCGTATCCCTATCTCTCTCGAGCCGATCGACGATACACCTGCCCGTACCCCTATGTCTTTCGAGCCCGTAGATTGTGTGTGGCTCCAACACTCGTCTACGACGACGACTGTGGCTTCTGTACGCGGGCTGCGGAATTCGTCGCCCGCCACGGAAGTGTCGAGATCGTCGGCTTCGCCGAGCTGTCGCCGTCACTTCGCGACCGGCTCCCGCCGGACTATCGCGAGTGTGCCCACCTCGTGACCGAGGAGGCGGTCTACTCGTGTGGCGAGTCGATCGAGCGCGCGCTCGCCGAAACAGCACTCGTCCCGGCTGCGCTGTTTGGCGTCTTTCGGGCGCTTCCGGGATACCCATCCCTCCGGGAATGGGGCTACCGCCGGATCGCGGAAAACCGCGGGACTATCGGTCGGTTGTTGCCGTAGTGCTGCCGTGGCTGACGGAAACACTCTCGACGAGCAGTGTCCCGGACCGTACCTTCTTGGCCATCGGCCCCCTCAGAGAGGGTATGGAACACGTGACAGTCGCCGGTACCGAGGTTCCCGCAGTCGGCATCGGCACCTGGCAGATGGAGCCCGAGACCGCCTACGACGCCGTCAGCGACGCCCTCGACGTCGGCTACCGACACGTCGACACCGCCCAGATCTACGAGAACGAGGCCGGCGTCGGCCGTGCGATCGCCGACGCCGACGTGGCTCGAGAGGCCCTCTTCCTCACGACGAAGGTCAACCCCCGCTACCGCTCGGTCGAGTCGATCGTCGCGAGCGTCGAGGACAGCCTCACGGCCCTCGACACCGACTACGTCGATCTACTGCTGATCCACTGGCCGAACCCCCTCGCCGACCTGGAGACGGTGATGGACGGGTTAAACGAGGCCGTCGATCGCGAGATGGCCCGCCACATCGGCGTGAGCAACTTCGGAAAGGATCGACTCGATCGTGCGCGAGACCTCTCCGAGGCACCGATCCTGACCGACCAGGTCCTGTTTCATCCGTGGTGGCCCCAGCGCGAGTTGCTCGCCTACTGCCAAGCGGAGGACGTCATGCTGACGGCCTACAGCCCGCTGGCCAACGGCGCGTTGCTGGACGACGCGCTGCTCGAAGAGATCGGCGAGCGCTACGGCAAGACCGGGCCGCAGGTCGCGATCCGGTGGGCAACTCAACACGAGAACGTCGCCACGATCCCGATGTCGACCTCCCGGGAGCACATCAAAGAGAACCTCGACGTCTTCGACTTCAAACTCACGCGCGCGGAACACGACCGCGTGACGCGGCCGTCGTACCTCCAGACCGGGAAGGCGCTGTTCGGGGGCATGCTCAGCGGCTAAGCGTCGTTCGACCGCGTCGTCGCCGGTCGCTTCGATAACATCGTCGTAGGCCCGTCGCTCGGCAGCATCCATCGCGTCAGTCCGTCGTAAGGCCGCCGTGAGTTCAGTATCCGAGAGAACATCGCGCTTCCAGGCTCTGAGGATCGACCGTGTGGTCGCGGGAGCGTCAGAGAGTTCCAGCAGCGCGGCCCTGCCGTTGGTTCCGAGCGATTCGAGGGCTTCGCGGCCCGTTTCGCCGGTCGCCCGCACGACGCGGGTGGCTTGCAGGCGGACGGGCTGGGACACCTCGCTCAAGCGGTTGGCTATCTGGCCCGTGTCGAGGTCAAACCATTCTCAAAGCGACAACAGTACCATCTAACCAAAAATAGGGGCATGTTTAGACGATAGTAAGAGCGGATAAATGTCTAACTTACTAGGAAGTGAAAGCGGGAAAGAGAAGTGTGCAAACAACCGTCTCCCGCTTCACGAGCAGGGTTGTGTCGCTCGCCAAAAAGGCCACCGGTGACCGCTCAGAACCAGCCGTTCAACGTGGTGAAGGTGGATTTGCCGACTGGGTGATTGTGGCGATACACGCACTCCGAGAGTTCAAATCCTCTTCGTACCGAGCCTACTCGATGAGTTGTCTCAGATGGCCGACGTAGTCGGAATACTAAACTTAGAACCCGCTGAGCTGCCTGATTTCACCACCGTTTGTGCTCGATACCAGGAGCTCAAAATGGCGGTTTGGCGGGCGCTCCACTGCCATTCAGCTGAGCTCGTCAAACCTGGCTCAGTTCATGCGATCGACGCAACCGGGTGATCGACAGGGAGCGAGCCGACACTACGCGAATCGAACGAATTACCGGTTCAAGACGGTGAAAACGACCGCACTCGTGGACTGTGAGAACAGTCTTGTTTTAGATATACACTGTTCGATGAGACAACCACTCGATACGCAGATCGGACCGCAGGTGCTCGAACGAAATTCTGAGCAAGTCGAAATACTCACCGCCGACAAAGGATACGATTCAGCCGAATTTCGTGAATATCTTCGGTCTCAGGACGTGAGGCCGGTGATCAAGCACCGCGAATTTTCGTCGCTTGATCGAGCACACAATGCGCGGCTCGACGACGAAATCTACGGTCAGCGAGTCGTCGTCGAGTCGATCTTCGCGGCGGTCAAGCAGCGATTTGGCGGAACGCTCCGAGCCAGAACTTGGTTTGGTCAGTTCCGTGAACTTGTGCTCAAAGCTGCCGTTTTCAATCTATGTTCAACGCTCAGCCACTAAAACGGGAGAATTTAACCCTCTAAACAAGCCCAAAAATAGTATATATTTCGAATTCATGTAATAAATATTTAATATATGTCGGAAGGAGCTATTTCATGAATTTTGTGTCTATTATTTCCCCTGTGTTTGGCTCGATCGTCACTCGGACTCCTGTCCAAGTATCAGCAATAAGTTTGCCGTCCTTTGTGTCGATATATACGTATGGGATATCGTCATCACCAGAATAGAGAGATTCAACTCTCCACTGACGTGAGCCATCCGTCCCAAATCCGATAATATTTCTATTGTTTACCTCGTCGTTTGGAACAGAAAGAATAACAGCTACAATATCATTTATGACGGCATGGTCGTCAATATTCTCGTCGAATTCATGCGTCTCCTGACCGATTTTAACCTGCGCTCCTTCGACTTGAATATCGGTCATACCGGGAGATCCTGTTCATTTACGAATCTCTCTGGGGAGAGTTTTTCTAGCAGTTCGTACTGAGTTGCTCCTTGTTTTCCGCCAAAATTTGCAGCAGTATCTCCAACTCTAATAGAAGTTCCTTCCGGAACGTCAACACTTGACACGTACGCTGGTTCATTCGGTAAAGAATACTTTTCTTTGATTTCAACAGGAGAAAGTCCCTCAATTTCATTCCGGTTTCGAAGCATCCAGGCACGAGCCTGGTTTTCTTCGCCATGAACTCGTGCGAAGTTCATATCTTTCTTTGCCTTAACATCCATCACAATAGTATCGTCGGTATAAGGATTCTCCATGCCTGAGTAGCGATCTTTATTGTTAACATTACTGGCTTCTCTGAATCGATTTATTCGTACATTATCGTCAATCTCTTCGACTCGATCGATGGCCTTTCGTACGTCACTGGTATCGATATCAGAAGATCCAGCCACGGTACCATGACTCGCCAGCTGTCTCATCTACAGCCAATCGGCGGAATGAGTCTTCATATCCTCCATCCAACTCATCGAGACGGCGCACCGCCCGATCCAGTTGCTCGAACGAATCGATCGCGTCACTGTCCGCCGCACGGGCGACTGCCGTTTGGAAGTCAATTGTCTCCCCGCCGTCAGTCATCGCTCTCCGTGCCGGCCCGTCACTCTTGGCCATCACTTCGACCGCGTCGTCGCCGGTCGCTTCGAGAACATCGTCGTAGGCGCGTCGCTCCGCAGCATCCATCGCGTCAGTCCGTCGCAAGGCCGCCGTGAGTTCATTCGTCGAGAGATCGCCGCGGTCCCAGGCACGAAGCGACGTTCGCACGGTCGCAGTCGCCTCGGAAAGTTCCAGCAACGCGGCCCTGCCGTCCCTTCCGAGCGATTCGAGGGCTTCGCGGCCCGTTTCGCCGGTCGTCCGCACGACGCGGGTGGCCTTCGAGGCCGACTTGTAGACGATCCCGTTGTCGTTGATCCACCGCAAGGTGTCCGAATCCATCTCGCGCAACTGCGCTGTCGTCTGCAGGCGGACGGGCTGGGACACCTCACTCAAGCGATTGGCTATCTGGCCAGTGTCGAGATCCGCGTTGGGAAGCCGGCCGTTGATCCGACCGGCAAGTGCCATCGTCTTCGTCGAGACGCCGGCCTTCAGCGACGTTTTCGCAGCTTCCAGCGCCCGCATCGCTTTGCCGATCCGCGTACTCGAGGAGGAAAGTCGACCGACGACAGCACTCGTTCCTTTGTCGCCGATGGCGGCAGACCCGATCATGCCCGTCGCGTACCCCAGATACCACGATTCTGCGAACGTCGATTCTTCACTCCCTTCGACGAAGGGGTTTATGCGTTGTTGGTTCGAGGCGACCTGGTTAGCCATCATGCCCGGCAACTTCGCCAAGACACTGGCGTTATTGGCGATGTAGCCAGCGACAGCCGCCATCTGTTTGGCACTCCCCTCCAGGTTTGTCGCGAGACTGTAAAAGTCAGTGACAGTCTGCTTCCCGGAGGTTTTCACACCCGAGCCAAAGCCCATCAGCTGAATCGCTTCCTGTCTCCCCACTCCGTACGGGAGCGGTGCATCGGCAGCTGCTTTCGCAATCTGTCCGAAGCCATCTGTCCCGTGGAACTTCTGGGATTGATTGTTCCAGAGCTGGTCGTATGCATTAACCTCGGCCACAGAACTCGTGAAGAAATACCCGGCACCGACCTGTATCACTTCGACAAAGCTGCGATTGACGTAGAACGAAATCTCTCTGCTGATTTCGGTTTCGCCGCGTCCCCAAACCCGTTTTTCTACCTCGCCACCCTTCATCAGATCGATCGCACCCAGGCCGCTCGCGTCCCTCGCCTGGAGTGCAACATCGTATTCAGTTCGACCATTCACGGCGGAGATTGACCGCACGGTGACCGAAGGGGGCGTATTCTCGTAGATCGCCGGGGCGTACTCGTCGGATTGGTCTCGCAAACGTAGTTCCGTATGATCCGAGAGCTTGTCACCATCGCTGTCGCGGTCTCTGGGATTGAGCCGATTGATCTGTTCAGCCAGATCGTCGACATCATCTTCGTCGGTGTCTTCGAGCAGTGGATCCGATGTGACTGCCTCGTGATCAAGGACATCATCCGCTGTGAGCGGATTGTCTTGCCGTTCCTCGTCGTAGGAGTCTGCCTGGTCAATCGATGACGCGATTGCCGTCTCCCACCCGTTGTATTCCTCCGGATCTGTCAACCCGTCGCCATCGCTATCGACTTTCGTCGGATCACTGTTGAGTTTTCGATACTCGACGTGGATCTCTTGCGTCGACCCATAATTGGGGTGGCCCCCATCAGTGACGGTCGAAACCGTGATGTTCTCGGAGATGAGAGGGCCGACTTCTTCCCCGTCAGGGATTCCATCACCGTCGGTGCCCGCGTCGTACGGATCGGTCTCGATCGTCTGATACCCGCCGTGGGCGTATCCGATCGGGATTCCCTCTTTTTCGAGTGTGTCGGGGAGTCCGTCACCGTCAGAATCCTGTGGGCCGACTTCCGCCGCAACTCTGGAGAAAACGTCCGGCAGGTCCGACGCGTCGTCGAGTTCTCCTGAATCCCAGTGTAGGAAATCACTCGAACTTCGCGAGCGTCTCGTCAATACGGGATTCGATGGTTTTGTGCTCGGTCGCCTCCCGTCCGTACTGGAAGTGCGACACGATCCGGTCACGCTCGTTAGGATCCAGCGACTCGGGGTCGAGACTGGCCAGCGCGTCGATTGCGGCCCGAGCGATAACTGGGTCGTCTGCTCTTACCTGCTCGCGGACGATGTCGATGAGGATTTCGGGATCGGCCTGCGAGAGGATCTCCAGGGCTGGGACTGCAACGGTCGGGTCTGATTCCAGTGCGACACCGACGATGTAGACGGACGCGCGCTCGTCTGGGTGTTCCCGAAGGACTTCGAGTCCCTCGCGAGCGATATCGTCATATTCGCGATTGAACAACTGTCGGTAGATCGTCTCGACGTACTCGTCGTCGTCATTCTCGAGGAGGTGGCGAACGAATGGACCGATCTCCCCGGTCTCCACGACGAACTCCAGCAGGCGATCCCGACTGCGACACTCCAGCAGGAACGTCTCGAGGTGCTCGCGATCGATCGTCGGCTGGTAGCCATCGAGAGAGTCGTTTTCCTGATAATGCTGTAAACGATGTTCTAGATCAGAGAGGCCCACAGACAGTGCGAGACACCGGCAATCATCTGCTTGATTTGTGGGAGAACCTTCACAAACCTTTTCGAAATAGGGTTGGAACCCACCGATAAACGCTCGTATTAGTTCGACTTTTGTCATTACCGCCTCCTCAAGAACTTCTTCGTTGGATCTCAGGACTTCTACGTGGACGGTTTCTTCGTCTCGCGGGCGAGTGACGAGGCGATGATGCCAGTCGTGAAACCGAATTAAAGAGGCCGATTCATCTGCAAAGACGTTCTGCAGTTCGTAAACAGTCCGGGTAATCTCTGCCACCGAACCCAAGAAATCGTCGTCTTCGTAGAGATTGGGTCCGTGTTATCGTCCTGCCGGGGTTCGATAACGACACTGAACGATTCTGGATCGGCAAATTCGATTGCGAGAGATGCGAGACTGGTCATAGATTATGGAGTCAGTTCTTGACTAGCTGACGGGGTTGTCAGGTGGCTATGCTGTTGACTGGGATTCGTAGGCAGAGGACCCGGAGTCATGCTTGGCTGGTTCGAATTACCGGCCTGGTTGTATGGCTTTTCCCATCGTGTCCATTCAGGTGAACTCCATTGTTCCCATTCACCAGTGTCCCAGTTCCATCGCCGTACTTCCGGTCCTTCTTTGGGATATGCTGAGGCGATCAAATCCCCTCCAGTTTCGATATTTAGTTTAGTGATCCCAGACCGTGGTTGGGAGAACGTGACGGTGAAACTGCCATCGGTCGTTGATGTTTCCTCGATTGCTTCCCGAAGGAGCGGAGCGATTTGATCTTGGCTAACTTCTGATGGGAGGTCCGCTTCGGGACCACCTCCTCTGGCAGAAGCTGTCTTCCCGGATGGGAAGAAGGTCGTCTGCTCGCCACTGGATTTGATTGCAGTCCCGCGGAAATGTCTGTCAAGGATATGATCGAAGCTGTCCTGCCCTGATTCAAGCCTGATGACCTTTCCGCCCTGGCTCTTCGCGATCATCTTAACCGACTGCAAATCCGTGTCTTCACTCATATCAAGAATATCCCGAGCAGTGAGACTATCACTCGCGAGGGCGTCCTTCCCATCCAGCGATTCCTTGTACGCGACCTCAGTGAGGATGTCTCGGTCAGCAGGGTCGAGTTCGATGGCACCGGCGAGTTTCCCACCACCGAGATCGTTCGCGAGTCGGGCGGCATACCCATCGGACGATTCGATGAACTCCGCTAACTGTGACATCGAGATGCCTTCAGCATCTATTGTCTGGTAACGGAGTTTCTTGACATTCTCCACACCGTCAACGAACTCGAGCACCACTGACTGGCTGACGGTGCTATCGCTCACTTCGGTACTGAGTTGGTGAATCTGGGCGTCGTCGAAGGTGGCGAGGAACTGACTGCCGCTGTCGGGTGATTCGACGACGAGACGCTTGCCGAATTGGCCCGTACTCGTCCCCCAGATGTCCTCCAGCTCATCGATCTGGTTGACCGCCTTCTGGACGACATCACTGCCAGCGTCACTGTCCGCGACCGCATCGGCGACGGTACGGTCGAACTGCACATCCAATTCGCCCGACCCGTCGGCCAGGATGTCCTGCGTGTCGGGGTCGGTCCGGCGAAGGAGCGTCTCCAAACGATCCCCGCGCAGGTGCCGCGCCAGCCGGAAGGCCTGCTCACCAACTCGATCGTAGAAGTGTTGAACGACTGCATCTGGTCGACCTCCGACAGACTGTCGACGATGTCAGCCTTTCGAGCGGTCGAGAGGTCCGATTTCAGGACGTCCTCGAAAGCGTCCTCGTCGAGCTTTCCGCTCACAGAGACGGCGTCGGGACCCTCGTGCTGGACAAGGTCGTCGAATGCAGCTCGGCCCTCCGCATCGAGACCGTCGTAGCGCCGGGTCGCCTTCCCGATGTCACTGGCATCGATATCACCGCGGACCCAGGCCTTCGTCAACTGCCGTTGAAGCCCGGCTTTGTCTCGCAATTTCAGCAACGCTGACCGTGCATCCTGCGTCAGTCGCGACAGCAATTGCTTGCCTTCCGCACCCGTCCGACGCAGGTAGACAAGGCCCCGCTGATACCGCTCTGAGTCGGGAGCCTCCACATTCCGGGTCAGCCACTCCATCACGTCGCCATCCCCGGTGTTCCGCGTCAGCTTCGCGATGCGGCGCTGTCTCGGGAGTGGCGTGTTCCGTAGTGTGTCGGCCGTCTGACCGACGATCTGCTTGGCGCGGCCATCCAGTTCGACATCCGAAACTCGCCGTCCGACGTTGAAATCGACGTCCGGCATCCGTCTGGCGATCTTCCCGCCGGTCCACATCGCGCTGCCGATGGTGACGCCCTTGATGGAGCGTTTCATCGTGTTGACCGACCGTAGCAAGGCAGCCATGTAGGGCATCCTGGCGGCCGCCTGGGCGGCCTTTGCTTCCGCAGCGACTGGCACGAGGAACGAGGCTGCATAGCCGCCGCTGTACCCCACGGCGAAGCTGTCGTGGTATTTTCTCCCCTCGTCAAAGGGGTTGAGCTGCTGGCGACGTTCCCCGTAGTGTTTCACCATGGCGGCCATCGCCCGCTCGCGCTTCTCCGACGACGTCGCCATTTGCGAGAGCTGGTTGAGCCCCTGAGCGGTCTTCTGGGCGGCTGGTCACCATTCGCTGGGATTCCCGATGACGGCCGCCGTCGTGATGGCGTCGTTCTTGAAGACGTTGACGCCCTGAGCAAGCCCGGAGGCGACCGAGAAGACTGCGGCTCCTCCTTCCGAAACGATGGGGATATCGGCGTTCGCGAACCCGGCAGCGCCCTTCCCGAAGTTGTTCGGTCCGAGGAACTTCTTCTTTGGCCCCTCGTTTCCATGGACGTCCGTCGCTTTGGCACGGGCGGTCGGCGGCTCTATCGTCGTCGCTGTCGGCCGTCCGCGGATCTGTGCCCGTCAAACAGCTACATGGTTCAGACGGGGACGCTAACCCAGCCCATACACAATTGAGACCAATTCCAATTATTTTATACGGGTGCGCGGCCAACTGTTATGGGAATGCATCGAGGTGACGCGAACACGACAATCCGGGCGTCGAACCGGCCGGACACAGGAGGCCGGTCGATCCGGACGCACTCCGGTATTCCTGCGACGCGAGGGGTGCGATGTTCACGGGCATAATCGAGGACGTCGGGACCGTCGAGGCCATTGACCGGCGGGCGAACGCGCTCGTCCTGACCCTCTCGACGGAACTGACCGACCTGGAACTCGGCGACAGCGTCGCGGTCAACGGCCCGTGTCTCACGGTCGTCGAAATCGACGAATCGGCGGAAACGTTCACCGTCGAGGTGACCCCCGAGACCTATCGGCGGACCAACCTTCGGGAGCTCCACCCAGGGAGTCCGGTCAACCTCGAGTCGGCGCTGCAGTTGAACGACGGCCTCGACGGCCACCTCGTGACGGGCCACATCGATGGGACCGGCGTCGTGACCGATCTCCGCCGCGAGGAGAAAGCCCGGATCTACTCGATCCGGCCGCCGGAGAAATTGTTGCCCTACCTCGCCGAGAAGGGATCGGTGGCGGTCGACGGCGTCAGTCTGACGGTCGTCGACGTCGATCGGACCTTCAGCGTCTCGATCACCGACTTCACAGAGGAGGAGACGATCCTCACGGAGACCGGCGTCGGCGACGAGGTCAACCTGGAGGTCGACGTGATCGCGCGGTACGTCGAGCGGTTGGCCGGGGAGGCGGACGGGGAGACGGACCTCATGGAGAAACTCGAAGAACTCAACCAATGACAGTCATCGAATCGGACCGGGATCGCTCGCGCTTCGACGACGTCGAGACGGCGATCGACGCGATCGAAAACGGCGAGATGGTCCTGCTGGTCGACGAGCAGAGTCGCGAAGACGAGGGCGATCTGTACGTGCCCGCCGAAGCGGTCACGCCCGAGCACGTCAACTTCATGCTCAAACACGGCCGCGGGCTGGTCTGTGCGCCGGTCGCCCCCGAGATCACCGAGGACCTGGGCCTCGAACAGATGGTTCCCGCTTCGGAGAACACCGAAGAGATGTCCACCCGCTTTACTGTCTCGGTTGACGCCGCCTCGACGGGGACGGGCATCTCGGCGTACGACCGCGCCGAGACGATCCAGGCACTGGTCGACCCGGCGACCGAACCGGGTGACCTCGACAAACCGGGGCATATCTTCCCCCTGGAGGCCAGAGCCGACGGCGTCCTCGACCGGGAGGGCCACACCGAGGCGGCGGTCGACCTCGCCAGAATCGCCGGCTACCGGCCGGGCGGCGTGATCTGCGAGGTCGTCGACGACGACGGCACGATGGCCCGGGAAGACCGCCTCATGGAGTTTGCAGACGAACACGACCTGCCGATCGTGACTGTTGCGGACGTCCTCGAATATCGTCACCTGACCGAGACGCTGGTCTCCCGGGAGGTCGACACTCGCCTGCCGACCGAGTTCGGCACCTTCGACATGTACGGCTATGACTACCGCGGCGAGACCCACGTCGCCCTGGTCAACTTCGAGGATGTCGATCCCGCGACCGACCGGCCGCTCGTCCGGATCCACTCGAAGTGTCTGACTGGCGACGCCCTGCACTCGCTGAAGTGCGATTGTGGGTTCCAGCTCGAAGAGACCATGCAGCGCATCAGCGAGGAGGGCGGCGTTCTGCTGTACCTCGATCAGGAGGGACGCGGGATCGGCCTGCTCAACAAGCTCAAGGCCTACGAGTTACAGGAACAGGGCTTCGATACCGTCGAGGCGAACGTCGAACTCGGGTTCGAACCCGACGAGCGCCGCTTCGACGCCGCCGCCCAGATGCTCAGAGACATCGGGCTGGACCGCGTGCGCCTGCTGACGAACAACCCGCGGAAGGCCGCCGCGCTCGAGCGGTTCGACTTCGACGTCGAGATCGACTCCTTACAGATCGAACCCAACCCCGAGAACGAGGCCTACCTCGAAACCAAAGCCGAAAAGCTCGATCATCAACTCGACGTGTTCACGTCGGACTGAGATCGCGCGGAAGACTATCCAAACCACGACACAACCATGACAGACTACGACATCACCGAACTCGAAGGCGAACTGGACGCGAGTGGACTGAGCGTCGGCATCGTCCTCAGCCGCTTCAACGACCTCATCACCGGGAAACTGTTCGATGGCGCACTCGACACGCTGATGCGTCACGGGGCCAGCGAAGACGACGTCACCGTCGCCCGCGTGCCAGGGTCCTTCGAGATCCCACAGGCAGCAAAGCGCATGGCCGAAACTGGCGAGTACGACGCCGTCATCGCCCTGGGGGCGGTCATCCGCGGGGAGACGCCACACTTCGAGTACGTCTCGAACGAAGCGACCAAGGGCGTCGCGAAGGCGACCCTGGACACCGACGTCCCGATCGCCTTCGGCGTCCTCACGACCGACACGACCGAGCAGGCCATCAACCGCGCGGGCGTCAAGCAAGGTAACAAGGGCAGCGAAGCCGCCGAGAGCGCCATCGAGATGGCGAATCTCCTCTCCGAGTTCTGAGCACTGCGACCGTTCTTTTCCTCGCGACCGCCAGGGACGACAGCCACAGCGGCAGTCTCACCACCACGGAGTTCTCGGGCAGAAACTATCTATTTCGCACCAGCAGACTTAAGAGTTAGATGCGTCTAAATCCGATATCAATGCAGACGGATGTCATGGAGGATTATCTCAAGGCGGTCTACCGGCTCGAACGCGAGGAGGGGCCGCCGGTCGGGACGTCGGCCATCGCCGACGCCCTCGACGTGACGCCCCCGACGGCCACGCGGATGCTCGAGAAGCTGGCCGAGGAGGCGTTGATCGAGCGCGAGAAGTACAGCGGCGTCGAATTGACCGACCACGGTCGAGCGATTGCACTGGAGACAGTGCGTCACCACCGACTGCTGGAGGCGTACCTCGTCGAGCATCTCGGCTACGAGTGGGAGGAGGTCCACGACGAGGCCGACTGTCTGGAACATCACATCAGCGAGTCCTTCGAGGAGCGTATCGCCGACTTGCTGGGCCATCCGCCGGTGGATCCGCACGGCGAGCCGATCCCGGGCGTCGACCTCGAACCGCCGGGAGACGCCGACACCCGTCCGCTCGCAGCGTGTGAACCCGGCGAGACGGTCGTGGTCGCGACCGTGCGTGATCGCGACGAGGAGACACTCCAGTATCTCGCCGAGAGCGGCATCGTCCCCGGGCGGGAGGTGACCGTGACCGAGGTGACGCCGGTCGACGTCTACGTGCTTGAACACGAGGCGGGGACCGAACATCTCTCGGCGGCGGTCGCCGAGTCAGTCTACGTCGAAGCCCCGGCGACAGCGGACGGATCTGTTTCCGAGGAGGTGCCCGGACTGTGAGCGAATACCTGGAAATCCTCGTGGTTGCCTTCGGGATGCAACTGGCGGTGTTGCCGGGCGAGAAAGTCCAGTTCATCATCGCCGGCCTCTCGACGCGATACCATCCGCTGGTCGTGGTCTCTGCAGCCGGGAGTGCCTTCGCCGGGTGGACGGCGCTCGAAATTGTCTTCGGGAACGCGCTGAAGAACGCCCTCCCGGAGATCTATTTGACCGCGTTCACGGCCGGGCTGTTCGTGCTCTTTGCCGCTCTGATGATCCGGTCGGCCCCGGAACCGAGCGCGTCGACGGCCGAGACCGACGGGGGCGTCACAGAATCGGTCGGTGAACTCGACGTTTCGCTTTTCGGCTACAAGGTCCCGGCATTGCTCGGCGGGTGGCTCCCGATCTTCACGATGATGGCCGCCGGCGAGTTCGGCGACAAGACCCAGCTCGTGACCATCGGGCTGGCAGCCGACTACGGTGCGACCTCGGCGATCTGGGCCGGCGAGATGCTGGCGATCATCCCGATCAGCCTCCTGAACGCGTACTTCTTCCACCGCTTCGCCCACCTGGTCAACCTCCGGAAGGCCCACTTCGGCGGCGCGGCGCTGTTTGGCTTTTTCGCCGCGGACAACGTCCTCCAGATCGTCGCGGGCGTCTCCGTCTGGGAACAGCTCGTCGGTGGGGCCAGCGAGCTCCTGCTTGCGGCGATCTGACAGCGCCGAAGTGCTACTGTTCAGTGGCCGTGTTCCCGACCGCTGGCGTTTCCCAGAAGCGTTATGCCTCCGCATTTCGTATGTTCTACATAACTGCTCAGCGGGCCGGGAACCCGGTCGAGCGGGCGAGAGTGAGCGTATACACATGACTCGATCCCGAATGGAACCGGCGGACGTATCGCTCGAAGAGCTCTCGGCGTCGATTACACGCACGGGCGGAAAGTACCTTTGTGGCCTGTTGCGGTGTTCGCTCGCGGAACGCGACCAGGTCGCGACGGGCGATCTCGCGGACTGTCTTGACGTCAGCCGCGCGAGTGTCACCGAGATGGTCGAGAAGTTCGGCGAGGGCGACCTCGTCGAGCACGAACACTACAAGGGGGCAACGCTCACGGACAGGGGTGAAGCGCTCGCCCGGCACCTGCTGTGGCGACGCTGCGTCACCGAACAGTTCTTCGAGGGCGAACTCGACCTCGACGTGGGCATCGAGAGTGCCTACCGCATCGGGTTCGAGTTCCCCGACGCCGGCGTCACTCGACTCGCCGAGATGATCGACCACCCCTGTGACCGGACGTGCCAGGCGACCGACCCCGAGGAGTGCGCCCAACTCACGATCGGGTCGGCGTGAGTCGTCCCGGCCGTCGTGATCGGGACGTAACGGACCTCCATATATTATTCTCGCCAATATCGGATAACGGACCGAGAGACATTCCTAAAACGTTTCGCCGCCTCTGAGCCCGCCATGAAATGTCAATGATGGCTACGTAATCGGGTAAAACGACCTGAAACAATCCGAAGGCTCGCAGGGTTATATGGGGACATCGCTCGATAAGTGAGACACGCGACGGTGTCCCCGATGTCAAACTCCAACCCCGCACTCGCCGACCGCACGCCGCCGACCGACGCACAGCCCGTCAAGCGTCACCTCCTCGGACCCGTCCAGGGCGTCGCGTTCTGGGCGGCGATCGCGTTACCGTTTCTCCAGGTTCCCCTCCTCTTGTCCGGGTTGGGCGAGTCGACGACGCTGCTCGCCTTCCTCGCCCTGCTCGCGATCAACGTCCTGGCGCTGTACGTCGGCCACACATACGGCCAAGATTGACAGTCTCGGCCGTCAGGTCTCGCCCTCCAGCCGGCCGCCGACCGTCTCGCGGATCGCGTCCCGTTTCAGCAGGACGAACCCGAGTAAGATGACGACGAACCCGCCAGCCGTCGCGATGTCGATGATTTCTCCCAGGAACAGAAAGCCCGTCAGCGCGGCGAAGACCGGCGCGACGTAGGAGACGAGGTTGATCTCGACCGGGCCGAGTCGGTCCAGCAGGTCGAAGTAGACCAGAAAGCCCAGCGCACTCGCGACCAGCGAGAGATAGCCGAGCGAGAGAACGGCACTCGGCGTCCACTCGATCGCGGCCGGGGACTCACCGAGTACCAGACTGAGGAGGTGCATGAGGAGAGCCCCGCCGACCATCGACCACCCCTCCATCGCCTCGATCGAGAGGTCGGCGTCGAGCCAGCGGGTGAGGACGCTCCCCAGCGCAAACGAGAGGGCCGCGCCGAAGACGAGAACCGGCCCGAGGACGTCACTCGAGAGGAGTCTGCCAGGTTCAGGACGGGCGATGACGACGACGCCGGCGAATCCCAGCCCGAGGCCGAGCACGCCGAGCGTCGAGAGGCGTTCCTCGGGGAGGGCGATCCGGGCGAACCCGGCAGTCAGCACCGGCGAGAGGCTGACGACGACCGCCGCAGTCGCGCTCGTCGTCTCGAGTTCGCCGACGAACAGCAGCGCGTGATACCCCGCGATCAACAGCGTCGCACCGACCGCGATCGCTGCCAGGTCACGCCGACTCTCGGGCAGCGGATCGGTGACGATAGCGGCGTATCCAAGGACGAGCACACCCGCGATATCGTACCGGAGGGCGGCGAACAGGACCGGCGGAATCGACGCGAGCCCGGCCTTGATCGCGACGAAGGCGCTCCCCCAGATCGCGCCCAGAGCCAGAAAGGCGACGGCGTTTCGATAGCGCACGGTCGGGATTGGCCCCTGAAGCACCTACGACTTTTCATCGCTACCGAGGGGGGACACCCCCACGCCACGTCTCGCGCTCGCTCGACAGTACTACTCGTTTCGCTCGTCGTCGAGCGCGGTGAGGAGATCCTGACGGGTGACGATCCCGACCAGTTCGCCGTCTTCGAGGACGGGCAGCCGGTTGATGTTCCGGGACGTATCGGCCAGCAGGCCGAGGAGTTCGTCCAGATCAGCGCCGGGGTCGACGGTCACGACGTCCTCGGTCATGACCGTGCTGACCGGTTTGCGGGCGCTTTTGACCATATCGATCCCGACATCGAGGTCGTCCCACGACAGGTCGAAGCCGTAGGTTCGACTCTCCAGGAATGGGGGGAACCCGATCGGAATCCACAGGACGCGATTCGAGGGCTGAAACATGTCGACGAGGTCCTCCTCGGTGACGACGCCGACGACGGTGCCGTCCTCGACGACCGGAAACCCATTGAACTCGGCGCGGGCGAGTCGGGTCAGGACCTCGCTGATCTCGTCGTCGGGAGCGACCGTCTCGACGTCTTCGGTCATCACATCGCGGGCACGGACCATAGCCCAGGTGACGCACCCGGCTGCCGTAGTCGTTGTGGTGGGTTGGCGTCCAGTCCGACGACGGAGCCAACAGGAAGCCTCATTACGGTGCCGTGACAGAAATCACACAATGGCCTCGACGTGGAAGCGCGACTTCGCCAGCGGACTGATCGTCATCACGCCGTTGCTCGTCACCGTGATGGTCCTGCTGTGGCTGTACAACCGCCTGGAGGGGATTCCAGTGCCGATCGAACCCGCACCGCTGCGAGTCGGGTTGACGATCGTCGTCTTCGTCCTGCTGGTGTTCGCTGTCGGGTATCTGATGCGAACCGCCGTCGGGTCGATCCTCGAGGACGCGATCGACGACCTCATGAACCAGCTGCCGGGGCTGCGCGTCGTCTACAACGCCTCGAAGATGGCTGCCGAAACTGCGCTCTCGGGCACCGACGAACTTCAAGCCCCCGTCAAACTCGAAGTCTGGGATGGTCTCCGGATGACCGCGTTTCTGACCGGCAAAACTACTGAAGACGGTCGGGACGTCCTCTTTTTGCCGACGGCACCCAACATCACGACGGGCTTCGTCGTCGAAGTCGATCCCGACCGGCACACGGAGATCGACGAGCGCGTCGAGGACGCCCTGACCCGTATTCTCAGCGCCGGCTTCGGCGAGAGTGACGAGCGATCGGTCGCGGTCGACGTCGAGGACGTCGTCAGCGAGGTTGAAGCGGAGAGCGGTGAGCCGGGCGACAGTGACTGAAGCCTGCGAAGCCGGTCTAGACGTACGTGAACCACTCCTCGCGGTCGCCGGACTCGATGACCTCGAAGAACGCTTCCTGGATCTCGTCGGTGACCGGCCCTTTCGTCCCCGAACCGATCTCGGTGTCGTCGACGCTCCGGATCGGCGTGACCTCCGCGGCCGTCCCCGAGAAGAACAACTCGTCGGCAGTGTAGAGTTCGCCACGCGAGATCGTCGCTTCGTCGTGGACGGTGTAGCCCAATTCCTCGGCGAGGTCGATCACCGTCCGGCGGGTGATCCCGTCGAGGTTCGACTCGGCGAGGCCGGGCGTGTAGATCTCGCCGTCCCGGACGAGAAAGAGGTTCTCACCCGGTCCCTCGGCGACCTGGCCTTCCTTGTTGAGCAACAGGGCCTCGGTATAGCCGTTCTCCTCGGCCTCTAAGCTCGCCAGCACGCTGTTGACGTACGGTCCCGTGGTCTTGGCGTTGGTCGGGATCTGGCTGGAAGCGTACTTCCGCCAGGAGGAGACCGCGACGTCGACGCCCTCCTCTAAGGCTTCCTCGCCGAGATACGCGCCCCACGGCCAGACGGCGATCGCGACCTTGACGGGGGCGTCACCGGGGTTCAGCCCGAGCATGTCGTAGCCGTAGAAGGCGATCGGGCGGATGTAACACGAGGGCAACTCCTCGCGCTCGATGAGTTCGAGCGTCGCCTCGGTGAGTTCCTCGCGGTCGAAGGGGATCTCCATCCCGTAGGGTTTGGCCGACTGATAGAGCCGATCGAGGTGTTCTTCCCACCGGAAGATCGCCGCGCCGTTGTCGGTGTCGTAGCTTCGGACGCCCTCGAAGACGCCCGTCCCGTAGTGCAGACCGTGGGTGAGGACGTGGACTTGCGCGTCCTCCCAGTCAACGAACTCCCCGTCCATCCAGATCGTTCCGACATCCATGTCGTCGAAGCTCATACTACCCCGAAAGGGAGCCTCCGTTAAGAGTGTTCACGGTTCGAGTGAGTCGGATACGATTGTCGGCCAGGAAGGCTGTCACGCGTCGCCAGTATCGTCGGGGACCACCGTGAACCCGAGCGTCCGGAAGTCGTCCCGGTCGAACGTGAAGACGTGCTCGACGTCGCGGTCGGACGCGAGGACGGCACTGGTGTGATCGACGAAGGAAATCTGTTGATCGTCGTACCGACCGAACTGTTCACACGTGCGATCGAAGGACCTTCCAGCCATCGGCAAGACATTAAAGGAGTCGGCCTCGCGGATCGTCGCGAGCGCGTTCACGGCCGGGCCGTGACCGACTTTTCGGAGCAGCAACGTCGCAAGCTCGGAGAGTACATACCGGCTCGTGAACAACGGATCGTACGCGAGTTCACCGGTTTGGACCCCGCGAAAGACGGTCCGTGCACGGTCGTGTTCGGTCGCACGCTCGTTGAAACGAGCAAAGAACGCGGCTGTGTCGATAAACAGCGGTCGCGGTGATGCAGACATGCTGGACTGCTATCCGTACAGGACATCGTCGATGTCAGTGGCGCTCATCTCTTCGCCGGCATAGGTCTCTGCTTCCCAGAACCCGTCGTCCGGGTCGACGTGTTGTACGTCGATCGCTTCCGCCGTGGCACTCCAGACCAGAGAACTCCCGATCTTCTTGTTGGTGACCTGCCCGTCATCCGCCAGCTTTCGAAGCCGTTGATCCGCGTTTTGGCGGGTTACGCCAACTTCCTCGGCGATCTCCGCCGTCCCGGCCGGCTCACGTTCGGCCACTGCCGCGAGGAACTCACGATCAGCATGATCGGGCCGGAATCGACCCTGTTCGTCTCGGTCATTTCGGCTCATACGTTCCTGTATGTTCAAGAATTACTTAACGCTTTGCTCGGTAGCAACCGGTGGTGTACTGATACTGCCGGCTGTAAGTTCGTAAAGATATACGCCACACCGAGGTGGCGAATTCCTTCAGTCTGTTACAGCCGGCAGTATGAACCCACGGCTGTAAAACGTTGTAGCACGGAGTGGGAATCCAAAACGTGGGTCCAAGCGATCACCGCTCGTGAACGTGAACCGTCACCACGTCGCCGTCTCCGACGTCGAGTTCGTCCCGGAGTTCGTCGGGCGCGATGATCTCGAGCTGGACGTCGTCGTAGTGAGTCCGCTCGGGCGTGACGACGTGGGCCTTCTCGTAGGTCGCGGCGTCGCTCTCGAGCGTGATCGGGTAACAGTAGGCTGGTCCGTAGGTCCGGTCGCCGTTCTCCCAGCCGTCGATCACGATCGGGTCGAGGGCATTCATCCGCGCCCGGGCACGGGCGCTGCGGTCGTCCAGACTGAGATTGAACGTGCCGGGGAAGGGTTCATACCCGAGTTTGTCGACGAACTGTCTATGATAGCCCGACAGCGAGACGTAATGGCGACCCTCGCCCATGCCGCTCTGGACCGCCCCCGACAGGGTGACGCCGATGCCGTGCTCGAAGATCCGCTGGTACTCGGCGTACTCCTCCTGGAGGAGGCGTTCGCCGTCGTCGGTGACCCGGACCCACTGGCCGTCGCTGACGATCTCCCGGGCGACGAGATCGGCGTCCTCCAGGCGCTGGAGGCGGCGCGAGGCAGTCTGGGTGGAGGCCTCGAGTTTCGACGCGAGGCCGGAGCCGGTGATCTTGGCGTCGCCGTCGACCGCGCCGGCCAGCGCCAGGAGTTTCAGCGTCGCGAGTTCGGCGTACCCGATCGAGTCGTCCGGGAGGTCTGCCATCGCCGCCGGATTGGACGGGATGACGGATAAACACACCGGGAGCGGTCCGGCGGGACGGTCGTCAGGTCACCGACCGCCCTTCGGCGTCCATCCGGCCGTCGTCCCCTGTTCCCAGAAGTCACTCTCGGGCGCGAGTTTCTCGACCCAGGTGTCTTCCTCCCGGGCGAGCATCGCGACGCGGGAATCGGCCGATTCCTTGATGACGTCGTGGTCGGGCAGGAACTCGCCGACGGCCTCGGTGAAGGACAGGACGTCGTCGTGATCGGGCATCGCCGACCGATCCAGCCGACCCCGGGAGTGGCCGACGTGCATGTAGGCCTTCAACTCGTAGAAGTCGACGTCCGCGCGATCGGCCATCGCGGCGTACCACGCCGGCCGGGCCATGTTGTCGCCGTCGATCAGCGTCGTCCGGAGGACCGTCCGGGTCTCGTCCTTCTCCGCGAGGACGTCGAGCGTATCGATCAATCGCTCCCAGGCGCCGTCGTCGACCGCCTTGACCACGTCGTCGAACGTCCGGCGGTCGGCGGCGTCGACGGAGACGTACAGCTGCGTGGGATCGCACTTCGCCAGCATCTCGGGATCGGTGCCGTTCGAGACGAGGAAGGTCGTAATCTCGCGGTCGTGAAAGGCCTCGATGAGTTCGGGCAGGTGGGGGTACAGCGTCGGCTCGCCGTCGAGGCTGATGGCGACGTGGCGGGGTTCCATCGCCTCCTCGAAGCGCTCTCGCGGGACCGCGTCGTTGCCGCCGTACCCCGAGAGGAGCTTGCGCTGGAGGGAAATCGAGGCGTCGACGACCGCCTCGGGGTCGTCCCACGCGACGTCGTCGAGTTCGTAGGTGTGGCCGGCGTGATCGCGCCAGCAGAAGACGCAGCGCTCGTTGCACCGGACGACGGGCGTCATCTGGATGCAGCGGTGCGAGCGAATACCGTAAAAGGCGTACTTGTAGCACCGGCCCTCGCCCTGGAGTGCGTTGTCGGTCCACCCGCAGGTCTGGGCCGCGGTGTGGCCCTCGCTGTGGTAGTCGGGGTCGGTGACCTGGCGAGTGTCTTCAGTCATTGCGGTTCGGTAGTCTATCGAGGCGCAAAAGCGTACGGAAAGCCACATTCCGGGGACGTGGTCCTCCTTTCGAGTGCCTTACCGGAGTTCGTCGACGAGCGCCGTGACTGCTTCGTCGACGATCCCGCTCTCCAGACGGCCCTGCCAGAAGTCGATGTCCTCACTGTCAATCGATTGGACGCCCCACGGGACGATCCGACTCGTCTCCGGTGTCCCACCACGAAGCCAACTATCTGCAGGAATCTCGATGAGTCCGTCCAGCCAGGACTTCGTGGTTAGCGTCACCGCGATGTACTGCTCGCCGTGAAACGGCCGCCCCTCGTGATTAGAGAGGACGAGCCACGGGCGAGCGGCTTCGTCGCGCTTGAACGGATCGTCACCGAAGACGACGTCACCCCGCTCGAAGATCGGGGCGTCACCCTCGTCGGTCACTGCTCGCTCTCCGTGCTCGGATGGGATTCGCTGGGAGCGTGCTCGCGCCACGAATCCTTCGCTTCTGTACCGAGCTGGTCGTTGAACAGGGCAGTCGCTCGCTCGTAGCCACTGTACCCGTCGAGTCGATCGGCATCGTCGGTCACCGCCCAGTAGGTCGCCTTGTGTTCGACGAGATCGCGGTCCTTCAACCGCGACAGCGCGGTACTGACAACACTCTTCTCGAGCCCGGTTTGAGAGGCGATTTCCTGGGCCTCGAACGCGCGGTCCTCGTGCGCAGCGAGGAATCCCAGGACTTGATCGGGGGCGGAGAGCCCCTCGAGTTCCTCCTCGCGTGTGTTCTCGAAGGTTTCCCGATCGATGGACATGATGATGGAAAATACGTCGTCGATTGTAAAGAGTGTTAGGAGTGAAATCCATGAAAATGTCGTTAGAGATGATGGGGAACTCTATATAGGTCCCTCCTACCATGGGACGGTTCAAGTCAAATCGTATAGGAAATGCGGGTTTCAACTGCTCTCGTCACAGTACACCGATCGGGTCATGCCGGGGTCGGCTCCGAGGACGGCGATCGGAAGTCCTCGATGTGGTCGTAATAATATGCCAGCGCCCGATGAACGTCCGCGAGCGTGAGATCGGGGTACAGTTGCGTGATCTCGTCGGGATCGTAGCCGCTGTGTTCGTACGCCGAGGCGATGTCCTTCACGCGGATCCCCGTCCCTTCGACCGTCGGCGTGCCATCACTGTGGTCGGAGTCTCGAACGATTCCCATACATGCTGATTGTACGCTCTGTAACTTCAACTTGCGGTTGCATGGAGCCAGTCTCCACAAAAGCACGCTGTTCTAGGTGTCGAGCGTGTCACTAGCCAGCAGACCCGTCCGCGCGCGTCAACGGAACGACCCTACTCGCCGATCGAGATCATGCCCTTGATCGCGTCATCGTCATCGCGGGCGCGCTCGAAGGCTTCCTGGACGTTCCCCAGCGGTTCGGTAAAGTCGGCGATCCACTCGATCTCGGCCGCGCCCTCGGCCAGCAGGTCGATCGCCGGGCCGTAGCGGTTGGCATCCCGGAACGAGCCAAGCACGTCGAGTTCGTTGGTGATGATCTCTAAGGCGTCGACCTCGACGGTCGCCTCGTCGGCGAGGCCGATCATGACGACCGTCCCGCCGCGGCGGGCCGCGTCGATCAACGCCTCGACGTCGGGTTCTGAGTCGGTCGCCTCGAAGACTACGTCGGCCCCGCGACCGTCGGTATAGTCCTCGACAGTGGCGGCGAAGTCACCCTCGCGGACGTTGACCGTCGCGTCCGCGCCGTGTGCTTCGGCGCGTTCGAGTTTGCTGTCGACGATGTCGCCGACGATGATATCCGTCGCGCCCGCCGCCTTGGCGGCCTCCATCGTGACCGAGCCGACGGTCCCGCCGCCCAGGATCGCGACGGTGTCGCCGTGGCCGACGCCGCCGCGTCGGGTCGCGTGGAGGCCGACCGCGAAGGGTTCACACAGCGCGCCCTCGACCTGGGAGACGTTGTCGGGGAGGGGGTGTGCGAGGTCGGCCGGCCAGGCGACGTACTCCGCGAACGCGCCGTCAAAGGGCGGCGTGGCCATGAAGTCGACGTTGGGACAGAGGTTGTACTCGCCGCGGCGACAGTGTTCGCAGGTGCCACAGACGATGCCCGGCTCGAGCGCGACTCGGTCGCCGACTTCGAGATCCTCGACGTCGTCGCCAACCTCGGCGATGACGCCGGCGCTCTCGTGTCCAAGGAGGAGTGGGTCCTCGACGACGTACTCGCCGATCTTGCCGTGCTCCCAGTAGTGGACGTCGGACTTGCAGATGCCGACGTCGGTCATCTCGACGAGTACCTCGTCGCTGTCGGACGTCGGTCGCTCACGATCCTCGAACTCGAAGGCCAGATCCTCGGTGAGAACTGCTGTCTGCATCAAGTATCGAGTCCGGCACCGACCCGTATAAAACCCCCGCAGGCCGTGGCCGTCCCGGCCGGTGGGAGAGACCCCAGCCAGGCCGGCGGCCCACGTTTCACGACGGAAGAGCGGCCCTGTGGCCATAGTTCGACCGGGCGAGTCCGTCATCCCTATATCCGGCGGTAAAAAAGCGAGGGTATGTACCTGTCATTTCGTTCGGCGGTCGCCGCGGCGATGGGCGACGCGCTCGCGGCGCTTGACTTGCCGGCTGAGGACCTCGGGATCGAACGCCCGCCGGAGGACGTCCCGGCGGTGCTGGCTTCCAGCGTGGCCTACCGGCTCGCTGGGGACGCTGGCGCACCGCCGCCCGAAGTCGCTGCGGATATCGCGAGCGAGATCGACCCGGACGACTACGAGTACGTGGGTGGCGTCCAGACCCAGGGAGCCTACGTCAACTTCCTGCCGAGCGATCGGTACTTCGAAGGGACGCTCGAAGCCGCCCAGGCCGACGAGTACGGCACACTCGACGCCACCGGCGACTCCGTGGTCGTCGAGCACACGAGCGCCAACCCGACCGGCCCGGTCCACGTCGGCCGGGCGCGCAATCCCATCGTCGGCGATGCCCTGGCTCGCGTGCTGGAATACGCCGGCAACGACGTCGAAGTCCACTACTACGTCAACGACGCCGGCCGCCAGATCGCCGTCTTCACCTGGGCCTACGAGACCTTCGACGAAAGTGACCTCTCCGAACCTGAACGTGATTCTCCGGAGTACGAGATGGTCCGGTACTACCGGGAAGCCAACGACTACTTCGAGGAGGCAAGCGAGGCCGACCGCGAGGCCGCCGAAGACGAGATCGGGGCGATCCTCCAGGGCCTGGAGGCGGGCGACGAGGCAACCTACGAGCGCGTGAGCGAGGTCGTCGACACCGTCCTGGGCGGAATGACCGAGACTCTCGAACGGCTGCCCGCCGAGTTCGACGAGTTCGTCAAGGAGACGCGGTTCATGCGTGACGGCTCGACCGACGACGTCGTCGATCGCCTCAAGGAACTCGACGCCGCCGTCTTCGAGGAGGATGCCTGGCAACTCGACCTGCCGGATTTCGAGAAGAACCTCGTCTTCCTCCGGTCGGACGGCACGTCGCTGTACACCACCCGGGACCTGGCCCACCACGAGTGGAAGTTCGACAACTTCGATCGGGCCGTGACGGTGCTCGGCGAGGACCACAAGCTCCAGGCCGATCAGCTCTCCTCGACGCTTTCGCTGCTCGGCCACGACACCGACCGGCTCCAGCAGGTCTTCTACTCGTGGGTCAACCTGCCAGAGGGCGGCATGAGCACTCGCGAGGGCACTGGCGTCGACCTCGACGACTTGCTCGACGAGGCGATCGACCGCGCCCGCGAGGAGGTCGAAGACCGCCTCGAGGATCGCCAGCGGAGTGACGACCTCGACGGCGCGGACGTCGAGCGGATCGCCCACCAGGTCGGGGTCGGGGCCGTCCGGTACGACGTCGTCGCCAAACAGCCCACGAAGGGCATCACCTTCGAGTGGGACCGGGCGCTGGACTTCGAGGCCCAGTCCGCGCCGTACGTTCAGTACGTCCACGCGCGGTGTTGTGGGATCATCGACGAGGGGAAAGACGCCGGCTACGAGGTGCCCGAGGCGGTCAGTGCGGAAACGCTCACGACCGACGAAGAGCGCGATCTGCTCCGTGAGATCGCCCGGTTCCCCGGGGTGATCGAGCAGGCCGCCGAGGAACTACGCCCCCACGTCGTCGCGACGTACACCCGCGATCTCGCGGAAGCGTTCAACGCCTTCTACCGGGAGTGTCCTGTGCTCGACGCCGACCCGGAGACTCGACGCGCTCGGCTGGCGCTGGTGGCCGCGGCACGGACGACGGTCGCCAACGCGCTCGACGCGCTCGGGGTCGAAGCACCGGATTCGATGTAGGCGGCTGTCGAGGCACCGGAGTCGATGGAAGCTGTGGTTCGCGAAAAGAGAGTATGGACTGAACGCACGCCTCAGCGGCCGAAAACACCGAAGACGCCGCCGGACCCTTCGTCGTCGGCTTCCTCATCCGCTTCGTCTTCTTCGTCGTCTTCGGGGAACCAGACGGTGTCCTGTTCGTCGATCGATCTGGCGGGTTCGCCGATGAGTACGTCCTCGAGAATCTCGCCGAGTCGGCGGTAGGCCTCCGCCGCGGGGCTGTCGGGCGAGTTGAGCACCAGCGGTTCGTCGGTCGTCGCCTCGGAGTCCTCGGGGACGATGGCGAGCAGATCCGCCCCGAGATCGCCGGCGACGAGTTCGACGTCGTCCGGGCCGGTCGCCCGCGTCAGGATCGACCCGACGACGTCGCCGTCGACGCGCTCGGCCAGCCCGGCCGTCTTGTTCGCGTCGCCGACCGCGACCGTGTCGGGCGTCGTGACCAGCAGGACGCTGTCGGCCAGCCCCAGCGGGACCGTGGCTTCGTGACTCAGCCCCGCGCCGGTGTCGATCAGGACGACGTCGTAGGCGTTGCTCAGCGTCTTGATGACCTTCCGGAGTTTCGCGGGATCGGCGTCGGCGAAAGCCTCTAAGCTCTGTTCGCCGGGAACGACCGTCAGTCCGCCCGGTGCTTCGGTCAGCGTGTCGCTGACAGCGGCGCGCTCGGCGAGCACCTCGTGGAGGCTGCTGTCGTACTCGACGTCGACCATCGCCGCGAGGTTCGCCATCCCGAGGTCGGCGTCGACCACGACGACGTCGTAGCCGGCGTCCTCGAGTACGACCCCGACGTTGACGGCCGTCGTTGTCTTGCCGACCCCGCCCTTGCCGCCTGCGACAGTGAAAACGTGCCCCGTCATTCGCTTGTCTCGATAGACACGAGGCAAGTATATAAAGCCCCGCGTCGAGGTGGGTGGATAATCGACGTGCGGTCTGGGCAGACACCAACCAGTGCCCCTCCTCGCCGGTCGAAACGCGGATATCCAGCGACCGATCGACACCCGCGGTCAAAGCATACTTACCGGTCATCCGACTAGAGAGGACTAATGAGTAGCCAGGAAGGCCACGGGGAACAGAGTGACCGCCAGAAATACGAGTTCCGGAAGGTGATCGAGGAACTCGAGGACTATCACGGCACCGGCACCCAGCTGGTGACCATCTACGTCCCCGACGACACGCTGATCAGCGATGTCGTCGCTCACGTCACCCAGGAACACAGCGAGGCGAGCAACATCAAGTCCAAGGACACCCGGACGAACGTCCAGGACGCCCTCAAGTCCATCAAGGACCGACTCCGGTACTACGACACCAAGCCGCCCGAGAACGGCGTCGTGCTGTTCTCCGGTGCGATCGACGCCGGCGGCGGCCAGACGGAGATGATCACACGAGTACTGGAGAGCCCACCACAGCCCATCCAGTCCTTCAGATATCACTGCGACTCCGATTTCCTGCTCGAACCGCTCGAAGGCATGCTCGAGGACAAGGGCCTGTTCGGCCTGATCGTCCTCGACCGCCGGGAGGCAAACGTCGGCTGGCTCCGGGGCAAACGCGTCGAGCCCGTCAAGTCCGCCTCCTCGCTCGTCCCGGGCAAACAACGCAAAGGTGGCCAGTCCGCCCAGCGGTTCGCCCGCCTGCGCCTGGAGGCGATCGACAACTTCTATCAGGAGGTCGCCGGCATGGCAAACGATCTCTTTGTTCCCGAGCGCCACGACCTCGATGGTATCCTCGTGGGCGGTCCCTCACCTACCAAAGACGAGTTCCTCGACGGCGATTACCTCCATCACGAGATCGGGGACATGGTCTTAGGGAAGTTCGACGTCGCCTATACCGACGAATCGGGCCTGCACGATCTCGTCGACGCCGCCGAGGCGGTCCTGGCCGAACGCGAGATGCTCCAGGACAAGCAGGTCATGGAGCGCTTCTTCAAAGAACTCCACGACGGCGATCTCGCGACCTACGGCTTCGGCCAGACCCGACAGAACCTCATGATGGGGTCGGTCGAGCAACTCCTGATCAGCGAGGACCTCCGGCAGGACGCCGTCACCTACGAGTGTCCGAACGGCCACGAGGAACACGAACTCGTCGGCCGCAACGCGGAGACGCCGGAACACACCTGTACGACCTGTGGCGAGACCGTCGAGACTGGCGAACGCGAGGACGCCATCGAGCACCTGATCTCGATCGCCGAGCAGCGCGGCACCGAGACGATCTTCGTCTCGACGGACTTCGAGAAGGGCGAACAGCTGTTGACGGCCTTTGGCGGCATTGCAGGGATTCTGCGGTACTCGACGGGCATCTGATCGGTGCTGCTTTCGAGAGTGAGTCGTGGGAAAATGCCGCCCCGGCACGGGGAATGCCGACACGGCGTCGAGATAACGCCAGTGGGTTGGGGATCGGTTGTCAAATGGCGTCTCGGGCGTTCGGTGCGGACGCAGGGATCTGCCTCCGCAACGATGCGTAGTAACTCGAAGTAATTATGTACGATACCCAACTGATTGGGTATCGCTGATCAGAGCAACTGTTCGAGTTGGCGACGTCGGCCCTGAAGGTCGACCGACGGCTCGACGCCGTCGGCGATCGACAGCCGGTCGATCACGAGCAGCGGGTCGACGCCCGCGCGTTCGACGTTCACGAGCAGCGCCGAGATCTCCTGGCGATAGATTGCGAGCGAGGAGAGCAATCCCACGACGAGTGCCATCGGGATCGCGGCCTCGGACTCGGCGGGGAAGGCGTCGGCAATCTGCCGGAAGTCCGGTGACTCTTCTGGCGGGTCGGTGACCGGCCTGAGCTCCAGACAGCGGGGACAGATTGTCGCGCCGGGCTCGTCGCCAGGGAGGTACTCCCGCAAGTCGGCTGGAACGGCGAACGCGAGCATCCGGGTACCACACTCCGGACAGTCCATACCGAACGTACGCAGACCCCGGCCAAAAAGGTACGCCGTGGGGTGACCACGCCCGTCGTGGCAGGGCAGCCGGGACGGCCAGCCGTCGCCGGAGCACATTTGAGGCCGGGGTGTAAAGTGTTCACTATGGCCGAACGTCCGCTGAAGCAGCGATTCGTCCTCGACACGTCGGTATTCATCACCCCGGAGATCCGGGAGGACGACGAGGACATCGAAGAGGCCGTCGACCGCCTGCTCGACCTCGTCGCGGAGGCGAAACTCGAACACAACATCTCGTGTTACATGCCGCCCTCGATCAACGACGAACTCACGACGATGCTCAGAGATCGGGACGTCAGCGCCGAGACGATCGCCAAACTCGACACCTGGGTCATCACCAAGAGCCCGGCCCAGTACGAACTCATGATCCCGGCCGAGATCGTCTACGGCTTCATCGACGAGATGAGCGAGCGGGTCAATCGAGGCCTTCGGGTTTCGGAGAAAGCCGTCCGCAAGGCCGAACAGTCTCGCGACGACTCGGAAACGGACAACGAACACATGAGCGAGGTCGATCAGGTCATCTCGGATCTCCGGGACGAGTACCGCCGGGCACTCAGACAGGGCGTGCTCGACTCCAGGGAGGACTTCGACCTGCTGATCCTCGCTCGCGAACTCGAGGCGGGTGTCGTCACCGAAGACACCGGTATCATCAACTGGGCCGAGGACTTCGGCCTGCGGTATCTGCGGGGACGGTCGTTCCCCTCGCTGCTCGAGGAGTATTTAGCGGCTGGCGAACGCATCGACTGAGCGATCGTCTCGCAGGCGGGCGGTTCTCGATTTGGAATTTGACACTCTCGGTTTCGGTCGGCGTATTATTTGCGAAAGTCATAATACCCGGAGGCCAGTGGCTCCAGTACCGACTACGCCATGGGACGCCATCACGCTATGTATCGGCTGACATACACGAACGCAGTCGTACCGGGAGATCGACTACAGCGGAGATTGCCCAGCCAGTCATGATCGTGGGCGTACCGACAGCGTCCGGCGACGAAGCCCGAGTTGCAGTGGTCCCCGGGGTCGCCGAGGATCTCCTCGAGGACGGCCACGAAGTCCTCGTCGAGGCGGGGGCCGGCGAGACTGCCGGGTTCGACGACGACGCGTATCGCGAGGCAGGCTGTGACGTCCTCGACGACCGGGCGGCGGTGTTCGATCGCGCCGACGTCATCTTCGAGGTGGAGGCGTTGGGCGCAATCGAGGACGGGGACGCCGAGGTGTATCGCGAGGGCCAGACCGTCATCGGGTTGCTCGGCCCCTACGAGGTCGACGACGACGTGCTGGAGACGCTGGCCGAACGACAGGTTAGCGCGTTCGCGCTCGAACTCATCCCGCGGATCAGTCGCGCCCAGAGCATGGACGCGCTGTCGTCGATGGCCAACCTCGCGGGCTACAAGGCGACGGTGCTGGCCGCGAGCGAACTCGACAAACTCGTGCCGATGCAGATGACCGCGGCGGGAACCGTCCAGCCCGCCGACGTCTTCGTCATCGGCGCTGGCGTCGCCGGCCTCCAAGCGATCACCACCGCCGACCGACTCGGGGCGTCGGTCAGGGCCTACGACATCCGGCCCGAGGCCGCCGAGGAGATCGAGAGCGTCGGGGCCGACTTCGTCGAACTCGACGTCCACGCCGACGACGCCGCAGACGAGGAAGGCCACGCCCAGGAGATGGACGAGGAGTTCTACCGGAAACAGCGCGCCCAACTCGGCGAGGAGGTCGCCGAGGCCGACGTCGTCATCACGACGGCGGCGATCCCGGGCGGACCGGCCCCCCGGCTCGTGACCGAGGAGGCCGTCGCCGCGATGGACCACGGCTCGGTCATCGTCGACCTGGCAGCCGACGGCGGCGGCAACTGCGACGTCACCGAGGCCGACGAACGAGTCGAGTACGAAGGAGTCACCGTCTTCGGCCCGACGAACCTGCCGTCGACGCTGCCCCGGACGGCGAGCGACCTCTATGCGAACAACCTCCGGAACCTCTTCGACCTCCTGGTCGAGGAGGGCGACCTCGCGATCGACACCGACGACGAGATCGTCGACGCGACGCTGCTCACTCACGACGGGACGGTGCGCGCGCCACACGAAGACGACGGAGAGACGGACGGAGACGATGAGACAGACGCCGGCGAGGGAGCCACGGACGCGGACGAGGCGAACGGGGACGGAACGGCCGACGAGAACGGGGACGGAACGGCCGACGAGAACGGGGACGACACCGACGACGCTGCCGACCGAGGGGACGATGCCGAAACGAATGGAGACACACAGGACTCACCGACAGACGGAGGGAACGATGCGTAAGTCACCGCACGAGCGAGGAAGACGGCAGACAGGAGGTGAACGGCCGTGAGTCTCGTCACCAACCTCACGCTGTTCGTGCTCGCGGCCTTCCTGGGCTACGAGATCATCACCCAGATCCCGACGAATCTCCACACACCGTTGATGTCCGGCGCGAACGCCATTTCGGGCATTACGCTGCTCGGCTCCGTGCTGGTCGCCGGGTCTGGCGAGACCACGCTAGCGACCGTCCTCGGCTTTCTGGCGGTCGTGATGGCGACGATCAACGTCGTCGGCGGGTATCTCGTGAGTCACTTCATGCTCGCGGAGTTCAACCAGGGTGGTCGCTGAGATGGCCGACGGTGTGCTCGGGAGTCTCCCGCCGGCGGCGATCGAACTCGCGTACCTGGTCGCGGCGGTCTTCTTTATCCAGGGATTGCGGGACATGACCCACCCGCGGACCGCCGAGCGGGGGAACAAACTCTCCGCCGGCGGGATGTTCCTGGCTGTCCTCGCGACGGTGCTTTACTTCGAGATCCTCTCGCCGCTGCTGTTGGCAGCAGCACTCCTGATCGGCGGGTCGGTCGGGGTGTGGCTCGCGGTCAGCGTCGAGACGACCGAGATGCCCCAGCTCGTCGGCCTGTTCAACGGGTTCGGCGGGGGTGCCTCGGCAGTCGTCGCCGGGGCCGAACTGGTCGACACCGTCGATCCGGCGACCACTGCGTCCCTGTCGGTCGATCTCACCGTCTCGGCGGCGATCGCCGGCATCATCGGGTCGGCAACGCTGTTCGGCAGCCTGATCGCAGCCGGCAAACTCCACGGGCTGGTCGGCGACCCACCCGTCAGCGGGAAGGCCGGCCAGGCACTCCAGGGCGTCTTCCTCGTCGGGGCCGTCGTCGCCGGCGGGTTCCTGGTGGTCCAGACCGGCCCGCTGGGCGGCGACCCGCTGTCGGCGTGGGTGCCGTCCTACTGGGTGCTCGTCCTCGGGGCGTCGCTGTTCGGTATCGTCCTGGTGTACCCGATCGGCGGCGCGGACATGCCGGTCGTGATCGCGCTGTTGAACTCGATGTCCGGGCTCGCAGCCGCCACCACTGGGTTCGTCCTGAACAACACAGCGCTGATCGTCGCCGGGACCCTGGTCGGCGCGGCCGGGCTCATCCTCACGTTCATCATGTGTGAGTCGATGAACCGCCCGTTGCTCGACGTCCTCTTCGGGACGATGGGGAGCGGGGGCGACGAAGACGTCGAGGACATCTACGAGGGGTCGATTACCGAGACCTCGCCCGAAGAGGTCGAGATGCTGCTCGAAGTGGCCGAACGCGTCGTTATCGTGCCGGGCTATGGCATGGCCGTCGCCCAGGCCCAACACGCCGTCGCGGAACTCGCCGAACTTCTGACTGAAGACGGCGTCGACGTCGAGTTCGGCATTCACCCGGTCGCCGGTCGGATGCCGGGTCACATGAACGCGCTGCTGGCCGAGGCCGATGTCGACTACGAGCAGATGCGGGAACTCGAGGAGATCAACCCGAAATTCTCCCAGACCGACCTCGTGATCGTCACCGGGGCCAACGACGTGGTCAACCCCTCGGCCAACGAGGACGAGAACAGCCCGATCGCGGGCATGCCGGTGCTGGAAGTCTGGGACGCCGGGTCCGTCGTCGTCAACAAACGCAGCCTGAGTTCCGGCTTCGCTGGCATTCCGAATCCGCTGTTCGCCAAGGACAACACGAGCATGCTCTTTGGCGACGCCCAGCAGTCGATGCAGGAACTCGTCAGCGCGTACAAGGAAAACCGGTAGCGCGATCGTTTTCACTTACCGATCGATCCCGCCGGCGATCGTCGAGGCGACCCGGGCGTTCGTCCGGTGATCGATCGCTTTTGTTTCGAATATTTCACGTGCACTCGCGAGGGCCGACTCGTCGCGTTCGAACGCGAGTCCCGGATACTCGACGGCGGTCAGGACAAGCGCTTCGGGGGTTGCCGGCGCAAGTCCCCCGGGACCCTCAACAGGGTCGCCCCCGAGTAGCCGGTCGATCCGGTCGAGCCCGGCCGCCCCACTGGCGACGGCGTCGACCACCGTGACTGCCCGCCGGACGAACTGTCTGGGGAACCCATCTGCACGGAGCGTGACGACCAGAAAGTCGCTGTCCCGGTGGATGTCGCCCGAGAGGTCCCGAACAGTGCCTGTCTCGTCGGGCGTGAAGTTGTGAAAATCGTGCTCGCCGTCGAGGGCGTCGAGTGCCTCTGTCGCCCGCGACAGCGAAGCGTCCGGGGCGTGGAGGTGATAGGTGTACTCGCGGGCGACGGCGTGGTGGGTGGCGTGGAAGTCGGCGAACGCGTCGGCACTCGCCCACGCCCGGACGTCGGCCGGCAGTTCGCTGTTGAGTGCTGCCGGGGTCAGCCACTCCGGACAGTCGAAAGCGACGGTCTGGGCGAGTGCGGAGACGCCGGCGTCCGTCCGTCCAGCGGCGGCGTAGCCGGGCGGCACGTCGTCGGCATCTCCGAGGACGTCGAGTGCCCGAAGGGCGTCGAGGATCGCGTCCGAGACGGTCCCAACGTCGGGCTGGCGCTGGAAGCCGTGGAAGGGGCGACCGTCGTAGGCGATGCGAAAGGCCCGTCTCGAAACGTCGGTCACGTCCCGAATTCGACGGGACAGGGCTTCGGACTTTCGGCGGCGTTCCGGGACACTTTTCGACGTTGGATGTCGAACACACGACTATGAACCTCGGGTTCGACCTCGACGGCGTCCTCCTGAATTCGGCAGCCGACCTCGCCTGGCTCGACCGTGGACTCGACAACGCCCTGGCCGAACTCGACATCGAACCCACTGAGTCCAACCGACGAAAACTCTATCCGGACGCCCTGGCCGACCTCGAAGCCGTCGCCGCCGAGTTCGACGTCGAGCCGGACCGGCTGTGGGCGACACGAACGCGACACTACACCGAGTCGAAAGTCACGGCCATCCAATCCGGCGAACTCACGCCCTTCGCAGACCTCGACGCCATTGACCGACTGACCGACGAGACGCTCTTCTGCGTGAGTAACTCCCCCCAGGACGTCGTCGAGTCGTTCCTCGAAACCACGGGCTACGACGAGGGGTTCGACGTGGCCGTCGGTCGCGGGCAGTCACGGGAAGCGCTCGACCGTCTCAAGCCCGATCCGGCCATGTTCGACCCGGTCGCCGACGCGCTTGGGGACGGTGCGTACGTCTACGTCGGGGATCGCGACAGCGACCGCGAATTCGCGGCCCGGACCGGCATGGGCTACGTCCATCTCGATCGCCGCGAGCGGACGCTCGCCGAGGCGGTCGAGACAATCAAGGGCGGGACGTGGGAGCAACCGGCGAACGCGTCGATTGATCTGTCGCCGTCGTCGGAATCGAGGTGAACTGTTTTGTCGGAGGCAGGTATATCCCCAGGCAGTGACCGACACTGACCGGCCGAGAATCCAGTCGCGATCCCGCCGACTGCTCGCGTATCTGGGGCACAACCGCGATCAGTTGATCGTCGACGCAACCGTCTTGCTGACGTGGATCGTCGTCTCGGCGGCCGTGTTCCGCTGGCTGGCGCTCCCACAGTGGGCCCACTATCTCGTCCTGTTCGTCGGCATCGCCGTCTACGCGAAACTCACCCCGGCGTGGGAGCGACCGTATCGCAGCCTTGACTGAGAGTGCGGGCTGCTCACACCGGCAACGGTGTGTGCCGCAACAGTGGCAACACCGTCGCCACGACCCATAGCAAGACCCCGAGGCGGACGTGACTCACCTGCTCGGGATCGCAACGTTCCGTCCGCGAACTCCCGGCGGCGATCAACCCGAGCGCGACCGCCAGCGTGCCACGGTAGACGAGCATCGAGAGCGAGAGATGTGACACACCCAGATACGAGTAATCGAGTAGCACGGCGGCCACGAACCCGAGCGACGCGCCGGCAAAGGCCCGCGAACGGTCGAGCGGCCGGGCGAGCAGATACGTCACGACCGGGAGCCCGACGAAGAGAACAGGATAGAGCCCAAAGGCGATCATCTTCGGTGACGTCGCGAGCGCTCCCTCGAGTTGGATACCGAGCACTCGGACCGAGAGCGTCACCGCCACGATGCCGGCGGCGAGGACGAGCGTCCGCATGTCAGCTGTCGGAAGGCGCTCGCGAAGCTGCCGGGTTCCGGTCTGGAAGCGTCCGGACACGGCAAACAGGAGCGCAACCGGGAGGAGAGACCCCACCGTCACACCCAGCTCACGGAAGTCGACGACGGTCATCCACCGGTCGACGGGCGACTGGCCCCCCTCGGTGGGGATCCGCCGTATTTCGAGGTCGTCCGGTCCGGCGACGAATTCGCGTTCGAGATGGGACTGTGCTTTGTCGACGCTCGTGACGACGTGTCTGCCCATGAACCAGTCCCAGTGTTCGTGATGGGCCTGCATCGCCGTCCACTCGCCGTCACCGCCGGGAGCCGTGTACGCCCGAACGTGATGGCGACTTCCGAGGTAGGTCCCGTCGTGGACCTGGTAGTCGGCAGTGAGCCACGTCCCGTTGCCCGGCGTGCCCTCACTCACGTAGGCGTAGCGTTTCGAGCCGGTCGCGAGGTCCCACTGGACCGTCGGCCCGGTCGCCACTGCGGCAGTCGGGTCCGTGGCGACGTCACGCTCGTCGGGATCTGTCTCGTTCCAGGTACTCCGACTCCCGGCGAGCAACTGGCGTCGAACACCGGCGGGTTCACCGTAGACGATGGCGTTGATCGCGAGCGTGGCCCGATCGAAGGCATGACCCGTGCTCGTATATGACCACAGCTGTTGATTACTGTCTTCGAGCGAGAGATACGTCGGCTCGACCGTGGACTCGCCGACGGCTTCCGTCACGACGAGCGAGCCCACCGCCCCAGCCAGGAGCACGGCTCCCAGGACGAGCAGTGCCGTCGCCGGACGGAGTTCGACCGCCATCGACGCGTTCTATGGTATCGACACCCAAAGAAGTGTTCGTCAGCGAACGGCCACCAGCGGACGGTGCCAGATCAGGCGAGGTCGTCGTACGTCGGCCGGTCGCGGTCGCCGGGGAAATCATCGACGGGAACCTGCACCTGATCGCCGCTTCCCATATCCTTGACCGTGATCTCGTCGTTCTCGAGGTCGCGCTCGCCGACGATGACGGCCGTCTCGGCGTTGATCGAGTCGGCGTAGTCGAGTTGCCCGCCGAAGGAGCGCCCGGAGACGTCAGTCTCGACGACGTGACCCGCCTCGCGCAACTCGCGAGCGATCCGCGCGGCGACTGGGCGTGTGTCGCCGACTTGCAGGACGTAGTAGTCCGTCGTGAGTTCCTCTTCGGGCCAGACGCCCGCGCGCTGGAGGAGGAGGGGCAGCGTCGAGTTCATCACGCCCGGCGCGACGCCGACTGCCGGGGTCGGTTGCCCGCCGAAGCTCTCGATGAGGTCGTCGTAGCGGCCACCGCCGAAGACGGCCCGAGACACGTCGCTGACGGAGTCGAAACACTCGAAGACGACGCCCGTGTAGTAGTCGAGGCCGCGGGCGGTCTCCAGGGAGATCGTCGTGTACTGTCGGACGCCGAAGTCCTCGGCGGCGTCGAGGACCGCCTCGAGGTTCGTCACGGCGTCGGCCACGCGATCGGTGCCCGCGAAATCGGTTAGCTCGGCGAGGTCGTCAGTCGCGAGGAGTTCGTCAAAGCGCTGCGCCTGCTCGTAAGAGAGGCCGGACTCGGTCAGCAGATCGTAGTACTCGGCCTCTTCGATCTTCGCGCTCTTGTCGACGGCCCGGATCGCGGCGCGCTGGTCGACGTCGGCGTCGAAGGCCTCCAGGAGGCCGCCGAGGATGTCCCGGTGGGAGACACGGAAGTCGAAATCGTCGGCGTCCAGCCCGAGGTTCGTCAGCGTGTCGGCGGCAAAGGCCAGAATTTCGGCGTCAGCTTCGGGTTCCTCGCTGCCGAAGATGTCGACGTTGGTCTGGTAGAACTCCCGGAAGCGACCCTGCTGGGGTTCCTCGTAGCGCCAGAAGGGGCGGGTGGAGTACCACTTGATCGGCTTTGCCAGGGCCTGCTGTTTCTCGACGACCATCCGGGCGACGGTGGGCGTGAGTTCGGGCGTCAGCGCCACGTCGCGACCGCCCTGGTCCTCGAAGCTGTAGAGGTCCTCGGTGATCTCCTCGCCGCTCTTCTCGACGTACATCCGCGTCTCCTCGATAGCGGGCGTCGCGATCTCGCGGAACCCGTAGCGGGCGGCGGTGTCCTCGACCGTGTCGATGACCTCACGGTGGGCCGCCATCTCCGCGGGGTAGAAGTCCCGAAACCCTTTGATACCGTCGTACATACCCCTGCGTTCGGCCAGCGGGCGTTTGAACCCTTCCTTCCGGTCGCGTCGGAGAATAGTGTTCAGAAACGCATCGTTGCGTAAATTCGGCCTTCGTCACTCATCTGTCCCGCCTTCGTACTCACCGTGGAAGTCACCCTTGAACATTGGCTGGCCTTCGAATTCGGGGCGATCTTCGTCGTCTGCATCCCGCCCACGCACGACCGACTGGACGTGCTCGGGAAAAATTTCGTAAATTGCGTCCTCGCCGTACTCATCCGCCATCACGGCTCTGAGCTCGTGCTCGTAGTCGCCCTTCGCCAGTTGTTCACTCGGCCCCGTCTCGATCCGGAGCAACTCACCAGCCAGATCGTCGATCGTCTCTCGACCGTAGCCGGCGAGTGGCGCGACGTACTGGACGCCGTGGCGATCTTCGAGACTCTGGGCAACGGATCGCGACACCGTCGGCGCGCGGTCGTCCCGCCGGGTCCCGTCGCCGACGGCGTCGAACCCGGCCTCGGCGACCGCCTCCAGCGTGGCCTCGTGGACTTCCTGGATACCGTTTCGAGGATAGCCATCGTGGACCATCCGCTCGACCGCGGTCTCGACGACGGCGCGGTCGAGTTCGATCGTCTCGTGAGCGAATCCGATTCTCTCAGCGGCCGCGCGGGCGTTCTCGGCGGCGTCGGTCACGCCGAACGTGGCCGTCACGAGCGTGACATCAAAGAAGGGGTCGGCGAGCAACGCCGCGAGCGCGGAGTCCTTCCCGCCGCTGAACGAGAGGCCGAGTTCCATCTACCGGCGTTTGATGTTGAAGCTCTTGGAGTCGGGCGTCAGCTCCCGGAGGAGTTCTTCCATCTTCTCGTCGTCGATCTTTCCCTGGATCCGCCCACTCTGGGCGATGGCGACGAGTTGACTCTCGACCTGCTCGGCGACGTCCGGTTTCGACATCTTGAGCGTGTTGAGTCGCTTGCGAGCGTCGTCGGTCAGGTGCTGACGGAGGACGGCCTTCTTCTGGGCGTCGGCACGCTGCTGGGCGGCCTCGCGGGGGTTACCGCCTCCCTCTTCGCCGGCTTGCTCGCGGAGCTGCTCCATTTTCTTCTCGCGGAGCTGTTCGAGTTCGTCGTCGGATGGCTCGCCACTCATGGTTGTGGGTTGTTGTCGAGTCGGGGGGAAAACGATTTCGCTACTCGGCGGCTTGCGTGGTCACCACACCGGCAGTGCCGACTTACGCGTAGCGTTCGAGTTCCGGTCGGTCGAGGTCTTCGAGGACGTCCTCGGCCGTCGAGTCGAGCAAGGCCTGGCCCTCGGCGGTGATGCGTCGGCCCTCGCCCTCGGCGGTCGAGACGTAGCCGGCCTCCTCGAGTTGCTGGAGCGCCGTCCGGATGATGTTGCGGCTCCCGTCGGACTGGTGTTTCGGGCGGACCTGATAGCGGTTGGTCCCCTGCTTGGTCCCGCCGTAGGCGGTCGCGAGCGCCCCGACGCCGACCGGGCTGTCGACGGCGACCTTCCGGAGGAGACTCGCGGCGCGAGTCTCCCAGAAGTCCGCCTGTTCGGGGGCGAGTTCGCGTCCGGTTCCGGTCGTGGTGAAAGTGAGCCACTCCGGCGCTTCGATCGCACTGTCCTCCGCGAGTTGCTCGGCCACGGCCTCGATGAGGTCCTCGGCCGGAACGTCGTAGAGCGTCGTCATTGACGTATCCTTCCCCGTGACGTCATTTAAGCGCATCGTTGTCCGGAAGGGCGTCTGGGCCGCGTTCACATGCGCACTCGGACGTGCAGCGGTCACGAGGACCGATAGCGTTCACCCAGAATGGCTGCCGTACTGCCCCCGATGAGGAGGGTGAGCCAGTACGTCGAGAGTCGGTAGATGACGACGCCAGCGCCGGCGACCGACGCCGAGAGCCCCGTCGTCGAGACGACCAGCGCGATGAAGGCGGCCTCGATCCCGCCGAGCCCGCCAGGCAGGGGCGTAATCGCCGCGATCGAGGCGACCGGGACCACGACGAGCGTCGCGACGAACGGGACGACGTGACCGAGCGAGAAAAGCGACAGCCACAGCGCCGTCGACAGCGACAACCACCCCGCCGTCGAGTACAGCGAGGCGACCAACAGCGTTCGACGACTCCCCGCGACCCGGTCGATCGCCGTGAAAAAGCCCTCGATGCGGTCTTCGATGACGTTGCTGTCCGGCGGCTCGATGCGGGGAAGCACGAAACTGACGCGACGGATCACCGGCGTCAGGAGGCCGACGACCACGCGTTCGATCTCGTAGCGATAGCGCCACCCGAGCAGTGCCGCACCCAGAAACGCTGCCGCAAGCAGCCCGACGGCAGCCGCCGCAAAATAGAGATTCTGATCCAGGTTGACCGACTCGACGGCGAAAGTCCCCAGCCCGATCGTCGCGAGTCCGATCGAGGGCACGAAGTGGAGCGTATCGACGCTCGCGATCGCGGCGAGACCGGTCTCGTACTCGCTGTCGGCAGCCTCCGAGACGAGCAACGCCGCGACAGGCTCACCGCCGGCCTGGCCGAACGGCGTGATGGCGTTCGAAAAGACTGCCGAAGAGAACACCAGGATCGCCGTGTGGGCGGGGACCGGCGAGTCGAGGGCACCCAGAACCGTGTGCAGGGACATCCCCCAACAGGACAGCCAGACGAACGTCATCGTCACCACGGCGAGGACGATCGGCAGCCGAGCACGCGAGAGGTGGCCGAGCAGGGCGTCGATACCGACGACCCAGAACAGCAACCCGAGCACGACGAGCGCGCCGGCGAACCCGGCGACGGTCGTCTTTCGATCGCCGTCCATGCCTGGGACTCACGAGAGGGGTCGCTTTGAACCCACCGGAACCGGGTCAGGACCACTTCGACCGGACGTGCCAGCGACCCACCCGTCCCAGCCGATCGCCGGGCGTATTACGGCCGGGAGCGAACCCGACCTATGGACGAGCGGAGCGCACTGGGACTCATCGCCGACCGGCTCGAACCCGCGGGCGACGACGCGGCGATCGTCGACGGATTGGTCGTCACGATCGACATGCTCCACGAGTCGACTGACTTCCCCGTCGGCACGACCCGATACACGGCCGGGTGGCGCGCCGTCGGGGCGTCGCTGTCGGACGTCGCCGCGATGGGGGCAGAGCCGACGGCGGCGGTCGCGGTCTACGGCGCGCCGACGTTCGACGGCGCGGAGATCACGGCGTTCGTCGACGGCGCGCGCGACGTCTGTGCGGCGGTCGACGGGGCCTACGTCGGCGGCGACTTAGACGAACACGAGGAGTTCACTGTCGCGACCGCCGCAGTCGGTCGGACGGACGATCCCGTGCTGCGCTCGGGTGCATCCCCCGGAGATATCGTCTGCGTGACCGGAACACTCGGCCGGAGTGCGGCCGCGCTCGGGCTGTTCGAGACCGGCGAGTACGAACGGGCAAACGACCTCTTCCGGTTCGAGCCGCGGGTCGGTGCCGGGCGCGCACTCGCCCCGTACGCGAGCGCGATGATGGATTCGAGCGACGGGCTCGCGCGGTCGCTCCACCAGCTCGCCGAAGCGAGCGACGTGGGCTTTGCCGTCGAGTCGCCGCTGCCGATCGACGAGGCGCTCGAAGAGGTCACCGCTCCCGAGGAACGCCAGGAAGTGGCTGTCTCCTTCGGTGAGGACTTCGAACTCGTGTGTACGATCCCACCCGAAAACCTCGACGCCGCGCGCGAAGCCTCGCCGACACGACTCACATCGATCGGTCGAGTAACGGCCGACGGCGAAATCACGCTCGACGGGGAGCCACTCGCGGATCGAGGATTTACTCACGGCGAGTCGGCCTGAGAAACGACCCAGGGTATCGCACTCAGACGTAGCCCAGCGACTCCAAGCGCTCTTCGACGTCGCCGTCGTCTGTAGTCGCTGTTCGCGTCTCGCCGCCGTGAATCTCACGGCGCTCCTCGAAGGGGAGTTCGACCCAGGGGACGGCAGTGAGTTCTTCGTCGGCGATCCCGGGCGGGTGTCCGTAGATGTCGATCGGCAGCGCCGAGACGCGCTCGCCGAAGAGGTTGCCGTGGTCGCTGGTGACGACGGTCTTGCCCGTGAGTTCGCCGACGAGACGCTGTACTTCGGGGAGGGCGACCTGAAGATTCTCCTCGTAGGCGTCCCAGACCTGTGCTTCGTCGGCCACGCCGGCGTCGAGACGCTCCCAGGCGGAGGGGTAGGCCCGGTCTTCGCGGCCGTCGAGGAACGAGCCCTGCGCGGCGAGATCTTCGCCCGTCGAGCCGATGAAGGGGTAGTGGGGTTGCATGTAGTGGACGACGAGTCGTTTCTCGGGATAGGCCTCGGCGATCGCGAGTGCGCGGTCGGTCACCGTCTCGGGCAGGACCGTGTCAGTGGCGTCGTCCCAGCCGTCCGTCCAGACGTGTTCGACGTGGGCGAAGTCGCCGCCGTGGTTGGCCACCTGCGGGCTCGCGGTCACGTAGACGGTGTCGGGGTGATCGCCGGCGAAGTTCTTCGAGAGAAAGTCGCTGGTGTGACTCGCGTTCGAGTTGACGCGCTCGGCCGCCACGGGAAAGGGGTTGTTCGCTTCGAAGACGTCGTACCGGCAGGCGTCGAGGACGACGAGCGTGTCCCAATCGCGATCGGCGAAGGAGATCGGCTCGTAGTCCTGGCGGACGAACGGCCTGACGAGCCGGGCCTTGAGTTCGCGTTTGAGGACGCTCGCCGTCGAGAACTCGCTGGGGAGCCACCGGCGGAACCCGGCGAGCGGTTCGGGGAGAGAGACCACGGGTATCGGGAGAATCTACCGCATGCCGAGGAAAAAGCGTATCGCGTTCGAGCCAGGATCGGGGAGAGCCCCACGCAATCGGCCACTCACGCCATCACGATCTCGATCGGGACCGGCATGAAACACAGCGCACCGGCCAGGAAGGTGAGCCCGGCGAGCGCGAGACGCTTGTTGCCGATCGAGCCTTCCCGGAGCGGTGTCGCCGAGCCGGCCCGGACCATCACCAGCGCGATCACGCCCCAGATCCCCCAGAGGATCGTCGACTGGGTGTACTCCGTCAGGAAGTACAGCCCGCCCGCCATCGCGAAGAGGACGCCGGGGACCGCCGCGGCGACCGTCTCCTGGCGTCGCCCAAGCGCGGCCCGGAGGATGTGCCCGCCGTCGAGTTGGCCGACCGGGATCAGGTTGAGGAAGGTCACGAACATGCCGACCCATCCGCCGAAGACGACCGGGTTGACGGCTTTCGTCGGGTCGTCGTACGTGAGCGGTTGGCCGACCAGCTCGGCGAGCAGCGTGAGCAGGGGCGGGTCGTTGAACTGGATCGACGCGGCCCCCTCTGCCGGTTGGGCGGCCGCGGCTGGGACCGAAATGGGATCGAGATGGAGTCCGACCACCGTCACGACGATCGTCGCGGCGAGGCCGGCCAACGGGCCGGCGACACCGATGTCGAAGAGGGCTTTTCGGGACGGGATCTGCCCACGCATCCGGATGATCGCACCCATCGTCCCGATCGGCGGTGGAACGGGGATGAAGTACGGAAGGCTCGCGTCGACACCGTGGTAGCGACTCAACACGTAGTGACCGAGTTCGTGCGTGGCGAGGACGCCGAGCACGGCGGCGGTGAACGGCCAGGCTTCGAGGAGGTTCAGGGGATCGCCGGCGAGGTCGATGTGATACCACCACGTGCCCGCGTATAGCGTCGTGGCGACCGTGAGGACGAACATCACGAGGTTGCCCCACGGGATTCCGTCGATTCCGACCGACTCCGGTTGGGCGACCAGTGCGTAGGGCGCGGGGCCGCCGTCGCCGTGACGCCGCGTTACCTCGACGTCGTACCCTCGCTGGGCGAACAGGGGCGTGACCTCCTTCGAGAGGGTGCCCGGCGGGATCAGTGGCTCGCCGACGAATTGGATCTCTTCACCGTCGCGTTCGACGCGATAGACGTGAAAGACCGACGAAAGCGCTCCGACGCCGGGAGGATCGCTCGACAGCTCCTCGGGTGACATCTACGCGTCTCTGAAGGGTTGGCGACGTAAAACACCGACGCCCGCGGGCAGGGGACCAGGTGATCGCGGGTGTGAAGCGATCTCCGCGTCAGGCGGGCTCGACGCGCCAGGTGGTCGCGCTCGTATACGACCACTTCTCGACGTCGAGATCGGGGGCCGAATCGCTGAGTTTGACCATGATCGCGCCGATCTCCTTCGGCGAGAGGCCGACCTCGTCGGCGATGAACTTGCTCTTGAAGTACATCTCACCGTCGTCGGCTTTGCGCTTCAAGAACGCGCGTAGCCGCTGTTCCTTGCTGGCAGTCGACTCCTCGCGTTCCGGGGAGGGCGTTGCTTTGGTGCTCATGTGAACCACTTCGCTCATCTCTATCCCCTGGAGGGGCATATAAGGGAGCGAACATTCGAGTCACTTCGTGCCGTTTCAGCCGTTTTGGGAGTTAAATCCGATATTTCACGACGTTTTGAGAGGGGCTGAAATATTTTATAAATAGATCTTAGAGATTATTTCTGAGTTCAGAAAAAGAATATAATAACCGGCGAGACAGCCGCGAGTCGCCGTCCCAGACCGGAGTGAGTGCGTCAGACGCGGCCGATCGTCGGTCGCGCGACGAGACGCACGGAACGCGCTTGACAACCCTTAAGAGCCAATCGGGGTTACGCCGACCCAATGAAAGTCGTCGTCTCTATCGGCGGAAGCGTGCTCGCGCCGGATCTGGACGCGGATCGCGTCGCTGGCTACGCCGACGCACTTGCGGACCTCGAGGCAGCCGGCCACGAGGTCGGCGTCGTCACCGGTGGTGGAACCGTCGCCCGGGAGTACATCGAGGCAGCCCGGGCACTCGACGCCAACGAGATGGAACTCGACCACATGGGGATCGCGGTGACGCGGTTGAACGCCCGACTCCTGATCGCAGCGCTCGGCGAACTCGCCGCGCCCGAGCCCTCGGAAACCTACGAGGAAGGCCGAGAAGCACTCAGACGCGGCGATGTCCCAGTCCTGGGCGGGACCGTCGCCGGCCAGACGACCGACGCCGTCAGCGCCGCCTTCGCCGAGTACGTCAACGCGGACCTGCTGGTGTACGCCACGAGCGTCCCGGGCGTCTTCGACGCCGACCCAGACGTCGACGCCGACGCGAGCAAATTCGAGACGCTCTCCGTGGGCGAACTCGTCGACGTGATCGCCGGCATCGAGATGAACGCCGGGTCCAACGCGCCGGTCGACCTGCTCGCGGCGAAACTCATCGAACGCTCGGGCATCCGGGCGATCGTCCTCGACGGCAGCGATCCACAGCGAGTCCGCGATGCGGTCGAAGACGACGTCCACGACGGGACCGAGATCGTCCCGAACGGGCAGGCGTGAGGCGTATACGATGAGATACATCATATACACCCCGAACGTAGCGGTGACCCGGAGATGACCGACGACAATCCATACGCCACGATCGAGGACGGAACGGCGACGTTCTGGGCCGACGCCGTCGCCGACGCGATCGAGGCGCGCGACCCCGACGACCCGATCGTGATCAAGGGCGGCGTCTCGCCCTCTGGCGTGCCCCACATCGGTCATCTGAACGAGATCGTCCGTGGGTACGTCGTCGCCGAAGTGCTTCGCGAGCGCGGCCACGAGGTCCGGCAGGTGTTCACCAGCGACGACACGGACCGCCTCCGGAAGATCCCCCGACGGCTCGCCGATCTGGAGTGGAACGTCGTCGGGCTTGGTGAGGTCGACGCCGGAGCGCTCGGCCGGAACCTGGGCAAGCCATACACGTCGGTTCCCGATCCCTTCGGATGCTGTGACTCGTATGGCGCGCACTTCACGACCCTGCTGGCGGAAAGTGCGGAGCTACTCGACGTCCCGATCGAGGTCGTCTCGAACACCGAGCGCTACGCCGAGGGCGACTTCGAGGACCTGACGCGCCACGTGCTGGCAAACCAGGAGCGCGCACGCGAGGTTCTCGGCGAGTACCAGGCGAGCGTCGACGACGACTACGTCCCCTTCCAGGTCGAATGTGCGTCCTGTGGCATCCTGACCGACGGGATCACCGACGTCGATCCGGCCGACGGCACCGTTACCTACGAGTGTCGGGACGTCAATGTGGGCGAGGAGACCATCGAAGGGTGTGGCCACGAGGGCGAGGTGAGCCTCCGCGAAGGGAAGCTTCCCTGGCGCTTCGAGTGGCCGGCACAGTGGGCGGTTCTGGGCGTGGACTTCGAGCCCTTCGGCAAGGACCACGCCGAAGGATCCTGGCCCTCCGGCGTCGACGTCGCCCGAAACGTCTTCGAGGTCGAGCCCCCGGTGCCGATGGTCTACGAGTGGTTCACCCTCGACGGCGAGGCGCTGTCCTCGTCGTCGGGCAACATCGTCACCGCCGCCGAAGTGCTGGAGCTCGTTGATCCGGCCGTGCTCAGGTATTTCTTCACCAAGGACCCGCGCAAACAGCGGGACTTCTCCATCGCCCACCTCGACCAGCTCGTCGAGGAGTTCGACCGGCTCGAAGCCGTCTACTTCGGCAGGGAAGACGCCGACGAGCAAGAGCGCGAACGCGCCGAGCGCGTCTACCCGATCGCGGTCGACGAACCGCGCGAGGAGCGGATTCGCATCCCCTACACGTTCGCCGCAGTGCTCGGGATGACCGACGACCCCGATCTCCGCGAGGAGATCGCCCGCCGCGAGGGCCACATCCCCGATGACGCCCCGGAGTGGGCGGTCGAGGAGGCGCTCGGGCGGGTCGATCGCGCCCGCGCGTGGGCGCGACGGACGGACAACGCGTTCAACTACGACCTCAAACGCGAGGAGTTGCCGGACGTGGACTTCGACACCGGAACGGGGGCCGCCCTCGACGACCTCGCGGAGTTCGTCGCAGCCGGCAACGACGGCGAGGCGATCCAGGCAAAGATCTACGAACTCGCCGACGAATACGACCTCGAAGTGAGTGAGTTTTTCGCGGCTGGCTATCGATTGCTGTTCGGGCTCGAGGAAGGACCCAAGCTCGGGCCGTTCCTGGCGAAACTCGATCAGGCGTTCGTCGTGGATCGGCTGCGACGCGACCGATAACGGTCGGTTAGACGTATCGTCACACGGGTCAGGTTCGTGTCGTCGCCGCCGGGTTGTGGAATGTGAATTCGTAACGCAATCCTCTTTGCGGGAGAGGGCATCCCCACACGTAATGGTCGATACGCTCACGCTGGTCCTCGCGGGCGTTCTTGCGTACTCCCTGGGAGCGATGGCCTTGCAGCGTCGCGGCTTTCTGCCATCCTTTCTCCACGTCTCGGGGCCGATCACCACGATCCATACCAAGCGTGGCCGGGCGTTTCTCGACTGGCTCGCCGGTCCCAAGCGGTTCTGGCGAGCTTTCGCGAACGTGGGGGTCGGATTCGCGTTGTTCGTCCTGGTCGGGATGTTCCTGACAGTCCTGTTTTCGGGATTCATGAGCCTCCAGCAACCGGGTGCGAACCCGATCCAGGAGCCGAAAAACGCCCTGGTCATCCCGGGCCTCAACGACTTCCTCCCGCCCGCGGCCGCGCCGGAGATCATCTTCGGGTTGCTCGTCGGCATGGTGGTTCACGAAGGGGGCCACGGCTTGCTCTGTCGGGTCGAAAACATCGACATCGACTCGATGGGCGTTGCCCTCCTGACGATCATCCCGCTGGGCGCGTTCGTCGAACCCGACGAGGAGAGTCGGGCCGAAGCCGACCGCGGCGCCCAGACCCGAATGTTCGCAGCCGGGGTGACCAACAACTTCGTCGTCACGGCGCTCGCCTTTCTCCTGCTCTTTGGCCCGGTCGCGGGCTCGATCCAGGCCGTCGGGGGCGTCGCCGTCGGCGGCACATTCCCGGGATCGCCGGCCGCCGACGCGTCCCTCGGGGAGGGTGACGTGATCACGGGGATCAATGGGACCGAAGTGACCAACCAGTCGACGCTGACCGACGCACTCGGGAACACCGAGAGCCGGACGGTCGCGATGTCCCTCCACGGCGGCGAGACCAAATATATTCAGCGGTCGGTGTTCGTCACCGTGGCCCTCCTCGAGGGGCCGCTTGCCGTCGATGAGGGCGACACGATCACGAGCGTCAACGGGACGAGTGTCCACACCGTCAGCGGGCTGGAAGAGGTCGTCGAGAACCGGTCGGTTGCGACACTCGAAACGGCCGATGGAAACCGGACGACCGGGCCGATCGGCGCGTACGTCAGCCGCGTCGCCGAGGACGGCCCCTTCGCCGAGGACGGCGGCCCGGCGGGCGAATCAGTCGTCATCACTCACTTCGATGGGGAGCGGATCGTCGGGCAGAGTCAACTCACCGAAGCGCTCGACGGGACTGCACCCGGCGACGAGGTCGACCTCGTCGCGTACGTCGACGGCGAACGCCGAACGTACACGGTCACGCTCGGGGAGAACCCACGTGACGACACCGGGTTTCTCGGCGTCGTCGGCATTCAGCCCGGGATCAGCGGCCTCGACGTCAACGACTTCGGCATCCAATCGTACCCCGCCGAGACCTACCTCGGCATCCTCGGCGGCGACGTCGGCCTGGACAGCTCGCTCGCCCAGCAGATCCTCTGGATCGTGACGCTACCCTTCGCGAGCGTGGTCAACCCCAACATCGCGTTCAACTTCGCCGGCTTCCTCGGGCCGATCGCTGACTTCTATACCATCCAGGGGCCGCTCGGCGGCCTCGGCGGCGGGGTGTTCGTCGCGGCGAACCTGCTGTTCTGGACTGCCTGGATCAACCTCAATCTCGCCGTGTTCAACCTGATCCCGCTGTTTCCGCTGGACGGCGGCCACTTGCTCCGGACGGGAACGGAAGCAATCGTGTCTCGAACACCGATCAACAAGCGCTGGGCTGTCCGCACCGTGACTGTCTCGGTCGGACTCGTGATGTTCGGAAGCCTCATGTTGATGTTGTTCGGCCCGCAGTTGCTTGCCTGAACGGTATTTAACTCTTTTCCCGACCTGCCGTCCCGGAAGGTCTGGATCGGGTAATAAGTACTACCGCCCGGTACGTGCTATTGCGAGGTTCCCGGTGAACACCGGCCCACCAAGGATTCGGTGCCTCTGACAGCGCCGGTCCTCCTTGCTTTCCCGTTGACCGCGACGGCCCACTGACCAAAGGTCCCCGACGTGACGGCCCTCCGGCGGATCCGTCGTGGTCGTGAATACTCTGGGACTCGATCCGAGTGTATGGACCTCCGACTCGCGAGAAGCGGTGGACCCGAAGCGAGCGAACCACCGCCGCAGCTGTCGCTGACCAGCGCGGCACGTCGCTCGTGCAGTCCGTCGTTCCGTAGATTCATACTTCTCGTCGTCATAGTTCCGATAGATGCGGCTCGACGACTATATCGAAGGCTTCGAGCGCGACGAGGCCGCCGAGAAGCGCCGCCTCGCCGAGGAGAAGTCCTATGCGATCACCGATCACCTCGAAGACGTCGAGCGACAGCTCGAGGAGACCCTCCAGGGCGACGCGCTCTTTGGCTCGACCGCGCCCGAGATCTTCGTCGGGCGCTCGGGCTACCCGAACGTCTCCTCCGGCGTGCTCTCGCCGGTCGCCGACGAGCAGGACCCCACCGACTTTGCGACCAGCGGCCAGTGGTACGCCAACGGCCTGGGGATCGAGGACGTCCTCCAGCGCCGGACGGGCCTGCTGAACTCCCAGCGCTCGGCGAAGGTGGACGTCAACGACGTCTGGGATGGGTTCGTCGGCACCCAGCGCGAGGTCGCGATCGCCGACCGGCCCGTCGATGTCGAGATCGGGCTGGACGGAACGCCCGATTTCGACCTGACCACTGACGACATCTCCACGCCCACGGGCCCGCGGGCGCGGGCGACCGAAGCCACGCTCGCCGAGAATCCTCACGTGCCACGCCCGGTCGAGAAGACCCTCGAGGACGACGACTGGCGCGCGGAGGGCGCGATGACCTACCTCTACCGGAAGGGCTTCGACGTCTACGATGTCAACACCATCCTCTCGGCGGGCGCGCTCGGACAGGGCCGAAACCGGCGACTCGTCCCGACGCGGTGGTCGATCACCGCCGTCGACGACACGGTCGGGCAGTATCTCCACGGGGGGATCCGCAACGCGAACACCATCGACGAGACCCAGGTCTGGTACAACGAATACATGGGCAATCGCTACTGGATCATCCTCACGCCGGGCGACTGGGAGTTCGAACTCGTCGAGATGAAAGCCCCCGAGAGCGTCTGGAACCCCCTCGGCGAGACCCACTACCTCGCCAGCGCCCACGAGGGCTACGGGGGGCGATCGAGTTACGTCGAGGAAACCGCCGGGGCGTACTACGCCTCGCGACTCGGCGTCCTTGAGCACCTCGTCGACATCGATCGACAGGCCAAGTGTCTCGTCCTTCGGGAGGTGACCGACGACTACTGGGCCCCGGTCGGCGTCTGGCAGGTCCGTGAGGGCGTCCGCAATGCTTTCGAGGATCCGGAGGGCCTCCCCGACACGCTTTCGGGCCGATACGGCGAGGCCGGAAGTTTCCGCGACGCCGTGACGAGCGTGACCGAGCAACTACCCGTGTCGCTGACGGCACTGCGCCGGAAGTCAGAGATGGTGGCCGGCCTTCAGGCGACGCTGTCTGACTTCTGAGACGGACGGGTGTGCGTTCGTGGCGACATTCGCTACCTCGGGGTTGGGAATTCCGTCAGGGAGGTACAGCCGACAGTATCGACAACAGTACTGTTCGTCAATTCATCGCTGATCCACACTGGGAATCTGGTCAAGGTGGATCGTCATTAGCTCCTCAAATGCTGAATGCGAATCTAGTGATTAGAGTCCGTCTAGAACGCAAGTCCGTTGCGGCCCCCGCTTTCATGATACTCCGTCGCGGTGTAGAGGCCGGTGGACTGATTGTAACATTCTCCGGTGTTTCGTCAATTCCGTCAGCATTATCTGGATCTTCACTCCCCCCTGTAGACTTCGTAGGCGTGCTCGCCGACTAGTCCTCCGATAGTTGGGATCGGCGCGTCGTCCGCCCAGCCGATCGAAAGCGTATGACTCAATTCCAACATTTTCAATCCGTTGTTGTTGCATTCGGAGCGGTCTCCGTCGGCCCTAATCCATTTGGGAGGAACTCTGCTGGCGGGAGATTCTCATCGCATCGGCGAGGCCTCCCGTCCCAAACCCGACTGAAGTCATCGTTTTCCTTCGCTCGTTGATCTTTGGTCCCGGTCCAATAGAGCAAGGCGATACTCACGTTTTTATCGCAGACAGATTCGTCGGCTGTAGCTGTGATTACAAATGGGAACGCATCTGTGTGAAGAACGGTGGATCTTGTACCTCCTCCAGTGATGTTTCCTATACTGTGAGACCGGATCAGTTCCCCTCGGTGATCGTATAAGATCATCTCAATATTGTGGAATGTCGCGCCCCAGAAACCGTTTTTTATGGAAAGCTCTACTTCCCATTCGGAGTTTGATTTCTTGACAAATGGATGGATGCTCAGCTCCCATTCTTTTCCAGGGGTCTCAACATCTCCATTGCTGAGACAACCGCCTCCGGCAACTAACAGACCGGACAACCACTGGAGGTAGTAACGACGATTCATATTAAGACTCGCGGGATGGGACTCCCTTGAGGTCAACTGTACTCAGTTCCTCGATACTAAAGTGTAGGAGTGGAATCGAGCCAGGATGACCGATATCGGTCGTATCGAACGCCGTTCCACGTTTCATGATACTCCACCACGGATAGGCAGAAGCAGTAATCCCTCGCTTGGGCAATGAGACGTTCTCGGGCGTGGGATCGATACTGCCGGCCCACTCTGGGTGGCCCATGTTCCCACTGTAGACTTCATACGCTTTCTGACCGACGAGATCGCCCAATCGGGAATCTTCGTGTCGTCGTTCCAGCCGACAGAGAGCAATATGTTGTACATGCTCAACACACTTGCACCTACCGCGCATCATTCTCAGCTGGGAGAAATTCTTTTGGGGGCAGCTCTTGATCACATTTTCGTCCGTCAAATACCCAGACATCTCTGGGATCGTCAAATTGATCACCCATCTGAGAACGATCCCCTTCCCAGTAGACTAATCCGATATTTACGTGTTCATTACAGGGGGATTCCTTTGCTTTCGCTGTGATCAAATATGGGAACGCTTCAGTGCTGAGTGCGACAGTTTTCTCACTGTCCACGGTCCCGACTTGCTGACTAATTAATTGTTCTCCCGACTTCCCAAAGAGGAGTATTTCGACATCGTGGAACGCAGATTCGAAAGAGTCGTTCTGGAGAGTGAGTTCTACTTCCCACGCTGAATCGTCAGCAAAAACATTGGGCCATATCATGAGATTCCACTGTTTTGCTGGCGTCTGCGTATTCGATGGCAATACACAGCCCGCCATCGGGAGAGATATGCAAAACAGACCACCGATTACCCGTCTGCGTCTCATATTATGAGTTACGTGAGGGAATCTCTTCGAAGTCAACTGTACTCAATTCCTCAATGCTAAAGTGTAATAGTGGGAATTGGTCCGGATGGCCAATTCTCCCGCTGTCGAACGCTTCTCCTCGCTTCATCACACTCCACCAGGGATACGTGGGGGTTGGGGTTGGATTCGGCAACGAGACGTTCTCGGGCGTGGGATCGATACCGCCGGCCCACTCCGGGTGGCCCAGGTTCCCACTGTAGACTTCGTAGGCGTGTTCGCCGACCAGTCCTCCGATCGTGGGGATCGGCGCGTCGTCCGCCCAGCCGATCGAGACCGCGTGACCGAGTTCGTGCATCCCTCGTTGCGTTTCACTCAGTACCATTGTCTAATTTTGTCGTGGCGTCGTCTGGTAGTAGCTGTTCTGGCGGCAGTTCCTCATCACAGCGACGGGGCCGCCCTTCCCAGACGCGTTCGAACTCGACGGATCCCTCTCCGCGCTGCTCACTTGTCCCATTCCAATAGGTCAGACCGATATGTACGTTCTCGTCACATGGAGACTCTCGAGCCCTTGCTGTAATGATATATGGGAATTGTTCCGTTTCGAGAGTTACATCTATCGTTCCAGAAAGACTCCCTATCGAGGAAGACTGCAGCAAGTCCCCATTTTCGTCGTACACTACTATTTCTAAATCATGAAATGTTATATCCCATCCAATCTCGCTTACGACTCGAATAGTTGTCCTAAAACCGTCACTAGTTCGACTCATGTCCTCCGGTAAAATACTGAGTCTCCATTCTTTCTCCGGCGTTTCATCGTCTCTATTAGTAACACAACCCGCAGTAAAGGTCACTGGTATAATGAACCACGTGAGTACTTCACGACGTAACATATCAATCTTCTTTTGAAGGGATCGCTTCGAAGTCAACCGTACTCAATTCTTCTAGGCTGAAATGTAATACTGGGATCTCGCCTGGATGTCTCACACCAGTGGTATCGAATGCCGGGCCGAATTTCATCAGACTCCACCATGGATACGTGGGTGACGCAACTGACGAGTTCGGCAACGAAACGTTCTCGGGCGTCGGATCGATACCGCCTGCCCGATTTGGCATGCCGATGTTCCCACTGTAGACTTCGTAGGCGTGCTCGCCGACCAGTCCTCCGATCGTGGGGATCGGCGCATCGTCCGCCCAGCCGATCGAAAACGCGTGGCCCAGTTCGTGCATTCCAACGGATTGGAGTCCGTGGAAGTCATTCTTGGAGAAGTCATCTCGTGCGATCATGATCCCGAAGCCGGTCTCGTAAGGCAACTGGTTGACGAGGGGGCCGTCCGGCGAACCGACGTGCATCGCCATGCCGGTGGCACCACTGAGAGACGTTCGTTCATCGATTTCCGAACTGGGCTCGTCCGGTTGATCGCCCAGTGACGTTCCCCAGAGCATGTGCAACGCGTCCGTATCGTTGTGGTACTCATCTTCGATCTTCCCGAGTTCCCATCTGTTGAGTTGGCTGGGATCGGTTTGGTTCATGGGAATATCCTCGGGGTCATAAATCCGTGTGCCCGGATCAGGTAGATATCCTGGATACTGGAACGTGATGTCCTCTCGGGTGAGTTCGTCGCTTTCGACGAACTCCAGATCAACCCCATACAGAGCGTAGTTCCGTTCGATCGCTTCGATGAGCGCCACGTTGTTCGTGTTGTTAATCTCGAACGGCGAGCCGTTCGCGGGCCAACTCTCGTTTCGGACGTAATCGACTTCGACCGTCAATTGGGTCTGTGCTTCGGGGGTTGATGCCTCGCTAGTCGGATCCGTATCCCAGTGCAATTCGCCGACGTGGACGTTCGAGTGATACTTCGGCCCGTTGTCGGTCAGCTGTGCACCCGGATCGTCGTCATCCACCTCGTGAATACCAACCTGCTCGTCGACGCGTTCGTCAGCACCGCTAGTGCCGTTGCCCGACTGTAAGTGCTCCCGATAGAGGATCACGTTGTCCGAATACCCGACACCGTGAACGCCGACCAGCCATTCATGGACCATCACTGTCAAAATATACATGAACACCCTGGCAGGCATCTTCAATATAGGGGAGTTGACACGTCTCGATAATCTGGACAGAGTGTCACATGCATTTCCCAGTCTCGTTGTGCCGTGGATAGGGGAACGGCGGATCGAGTTCTTCTAGTGGGCCCACAGTATAGGCGTATACCTGAGATTCGTTCTGCCAAACCCCAACATTCTGGTATATTTGGCCATACGTTCTGAATCGAGGATGGTCGATGACAATATATTTTGGAATAGATTGTGAACGAATAGACACTGTTTCGTGGTCGGTCGGTGTTTCGAAATCCCCGACGATGGTCGAATTGAGAACCGTTCCGTTCAAACCGTACAAGCACAACGTGACGTCGTGAAAGGTAGTGGGCTTGAGAGACTGATTTGGCGGCGCTTTGAAGCGAACTGTCCCGCGGTAGTAGAAGCCGGACTCGTTCGCATAATACGCTTCGATATCACCAAATCGGACATGCCCATCGACGGGTCCATCTTCGGTACCTGTTGTTGTAGTATTCGCGGTTTCTAGGGTACTGCATCCGGAAAATACACCACTTGTGATCAGTAGGATCACTATTGCAATTGTTTTCCTCATCGGTTTGTCGAATTTGTAGAGACTGTGAACAGTTCCTCGATGCTGAATCCTGTGTACGTTGTATTTGTTGGCGGAAGGAATATCCATGTTGAATGTCCACCACTCATCACACTCCATTCCTCTTTTGCTTGACCAAATCTATCGTAGACCTGCTCTGTAGTCGAATCTCTCCTTCCGCCACTATACACTTCTGTCCAGCAACAGTCGTCGTCGGCTTCGCCAGTCCGAAGGTGGTGGCCGATCTCGTGGACGGCAGTCTTCGTGGTGAGAACGCGCAAGCGTTCGCTCCGGTTGAGCGAGAACCGCGAGGGGACATCGCTCGGATTGTGCTCGTCAGTAAAGACGGCCAGCCAATGGGTATGCGTGCGATTACCTGAATGCCTGCGGACGCCACCGCCATACCGGGTGAGAGGACCGGTAGAATCGGGGCCAACGGCCATGTAAACGGCATCAGTTTGATGGAACTCATCGGACAGGTGATAAATATTTGACCTATTCCATGGTGGCGAATGATCGTAATAGGTGTGGCTACTCACTGGCCCGATTGTCGTCGTATCGTACCCTTCTAAATCGTCGTTGGTGACAGTATCCATATAGCGATCTTCGACGAAATCGATATTTATGCCATACAGCGCGTAGTTATCACTGATTGCTTCTCGCCACTCTTCGGATCGAACTGACTCCGGGACATCCTCGTGATAGTCGACTTCGATGCGGACCGTCGGGTCGGGCGTCTCGGCGGCTGACCCGTCGTTCGGATCGGTTCCCCACTGCAACTCGCCGACGTGAACGTTCGAATGGTCCGGCGTCCCGTCGCCATTGATGTCGGTACTGAGAGCCGAGGGGGCCGCTGAAGCGTTGTGGAAATCAACCTGTTGTTGAACGATTTCGTCGCCAGTGACGCCACCACCGTTTTGGAGGTTCTCCCGATACAGGATCACGTTATCCGAGTAGTTGACCCCATAGACGCCGATCCAGCCGTCCCAGTAGCCGTCATCGTCCGTGTCAGGATCCAATGGATCAGTATCGACCGACTCGTCTCGAGCAAGGGTCTGTCGATTGCCTTCGGTCAGATACCGTGCTTCCTGGCCGTCCGTGAGTCCATCGTCGTCGGTGTCGGGATCCCACGGATCCGTCCCGGTGGCGATCTCATCGCCGTTCGAGAAGAACGTATCCGAACGCGTCGTCCCATCTAAAGCGATAAATAGCAACCGCTCTCTGGCTTCCCGAGGCCCTAATCGATCATCCGATTCGAGGGGGATCGACCCGTTCGTGACGAAATCAAAATCCGCAGTCTTGTCCGTGTACGCCTCCTCGAGGGGCAACCCGACGTTGTGCTTTGCCGCCGAGGACGAGCCGTACCCGTCCTCGATCAATCGCTCGACACCACCCGCTATTCCATACGTCACGGGATCCCGTGGATCCGTATGCGTCTCTTCTTTCTCTTCGGCATCCGTCAGTCCGTCGCCGTCCGTATCTTTCAGCATGGGATTGGACGTGACGGTGATATTAGCGTCCGGATTCTCCTCGACACTGCCGGCCCACCGGTAGGGCTGGCCGCTCTCGTTGATCACCGAGATGTTCCAGCCGTCGGCCTCCGAGTTGTTGTCCAGAGAGACTTCCTCGTGATCCTCGAGACCATCACCGTCCGAATCGGCGAGCGTCGGATTGGATCGTAGCTCGAAGTACGAGACGATGTACTCGTGCTCGAGGTCGTTGACGACGAAGTCGATCGGGTATTCTCTGTACTCCTCGGCCTCTTCGCCGTCCGCGAGTTCGTCGCCGTCAGTGTGCTTGTCGGTCGCATTGGTCGGAAGCCGGCGGAGATCCGAGCCAGTGTGACCAATCGGCAGTCCGTTTTCTTCGAGGACATCCGGCAGTCCGTCGCCGTCGGTGTCTTTCGGCTCGACCTCTTCGGCGACCCGCGAGAAGACGTTCGGCAAGTCCGAGGCGTCGTCGACGTAATTGTACGTCCCATTGGTGATCGATGCGATATCCGAGAGTTTGTTCCCGTCGGCACCGCCGAACCCAATCGTGTGGATCGTGATATTCCGGTCGGCAGCCGTCCGTGCCTGAGCCCGGCCGCCCGAGCCCTGGCCGTCGGTCAACAGGATCGCGACCTTCGCTCGCGTGTTGTTGCTCGCACTCGCGAAGTGCTGGTTTGCCCGCGCGACGCCCGCGCCAATGTTCGTTCCACCGGCGGCGTCGAGGTTCTCGATCGTGACGTTGACCGCCCCGAAGTCCGTCGTCAACTGTTGGGCAACGTGGGCGTCGCCGTCGAAGTCAACGACGCCCGCCCGGTCGCCTGGAACGAGTGCGCCGACGAACTCTTTGGCCGCTTGCTTACGGAATTCCTGGGGATCGTTCCAGCCCATCGATCCTGAGGAGTCGATGATGAACTGGACGTCCACGGACTGGATCGTCTCCTCGCCGCCCGTCCCGTTCGACGGTCGCTCGGCGGTGACGTCGGTCGCCCAGTTCGAAATCGAGAAGACGGCAAAGGTCGAGAAGTGCTCTGTTTCGGCCGTCACTGTGTTGTTCTCGGCGTCGATCGTCGAGTTGATCGGGACGTAGAGTTGTTTCTCGGGGTCGTACGTGACGACTGCCAGATCCGACTCGTTGCTTGCGGCCGGCAGCGAATCGTCGTAGGAGATGGTGACGTTCGCCGATTCGAAGTCCTCCGTGGATTCGATCTCGACGATCTCCGAGACACTCATGTTCTCGACGCGGTCGCCCCCTGCGAAGCGCTCGGTCTCCTCGCCGACGGACACACCACCAGCCACGTTCCCCTCGCCAGTCAACTCGACATCGACGCCCAGACTCTCGTTGCCCGCCGTCGTCGTATACGTCTCGTTGCCGTCTTCGATACCGTCGTCGTCGGTGTCCGGATCGAGCGGATCCGTCTCGAACGGGTCGGTCGGTTCGACGCCATCGTCGAGGCCGTCGTCGTCAGTGTCGGCCTGCCACGGATCCGTCCCGTTGGCGAGTTCCTGGGGATCAGTCAGCCCGTCACCGTCGATGTCGGCATACTGGGGCGACGTCTCAGCGTCGTATTCCTCGGCGTTGGTCAAGCCATCGCCGTCGAGGTCCTCCTCGCCGTCAGGTGTACCGTCATCTGTGTCGGCGTCGAGTGGATCCGTCCCGATCACGAACTCCTCGAAGCCATCAGGTAGATCGTCACCGTCTGTATCAGCTTCGAGTGGATCCGTCCCGAGTTCCCGTTCTCGGATCGTCGACAACCCATCTCCGTCGAAGTCCTCGTTGCCGTCGGTCGTGCCATTGTTGGCCTCGTTCACCTCGGTCGACGGTGCATCGCTATCGGGATCCAGCGGATCCGTGCCCGTTACGTTCGCTTCGTAGGTGTCCGGGAGGCCATCACCGTCCAGGCGAAGCACCACCCTGCTCGCCTGGCTCTGCCCGGATGACGCATCACTGTTGCCGTTGTTTCTCTTCTTCTTGCCCTTCTGCTTGCCGTTGTTCGACTGCTGACCGTCGTCACTTTCGACAGCAGTGATTTCGATCGTGTTTACACGCTCGGAGAGGTTGATCGTTTTCGCGAAGGTTCCGTTGGCGTAGCCACGGCGAAGTGGGAGGTCGACTGTGCGGTCTTCGTTGACCGTCGCGGTCACGTTCACGGCGTCCAGCCCGGTCGGGTTCGTCACATTCCCAACCAACGTATACTGTGCCCGCTCGCTTCCATTGCGGATCGGATCCGCTCGCCGGGTGAGCGTCACCTCCGGACCGACCTCGCCATCGATCATTCGCAAGACAGTGTGGGCCTGGTTGACCGCCTGGCCGTACGTCCGGACGGCCCGTGCGGTCGTCCGAATCGACTGCGCGCCCGATTGCTCGCCAGCGCGATCGCGGATCCGCTCGGCGCGGGCGAGTTGCCGCCGAGCATTGTCGATGTGCGCTTCGACACTGTTGGTCTTTCCTGGGCCGAGGTCCGTTTCAGTCGCTGCGAAGGCATACTCGGCATCGCGGATGACTTGCCGAGCCGAGCGGTTGTCTGCTGTCGTCACTAATTCGACGATCTGGTCGAGTCGCTTGCTCTGATTCGTCCCGTCGAAGTCAGTCAGCGCTCGGAGCACTTCTGCATCGCGAATGAACGCGTGCTGGTCACCGATCCGTGTCGGATCCTGGTAAAACGCAAAGGAATCGTTCAGTCGCGAGCGAGCCCGTTCCTTAGCCGACTCGAGTTGGTTCGACGAGGCCGAGAAGTTCTCGATTCGCTCCATGGCCTGGGCTTTCAATATCACCGGCGGCCCGTCGGTCGGCTCCTCGAGCGCTGTCTCTCCATCCGACGGCGCATTCCCGGCGTTCTGTGCGGCCGTGTCGGCAGCCACTACTCCCGCCGGTAGCATCGAGATGACCATCAAAAGCGATGCGACGATTGCGAATAGTTGCCCCCATCCACCATTTAAGGACATATCTGCTGGAATTGCATACCGGGTTAAAATAATTTCTGGTAGATAACTTTCCACATTGATACCTACGACGCGATCACTGTCAATTACGACAGCATCACGTCGCCACGCCTGTTGGACAAACTCGGCTGCCGTCGTGCTTCAAAAGTGACTGACAAGCAGGAACTCGTAGGGGCCAAAATGCGGAATCTCTCCTGATCAGGCGGATCGGGACGCTGTCTCTGCACGTGGCCCCTCCATCACAGGGTATGAAATAACGCCCGGGGTATCGTTCCGACGACGCCCGGTGGTCCAACGGTGACTCGTGGAAAGCCGACAGTCCGGGGCCCATAGCGAGTCCCGACCCTTATTTGTCCGTCGGCGCGAACGCCGACCCATGACCGACGACACCGCCGAGGATCTCGGGGAGACCCTGGACCTGCGGGAGTACGAATCCACGGCACTGACCCAGTTGCTCACGCTCGGCCGGACGACCGCGCCGAACCTCGCCGAGGCGACGGGGATCCCACGCGCCCGGATCTACGACGTGCTCGAGACGCTGTCGAACGCCGGCTACGTCAAGGTGATCCCGGGGCGACCCAAGGAGTACGAGGCCAAACACCCCGAGACGATCCTCGAGCGGGCGATCGAGAACCGCCGACAGTCCTTCGAATCGGCCCGGGCCGAGATCGACTCGTTTCGCGACCGGTTCGTCACCGAGTTCGGGCCCGTCTACGAGCGGGCGGGCGAGGACGTCACCCCCACTGAGGACCTGTTTCACGTCGTCGACGTCGGCGAGGCGAGCGAGACCGAGACCCGACGACTCTACGGTGCGGCCGACGACGGGATCGACGTCATCACGAAGAGCTTTGCGTACTTCGAGTCGGTCCGCCCGGCGTTCGAAGCTGCTTACGATCGCGGCGTCCCGATCCGGGTCTTACTCCTCGATCCCGAGCATCTCTCGGCCGAGAACCGCCCCGTCCAGGCCGACATGATCGAGCGCCTCCGGGCGGACTTCCCGGACGTCGAGTTGCGCTACAGCGAGAAGCTCCTGCCCTGGCGCGGGACGATTGTCGACCCGAGCATGGACTACGAGACCGGTGAGGCGATCATGCTGGTCGAGGAGAAGGACGTTCCGCTGTCGATGCGACAGGCCGCCGTCACCGAGAACGGCTCCTTTGTCGCCGGGCTGGGCCGGTACTTCGAGTTGATCTGGGAGTACGACAGCCGGCCGGTGAGTGACGAGACAGACGGTTCGATCTGAACCGACGGCCCAAGGGTCGCCACGTCCCACAGAATCCACACCTACTTTTCTCCCCGGCGGCAACGACCGGCCATGAACCACGAGCGCTCCCGCGAGCTGTACGATCGCGCGCTATCGGTCGCCCCGGGCGGGGTCAACTCCTCCGTGCGGGCGATTCAACCGTATCCCTTCTTCGTCGAGAAGGGCGACGGCGGCCACGTCATCGACGCCGACGGCAACCGCTATCTGGACTTCGTGATGGGTTACGGGCCGCTCCTGCTCGGCCACGACCTGCCCGAACAGGTCCAGTCAGCGATCCAGCAGCGCGCCGCCGAGGGGCCGATGTACGGCGCGCCCACCGAGGTCGAGGTCGAACTCGCGGAGTTCGTCGCCCGCCACGTCCCGAGCGTCGAGATGGTTCGGTTCGTCAATTCGGGGACGGAGGCGACCGTCTCGGCCGTTCGCCTCGCTCGCGGGTACACCGGCCGGGACAAGATCGTCATCATGCAGGGCTCCTATCACGGCGCGCAGGAATCCACCCTCGTCGAGGGCGAGGGGACGCACACGAGCCCGTCGAGTCCCGGCATTCCCGAGAGCTTCGCCGAGCATACGATCACCGTCCCGTTCAACGACGAAGAATACGTCGAGGCCGTCTTCGAAGAACACGGCGACGAGATTGCGGCCGTCCTGACGGAGCCGATCCTCGGCAACCACGGCATCGTCCACCCCGTCGAGGGGTACCACGACACGCTGCGGGACCTCTGTGACGACTACGGCTCCCTCCTGATTTTCGACGAGGTGATCACCGGCTTCCGGGTCGGCGGTCCCCAGTGCGCCCAGGGCAAGTTCGGCATCGAACCCGACGTGACCACGTTCGGGAAGATCGTCGGCGGCGGGTTCCCGGTCGGTGCGATCGGTGGGAGAAGCGAGATCATCGAGCAGTTCACGCCCGCGGGCGAGGTCTTCCAGTCGGGCACCTTCTCGGGTCACCCGGTGACGATGGCCGCCGGCCTGGAGACGCTCCGGTACGCCGCCGAGAACGACGTCTGGGCGCAGGTGAACGATCTGGGAGCGCAAATGCGCGAGGGGCTGACCGACATCGTCGCGAATCGCGCCCCCGAGTACACCGTCGTCGGGTCGGACTCGATGTTCAAGGTGATCTTCACCCGCGACGGGGCGAGCGGCGAGAACCACTGTGGATCGGGGTGTCGCCAGCGCGAGTCCTGTCCGAGCTACGACGCCTGTCCGAAGAACGGGGCCGACGTGGATCGGGCCGAGACCGAGCGCTGGGAACGGCTGTTCTGGCCGGCGATGAAGGAGGAGGGCGTGTTCCTGACGCCCAACCAGTTCGAATCGCAGTTCGTCTCGGCGGCTCACACCGAGGAAGACATCGAGGAAGCGTTGGAAGCGTACAAGGAAGCGCTGTAGCGCGGCGTCTCCTTCCTCAAGCCCCGCCGTCATCGAGTCGTCGTTCGTCGCAATAGAACGGACGATTCAGTTCCGTCTGATTCACGATGGTGCAATGGAGGCCTCCGAAGTAATCAGCAGTCACCGGCGACTGTACCAGCGGGGTGCCGAGGTCGGACTCTACGACGAAGCGTGTGGGGAGCGCCTCGCCGAACTGTGGACCCAGAACCGGACAAAGACCTACTATCGGCTCGGAGTTGCCACCGAAGCACAAGCAAAGACGATGCACGATCTTGCCACCGCGATTCATAACGAGCTCGTCAATGCGAGTCGAGTCCAACACGAGTGTCTCTGTTAATCGATGTTCTCCGCAAGCTCTTGCCGAAAATAGTGACACAGCAGTATCTGTTTCAGAGTTGGTAGGCATAGCCGTGAAAGATACAGAGGATGAAGTCAGCATTGGTCTCTGTTTGTTTTGATTGGTGACACTGAATCAGTCGCTCACTGCGAGAATAAGTGAAGCTCCGAAAAACTCTTAAGCCAGAAAGTACTTTGATTCGATATGCCTCCCTCCGTATCCAATACAGAAAAATTGGTGTCATCACTTCATCGTGGTATTTTGGGGCTGTTACTCGGAATGTTCGGCTTGCTCGGTGTCGGTCTGGCGAAGAAACTCCTGATGGGTGACTACCTTCTTGGTACTGTGGGTGTGGTTCTTGCACTCGGGGCAGGTTACTGGATACTCTCGCTTTTTCAGGAAGGACTTCGTGAGCGATGAGTGCGCGCGCTCTATTCACCGCTGCGAGTTCTGACAGTCTTCATAGACGACAATTCACGGTGTACAACACTCAGAGGGTCAGTTTAGCAAAAGAAGACGAGTTAATTCATGAATTCAAAAACCAACAAATTTCTAATGCTGCCTCTGTCCAGTCATGATTGGTTATTTTCCATTTTCCTATCAAGCGTTCAATTAATCCTCGACCGCGAGTCTTCTCGACGATCAAGCGTACGCTCGGCGACGCCGTGCGTGCGCGAGCGTGGTTTCGTGAGTTCCGTGAAATTGTCCTGAACTGTGTTTTTCATAACATCAAACGAGCAGTGACACCATGAAATTACGTCACGTCCGGCGATTCACCACGGCCGTTCGGTCGCAAACCGACAGATAAGTTCAAACGTCGCCTCGATATCCTGTCGATAGTCATCGACATCAATGCCGTCGGTTTCGGGGTAAACCATCCTTACAAATTGAAAACCGGCTCGTCTGGTGAACTATCCTCAGTCGATCACATTGACAGCCGCGTAATCTCGTCAGATGACGCTAAATCAGATCGAACTGGTCGTGGAACATCTTCGAGGCGCTGGTGAGCGTGATCTTCGGGATGGACCGTCGCTGTCGGCGGCGGATTGCCGCCGACGCGACAGCGTCGCCACTCACGACGGCTGTCCGGATCGGTGGACAGCTACCGGAAGAACCGGTCGTCGAGTGGCTGGTTCGCTGGAACTGCCCTGCGCACACCAAGCGCTGTCCAGGCTGCCCGCAGCACCATCTCGCAGAACTCAGTGAACGACCACTGCCAGAGGCGGCGCCCCCCGCGGCGGGGCGCCGCCACGTACCTCCAGTGGAGATACCGCCAGCTGTTCTGGAGCAGCAGGCTCACGACAAACATCACCAGCCGTAGACCAGCGTCCTGAGAGCTGGTGAATGCGAGGCTCTGCTTGGCTAAGCGGTAACTCGACTCGATGCCGAAGCGCTTGCTGTAATGCTCTCGGGCATCCCGCGGCGTGTCGATAAACGGCGCGTCAGCGGCGTAGCCGTGACGCGCCACCCCGTGTTCGTCGTATCGGCCCTGCTGGTAGACGCAGTCGATGAACACGGGAAAGGTCACCTCGCCAACGAGATCGTGTTCGATCTCGCGGCTCCAGCCCCTGCTGAGTTCGTTTTGAATCGTCTCGCCCCACTTGACGATCGGCATCACGTAGGCGTAGTTGTGTGCGTACAGCAGTCCGAGACAGGTGCTGTTGTAGAATCCGTGATCGAGGTAGACGGCCTTGACGCCGAGGTCAAGGCCGTCAAGGAGTTCGAGGAACTCAGCGAGGACATCGCTGGTGGTGTCGCCAGCGACAAGCTGGCGCACCGCCAGTGTGTACCGCTTGTTGCGTACCCGCGCGTAGAGAGTCGCATACGCGTGAAACGTCGTTGTACCCCGCTTCGCCTCCGAGAAGTACAGCGCTTCTGTCTCGTCTTCGTCGCCGTAGTAGGGATCGAGGTGGAGGTCTGCGCAGACCTCCACCGGTCGATCTGGGAGTGTCTCAAGTGCATCTCGCTGCAAGAGCGTGTCTCCAACTACCTCAACAGTGTCAAGGTCGAACTGATCGGTGAGATGTCCCCGGACAGTGTTGGCGTGCGGTGAGTCGTCTGTCGTTTCGCAGACGTGGTTGATCGAGGTCCCGCCGGCGCTGGCGCCGGCGAGGACCTCATACAGCTTCTCCGTGGTGACTTCGACGTTTTCGCCGAGATCTATCGCAAGCTCCTCGTCAAGGCTGTTGACGACAAAATTAAGCAGGTGCTCTTCCTCTATCTCGTTGTCTGCTTCGGGTTCTTGCACATCCTCCCAAAGCAGACACTTCCTCTAACCCGATGTGATCGACTGAGTCTCGTTCACCCGGGCAGACCTGAACCGCCAGTAGGTGCGGTCGCCTTTCTTCTTGCTTCCGCGAGCTTTTGGAACTCGGACTCGGTAGTCGGTCGTGGCCAGCACCTCGCCGTCTCTGCTGATGTAGTGCGGCTGGTTATGCGCAGAGACGTAGGCTTTTGTCGAGGGGTGGACGGCGAAGATGGTGATTGCTGCATCCCGGATGAATCCACTTCCAGAGATGGGTGTACCTGCGGGGTGAATCGCTTTCGACCGCCCCATCCTGGGCAGGTCTCCGAGGTCGCCACGATTGCTTTCTGTGAGTTCTTCCGGCTTGCTAGCCGCTCGTAGAAGCGACTCAGATACTTATCGTTACAGGTGTGTACTGCATTGTGAGCAGGTTGGACGAGCAGCCACCGAACTCTTCCTGATACACGTTTCGAGATGCCACCCTCGATCCGCGAGTCCGGCGACTCGCGGATCACCGGGTTCAACCCAACGTAGCTGACGACCTCCTTACCACCGTCAAATCGGTCAATTTCGCCTAACTCCGCGTAGATTGTCAACGCCGTATAGTAACTCACGCCGGGAACCGTCATCAGCAGCTGAGTCTCTGAAGGAGACCCAGCGCGTTCTTCGATTGTCTTCTCAAGTTTCTGAATCTCCTCGGTAAGCGTCACAACCAACTCAAGATACGATTCCAGCAACGTGTCCCATGGTGTCGGGAGCGAGAGTTCCCGGAGTGATCAGCATAACCTCTGAACATCCGGAAGGAATGTCTCGATCCAGTCACTAGCGAAGCGTAGCCGATGATCGCGTCTCGCCCGTCGTCAAGCCAACCACGTCGATCTCGTGAATAATCGTACTCTGGAGTATGATACTTTGAAGTATGATACTTTGAAGTATGATACTCTAAAGTATCATCGTCACCTCAGCAGGTGGTGTTCAGATAAGAGATCCAAACTGGAGACAACGCACCGAAAGCCCTCGCGGGGCTCGACCGCTCCGGGACTCTCACGGCTCACTCCGTTCGCCGTTCGAGCGATCCGAGACGCTCACACAGTTCGCGTCTCGCGCTCGCTGCGCTCCGGTAGGTGCTTGCGTCGTCCGGGAGGGTTCGAGTGCAGTTCCGGGAACCCCGGCGAAGTAAGGACCGCAACGCAGTGAGGACCGCAACGAGCCGCGGAACTGGAACTGCACGAGGGCTTTCGGTGTCTGCATCCCAAGGGCCAGTGTTTGTCTGAACACCACCCTTAAGCAACTGCCAGACGCCCCGAGAGACAGACGCCGTCGCGACGGCCGGTCCGTCGCTCTTTTTGCTCCCACCGCCCTACCCGCCGTAACTCGCATGGACCCGGAGGACAACCGCCGGAGTTGGGCCGAGCGCGACGGCGCCTACTCGCCGGAGTACTACGCCCACATCGGCGAGAACGAGGTGAGCGAGACGCTCGCGACCGTCATCGAGTACTACGCGCCGGAGGACGCGAGCATCCTCGAGATCGGGTGTGGCTCGGGTCGCCACCTGGACCACTTACTCGGCGTCGGCTACAAGGACCTCGCCGGGATCGACATCAACGACGACTCCTTCGAGGTGATGGCCGAGGCGTACCCACGGCTCGCCGACACCGGGACGTTCCTCAGCGGCGCGATCGAAGATCATCTGCCGGATTTCCCAGACGACGCCTACGACGTGGTCTACTCGGTCGAGACGCTCCAGCACGTCCACCCCGACGACGAGTGGGTCTTCGAGGAACTGGTCCGGGTCACCGGCGATCTGCTGATCACGGCCGAGAACGAGGGCAACCGACCGAATCGCGGGCCCGATGCCGAGGACGTGAGCTACGTCGACGACGACTTCCCGCTGTATCACCGCGACTGGAAGGCCGTCTTCTCCGATCTGGGACTCGCCCAACTCCTCGTCGAGCGGACGAACCGCGACACGATACGGGTCTTTCGGGCCCCCTGACGTCGTTCGGTGGCTGGCCGGCGAAGCGGCCTACCGAATCATCGTCAGCAACATCTTGAACCGTTCGTCCGCCGCGACCGCGTGGGGCGTCTCGGCCGGGAAGACGATCGACTCGCCCGCCGCAAGTTCGTGGTCGGTCCCGTCGATCGTGACCTCGGCCGTGCCATCGAGCACCTGCAGGAGTGCCTCGTGGGGCGCGGTGTGCTCACTGATCGTCTGGCCCTCGTCGCAGGCAAAGACCGTCAGCGTCGCGGCCTCTCGGTCGACTAGCGTTCGACTTACGATCGCCCCGTCCTGGTAGTCCAGTAGGTCTTCGAGTTCGAGTACAGATCCCGCGAGGTCCGCGAGTTGGTTGTCGCTCATACCGACACTCGGGCCAGCCGACGCTTGGGGCTGGTGGCGAACATGTTCGGTCCAGATGAGCCGGCCGGGGCGATCGAGGCGAGGACGCGAACCGACACCGCTACGGGCTGGCCGAGCGAGTCTCAGTCCATGCGCGTCAGTGTCATCGGCGGGAGCAGCGTCGGCGACGAACGGTACGAACAGGCCCGCGAAGTCGGCCGGTTGCTGGCCGAGCGCGACTACGAGGTCGTCTGTGGCGGTCTCAGTGGGGTGATGGAGGCGGCGGCCCGGGGAGCGACGGAAGCAGGCGGGCACACGATCGGCATCCTCCCCGGCGAGGACCGCCAGGCGGCCAACGAGTATGTCGAGACGCCGATCGCCACGGGGCTGGGCAACGCACGCAACGCACTGGTCGTCGCCAACGGCGACGCGGCCATCGCGATCGACGGCTCGACGGGGACGCTCTCGGAGATCGCGCTGGCGCTCGACGCCGGGAAGCCGGTGGTCGGCCTGGATACGCACGACGTTGCGGGCGTCGAAGCTGTCGAAACGCCACGAGCGGCCGTCGAGTACGTCGAGTCAGCGCGGCAGTGACCGCTCTCACTCTACTGTAACCAGTCGACGAAGATCCCTTCGAGGAGCGTCTCGCGCTGGCGGCTGATGTACTGCGATTGCATCCCCCAGATCGCCTCGCCGAGCGGGACGCCCTCCCGGACCTGCCGACGAACGAAGTCGTGTTTGAACCGGGCCGGCGTCATCCGCCGGTCGAGGCGCTCACGCAGCGGTTTGATATATCGGTGCGCCTCGGCTGTCGAGAGTCCCCGCAACTCCAGCCCGTCGCGGGCGTGCTCGAAAAGATCGCCGTAGAGCTCGTCAGTGGCCGTCGTCTCACCACCGCCCGTGATCCAGGTCAGGTTGGCGTCCAATCCGTCGCGAGCGGCGGCGTAGAAGTTCTCACGCGCGCGCACCCAGTCGAGATCGCGCACGGGGTGTTCCCGACGCGGGAGACTCTCTAAGAGTCCAGCGAAGACGGCCGTAAAGGCGACGGCGTCACGGATCGTCGGCTGACCGGGCAACGGACGGAACTCGATGCGGGCGTTGGCCCCGGAGCGGGTTGCGCCGTCGAAGACTGGTCGGACCCACCGCCAGTAACTGCCGTGCTTGTGTCGAATGTGAGCGAAGCGATCGTCGAAGCGGCCGCCCGTCTCGACGTCCATCGGGACGATTAGCGGGTCGTCGACGATCCGGTCGATCGCTTCCTCGACGGAATCGAGATCACGGGGAAAGCGAACCTTCGGTTCGGCGTCGCTTCCCGCGGGCGGGTTGAGGACGGACTCGAAGATCCCGATCCGGTGTTCCATGTGGGCGTCGGCGACGATCTCGCGGTCGTGAGCGTCGTCGTAACACTCCGGCGGGAAGAACGGCGAGTTGACGCCAAGCGCGAGGAGGGGGCCGGCCACACGGAGGGCGTACCGGAAGCGTTCGGGGAGGTCAGGAGCGTGGGGAACCTGGTAGTGTGGCTGGATCGACGTAATGAGACTCTCGGGCATCACGGTATCGGCCTGCAAGGAGACGTGCGGGGCGTCCAGGCGGAATTCAGATGGATACGCCGTATTCGCCATCGCGTGATACCGGACGCTGTCGGACATGTTCGTCCCGATGCGGATCCCGTCCTGTTCGACAGAGTCGGTGAGATACTCGATAGCGGTCTCGCCATTGGGTGGGACCGTCCACAGGCCGTCGCTGACGAGCCTGATGTTCTCGGCTCCCGTCCGCTCGGTCGCCGGTGCGAGGTTGGCCTGAAGTTGTCGGGTTTGGCCCTCGATGCCGTACTCGTTCAGCGGCAGGGGGGCCGTCTGCATCTCGGCGTTGTGGAGGCCGAGTTCCTGCTCGAAGCCGATGCGTTCGAGCAGCTGTCGGGGGACGCGCCGGAGGGCATCCGTCCGGTCGTCGGCCGCGTAGAGTTCGAACTCCAGGCCGACGATCGCCTGGCTGTTGTCGAAGGTTCCGTCCCGGACTTCGGCTTTGAGGGCTGTGGCCTCTTCCTCGGCGCGCTCTTGAAATCGCTCACGATCGACGGCCAACGCCTCGCTGACCGCAGCGGCGAGTTCCGAGGCCGACATGCCCCGGGATTACGGTCGGGGTATCTTGAACGTGGTGGCTGGGTTATCTCGTCGTGACCACCGGCCGAAACAGCGCCGACATCGATTGCTCGCCGAAACTGGCGCCGTTTGCTGGTTGTCCCTCGACTGGGTGGCCCTCTCGGCGAAGCCAGTGGCTCACGTCTGGTGCGCACGCGGAAGGACAGACTGTTCGTCGTAGCTATCGGAGAGTCTCGCCGCCAGGCGGGAGTTCGGGAAGGCATTACCACTGAGAGCGGCCTTTTAGGGCTGTGAGCGGTACGAAAACGCGATGAGCCGACGTCAGCCAGTTGACGAGCGACCGTCGACGAGACGACCTCGCGGAGGGATCGATCGATGAGTGACACCGACAGAGAGGCCGACCACCTCGAGGACGTCGAGGACGGGTGTGGCTGTGCCGAAGTCTGGGAGCACCTCTCGGCGGAGCGCGACCGGACCAGCACGGATGAGTGAGCGGCGGCGGGACGCTTTTGGCAATCCAAACCCACCAACGAGTACGAATGAGTGACGAATCGGCGGAACCGGACGTCCCCACCGATCGGGAATCGCCGGTCGGCCAGCCGGTGATCAGAGGGGATCCGGAGGCGACGGGCGAACACGCGGATCGGGCTGTCGAGTTCGATCCGAACGACGAGGAGAGTCTCGAAGCGGCGGCGATCACGGTCCGCGCGTTCGTCGAGAACACCGTCGGCGACGAGGACAGCGTCTACATGCTCCGGGGGGCGGCCGCCTGTGCGGCGCTGGTCCGCGGGGTCGGGTCCTACAAGGCCGCTGCCGAGCGGGCCGGCGGCGAGACGACGGTCTCGTTCATCCGGAAGTGGGCCCGGGTACACGATCTCCCGCGGGCGATCCGCCGGCACGTCGCGAAAGGCGAGATCGCGCCGACGGCGGCCAAGCATATCGCCCGCGTGAGTGGCACGTCCCGGTTCTTGCTGGCGTTCGCGATCCTGGATCACGGACTGACCGTTCGGGAGGTTCGGTCCTTAGCGAGCGAAATCGCCGACGGGACCGATCCCGCGGTCGCGCTCGGCGAGGCGGGGTATCCCCTCGGCGAACTCACGATCAGGTTGCCCGTCGACGCCTACTGTAAACTCCGTCGGCGAGCCTCTCTGGAGGACGAAGCGCTAGGTTCGCTGATCGCTACGGCGCTGGCCGAGCACTACGACGCGGTCGAGGAGCCTGATCGGCGCCAACCGTAAGGACTTAGCCGACAACTCCCCCATAATCGAGTGAGGGCCGGTAGCTCAGTCAGGCAGAGCGTCTGGCTTTTAACCAGACGGTCATGGGTTCAATTCCCATCCGGCCCGCTATTGCGACGAACGGACGTGAGGAGCTATGCGGCCAAGGGAATCGAACCCTACCAGTGGCAGCCCGCGCAGCGTAGCGAGCAGGAACCTCTGGTTCCGGTTCAATTCTCACCGGCGACGATTGTCACCAAGTATTCGACCAGCAGCTGTCGAAGCGTGGACGACAGCGAAAAATGAGTGGTCGATGATCTACCCGGTAGCCCTAGACGGACTCGAAGGTCCAGAGCTGGTTGTCGCCGCCGTGCCAGTCGTACTGCTGGACGTTCGCGCCGTCCGACGTCGAGGAACTCTCGACCTCGACGGCCTTCTGGCTGTGGACGGGCTGGATGTGGTACTGGCCGCCGCCCTGGTCGTGGAGGTAGAAGCGTTGGTTGTCGCTACCGCCGTCCGAATACTGCTGGACGTTCGCGCCATTGTCCGTCGACTGGTTGGCGACGTCGAGTACCTTCCCGCTGTTGATGTTCTGGATGCGGAACTGGCCGCCGCCCGTGTCCTCGACATTCCACTGCTGGTTCTCGCCGCCCCAGTAGCTGTACTGCTGGACGTTCGCGCCATTGTCCGTCGACTGACCGGTCACGTCCATGCCCTTGGCGCTGTTGACGTTCTGGATGCTGTAGGTGCCGTTGGCTGGCGGATTCGAGGAACCACTCGTGCTGTCGGTCCCGTCGTCACTGCCGCCTCCGCCACCCGAGTCTCCGACTGTGACGCTGGAACTCCCGCTGGACTGGTAGCCCTCGGTGGCCAGGATCTGATAGTCGTGGGTACCGATGTCCATACCGTTGGACGCCCACGCGTCGAAGTGGTTACCGACGGAGATGGTGCCACTCTGGCGCGTGTTCTGCCGGACACTCCAGTACTGCGGGAAGGTGGCCGTGCCTTCGATCGAGGGTTTGTTTTCCCGGAGCGACTCGTAGATGTCGTAGGTCCCGCCGTCGGTGTTGACGGTCCCCCTGTAGTCGTGCTCGGGCCGGTAGGAGCCGTGATCCTCGATGATGTAGTACTCGACGAGCGGGTCCGTCGTCCATCCATAGAGACACAGATAGCCGTTGGAGCCCCCGTTGAAGGAAGCCGAATACTCGACGTTCCGGCGGCCGCCGGTCTCCCAGCCCTTGCCACACACGAAGTTGCCTGTATCCGACCAGTCGACGCTGTAACTGCCGCCCGACTCCAGGTTCATCTCGACCGTCCCCTCGGAATCGGTCCAGAACGAGTAGTAGTACCCGTCGTGGGTGCCGGTCTGGTTCGAGGTGATGGCCGCAGCCGGACTTGCCAGACTGCCGATGCCGAGGCCAGCCGCCGCAGTGGCGGCGGCCCCTTTCAGGTAGCTCCGGCGGTCGAGCTGGCCAAGTGGTTCGCTTTCGTTCGATTCGTCAACTGCCCCGTTGCGTACGTCCTCCGATTCGTATTGCCCCATTGTGCTATACCACATACATATGCCATACGTCCAGTTATATAAATCATTCTATTTCTATGATTGATCCAGGGGGAACGTGAAAATACGAATGCGTGCGGAGAGATTTCGCAGCGTCGCTCGGGGAGTCGGCGCGGACGCTCAGGAGATCGTGACGGTCACCTCGTCGGTGGTGGACGTCCCCTCGTTGTCGGTCGCGGTAAGGGAAACAGTGTAACTGCCGGCGGACTGGTAGCGCTCGTCGATGTACCAGCCGGTGCCGGTGACGCCGTTGCCCAGATCCCACTCGAGTGAGGTGATGTAGGAACCCGGACCAGTGGTGTCCGTGATGTTGAACTGGACCAGATCGCCGACGCTTGCCGACGTCGTGTTCGGGTCGATCTCCGCGACGAGACTCCCGGTGTCATTGCCATCGTCGCCGCCAGTGTCACCGCCGTCGTCACCACCGTTCCCGTCCAGCGAGAGGTCGAGGTAGTTGAGATCCCACCAGCTTTCGTCCATGGAAACGCGGATGACCTGCTGGCCTGCGTCGAGGGAGACCCCCGAGGTGGAGACGGTCTCCCAGGAATCCCAGCCACCAGTGGCACCGAAACTGAGGTCCCCGGAGACGTTTTGCCCGTTGACTTCGAGGTGGAACGAACCACCGCCGGAATCAGAAGCGACCAGCGCATCGAGCGTGTAATCGCCGGATTGCTGGACGTCGACGGTATACTCTACCCACTCGCCGGACTCGATGTAGCCGATCGAATACCCGGAGCCGGCAGAGTTCGAGGAGATGTCGACGCCCTCGCCAGTACGCATGGCACCGCCCTCGTTCTCGGCGGTATTGTCGCTGTAGGCGACGCCCGAGCCACCCTGATCGTACTCCTCGGCCTGGATCCGGCCGGGGACGGCGTGTGGGGTGCCGTTGTACGGCTGCTGGCTGCCAGTGTCACCGCCGGTGTCGCCGCCGTCGTCTCCACCGCCACCAGTATCGCCACCACCGCCGGACTCGCCGATGGTGACACTCGCGCTCCCGCTACTCTGGTAGCCCTCGGTCGCAAGAATCTGGTAGTCGTGGCTGCCCATGTTCAGCCCCACGCTCTCCCAGGCGTCGAAGTGGTTGCCAGTCGTGATCGTCCCGCTGGTCCGTGAGTTCTGCCGAATGGACCAGTACTGCGTGAACGTCGCCGTCCCCTCGATCGAGGGCTTCTCGACCCGTTCGGACGTGTAGATCTCGTACGTGGAGCCGTCTGTGGTGTGAGTCCCTTGATAGGAGTCACCCGGCTTGTAGCTCCCGTAGTCCTCGATGATGTAGTACTCCACCAGTGGGTCTGTCGTCCACCCGTACAAACACAGGTAGGAGTTACCCTGCGGGTTGTAATCGGCTGTATACTCGATGTCCCGGCGCGCACCGGTTTCCCAGCCTTTCCCACAGACGAAATTACCCGTATTCGACCAGTCGACGCTGTAACTCCCACCTGACTCCAGCGTCATTTCGACCGAGCCCTGGTCGTTGGTCCAGAACGAGTAGAAGTACCCGTCGTGCGTCCCCGTCTGATTCTCCGTGATGGCTGCGGCCGGACTCGCGAGGGATCCGACCCCAAGCCCTGTCGCGACGGTGGCCGCGGCCCCTTTGAGGTAGCTCCGACGGTCGAACTGTCCGAACAGGTCGTTCTCACTCGATTCCGCGTCGGGATTGCGATCCGAATCGTGTTTTCTCATAGTGTTTTACCAACAGACAGATACCCAGATTCTAACCATATAAATCATTCTATTTAGTCTGAATGACCAGACAGGACATATAGTTCGGCGAGTGGGTGGTGGTATCGGTTAGACAGCGGAGACGATCGACGCCAGGCGTTCGATCCCATCGAGAAGCCGCGGACTCGGCTGATTCAACAGCGAGTCGTCGATGACATGCACGGTCGCGTCGAGGTCCCACTCACGTTCGACTAGCGGCTGAGTCGACGGCTCGCCGGCCCCGCAGTGGTGGACGATCGCGACGGCTGGATCGGTCGCTTCGACGGTCTCCCGTTCGACCTCCCGGGAGCGTTCGCCGGGCTCGACGAACGGATAGCGGCCCCCGGCGACGCGGACGGCCTCGGGCACCCAGTTGCCGGCCGCCATCGGCGGATCGCCCCACTCCTCGCAGTAGACCACCGGCCGATCCTCACCGTCAGGTGTGCCAGCCCGGATCCGGTCGATCCGATCCCTGGCGCGTGCTTCGAGAGACTGCCCGCGGTCCGACAGCCCGATCGCGTCGCCGATCGTCCGGAAGGTCGTCAAGACGTCATCAAGCGTGACCGGTTCTGCGTGGGCCACGGTGAATCCACGGTCGCACAACTCCTCGCGCAGGTCGGCCTGGAGGTGATCGTTCGTGAGCACGAGGTCCGGATCGAGGTCGGCAAGTCGATCGAGATCAGGATTCAGCCAGCCGCCGAGGCGGGGGACGCCCTCGACTTCGCAATGGGCGGTGACGCCGACCAGCCGATCGCCCGCGTCGAGCGCCCGGACGATCGCGGTGGCACTCGGGGCCAGTGAGACGATTCGGTGCATGCACGTCCGTCCGGGCTCTGGGTATTAAAACGCCTGTCCGACAGTTTCGAGAGGCGCGACTCTCGCGGGCCGATTGGGACCCGATCAGTCCATCGAGAGCGTGATCGTCCCGTCGAAGTTCAGGATGATCTCCTGGGTGAGGTCACCGAACAGCGCCTTCCCGGTCGGTGAGCGCCGCTTGCCGGCGAGGAAGACGTGATCGACGCCGCGATCCTCGGCCACGTCGAAGACCGCCTCGGCCCGGTCGCCACGCTCTGCGATCTCCAGACGGACATCGTAGTCGCCGGGATCGTCGATGGCGTCTGCGATGAACGCCTCGACCTCCGCCTCGAAGCGGTGATCTGCCGGATCGACGAAGTCCTGCCTGTCGATGTCGCTCGTGACGTCGACGGAATCGACCGATTCGACGTCTTCGGGCGAGACCAGCCGTAACACGTCAAGCGGCGCGCTATGGCCCGCACTGTAGGCAGCCGCTTCCCGGAATAACTCTCGCTCTGTCTCGTTTGCCTCGAGTACGACGAACAACCCTCGCTCCATATCTGCTTATATAAGCGTCTCACTTATAAAATTAGGTCAGTGAGACCAGGTGCGGTGAAAGACTGTGGCGGCGAGACAGACAGCCCACTATCCCGCGTCACGTCGATGGGACAACGTCAGTCCGACGGTTCGAACTCGATCGTCTCGACGATCTCACGGAGTTCCGAATCGGGGAGGTCGCCGGCGACAGCAACGGTCTGTCCGTTCTCGGTCCAGGTGGCGACGGATCCGCCAGCCGCGAGCCCCGGAACGTCGACTTGCCCGGTGTCGAGTTCGGCGATAGCCACGGTACGCTCGCCCACGTCGGCAGTTTGGCCGTCACTTCTGAACGTCGAGAGGATCGCTGATTCGGACTGGAGGACGGTGATCGTCGTGCCGTCGGCGGCGTACTCGCCGACAGTCACGGAGACGGGACTGTCGAGGCTGCTCCCGCGCTGGAACGTCCAGTCGTCTCCGGGGACGGCGAGGGGACCGTCGACACTCGCTCGAAGGTCAGCCAGCGAGTCGGCGGTCGACTCACTCCCGAGAGCCGACGAGGCCATCGGCGGCTCGAAAGTGCTGTCGGCCGGGGATACGTCGAAGCGAGTCTCCATCTCGACGGTCACGGTGGCGTGAGACGTCGATAGCTGCTGTTTGCGGACGGCCGCGTCGTCGGTGGTCACCCACAGCCGGAGTTCCCCGTCGCGTTCAGGGGCCGAGACGGTCACGACGTGGACTTCCTGGCCGTCGAGCGTCGTGGTTTCGACGCGCTCGGCGGTCAGGTTCGTCTCGGCGAAGAGTGTCGAGACCGACCACTCGGCGGGATCGAACGAGACGTTCTCGACCGTCCAGTCGCCGTCGCCCGGCGGGTAACTCCAGTTGTGGGTCTGGAACTCGCTGCCGTTCCAGTCTTCGAAGGAGTGGTTCCCATTCCAGTCCTCGAAGAGGTCGCTGTCGTTCCACGCTTCGGAAAACTTGCTCTCGTTCCACTCGGCAAGGAGTTCAGTGTCGCTCCACGCGTCCTGGAAGGTACTCTCGTTCCATTTGGTCGGGAGGCCACTCTCGTTGATCGCCTCGCGGAACTGTTCGACTGACGCGTTGTCGAGGCCCTCGTCCCACGTCAGGTTGGCGTCCATCTCGGAGGCGAGCGCCTCCAACCCAGCCATCGAGACAGTGCCGTTCGAACTCACGAACGAGCCATTGCCGAGCGCGGAACTGTCTGAGACGACGAGCGGCGAGGCGAGTTCGGAACTCGAGAGCCACGACGTGGTCCCGTCGTAGCCGGCGAGGACGAACCCGTCGCCGTCAGAGACGTTGACGCGCATCCGACCGTCCGCCGTGGCGACGCTATCGACGGAGAACGTCCGAGTTGCGTCGTCTCCCTCGACGGTCACGGTCGCATCAACGACCGTCGAGTCGGCTGTTCGATACTGTTCCTCGACGTCGGCGAGGACAGCCTCGCCGGTCGGGTCGTCGTCGGCGACCACGAACCCGGCGGCGGCCGCGATCCCGACGACGCCGAGGACGAGCGCGGCCAGACCGGCGAGTCGGATCGCACCTCGCTGTGGTGATTCCATCACGATATATACGGGCCAGAGACCCTTAAACAGCGGGTCAGAGGGGACTCACAGCCCTGATCGAGGGTTCATGGGGATACAGCACGTAGGAACGCATCATGGACGAGGCGACGGAACCCGACGCGGTCGTGTCGCTCGATGACGTGCGCAAGGAGTACGACCTCGGCGGGACGGTGACAGCCCTCGACGGCGTCGATCTGACGCTGCCGGCCGGTTCCTACACTGCCGTCATGGGGCCCAGCGGCTCCGGGAAGAGCACGCTGTTGAACCTCATCGGCGCACTCGATACGCCCACGTCGGGGACCGTCACCGTCAACGGAACTGACGTCGGGACGCTCTCCGAGAGCGGACGAGCGCGACTCCGCGGCACTGAGATCGGGTTCGTCTTCCAGACGTTCAACCTGATGCCGCGGCTGAGTGCCGTCGAGAACGTCGAACTCCCGCTGGTGTTCGCCGAGTGGAATCGTCACGATCGAGGCGAGCGTGCCCGGGACCTCCTCGAACGCGTCGGCCTCGGTGATCGTCTCGATCACCTCCCACAGGAACTCAGCGGGGGTCAGCGCCAGCGGGTCGCGATCGCTCGTGCCCTGGCGGCCGACCCCGCGCTCGTGCTGGCCGACGAGCCGACCGGGAACGTCGACACCGAGACCGGCGAGGAGATCATGTCGCTGTTCGCCGACGCCCACGACCGGGGCAACACGATCCTGCTGGTGACGCACGAACGCCGGATCGCCGAGCACGCGGACCGCATCATCCACGTCAGAGACGGCGTCCGTGAGCGGACCGAGCACCTGGGAGGTGAGGCGTGATGGACTGGCGCGAAGGGGTCCGAATGGCAGTCCGAGCGATCGCGGGCCACCGGCTCAGATCGGCACTGACGGTGGTCGGGATTGTCATCGGCATCGCGACGGTGATCGCGTTCGCGAGTTTCGGGACGAGCGTCCAGACCGACGTCGTCGGCGAGTTCCAATCAACATCGGCGAGTGAGATCTACGTCGTCTCCGGCGGCGGGTTCCTCTCGGGCGGTGGGCCGCCCGGGAGTGACGGAGGGCTGACGAGTCCGGTCGTCACGACCTACGACCTCGAGCAGTTGCGGGGGATCGACGGCACGCGAGCCGTGATTCCCAGAGGGTCGGTCCCGATCTCGTCGCTGACCTACGCGAATCAGACGGTCACGCCCGGGAGTCTGACGGCGACGACGGCCGCGTCCTTCGACGGCGAGATCGTCGCGGGACGGACTTTCGAGTCCGGGACGAACGAGATCGTACTCAACGAGATCGCGGCCGCCCAGTTCGACGCGAACGTGACCGTCGGAGACACGATCGAGGTCGCTCGCGAGGGGACGACCTCGTTCACGGTCGTCGGGATCACCGCTGGGGCCCGCGGCGGGCTCTCGGAGTTCGCCCCGCCCGGCCCCGAGTTCTACGTTCCCGTCGATCCTCACTACCGGACCACCCAGGCGTCACCGACGCTCGGCGTCGATCAGCGGGCGTACTCCCAGGTGACGATCGTGGCCGACGCGGGCCGGGTCTCGGAGACGCGCGACGCGATCGAGACGTACATTCAGACCGAGTCGGACGCGATCCGGCTGGCCGGCGAGAACGGCCAGGTCACCGTTCAGTCGACCGAAGACGTCGTCGGCGGGATCCAGGCCGTCCTCCAGGACATCACGCGACTCATCACCGGGATCGGCGTGCTCGCGCTGATCGTCGGCGCGTTCGGGATCGCGAACATCATGCTCGTCAGCGTGACCGAGCGCACGCGGGAGATCGGGATCATGAAGTCGATGGGCGCGACCAACCGGGAGGTCCTCGGGCTGTTCATGACCGAGTCCGTGCTGTTGGGATCGCTGGGTGCCGTGATCGGCATCCCGCTGGGTCTGGGCGTCGGGTACGCCGGCGCAAGCTACGCCGACGTCGGGTTCACAATCCCCGTCGACTGGGTCGCCATCGCCATCGCGATGGGGATCACGATCGGCGTCGTCGCCGGGCTGTACCCGGCCTGGCGGGCCGCACGCGTCGATCCGATCGAGGCCCTGCGGTACGAGTGACTCCTGATCGGCAAATTCGACCGCGGAATACTTGACCGGGGGTCGCCTACGACGAGCCAATGGACGGGCCGCTGTGGACCGAGCGACACGCGCCGACGATCGATGAGTTGCCACAGCCCGAGGTCCGCGACCAGCTCCGCGGCGCGCTCGACGATCCGATGAACCTGCTGGTTCACGGCCCCGCCGGCGCTGGCAAGACCGCCGCAGTCCGGGCGTTCGCCCGTGAGGCCCACGCCGACGTCGAGGCCGACCTCGTCGTGATCAACGTCGCGGACTTCTTCGACCTGACCAAGAAGGAACTCGCGGCGGATCCCCGATTCGAGCGGTTCATCACGTCCAAGCGCCGCCGGGAGTCCTCGAAGGCCGATCTCATCAACCACGTCCTCAAAGAGGCCGCGAGTTACACGCCGGTCTCGGGGTCCTATAAGACGATCCTGCTCGACAACGCCGAGCGCATGCGCGAGGACTTCCAGCAGGCGCTCCGGCGAGTCATGGAGCAGTACTACGAGGCGACACAGTTCGCGATCGCCACCCGGCAGTCCTCGACGCTGATCCCGCCGATCCGCTCGCGGTGTTTTCCCGTGACGGTGCGTGCACCGACCCACGACGAGATCGAGACCGTCCTCCGGCGGATCGTCGAGGCCGAGGACGCCGACTACGACGACGAGGGCCTCGAGTTCGTCGCGGGGTACGCCGGCGGCGACCTGCGGAAGGCGATCCTTGGGGCCCAGACGACCTACGAGGAGGCGGGCGAGATCACGATGAACGCGGCCTACGAGGCGCTGGGCGAGGTCCGGACCGACGAGGCCGTCGAGGGGATGCTGTCCGCCGCCGAGGCGGGCGACGTCACCGACGCGCGATCGACGCTCGACGATCTGCTCGTCGACGAGGGCCACAGCGGCGTCGAGGTGCTCGAGGCGCTGCTGCGAGTAGGGCGCTCGCGATATTCCGGCGATCGCCTGGCGCGGCTGCATCGGGTCGCCGGCGAGATCGACCTCGACCTCGCGGAGGGGACCAACGATCGACTCCACCTCTCGCACTTCCTGGCTGAACTCGCCGCCGGGGAGTAGCCGACCGACGGCGAAGGAGACGAACTGGCCCGCGAAGTGGGTCGACGGACAGTGCATCGACTTCTTCGAAATCCTTATACACGCTTGTAGGGGACATATGAACAACGAACTATGGACATCGACATTATCGAGGAAGAGGAAAATCCGATGTTGCATCGGACCGACGTCCGATTCGAGGTCTCCCACGAGGAGGCGACGCCGTCGCGGCTCTCCGTCCGGGATTCACTGGCTGCGATGCTGAACAAAGACGCCGAGGAAGTCGTCGTCCACGAACTCGATACGACCTTCGGCATGCGCAAGACCGTCGGCTACGCGAAGGTCTACGACGACCCGGAGTTCGCGCGTGAGGTCGAACAGGACCACATGCTCGAGCGCAACAAGATCGTCGCCGAGGACGGCGACGCCGAGCCAGAGGAGGCCTGAGATGGCGCGTCACGAACTCTACAACGACGACGGCACGACCGACCGCGAGACCTGCCCGCGGTGTGGCGACGCGTTCCTCGCCGACCACGGCGACCGCACGCACTGCGGTCGGTGTGGCTACACCGAGTGGAACTGACGCGGGTCGACTGAACGCGCCGATCGAACCCGCCATCGAGAGACTTCTTTGTCCTCAGAAGGCACGCTTCTCGGGTTTTCGACCGCTAGCGAACGCTATGGCTGCTATTCTCACACAGTGGGAAATCGATCACTGTTCTTTGGGTGTGTCGCGGCAAGTATCCGCCGGAAGAGTATGTCAGAACTACAGGACGGCGTCGCGATCGTGACGGGCGGCAGTACCGGTATCGGTGCGGCAACAGCCAAGCGCTTCGCCGACGAAGGAGCGAGTGTCGTCGTCGCGGACGTCAACGTCGAAGACGGCGAAGACACGGTCGCCGAGATCGTCGATGCCGGCGGGGAGGCGACGTTCGTCGAGGTCGACGTCACCGACCCTGCCGAGGTCGAGGCGATGGTCGAAACGGCCGTCGACACCTACGGCGGGCTCGACTTCGCCGTCAACAACGCGGGGATCGAAGGCGAGAACGAACCCACGAGCGACCAGCCCCTCGACAACTGGGAGCAGGTTATCGACGTCAACCTGAAGGGCGTCTTCGTCGGCATGCAGGCCGAGATCGACGCGATGCTCGAGGACGGCGGTGGGGCGATCGTCAACATGTCCTCGATCGCGGGCCAGGTCGGGTTCCCCAACCTCACGCCGTACGTCGCGAGCAAGCACGGCGTGATCGGCCTGACCAAGACTGCCTCCCTGGAGTACAGCGAGGCGGGCGTCCGCGTCAACGCGATCTGTCCGGGCGTCATCGAGACACCGATGGTCGAGGCCACCGATCAGGCGAGCATCGAGCAGACGATCGCCGCGACGCCGATCGGGCGGCTGGGCGAACCGTCGGAGATCGGCGACGCTGCCGTCTGGCTGTGTTCGGAGGAGGCCTCCTTCGTCACTGGCGAATCGCTCGTCATCGACGGCGGGTACGTCTCCCAGTAGCGTTGCCGAGCGCCGCCGTTCGCGGCCACGGCGGCGTCCCGAACCGAAGTCGTCTTTTCGGTCGGTCACGGAGACCGGGTAGATCGAATGGTATCGACCGCGACAGCCGACGCGGACGCCAGACGCGTCCTCGGCATCGAGGGGACCGCCTGGGCCGCGAGCGCGGCCGTCTACGACGTCGAGGCCGACGACGTCACGATCGAGACGGACGCCTACGAACCCGACAGCGGCGGGATCCACCCGCGGGAAGCCGCCGAACACATGCGCGAGGCGATCCCGCAGGTCGTCGAGCAGGCGCTCGACATCGCTCGCGAGCAGGCCGCCGACGCGGGCGAAGACCCCGAGGAGTCGCCGGTCGACGCCGTCGCCTTCTCCCGCGGTCCGGGCCTCGGCCCCTGTCTGCGGATCGTCGCGACGGCCGCCCGAGCGCTGGCCCAGCGGCTTTCCGTCCCGCTGGTCGGCGTCAACCACATGGTCGCCCACTTGGAGATCGGTCGCCACCGCTCGGGCTTTTCCGCGCCGGTCTGTCTGAACGCCTCCGGCGCGAACGCCCACGTTCTGGGCTATCGCAACGGGCGGTATCGCGTCCTCGGGGAGACGATGGACACCGGCGTCGGCAACGCCATCGACAAGTTCACCCGCCACCTCGGGTGGTCCCACCCCGGCGGGCCGAAGGTCGAGCAGCGCGCGAGCGAGGGCGAGTACGTCGACCTCCCCTACGTCGTCAAGGGGATGGACTTCTCCTTCTCGGGAATCATGAGCGCCGCCAAGCAAGCGATTGACGATGGGGAGGCAGTAGAGGACGTCTGCTATTCCCTGCAGGAAAACATCTTCGCGATGCTGACGGAAGTCGCGGAGCGCGCCCTCTCGCTGACGGACGCCGACGAACTCGTCCTGGGCGGCGGCGTCGGCCAGAACGACCGCCTCCGGGAGATGCTCGGCAAGATGTGCGACCAGCGTGGGGCCGATTTCTTCGCACCCGAACCGCGCTTCCTGCGTGATAACGCGGGGATGATCGCCGTCCTCGGCGCGAAGATGTACGACACGGGCGAGACGATCCCCGTCGAGGACTCCCGGGTCCGGCCGGACTTCCGGCCCGACGAGGTGGTCGTCACCTGGCGGTCCGGCGAGGCCGTCGGTTCGTGGGGCGGGTCGAGCGACGACGGGACGGTCGGTGCCCGGGACGGCGGAGGGGCCGGTGAGACCGTCCAGGGGGCCGAAGCGACCGTCACTGTCGAGGACGGGCGCGTCAGGAAGGAGCGCCATCCACGGACCTACCGCCATCCGACGCTCGACGAGCGCCTCCGCACGGAGCGGACGCGCGAGGAAGCCCGACTCACGAGCGAAGCGCGCCGCGTCGGCGTCCCGACGCCGGTCGTCCACGACGTCGATCCGAAGGAGGGTGTCCTGGTGTTCGAGCGCGTGGGCGAGCGGGATCTCCGTGAGGATTTGACCATCGATCGGGTTCGGGACGTCGGGCGACACCTGGCGACGATCCACGACGCGGGGTTCGTCCACGGCGATCCGACGACGCGCAACGTCAGAGTTGCAGACGAACGAACGTTCCTCATCGACTTCGGACTGGGGTACTACACCGATCACGCCGAAGATCACGCGATGGACCTCCACGTCCTCGCCCAGTCGCTTGCCGGGACAGCCGACGATGCTGAACCCCTCCAGGAGGCCGCCGAAGACGCTTATCGCGACGCGAGCGAGCGGGGTGAGCAGGTCCTGGATCGACTTCGCGAGGTCGAGGGCCGGGGTCGGTATCAGTGAGGGTCCCCGGACGCTGTGCCGAGCGGGTGCTCCGCCGTCTCCGAGCGACTCAAGTACCGGCGTTGCCCTACGTAGGGTGTGTCCCAGCAGGTTACGCAGGTCGATACGCTGTTCCTCCACGAGGACGGCGAGGACTTTCAGGTGGTCGTCGGGCGCGACGGCGAGCGCGTCCTCGGCGGTCGCCTGGAGGTCAAAGAGACCGAGGCAGGCCCGCGACCGGCCCGCCTCCGGATCAAGCGAGGCAGCCAGGAAGACCTCCGCAGCCCCGATCAGTTCGTGGAACTCGCCCGCCGAGCGGGGCGAATCCGGGTTTCCGAGCAGACCTCTCCCCGCGGTCGTCGCGTCGTCCGCGAGCTGCTCGACGCCTACCAGCTGGAGGCGAAGGTCGTCCGGACCTGCCGGTACTGCGCGTCAGCCGGCAAATACTCGCCGATCACGAGCGAGACGGCGATCGACGCCGACGGCGAGGACATCTGCCCGGAATGCGCGATCGCGGAACTCGAACGCGAACTCGCCTACCACGGCGACGTGACCGGGACGGCCCGCGACCGGCTGGAAGAACTCCTGCTGGAGGTCCAGGACCTCGAGCGCATCGTCAACCTCCTCTCGGGCGAACTCGACCCAGAGTTGACGAAGTTCGACGAGATCAGCGCGACGGTCGACGACATCGATCTGGTGCCGACGGACTCGTTGAACCTCCACCCGGGGATGCAACAGAAGCTGGAATCGCAGTTCGACGAACTCCTGCCCGTCCAGAGCCTCGCCGTCGAGCACGGCGTCACCGACGGGCAAGACCAGCTGGTCGTCTCGGCGACGGCGACCGGCAAGACGCTGATCGGCGAGATGGCCGGCATCGACCGCGTGCTCAACGGGAAAGGGAAGCTGCTGTTTCTCGTGCCCCTCGTTGCGCTGGCGAACCAGAAGTACCAGGACTTCAAGGCTGAGTACGGCGACATCGCCGACGTGAGCCTCCGGGTCGGGTCGAGCCGGATCCGCGGCGACGGCGGCGGGTTCGATCCCAGCGCCGACATCATCGTCGGGACCTACGAGGGGATCGACCACGCGCTGCGGGTCGGCCACGACCTCGGGGACATCGGGACGGTCGTCATCGACGAGGTCCACACCCTCGGTGAGGGCGAGCGCGGCCACCGGCTGGACGGTCTCATCTCGCGACTGAAGTACTACTGCGAGGAGGGCGGGCAGACGGCGGCCCGATCGAGCCGCTCCGGTGGAGGCGATGAACGGGGCGGCTCACCTTCGAGCGCCCAGTCGGGCGACACCCAGTGGATCTACCTCTCGGCGACCGTGGGCAACCCGGGATCGCTCGCCGAATCCCTGTCGGCCAAACTCATCGAGTTCGAGGAACGCCCGGTTCCGATCGAGCGCCACGTCACCTTCGCCGACGACTACGAGAAGGTCGACATCGAGAACAAGCTCGTCAAGCGGGCCTTCGACACGAAATCCTCGAAGGGGTATCGCGGCCAGACGATCATCTTCACCAACTCCCGGCGGCGGTGTCACGAGATTTCCCGACGGCTGGAGTACTCTTCGGCCCCCTATCACGCCGGGCTGGACAACAAGCGCCGCGGCGAGGTCGAATCGCTGTTCGCCGATCAGGAGCTCTCGGCCGTGGTCACGACTGCGGCCCTCGCGGCGGGCGTCGACTTCCCGGCCTCCCAGGTCATCTTCGACTCGCTGGCGATGGGGATCGAGTGGCTGACCGTCCAGGAGTTCTCCCAGATGCTCGGGCGGGCTGGCCGGCCCGATTACCACGACAAGGGCACGGTGTATCTGCTGGTCGAACCCGACGGCGTCTATCACAACAGTCAGGAGATGACCGAAGACGAGGTCGCGTTCAAGCTGTTGAAGGGTGAGATGGAACCCGTCAGGAGTCGCTACGACGAGAGCGCGGCCGTCGAGGAGACACTGGCGAACGTCGTCGTCGGCGGGAGTGCCGCCAAGCGCCTCAACGACCGGATGCTCGGCGAAGTGCCGACCAAGCACGCCATCGGCAAGCTCCTGGAGTACGAGTTCATCGACGGGCTGGAACCGACGCCGCTGGGTCGGGCCGTCACGCGGCACTTCCTCTCGCCCGACCGGGCGTTCCTGTTGCTCGATGGCATCCGGAAGGGTAGAGATCCCTTCGACATCGTCGCCGAAGTCGAGTTCGCCGACGAAGAGCTGTGACGCCGCTCGGTGCACCGGTCTTCGACGGGCAAGGGTGTCGGCCTGACGACCAGAGATAAAAACTTTTGCGGGAGACAGGGCAAGGTTCGAACAATCCCCTCCATGCACAACCGAACACGGATCGGTGCCGTCCTCGCGGTCCTCGTCGCGATGAACGTCCTGTTCGTGGTGGCGATCCTGTGGGCGTACGGCGTCCTGCTGCCCGGGGTCGTCGCGGGCGCGATCGTCTTCGCACGTCACGGGACCGTACGTTTCGACCTCCTCCAGCTTCCCGTCTCGTGGTCGACTGTCGCCGTCCTCGTCGCCGGCTTCCTCGGGGCACAGCTGTACTACGGCTACAAGCGCGTCCTCGCACACACCCAGCGCGGGCGCGAGGACGCGGATCACGCTGTCGCGGGGATCGTCCGGCGGCTGGCGATGACGGCCGACATTCCCGAACCCGGTGTCCGGGTCGTCGACGCCGAGGAGCCGAGTTGCTATACGGTCGGCCGGTTCACCGACGCGACGATCGTGGTGACGACCGGATTGATCGAGCGACTCGACGCCGACGAACTCGCGGCCGTCCTCGCCCACGAAGTGGCCCACGTCGGAAACCGGGACGTGACGCTGATGACCGTCGCAACGCTGTTCTTAGAGATCGCCGAGCGAGCCTATCGTTCGGCACGACTCGCCCGCCGGGCGATCCAGTCGCCCGGTGACGTCTCCGTCCGTGGAAAGGTCGCCCTCTACTGGTTCCTCCCGCTGGTCGCGCTGACGTATGTCTTCGTCGCGCCGATCCTGTGGCTCTTCCCGACCGTCGCCGACTGGGCGACGCGAACGCTTTCCCACGCCCGGGAGTACGCCGCCGACGCCGCGGCCGCCCACATCACCGGCCGACCGCTGGCGCTGGCGACCGCGCTCTCCTCGCTGACAGAATCGGGCCATCACACGCCCGAGCGAGACTTGCGGACGGCCACGATGCAGGCGCTGTCGATCGTCCCGTCGCCGTTGATCGACAGTCGGGCAGTTCGATCAGTGCCGACGCCCGCCCGACCGCCGGACGACCGCGAGCGTCACGACCGCTTGCGGGCGTGGCTCGAGGGCGAAACGCCCGGGGTCGAGGCGGGTGAGCAACGCAGCGGCGCAACGGGACACACCCACCCGCCGGTCGGCGAGCGGATCCGCCGGTTACAGCAACTGGCCGCGGACGCCGAGCGGGAGGGTGGAACGGCTGAACGGAGGGGGAAGCGATGACGGACGCCCGCCGCGCGCTGTTCGCGCTGGGTGCCGTCGTCTGTCTGATCGTCGTCGCGAGTGCGCTCCCGGCCGCCGACCCGCGGCTCGATCCGCCCGGGACCGACGGCGGGGACGTCGTCGCCGGGCAGTGGGATGCGGGCGAGCGCAACACGACCGATCCCGCCCAGCAGGCAGCCGATGCCAGTACTGACGAACAGCCGAGCGACGACGAGACGGACACCGAACGCGATATCCAGGTCTCCGGGTCGCCGGTGCCGGGGACTCGCCTGACCGTCCGGACCGAGAGTCCCGATCCCTTCGACACGAACACGATCACCGTCGACGACGACGTAGTCGGCGACACCGATCCGTTCGGAAACCTCGATGTCCCCGTCCCCTACGCCGAGGAGATGACGATCGGTATCCGGGGCGAGGAAACGAGTCGAACGGTAGACATCGAGACGAACGCGACGATCTACGAGCAGTCCCCAGCGGTCCCGAACGGGACGCTGTCGATCACCGCCAGCGTCGAGACGGAGCCAGTCCCCGGCGCGGTCGTGACTGTCGACGGTGAGCGGGCCGGCTCGACGGACAGCGAGGGAGACGCAACGGTCCCGTTGCCGCCCTCGGCAGGACCCGTCGAGATCGGCGTCGAGCGGGGGCCAGTCACCGCCGAGCGGGTCGTGGACGTCCCCGACCCGACAGTCTCCTTCGCCACACCCATGCTGTTCCCCGGGTTCCCCGCGCACGTCGTCGTCTCGGCCGACGGCGCACCGGTCAGGGACGCACGCGTCGAGATCGGCGGTGAGTCGGCGGCCACGACTGGGGGCGACGGCAGGGCGATGGTCTGGTTGCCGGTCGAAGATTCGGCGACCGTGCGGGCGACAGTCGGGACGGAATCGGCGACGACGACGGTCGGCAACCTGTACTTCCGGCTGGCGGCCGTGGTCGTGATCGTCCCCGGACTCGTCATCGGCGGCGTCCTGACGTACCTCAAACTCGCCGCGCTCCGGCAGCGCCGCCGTGCCGAAGGCGTCGTCGCCGTCTTCGTCGGACTCGCGGGTGTCCTCGAAGGACTGTCCGGCGCGATCGGTCGCCTGCGCCGTTCGCTCGCCGACTGGCCCAAGGCCGTCGCGTCGATCGGCCGTCCGTCGCTGTCCGGACTCGGCGGGTGGCGCTTGCCCGCCCTCGGAACGGCCATCGCGATGCCGTCGCTGGGTGGGATCGCGGCGTCACTGCCGTCGTTCGGCTCGCTGCGAGACGCCGTCAGCGGCTCGCCAAACAACTCCAGCACATCGAGTTTGGGCCCCAATCGGCTCGTCGCGTGGCTCAACGGCGACGAGAGCGAGGAAGCCGACGACGCCGTCGAAGAGCCCACAGACACGGACGAGCCCGCCGTCTCGCTCACCCCGAGAGAGGAGATTCGGGCGGCCTGGCACGCGTTCGTCGACCGGCTCGACGTGGGCCGCCGCGAGACAGTAACGCCCGGGACGGTCGCTCGCCGGGCCATCAGAGACGGGTTCCCCGCCGACAGCGTCCGGCGACTCCTCGCGGTTGTGCGCGAAGTCGAGTACGGCGGGCGAGAGCCCTCACCCGATCGCGTCGCCAGCGCTCGGGCGGCGGCTGGCGATCTGATCACTTTCGAGGAGGACGAGGCGGACCCACCGAGAGCGGAGGACGGCTCGACAGGGGGGAGCGGGGAATGAGCGGTCTCGGGTCGCTACTCGACACGGTGGGCCGCTTTCGTCCCGAGAACCCGGAGCGCGTCGGCGTCGGCGTCGTCCTCGTCGGTGGGATTGCGGCCGTCCTGACGCTGCTCGTCGGGAGTTTCGTCGCTGTCTCGGGGACGTTGCTGGGCGTGTTACACTTCCTGGCAGTGTTGTTGCCGCTGATCGGGACGACCCTCGTTCTGGTGACGGCCTGGTGGGGGCTGAAAGGAGCGGTGACTGGGGAAACCCGACCCGACCCGCTGGTAGACGGTGAGCCGCCGGAACGTGGCAGCATTCGGTCGGTTCGAGACGTCTCCGCCGGGAATCCGATCGATCAGGCGGCGACCGACCGGTATCGCTGTCAGCGCGACGAGGCCGCGACGGACGTCCGGGGCCGATTGCGCGACGGGGCGATCCGGACGCTAGTCACGAGCAGCGGCCTCGGGCGGGCAGCCGCTCGGGACGCGATCCGGACGGGCGAGTGGACCGACGACCCTGTTGCGGCCGCATTTCTCTCGCCGACAGTCGCTCTGCCTCCCGCCGAACGACTCCGCGGCGCGATCGACCCGGGTGCAGCGTACACCCGCCGGGTTCGACGGACGCTCACGGCGATCGAGGCGTTCGGCGCGGCGACGCCAGCCGGATCAGAGCAGACACCGTCCGGCCCAGAGCGGTCCGCCGAGACGGCGGGGACCACGGCGGAGAGCGGCACAGACAGCACGAATGCAGCCGTTCAGGAGGGGGCGCGATGACCGGGCGCACGGTCGATCGGGTCGGGCGCTCCGAGTCGGCGTTCGCGGCGACGCTACTCGTCGCCGGCATCGGATTCGTCGCCGGGAGTCCATTCCTGATCGTCGCCGCGACGGTCCCGCTTTGGTATGCCGCCGCGAGCGTCATCGGCACCCGGGAAGACGCGGAAATTCGCGCCCACCGTGAGATGGTCCGCAATGGCGACGGTTGCGATAGCGACGGGACGGCGACACGCGAGGAGCCGCTCACCGGTGATCCGGGTGACGTCGTTGCCGTCCGGACGACCGTCGAGAACGTCGGCTCGGAGCCGATCGTCGACCTCCGGGCCGTCGACGGCGTCCCGACGGAACTCCCGGTCGTCGAGGGGACCCCCCGGGCCTGCGTGAGTCTCGACGCCGGCGAGACCGTGACCCTCGAGTACGACCTGGAACTCCAGCGCGGCGAGCACACCTTCGGTCCGGTGACCGCGCGGACGCTGGACCTCACCGGGAGCGTCGTCGAGACCTGGGACGTCGCGGCGACCGGCGCGGACGCACTCAGTTGTGAGCCGCCCATCGAGTCGGTGCCGCTGCGTGATGGGGCGAACGACTTCGCCGGCACGGTGCCGACCGACGACGGGGGCAGCGGCGTCGAGTTCTACGCCGTGCGAGACTACGAGCCGGGCGACGCCGTCGGCTCGATCGACTGGCGTCGCTACGCGCGGACGAGAGAGTTGACGACCGTCGAGTATCGCGCCGAGCGGGCGACCCGGATCGTCTGTCTCGTCGACGCACGGCGCAACCAGTTCCGCGGGGCGTCCCGGGACCGACTCGCCGCGGCCGAACTGTCAGTCGACGCCGCCGAACGAACTGTCGACACCCTCGTCGAGGCTGGCCACCCGACCGGGGTCGTCGCCGTCGCCGACGACGACCACGCCGCCGTCCCGCCGGGAACCGACTCGGGGACCCGGGAAGCCGCCGCGACGTTGCTCGAGTCGGCACGAGCGAGCGAGCGCCTCACCAACGGACGCTTCTGGCACTTCGGCGTCTCCACGGACCCGTTCGGGGAGATCGAACCCTCCCTTCCCGGTGAAGCACAGCTCTATCTGTTCTCGTCGTTCGTCGACGACAGGCCGGTCGAACTGGTCGAGCGCCTCCGGACCCGGGGATACACCGTTCGCGTCGTCTCGCCGGACCCGATCGACGACGACAGCCTCGAGAACCGGTTCGAGGCTCTCGTCCGCCGGACCCGCCTCGCCCGTGCCCGGTCTGCGGGGGCCCGCGTCGTCGACTGGGGCCGGACGCGACCGCTCGGAGTCGTCCTGCAGAACGCGATCAGTGGGGTGAGAACACGATGACGGCACGACACGATCGGGACGGGGACCACACGACAGTTACCCTGGATCCCCGGATTCCGGAACCGATCACCGCGGCGGTCGTGATCGCCGGGATCGCCGGCGTGCTGTCGCTTGCTGTTCACGACGCCCTCGCGATTCCAGGGGCAGTGCTCGGCATCGGGCTCGTCGTCGGAGTGGCCGGACTCACGGGCTCGTACTGGCGGATCGGGCTCACGACGGGATTGTTCGTCGCGATCGCCGGGAGTAGCGTCGGGCTGGTCGGTGTCGGCGTGACGGGAGCGGACCCGATGGCCGGTGTCCTGGCACTGGTGGCGATCGTGATCGGCGCTGGGGTCGGGCTGCTCACCGTCGACGGACTCACGCCACAGTCGGTCGGGCGCGGGGGAGTGGCAGCGATGTACGGCGCGGTCGCCGCGACGGTCTGGGCGACGGTGGGATTCGCCGTCGAGACGGTCGGCGGGATCGGGGCGGCGGTGTCGGAACTGGTGTGGCTCGGCGGGACGGGCAGCCTCGGTCTCAGAGTCTCGATCGTCCTCGCCGCACTCGCAGTCGCGGCGAGTGCGTTCGCGATCCCGCCCGCCGCGCTCACTCGCCCGGAGACCCTCGGGCGGTATCGGACGGTCAGACGCCAGGCTACTGTCGCGCTCACGCTCGTCGCAGTGGTCCTCGCCGGCGGGGCGTCCGTGAGTCGGTACGTCCCCGTGATGGCTGACGTCGTTGGGGCCCTCGCCGGGAGCGCCGTCGTTCGCGTGGCCCTCGCGGTCACGATCGCGACCGGGACCGCACTCGCGGCGGTCGGGGCGGTCCTCAGGCAGATGTGGTCGCGAGCGAGCACGCCGCCGAACTTCGCCGTGCCGATGCTCGCAGGCGCGCTCCTCGGCGTCGGCGGCTTCGTCGCCCTCGCAGTCTGGTTCGGCGTCGCGACGGGGGACGTGCTCTCCGTTCTGGTGGGTACTGCCCTGGTCCTGAGTGTCGGCGGCAGCTTCGCGTGGGCCCACGGTGTCGAACGTACCGACGATAGGGCGGGCGCGGCGCTCTCCGCCGCGGCGACGATCGCCGTCGCGATCGCGCTGGGGATCGGCGGGCTCGTGACCGGTGCGGACGTCGAACTCGAACGCGGGTTCAGCGTGGCGACCGCACTCGAAGCGACCGCAGCGCTGGCCCTGTTCGCCACGGCCGCGTTCGTCACCGACGTCGGCAAGTACGGTCGAACCCTCGGCTGGGACGTCGGTCGCGACGGAGCCAGGCCCCTCCCGCAGTTCGTCCGCGTGGGCTGGAGTGGGGCGATCGTCGTCGTGGGGTTCGTGGTCGCGACCATCGGGTTCGTCGCCGCGGCGCTGTTCGCACCTGTCCTCTCGGCCCCGGCGATGCTGGCCGTGGTTCTCGCGCTCGGGGCGATCCTGCTCGGAAGCTGGCTACTGTTCGCCTGATGAACGAGCCCTCGGAAGCTGGCTACTGTTCGGCCGGGAACTCCTCCATCGCCGGCACCGAGACGCGATCGAGGACCGACTCGATGATGGCCCGTCGGGAGACGCCTTCGACACTGGCCTCCGGGGTCAGGACGAGCCGGTGGGCGAGGACGGGCGGCGCGATCCGGCTGACGTCGTCGGGGACGACGAATTCGCGGCCGTCGAGGACGGCCCGGGCGCGAGCGGCCTCGAACAGCCGCTGGACGCCACGCGGGGAGACGCCGACCTCGACGCGGCCGTCCTCACGGGTCGCCCGACAGAGGTCGGCGATGTAGTCCCGAACTGGATCCTCGACAGTGATCGTCTCGGCTTCCCCCTGGAAGTCGAGGACGGCCGTCCGATCCACGACGCGATCGACCGTCGGGTCCGGGTGGTCGCGATCCGCGCGGCGGTCGATCAACTCGCGGGTTCCATCGGCGTCGGGGTAGCCAAGCGAGGTCTTGATCATGAAGCGGTCGCGCTGGGCCTCGGGGAGTTCGAAGGTCCCCTCCTGTTCGACGGGGTTCTGGGTCGCGATGACGACGAAGGGCTCCGGGAGGACGTGGGTTTCGCCGTCGACCGTGACCTGGCCTTCCGCCATCGCCTCGAGCAGCGCGGACTGAGTCTTCGGCGGCGCGCGGTTGATCTCGTCGGCGAGGACGACGTTCGCGAACACCGGGCCGGGGGTGAAGTGGAACTCCTCGGCTCCCTCTTCGAAGATGTACGACCCGGTGATGTCGGCGGGCATCAGGTCGGGCGTGAACTGAATCCGGGAGAACTCAAGGCCCAGCGCCGTCGCGAACGATCGCGCGGTCAGCGTCTTGCCCGTTCCGGGGACGTCTTCTAAGAGGACGTGGCCGCGGGCGAGAATGGCGGTCGTGATCTCTTCGAGGACCGTCGGGTCGGCGATGACGGCCGATCGGATCTCGTCGATGACCGTCTGGACCGTCTCTGCGGTGTCGGGGACTCCCATGCGTGTGTCGCCTCGCCACATCGACATAAAGTTCCTGATTGCGAACACGATTCCCGGCGGCGTGCTGGCGATGGAGACGACCGGATGGCGAACAGTGTCTGGTCGAAGGCAGGTGGGCCAGAGGTGGCTTTTTGTCCACAGGCGACTGTGTGACGGACGTGCTAGGTGGGCTGGACCCCGGGATGGTGATCGTCTTCGCGATCATCCTGGGGGCGCTGGTGTTGTTCGCGACCGAGGCCGTCCCGGTCGACGTCACGGCCATCGGGATCATGCTCTCGCTGCTGGTCGTCGAGCCGGTCTCGACGATGCTCGTCGAGTGGGGCGTCCTCGAGTCGGCCGTGTACGTCCTGCGCGCGCCGGGCAGCGAGGTGACGGCCGTCGAACGGGGCCTCTCGGGGTTCGCCAGCGTCGCGACGATCACCGTGCTGGCGATGTTCATCCTCAGCGCAGGCGTGCGACGGACCGGCGTGATCCAGATCCTCGGCCGGAAGGTCGGGGCGTTCACCGGCGAGGACGAGACCCGGCAACTTGGCGCGACGATCGGGATCGTGAGCCCGATCTCCGGGTTCATCAACAACACCGCCGCGGTCGCGATCCTGTTGCCGATGGTCACCGATCTCGCCGAGAAGGGCAAGACCTCGCCCTCGAAGCTCCTCCTGCCGCTGTCGTACGCCTCGATGTTCGGCGGGACGCTCACACTGATCGGGACCTCGACGAACATCCTCGCCAGCGACCTCTCGGCCCGGCTCGGTCGCGATCTCGGTATCCCGGAACTCCACGCGTTCTCGATGTTCGAGTTTACCCACCTCGGCGCGATCATGATGGTCGTCGGGGTGGTGTACCTCATGACGATCGGGCGGCGGCTGGTTCCCGCCCGGATCAAACCCGCCGACGACCTCACGAGCGAGTACGAGATGGCCGAGTACCTGACCGAGGTCGTCGTCCGGCCGGACTCGCCGGTCGTCGGCCAGCGCGTCGGCGAGGCCCTGGAAGGCACGGAGTTCGACGTCGACGTCGTCCAGTTGATCCGCGAGGACGCGATCTTTCTGGAACCACTCGGGGGAAAAGTCATCCAGGCCAGCGACGTCTTCGCGCTCCGGACCGACCGTGATACCCTCGTCGAGTTGATGGACGTCGAGGGGTTCGACCTGCTGGGGGACGTGGCCCTCACGGATGCAGATCTCGAGGCCCCCGAGGAAGGCCACAACCTGGTCGAGGTCGTCGTCGCCCCCGGATCGTTCCTGGTCGGCGAGACGCTCGCGAGCGTCAACTTCCGGCAGCGCTACGATACGACGGTGCTGGCCCTGCGACGCGGCGGCGACGTCATCCGCGATCGGATGGACCGGACGCGACTCCGGGTGGGCGACACCCTGCTCGTCCAGGGGGCGACCGACAGCATCGACCGACTCAACAACAACCGCCACTTCATCGTGGCACAGGAGGTCGATCGTCCGGACTACCGCGAATCGAGGATCCCCGTCGCCGTCGGGATCGTCGCCGCCGTCGTGGGCGTGGCGGCGCTGACGCCGATCAACATCGCCGTGGCGGCGCTGGCGGGCGCGCTCGGGATGGTTCTCACCGGCTGTCTGAAACCCGCCGAGATGTACGACGCCGTCGAGTGGGACGTCATCTTCCTGCTCGCGGGTGTGATCCCGCTCGGGATCGCCCTGGAGGTGACCGGCGGCGCGGCGCTGCTCGCCGACGGCATCGTCGCCGTTGCCCCCTCGCTGCCGCCGATCGTCGTCCTCGGGTTGCTGTACGTCGTGACGGCGCTGCTGACGAACGTCATCTCGAACAACGCGAGCGTGGTGTTGATGATTCCAGTCGCCGCCGAAGCGGCCGTGACCCTCGGGGCCAACCCCTTCTCGTTCGTGCTGTCGGTGACTTTCGCCGCCTCGACGGCGTTCATGACGCCCATCGGCTACCAGACGAACCTCTTCGTCTACGGGCCCGGCGGCTACGAGTTCATGGACTACGTCAAGGCCGGTGCACCGCTCCAGGCGATCTTCGCCGTCGTCACGACGCTCGGAATCGCCGTCTTCTGGGGCGTGTGATGGCTACCAGGAGCGTCGCTCGATTGTCAGCGGACGCCCTCGAGTCCCGCGATCGTGTCCGAAAAAGGCCGGGACGGTGAGCGCCTGCTTGTCCTCAGTAGATCGACCGGAACAGCGCGAGGACGTCGCCGGCGTCGACTGCACCGTCGTCGTCGAAGTCGAAGGTGTCGACGTTGTTCTGGACGGCTGCGCTATGGCGGTTGTTCAACAGCGTCCGGACGTCGGTGACGTCGACCGCGCCGTCGCCGTCGACGTCTTCGGCCAGGCCGTCTCCGTCGTGGTCTTCGGAGACGTCAGGGCCGAGTGCGGGACCGGCATCGACCGCGAGCGTCGCGTCGGCGGCGAGGACCGAATCGTCGTGGCCGTTACGGACCGCGTCGACCTCGCTGTCGGCGTAGTGACCGTAGACTGTCACGGCGTCACTCGACGCCGAGAGGCTCTCCAGGGCTCCCGTCTCGACCGTGACGGTGAGCTGGCCGTCGGAAAGTGTGGCGTCGGCGACGGCGACCGTCTCGGAGTCCTCGTTCATGACGGTGAACGTCGACTCGTTGATCGACTCGACTGCCTCGGGAACGTCGTAGGTGAGGGTCGTCATCTCGCCCTCGGACGCGATCGACGGGTCGTCGAGGGATCGGGTGACGCGTCGGATCCGGTCCTCCTCGGGCGGCGAGATCGTGCCGCGTTCCTCGATGTAGTTCACGACCGCGGTCCCATAGAGGGTGTAATCTTCATCGACCGTCGGGAGGGAAGCGAGGGAGTCCCAGCCGGCCATGTAGGAGTTGACCGTGACGTCGTAGGTCTCGTCCATCGCGATCGGTTCGCCGTCGACGTAGACGTCACCGATCGCCGGAGAGGCCTTCGGCTGGTCGAGGAACTCGTAGGTTACACCGCCGACCTGCAACTGGGGCTGGCTGCCGTAGTTGTCGGTTGGCGGCGTGACCTGGCTGTCCAGCAGGTCGAGGAGTTGCTGGCCCGTCATCTCCTTCGTGACGAGCGTGTTACCGAACGGCAGCGAGGTGTAGACGTCGTTGTAGGTGATATTACCCTCGTCGATCACGAAATTGCCGCGGATGCCGCCCGCGTTGGTCACCGCGACGTCGGCACCGGTCTGTTCGACGAACGCGTCGCCGATGATCCGGCCCCAGTTCGTGTCGTCGGCGTAGTTCCCGCTGGTCGAGTCGAGCGCTTCGGTGGTCTCGCCGGCGACCTGCGAGAGGTCCTCGGCGAACCCGCGCTGGACGACCTCGTCGGCCGACTCGTTCATCGACCAGTTGCCCTCGCCGAGGTTGTAGCGACGACCGTCGGTGAAGCCGACGCCGTCCTCGGTGACGGTGAGGTTGACCTCGCCGAGGAACTCGGCGTTGGCACCCGCCTCGACGATGACCGACCCGGAGGTGACTTCGGGACCGTAGGTGACCTCGTCGTCACCGGAGACGATCACGTCGATGTTGTCGGTGTTGTTCGCGAGTTCGCGTGACTCGGGAATCCCGATGTGAGACAGTGCCACGACGACGTCGACGTTCTCCTCTTCCTCTAGGGTCTCGGCGACCTGCTGGCCGGCCGTCGAGAAGTCAGTGACTTCGTAGCCCTTCTCCTCGAAGTCGACGGCTGTCTTCGGCATGACGGCGTCGTCGACCAGCCCCATGATACCGATCTTCACGCCGTCGCGGGTGACGGTCGTGTAGTTCTGCGTGCCGGGAATGTTCCCGCCGTCCTCGGCGCGGATGTTGGCGACGAGCCACGGGAACTCAGAGGCGTCACTGAAGTTCCCGACCTCCGCGAAGCCGTAGTCGAGGTCGTGGTTGCCGATGGCCTCGGCGGCCGGGTTCAGGACGTTCAACACGTCGACCGGGACGCGCCACTCAGAGACCGCCGAGAGGGAACTCGGGCTGACCTCGTCCCCGCCGCCCACGACGAGCGTCGGGTTGTCGAGTGCCGCCTTGCGGTCGTTGATCGCGCCGACGAGCGTCGCCATCGACTCGTTGCTCGCCATCGCCGTCTGAATGTCGTTGTACTGGACGATCGTCAGGTTGGTCCCGTCACCGGGATCGACTGACTCGTTGAGTTCGACCGGCTCGGCCGTCGGGGCGTCGGCCGCGACGGCTCCCGGAACCACAGCCACGGCGACGGCCGCCAGGGCCATCGCCGCGACGACGACCAGCGCAGCTGTTCGCCTCCCGTTCGACTCGGTCTCCCTTTTTAATAGCATTGCAATATAAGTAATACCCCGTCATATATATAATTGTTTTTGTGAGTGATTCTGAACAGCTTGTCAATAGGCTCCCTGTAGCGGTTTTACTCGACTTCAGGCGTACTCTCTCCGGTGTCACAAGGAGACATATCGACGAGTATACGACGCTATTTATATATCTATATTGTGCATATACTCCGGACGAGGTGAAAGCGATCGAGACAGAGCCCAGCCCGACGAGAACGGAACGCAGGTCACTCATACTGCCGGCTGTAAGTTCGTAAAGATATTCGCCACACCGGGGTGGCGAATTCCGTCAGTCTGTTACAGCCGGCAGTATCAGAGTCCGGCGAGGACCAATGCGGGGACGAACGCGACGTCAAGTACCGACAGCAGGATCACCAGAACTGCGCCCGGGAGTCCGCCGAGGGCGACCACCAGCAGCGCCAGTGGCGTCACCGCCACTTCCAGACCGAGGACGATCTCGGCGACCAGAAACACGAGGAGTCCGATCACCGCGTTCCAGACGAACGGTTTGACCACTTTGACGATCCAGTACGCGCCGAGAACGACGCCGAGGACGATCAGCAGCGCCGCGACTTCGATACCTGTTACCATATGCCCATTTCTCGGGGAGCGTGTATGTGTTTTCTGGCCAGTGGGATCGGGATGGGGATTGAACGGTAGGGCTGTTGGTGGAAACAGCGTGAAAGCCCCGAACTGTTCGAGTCGGGGGACCGCGACTGCGCTCCGCACTCCGTTGTGGTGCTTGTCGGGTCCGCCTTCCTCGAACAGTTCGCCCCTTTCAGTCCCACCCGCGTCTCCTGTTCGGGCAGCCGATTCAAATGGGGCTTTCACGTTGTCTGTGGTTGTCTTGACTTCGCAATATTACGAACGAAACGCTTTACCTCGCGTCGTCGTAACGTGTTGGTACGGGACCGTGGGGTAGCTTGGTATCCTTGCGGCCTTGGGTGCCGTTGACCGCGGTTCAAATCCGCGCGGTCCCATGCTTCTGCGAGGAACGGACGTGACGAGCGAAGCATGCAATAGCGAGGATTTGAACCCTGGCAGTCGCAGCGCGAACGGCGCGAGGTCGCGAAGCGACCTCGATTGGCCGAACGGCGAAGCCGTGAGGCAGTGAGCGACCGTCTGCCTCTGGTTCACAATCCGCGCGGTCCCACTGCCACCTTTTTACTGCGAAGGGTTTCCTCGGTCGCCTTCGGCGACCTGCGGGAACCCCTCTTGCAAAAAGCTGGGCCAAAAACAGCTCGGCGCTCATTTCATTCGCGCCGAGTGAAACGCGCTCGCTTCGCTCGCGCGCATCCTCACTCAAAACTAATCCAGTCGTCGACGCCCTCGTCGCGAGCGATACCCTTCACTGACCGGGCGTGTGGGATCGAAGCGTTCCCCTCCGAGAAGTCGATCGCGTCTTTCTACGCTTCGGAGAGTCCGATTTGTCCGGCCGATGCCAGCGACGGCTTCGAGAGTTGGCTCGATCAGGGGACCGGAGCCATCGTCTTTCTGCCGGCTGAGTGATCGGCGAAACACCTACAACCCTGTATAATTGAATTATACATATGGGAAGCACAATCCGCGTTTCCGACAACACGAAAGAGCTTCTCAACCGGCTCAAGCAGGAGGACGAAACGTACGATGAGTTGCTCTCGCGACTCGCCCGCGAAAGCGATACGATGAATCCTGGCGTCTGGGACGAAGACCAGGTAGACGCCGCTCGTGAGGTTCTCAAGCAGTCCCGGAAGAGTTTCGAGCCTCACCGATGAGTTTTCTCGATACGTCCGTCATCATCGACTACTTGGGCGATGTCGACGACGTAGTCGCGTTCGTTGACGATCAGGATACACTTCTTACCTCGAGTATCTGCGTCTTCGAAGTGCTCGTCGGCGAGGTCCACGCGCCCGGTCCGACCGACATCTACCAGCGACGCCAGGACTTCGGCCGCGTGCAGGCCATAGAGTTCACCGAGACTGTCGCGATCGAGGCGGTGCGATTGCAACAGAAGATGATGGCAGACGGAGTACAACTGTCCCCCCGGGATATGATGATCGCTGCAACGGCACGCTCGACGGGAGCCGAGTTGGTCGTCGCCGATTCGGACTTCCATGTCGATCCCCTCCGGGAGTACATGAACGTCCGCGATTTGCGCTCGGAGTAGTGTCCGGTTCTCGGCACATTACCGGACGGAATGAACCTCGACGACGGAAAGACAGTCTGGCCGTCTCAGGAAGAAGTCGACCGTCTCCTCGACGCCGTCGACGACGCTGTGACAGGCGTCGCGATGTGCCTCGGCGTGCGGTGTGGCCTCCGGACCGAGGAGATCGTCTTCCTCCTCATGGTCGTCGCCCTCTTGTTGGTAGCGCGCCCGGGATTCCGATAGAACCCGTCGCCGTCCGCCGAGTGGATCGGGCAGTCTCACAACCGAGTGGCGGGGAATGGCGGCGTAACACTCTTAGACCCATATATCCCAATATATTGTATGGTCAAAACCATTCGCGTTTCCGAAGAGTACCACGAGTGGCTCAGCGCCCACAAGAAAAGCGACGAGACGATGGAAGAGACGTTGCGCCGGATGACGCGCGGCCCGCACCCGAGCGACGTTGCCGGTCTCCTGACCGAGGACGAAGCCGAGGACGCCAAAGCGGCGGTGGATCGCCTCCGCGGGCGTGACCGCGGCCGCCTCGAGGCCGCCCGTAGTGCCTTCGAACACGAGGACACCGGCGAATGATCATCGATTCCTCGTATCTCTTCGATCTGATGGCGGAGGACCCGGCTGCGTTTTCGAAGGGCGCGGAACTCGTCGAGAAGGGTGAAATGCAGTGGTTGCCGACCCCCGTCGTCGCCGAAGCCTACTACTGCGTCGGGACGGTTCGTAGCGATACCACCGAGCAAGCGGTTCGCAATCGACTCCTCGGATACCCACGGATCGATGTCGACGAAGAGATCGCGCGAAAAGCCGGCGAGTTGCTCGCGGCGGCAGACGACCACGTGGGTGGGGACGCCGGCGTCGGCCCGAACGACGCGTACATCGCCGCGATGGCGGACGTCCTCGACGACGCAGTCCTGACGGACAACGTCGAAGACTTCGAGGCGTTGGGTGTGCCAGTCGAAACCTACTGACCCGGTGTGGGCGGCGATCGGAGATCCCTGGCCGCAGGCGAACAGCGATCAAAGACAGAGCTCAGCATCCGATTAGTGAAATTCCCGGGACAAAACGAACCTCGACCACTACCCGCGCAAACCCAAACGATAGGTGAGACGGGCACCGACATCTCGGTATGAGAAGCGACGTGAACCGGGGCGATCGACCGACCGACGACAGCGAGCCATGATCGTCGCCGACCTCCACGTCCACACGACGCGATCCGACGGCACCCTCCCACCTGAGGCCGTCAGCGACGCCGCTCGGGCAGTCGACCTCGAGGCGGTCGCCGTGACCGACCACGACCGCCTCCCGCCCGTCGACGCGCCGGTCGTCGAGCGCGACGGCGTGACCGTGATCGCCGGGATCGAACTCCGGGTGACGACCGGCGAGCAACGGCTGGATCTCCTCGGCTTTGGCGTCGATCCGACGCCCGAGCTTCGCGCCGAGACCGACCGCCTCCAGGCCGACCGCATCGAGCGCGCCCGGCAGATCGTCGACTGCGTCGAGGACCGCCTCGGCGTCGACCTGGACCTCGAAATGCACGACGGCATCGGCCGGCCACACATCGCGCGGGCGATCGCAGAGAGTTCCGCCCCTTACGACGCCCAGAGCGCGTTCGAGGCCCTCATCGGGACGGACAGACCCTGCTACGTCGCCCGGGACCTCCCCGCCTTCGAGCGCGGTCGGGCACTCCTCGCGGACGCGGCGGCGCTCGTCGGTCTGGCCCATCCCCTCCGATACGACGATCCGGAGGGCGCGCTGGCCCACGCCGCGGACCTCGACGCGGTCGAACGCAACTATCCCTACGACGGCGCGGTCGATATGACATCAGTCGAGGACGTGATCGCGACCCACGACCTCCTCGCGACGGGCGGAAGCGACGCTCACGGGGAGACCCTCGGGAAGGCCGGGCTGGAACGGGACGCGTACGAGCGCGTGCAGACAGCCCTCGGGGACGGATCTGCCGAGTCCTGACACTGGCGTCACTGGGCCGTCAACGGCGATCGTCTGCCGTCCGTCGGACGAGAACGGTGGGTTCAATGCCGCGGCCCACGTAGATGCAGGTATGCAGTGTCACTACTGCGATCGGGACGCGGACGTCGCGGTCGAGAAAGACGGCGTCACGGTGGGTCTCTGTGAGGATCACTTCCGCGAGCGGATGTCGGAACTGGCCGACAGCGAGTGGCTCGAAGGTGTCAGCGACGACCTCGACGTCGAAGGCATCGAGTGAGCGCCGCCGTGCCCGAATTTCGAACGGTCTCCAGACCAAGTCGGACTGGATCGCTACCTGTGCTCGTCACTTCTCTAGGGTGTGTTCTTCCAGCCACGCGAGCAACTCGTCGGAGACGGCCCCGCTCTCGCTGAGGAAAAAGAGATGCCCGCCCTCGACCCGGCGATGCTCCCCGCGCGGAAGCTCTTCGGCCAGCCGGGCCGTCGCCGCAGGGTCGACCACGGCGTCGTCGGTGCCACTCATCACGAGCGCCGGCGTCGTGATCTCGTAGAGATCCTCGAGATCGGCTCCGAGCCACGCCGCCTGCTGGTCACGAAAGCGCGCCGGTTCGGCGTCGTCTGTCGATCGCCACTCGGCGATCTGCTCGATCGTTTCTGGATGGGCTGTCGGGACGCCGGGACCGAAGGCAAGGTCGAGCGAGTCTCGCAGGGCGTCAGGGTCCTCGGTTGGCGCAGCCAGGGCCGAGAGAGCGTCCTCGTCGACGGCCGCGCCGGGGGCCGTCCCGAGGAGCGTGAGGCTCGCAACCCGATCGTGCCGACGGGCGTACTCCAGTGCGATCGCGCCGCCCAGTCCCGCGCCGACGAGGTGGACGCGCCGCGAGCCGACGGCGGAGACGACCGTCTCCAGATCGGCGACGAGCGTCGAGAGCGCATAGGGGCCGGCAGGCGTGTCGGACTCGCCAGTCCCGCGCAGGTCCCAGACGACGGCCTCGTAGGGGCCGGCGACGGCGGCGTGCTGGTAACTCCAGAGCCACGCGCCGAACCCGATGTCGTTGACGAAGACGACAGTCGGGCCGGAACCGGTCACGTCGTACCGAAGGGTCACGCCGTCGCGATCGACTGTCGGCATAGTCGAGTGGTGCGAGCGCCCGCTCAAAGGGCTACCGGTGACGACCGCGTGATTGCGGGGACCACCGAAGCTAAAACCCCTCGTGTCCAATCCGGCGGTAATGGGGATTGCAGCGTTTATCGACGCCGTCGAGGACCAGCAGAAGACGGTGACTGTCCTCAACCGTGAGTCGGTCGATCCGCTCTATCGCATGCTTGAAGGGATGTTCGACGACGACAGCGTCACCGTCACCGAGAGCCAGGACCCCGACGCACCGGGCGACGTCGTCCTCCTCCGTGACGAACAGACGGGGTCGCTGGCGATCTCACAGCTGGGCGAGATCAGCGAGACGCTGTTGCTCGTCAACTCCGATCTGTACGTGACCGGGACCGTTCCCTTGGCGGAGGTCGAGACGCCGGAAGTCGTGGCTCACCTCTCTGACGTCACCTTCACCGTCGCGGACAAACAGAAGTTCCTGCTGATCCACATCTCGCGACACATCGAATCGCTGGCCCTCGAGACAGACGACGGCGTCCTTCACTCCTCGTTCCAGCGCCTCTCGCGCATCCACGACGAACGCGGGACGCTGAGAGCCTACGAGACACTCGCGAATTCGGGCGTCGGCGTCCACGTCTACGGCGTCGACGACTGGGAGCCACCGGGCTTCGCCGACCGCCTCTCGGTCCACGCCGGCGACACTCCGGAACTCCGGGACTCGTGGTTCGTCGTCCACGACGGCGGTGGCGACGAGCGTCGGATGGCCGCCCTCGTCGCCGAGGAGATCGGCCCGAACGAGTATCGGGGCTACTGGACGTTCGAGCCGGGATTGGTGAAAGAGATCCTCGCGTACCTCGAATCCACGTATTAGCCCACGCCGAGTGCAACTGAGCCGCGTGCGACGACGACAGCTCTGAAGGGACGAAAGGGAAGAATTCGGGGGACACCGTCTGCGTATTCGAACTCCGGGGGAGGAGTTCAGGGTGCCTCTGACAGTTCGATGGGGGATGCGGGCCGGCGTGCCGACCCAGTCGCTGATTGTGGACCAGCACTTGTAAAAGGGTGAGACAATTTACTCAGCGTGAATAAACCCATCTGCCCGGCTGACGCCGTCGCCGTCAGGTGTCCGAGGTACTCGCGACCTGCCGCAACACGTCGGGAGCCGCTTCGAGGGCCGGCTCGAGGGCGTCTCCGTCCGGGCCGCCACCCTGGGCGAAGTCCGGCGGGCCGCCGCCCCCACCGCCGACGCGTTCGGCGAGGTCGCTCACGACTGCACCGGCGTCGACACCGGTGCCCTCGGGTGCCGCCACGACGAACTGCGCGCCGTCGAGCCCGGAGCCGACGACGGCGACCGACCCGTCCTCGGAAATGGCGTTGGCGGTCGCCCGCAACTCGTCCATCTCGCCGTCGACCCGCTGAATCACGGCTGTCGTCCCGTCGAGGTCGACTTCTTCGCCCGCACTCCCGCCCGAGGCGCGCACTTCGGCGAGTTCCGCCTGGAGTTGCTCGATCTCCTTGCCGCGTTCCTTCCACTCGGCGAAGAAGCGCTCGGCCGTCTCCGGGACGTCCGCCGGGTCGACGTCGAAGGCCGCGGCCGCCGCATAGAGGGCGTCTTCGGTCTCCTGGCTCGCCTCGATGGCTGCCTCGCCGGCCGAGAAGGTGAACCGGACGACGCCGTCCTGAATGCGCTCGGTCGAGCGAATCTTGATCGCCCCGACTTCACCCGTTCGCGAGACGTGAGTCCCACCGCAGGCCTGGACGTCGTCTTCGACGTGGATGAGCCGGATCTGCTCGCCGGCCGGGATCCCGCCCTGATAGAGGTCGAAGCCGTACTCGGCCTCGGCCTCGTGACGGTCTGGCCACTCCTGGGTGACGGCGGCGTTGTCGGTGACGATGTCGTTTGCCACGCGTTCGATCTCCTTGACCTCCTCGCGGGACACTGGCTGGTAGTGGCGGACGTCGATCCGTGCCGAATCAGTCCCCTTCTGTGCACCGGCCTGGCGGATGTGCTCGCCCAGGACCTCTCGGGCGGCGTGGACGACGATGTGGGTCGCGGTGTGGTGGGCCATGAGTCGCCGTCGCCGCCCGCCGTCGACCTGTCCGCGAACGAAGTCTCCGGTCCCCGGATCGGTGTCGGTCCGGTGGAGGACGACGCCGTTCCGGATCTGGACGTCGGTCACGTCGACCGTCGTCTCGTCCGTGGCGAGCGTGCCGTGATCCGCGGGCTGGCCGCCACCTTCCGGGTAGAACATCGTCTGATCGAGCACCACGTCGTAACCGTCCTCGCGCTCGAGGACGTCGAGGACGACCGCCTCGAACTCGGTGCGAGTCTGGTCGTCGTAGTAGAGTTTCTCGGTGTCGGGGAGCTCGGCGAGTCGCTCCTCGGCGTCGGTCTCCTCGTCCGAGCCGGCGCTCTCGGCGTCCTCGTGGCGCTCGGCGACCAGCGAGTAGAAGTCCTCCGGCGTCTCGACCTCGACGCCGCGGTCGGCGGCGATCTCCTCGACCGTCTCGGCCTGGATGCCGTGGCTGTCGTAGAGTTCGACGAGTTCCGCGGTGGGGATCGCCTCGCCGCTGTCTGCGTACTCCTCGGCCAGCTGCTCGACGCGTCGATGCCCACGGTCGAGGGTCTCGCGGTACTTCTCTACCTCGGTGCGGACGATGTCCCGGATCGTGTCGCGGTTCTCGTAACCCAAGCGCTCGGCCTGCATGTCGACGAGTTCGTCCATCGGCGCGTCGACGCCGACCTCGTCGACCAGGCGTTTCGTCCGCCGGAGGACCATCCGCGCGAGATAGCCCGTCCCGACGTTGCTCGGGACGATCCCGTCCCCGAGCATGTACGAGAGCGTCCGGGAGTGATCGGCGATGGCGTAGATGGATTCGAGGGGTTCGACCAACTCGCGGAGTCGGTCGGTCTCGACGCCGATCTCCGCGGCGATGTCGTCACGGGCCGCCTCGACGTCCTCGGCCTCGTCGATGTCCATCCGACCGGCGAGTTTCGCGGCCTGGTGGACGATCGCCTCCTCGTCGGGAGTATGATCGATCCCCGCGTTGTCCGTCAGGAACTCGATCATCTCGGGGTAGACGGCCTCGTAGACCGTGGGTGTGCCCTGGGAGACCCACGTCCAGCGCTCGAGCCCGTAGCCCGTGTCGACGATGTAGGTGTCCATCGGGCTGTAGGTGTTGCCGTCTTTCATCTCGTAGTCCCCGTCGGGATCCTGTTCGAACTGCATGAACACGAGCGTCGCCAGCTCGGCCCCACGGTAGATGACCTCGAAGGCCGGCCCGGCGTTGCCGCCGCCGACCCAGGGGTCCTCGATCAACGTGACTTCTTCGGGGTCGGCCCCGAGTGCCTCGAACAGCTCCATCGCGTAAGCGACGGTCTCCTCCTTCCAGTAGACCTCGCCCTCGTAGGCGTACTCGCCCTCGGCGTCCTCGCGGGCGTTAAAGGCGTGGTGGGCCATCATCTCGAAGGCCATCGTGTGTCGCCCGGTCACGCCGACGTTGTCGATGTCCTGCATCCGGATACAGGGCTGGCTGACCGCCAGCGGATTGGCTGGCGGCGGGGTCTCGCCGCTCGTCACCAGCGGCTGGAAGTCGTAGATCGACGCCTGGGTGAGCAGGACGTCCTCACGCCAGCGGTTGGCCGCGACGGGATAGGGGTCGATGCGTTCGTGACCGCGCTCCTCGAAGAACGAGAGGAACGCCTCACGCATCTCGCCGAGGTCGAAGTCCTCGTCGAATCCCGGATTGTCGATGAAGCTGTACTCGTCACAGGGAGGCTCGCCACAGGTCTCCCGCGTCTCGTCGAGCGTCCAGAAGTGATCCCCACACTCCACACACTCCTTGCGATGGAACCCGCGCTCCGCGAAGTACTCGAGCCGGTATTCCTCCTCGAGATCGCTCATTCGTTGGCTGTATTGTGGCCCGTCCGGCCCTAAATCAGTTCCGAAGGGGCTGTTCGGGCTGGTGAGGGTGTCCTGGGGCCGAAAACGTGCGTTCCGGCCGCGTCACTGTCTCGCCCAGTGCCGATTCGAGGCCGGCGTGATCGAACGGGTGTGAGACACACGGAGACGCCCGGTTTGGCTATTTGACGGGCGTTAACAACCATCTCGCAACGCGCGCCATGGCAGCCCCGAGCAGGTCAAAGACGTGCAGCGAGAACGCCCAGAGCAACACGCCGACCGGAACTGCGAGCAACGCTTCCGAGAGCGAGTTCAGGTGCCACCACGGGCCGAACTGCAGGATCGTCAGCCCGTCGTAATGCAGCGGCGCAGTCACCAGCGCCAGCGACAGCGCGGTGAGCGTCACGGCGACCGAAAACTGGAGGAGGCCAACCGGAAAGCGGGCCAGCACGAAGACACACGACCGCCACGTCTGCTCGTCGGTGCACGCATTTCGGACGTGGGCGAGCGGCGCTGTCGTCGGAGCCGTGGCAAGCGCCGGCGGCGACTCCACCGTCACGTCGAGGAGGGAGACAGCCAGACGGCGCTCGACGCTCGCGACACCACGGACGAACATGACCGTTCCGGCGAGGATCACGATGCCGACGAGCAGGATCGAAAGCGCGAGCCCGAGCGAGACACCGATCACGACGCCGAGAAGCGAGACGACACCGAGCGGAAATCCCAGGGCGTGATACGCGAGCCGTTTGTACGGCCCGGGGTGGAAGACGATACCGAGACCGTCGTCGGAGACGGAGAGGGACCTGATATCGAGGGCGGACATCGACAGAGATGTCAGAAGCGCGGACGAAAAAACTATCGGAATATCCGCATCTATCCGAGTGTTTCCGGCTGAGTCCGTTTTCCGGCAAAAATATCTGAATGCGCGAGATCAGATTCCTGTCACTCCCGGCCGTCGAGTGCGAGCGATGCGAGCAGTGCTTCGAGCTGGATCCGTTCGCTCGCGCCCTCGGTGATGCGGTAGTCGGCCTCGCCGACGCGATCGAGGACGCGGACCGCCGCCGCATCGGAGAGGTCGAACTCCCAGACGGTGCGGTGAAGCTGGTCGATGATGTCGCCGCCGGCGATCCCCTCCTCGGTCAGCAGGGTGTCGAGACGCGAGCGAGCGGCGGTGAAGTCGCCGTCGAGGGCGAAGTCGACCATCTCGTGGATGTCCTCGGGTCGGGCCGTCGAGGTGATCTCGAAGACCGCTTCCTCGTCGACCGTATCGCCCGACATCGAGGCGGCCTGAAGGCCGTTGATCGCCTTGCGCATGTCACCGCCGGCGACGTAGACTAAGGCCTCGATCCCGTCGTCGGTGACGTCGATGGCCTCCTCGCCGGCGATCTGACGGACCTGTGCTTCGACGGCCTCGTCGGCGAGCGGCGAGAACCGGAAGACGGCACACCGGGACTGGATCGGGTCGATGATCTGACTGGAGTAGTTACACGAGAGGATGAACCGGACGTTGTTCGAGAACTGCTCCATCGTCCGGCGAAGCGCTGACTGAGCGTCCGAGGTGTTGTGGGTCAAGATCCCATTGGCGAGCATGAAGTTCGGCGTCCCCTCCATGCTGATATTGTACGCCTTGCCACGATGACTGTATTCGATATTTTGGATCGTAACCGTTTCGACGGACTCCAGTCCACCGTCGGTCACGAGAGCAGGTTCGAATTCGTCTCTCTCGTAGTGTTCGTGGTGTGGCAGTTCGCCGTCCCCAACAACGACAAACGTGTACTCCTCACCGTACGTTTCCAGAAATTCCTTCACCTTCTCGGTCTGTCCCCACAGCTTGGCGACGCCTTTGACCTCCACGACAGTGTCGCCGATGAGGAAATCGGGATGGAACACTGACTCGGAGAGCTCAAACTCCGGTTCGTACTCGTATTCGACGCCAGCATCCTGCAACGCCTTCGCGACTTCGTACTCCCAGTCGGATCGGACGAGATGGCCGAGTTCATCGCTGTGTCTGATGTTCCCACCCGTCGGTTCGTGACCTTTGAGGGCTTCCGAGACTTTCTGAGCTACCTCGGGGTCCCGCATCGGGTTGTTATCGCCGGTGATGTCACAGACAGGATACTCGCAATTCTCGGTGGCTTTCTCGATCAGTTTTTGTTTCTCATCCTCATCCAGATCGTCCCACCACTCGGACATCGACCGGCTGATGTCCGCTTTTACCGTCTCGGGATCGGCCTCGACAACCCATTCGTCCCAGGACGTTCCTGACCGTTTCTCGCTAAGATTGTCACAGAAGCGTTCGATGCTTTCTTCGTCCATTTCCCAGACAGAAACGCCGTGGAAATCATCGCCGTAGTTCGGGTTGTCTTCACCTTCAAGTCTCCCGTCGGAGAGCTTCTCAACGATTTTCTCGCGTCGTTCCGCGGACCACTCCGTCCCATACATGGGATTGCCCTCACCCTGCATCTCACGACTGTGTCTCTCGTCCTTGCAGGAAACCGAACAGAACCGTCCCGCGGTCCAGTCACCACAGGATTCACACCGCGAAACGCCGATGTCGTCTTTGAAATCAGCTATCTCGTCACCCGGCTCCAGTTCCTGTAGCTCTTTCTCGACGAGTTTCCCACCTTCATCGACCACGAAAAACGGATGCGAGAGGCTCGCCTGGATGGTCCGTCCATCCGCAAGTTCGAGTTCAAAGAAATCCGCGATGCCGGAGTCGACACGGTGTCCCTTGTCGGATTGGACCTCGCTGGTCTCGAAATCGACGGATGGAATCGGTTCTCCGTCTTCTGCTACGTCTTCGATGTTTTTCACCTCTGGCTTCGACGGATACCCCGTTACAACCTCGGTTCCAGGCGGCACGCACAGTGCGTCGGCCTCGTCGAGGAATATAATTCGGTAATCGTAGCCGCCAAAAGAAGTGCGCGCGAAGCTCTTGACGCGGTCGCGGACGACGTCTATCCCGCGTTCGTCACTCGCGTTGAGTTCGAGGAAGTTCTCCTCCCAGTCCTCGCCGTAGAGTTCCCGCGCGATGGCGGTGGCGGCGGTCGTCTTGCCGACGCCGGCCGGCCCGGCGAACAGCATGTGGCTGAGGTCGTTGCGTGAGACGTAGCTGCCCAGTCGTTCGACGATGGCCTCGTGGCCCGCGATGTCTTCGAGGGTTTGGGGGCGGTACTTCTCGATCCAGACCTCCTGTCGACCCGCCCGGGTTGACTCGGCCTCGCTCATGGGCGAAGGGAAGTGGTGTGGTGGCATAAAGGCGGGGATGGCGAGGCCGAACGAAGTGAGGCCTCGGAATTGCGAGCGGGGAACGAAGTGACCCGCGAGCAGCGAGAGCGAAGCCGCACGAAGTGAGACCTCGAAAAAAATCGAACGGCGAGTGAAACGAGCCGTGAGCAGCGAGGGCAAGCAGTGAGTGGATGGTACCCCGAAGGGCTCATGTCCACGCACGCGAACGGACGGATATGGAGGTCACGGTAGAGTTAGTCGGCGAGGCCACGCGCGAACTCGACGTCGAGCCCGGGGCGACCTACGGCGAGTTGCTCGCGGACTTCGACGTGAGCCCACACGAGGTGTCGGTACTCGTCGACGACCGGCCAGTCCCAGAGGACCAGCCAGTCGACGCCGAACACGTCCGCGTCGTCCGGCTCATCAAGGGTGGCTGATGGCGATTCGCAGAGCGCGGGCTACCGATCTCGTCGACGTGTTGAACGTCCTCGACGGGGCCGATCTGGCGACCGACCACGATCGGGTCCAGACGGCTATCGAGCGGGGGGACGTCTTCGTCGCTGTGCCGGACGAGGGGCAGGACGATTCGCCTGTCGTCGGTGCGCTGGTGCTCGACGGTGACGAGATCGCGAACATCGCGGTACGTCGACGACGCCGGGATCTAGGGATCGGGACCGCGCTCGTCGAGCGAGCGATGCGAGACCGTGATCGACTCGTCGCCGAATTCGACGCAGGCGTAGAGCCGTTTTACGAATCGCTGGGGTTCGACGTCAAGAGAGAGGATGACGCTCGGTATCGTGGTGTGTGGCTGTCGAGTGACAGTCGGTAGGTGGAGGGGCGCTCGGAGACGGTACAGTTTAGTTCGCGGACGGGAAAAGCGGGGACGAGGGCCCGTATCTCAGTCTGGTTAGAGAGAGCGGCTCATAACCGCTTCGTCCTTGGTTCAAATCCGAGCGGGCCCATCCAGATTTTGCAGGTTTTGTGGCCGACGATATCAATGGGTAGAAAGTGTTTATCGGCGGTTCTGTGATTTTGAGCAGTGAAACGGATCGGTGGTTCGGGTAGAGTCCAACCATGCGATGGAAGGATACGGCTGCAGTCGTGCGATTTTGAATGGTCGAAGGGTGTTTTCATGACTTGTCAGTGTCATTCATCATTCGGACATTTCAGAACGGTAGATTGGATATTTCAAATGAGCGCGGTACTCCGAGAGAGCTCGCATCATCAAGGAGTACGTGTTTACCCCGAGGTCTCGACAGCCGGCACAGCGTGAGCCCGTGAGATCATTTCATTGTTGCTGACGACTCGACGAAGCTCTTCGTATGGATTGCGTCCCTGCTGGCGCCACGTCGCCAGCAGGGACAAGACCGTCTCGTGAACGAACATTCCTCGTTCATTACGGAGCGTTCCGATGATTTTCCGGAGAACTACTGGCTCCCGAAGCGCGTTCTCTGCGGCATTGTTTGTCGGAGAGACCGCTGGCTCACCGACGAAGGTGAGCCAGTGGTCGAGACCTCCTTCGATCTTCCCGAGCAGTGTTGCCACTGGTCCGTCGGGTACTGACCGGTCAATCAGCGATTCAAGCTCTCTTCGCGCCACACGCTGGAGGTTTGCTCTCTCACGAGGACTTGGGTCGCTCTCCAGCCGGGCCTGGAGAGCGACGTATACCTGTCTGAGAGCCTGGTAGATCGGTTCACCTTCCGCCTGCTTTTCCGCGGCGTCTTCAGCCTCTCGAAGAATGTGCGCCCAGCACCGCTGGAGGTTGCTGCTGAAAGCTGGGTACGCCGTCCACCCGTCACAGACCACCGTTCCCGCGAAGTCCTCGCCGAGGACTTCCGCGGGAACATCACTTCCACGACTCTCCCTGACCGCGTACAACGTATGTTGGACGGTCTGAAACGTCCAAATCCATGCCTGTTCACCGTCGCGTTTGATGCCTGTCTCGTCGATGTGAACCACGTCAGCATCCAGAATCTCTTGACGGATCTGCTCGTACTCACAGCGACCGGCGCGTGCAGCGCGCTCGGTCGCGTGCCACGCGGATGCACCCGAGAGTTCGAGTCCGTGTAGTTGCTCGAAGCGATCAGCGATCTTCCGGTAAGGAAGGCGGTGATCGTACCGTGACAGAGCTGATTGAGCGATGACGTTCACCCCGAACTGCCCCTCATCGGGGCAGTCGGGGTGAGCCGCAACTGTCTCTGTTCCACAGGAATCGCACTGGTAGTAGTGGCGGTTGTACCGGGTGATCTCTGGGGGCTGCGGATCAGGGATCTCCTCGACGAGTCGGGGGCTGACGCCCACCGACTCGTCGAAGTGGTCGCCACACTCGGGACAACGGTCACAGGTGACTTCGATTTCTTCGTCGGGATCAGCTGTAGAACGCCACTCCGGATCGTGACCGTCTTTCCGACCGGGAGTGCCACCGTCAGTTCGGAGATCGTCGTCTTCGTCATCTTGCGAGGTCGGGGACTCGTCGGTCCCCGACCGTCGCTTGCTGGGTGGAGTGTGCGGATTCTCGTATTTGCGAAGACGTGTTTCGAGTTCTTCGATCCGCTCGTCTTTCTCTTGTAACTTCTCTCGAAGCTGTGCGTTCTCTTGTTCAACCTCTTCGACTCGTTGTTCAAGTTGTAAAAACCGGGAGAACAACTCCTCTTTGGTGAGATTATCTCTGTTCAAAGATCCCACCTTCCAGTACAGACAGCAGAGGCAACGGGATGGGCTCCACGACGGAGCCCATCCCTGAGGATCATCACGAACCTCTGCTGCCAGTTCATACAGCCCAACTTATGCGCCTCCTATGAGACAGCATCGAAATCAGTTCGGGCTAAACACATACATCAAGGACAAAGATGGGTCGCACGAAGGCGATTGATGAGATCAAGACAGTGCTCTGGACTTGAAATTGTAGTTCCCGACGATCCCAGAGATGTGAGCGGCGACAGTGAACTTTTGCAGCATCATCTAAACACGACTGAAGGGAACAGACCGGTTCTTTCGTGCAACACGATTACCGACTTGCGCTGAACTTAGCAAACTTCGACGACTGCCGGAAAGTAGTCCAGGGGAGAATATATACGGGTAAATTGAGACGATTGTGGCATGGGTGCATCAGACTGGGCCGGCCGAATGTGCGATCAACTTGAGGGGAAGTTCGATATTTGTGATGACCGTGCGTTACGGGTGACGACGCTCGTTCGCCTTCTTCGGGGCGAAGGGTACGAAAACGTCTTCGGTGAACATGGCGGTGAACGCTGGGCCCGCCACAAGGAACTATTGATCGACCGGCTTGACGAATCCCTCGAAGACCAACCTGGCGACACGATAGAAGCACGCTGGAATAATCTGATGGATGAACTAGACTGCCAAAACCGAGCAGAAAATGGGGTATATCTTATCCCATGGGATGAACACGACGCTGACGACTGGCAAGATCCGGGCCTTACGGACTCTTGGCCAGAGTAGCTGAAACTGATCCTTGCTTCGGAGACCTTATGATCCAATTGGATCAGAACCAGACTCTCATATATTCGTAAGGGCGTTCCCTACCACTAGTGCGACTCCTGATGCAGCGATACCCAAAGCCAGTAATCCATAATTCGCGATCGGGTTCGCCGCTCGGGCGACGTCGTAGGAGTAGTGGTCGTCACGAACCGGTGCGAATGGTTCGACTCCCATCGGCGTGAGAGCGTCTGCAGCGATGTGTGAGAGGATCGTGACTGTCCCGACCAGTAACCCGAACACGCCGAGACCGATCGCCGCGAGAATGCCGTCACTTGAGCCAATTGCGAGACCAATGAGGCCGAGCGCGATCCCGACGAGAGCGGCGAACCAGACGGTATGGGTGATTCCGCGATGGGTGATACCGGGGACTCGCTGGTCGTAATCCGGAACCATGGCGAGGAGACCGGCCCCGACTGCTCCGGCCATTGCGGCCCCCTCGAACTCCACGACGAAGATAACGAATCCTACCGGGGCGTAGGCGAGCGACGCGGCGCCGATGTGTCCCTCTCGATGCATGGGTCCTAGACCGACGCGTCGATGTCCTTTGACGCGAGCGTTCGCCCAAGCAAGGAGAGGTCCTCGCGAGACTCAAGCTGTTCGAGCCACCGATTGGGAAGCGACTCCTTGCCGAATCGAGCGCCGGCGACGGCTCCTGCGACGGCACCGATGGTATCCGAATCGCCACCGCGGTTTACAGCCGACACGATCGCTTCTTCGGCTGAGTCGGCTGCCAGCGCATCGTAAAGTGCCGTTTGGAGTGTGTGGACGACATAGCCACTCGTTTCGAGATCGGAATCGTCGATTAGATCAGGTACTAGTCGGAGCGATTCGACGAGCTCATCCGGTGCGTCTTCGTCGACTTGGGCCAGTGCGTCGGCGAGTGGATCCTCCTCGCCGCGGAGATACCCGGCGATCGTCGCATTCAGAATAGCGCACCCGTACTGGCACCGCGGGTCGTAATGCGTGATCGCCGAGGATTGCTTGCTCACTCGTTGTAGCGTGTCTGGATCGTCAGCGAAGGCGATCGCATTGGGAGAACACCGCATCACGCTGCCGTTCCCGGCGTTCGAGCCTTCAGATCGATGTTGCCAGACCTCCTGACCAGCTGAGCGCCAGTCCGTTCCATGACTGTATTCTCTGAGTGCATCGGCGGTCATCAACCCGATATCGAACGGGTCGGTTTCGAACCATTCCAGAAACCGGTTAGCGATATCCTGACCGTCAAAGCGCTCGTTCTCGACGAGACTCCGGGCAATACACAACGCCATCTCGGTATCGTCCGTGACTGTCCCCGCAGACTTGCCGTGTGACCCGTTCGCCAGCATCTCCGTCACGGTGCCGTACTGTCGATCGATCTCGTCACCGGATTTGAATTCGAGTGGGCGGCCGAGTGCGTCACCAGCTGCCAGCCCAAGGAGGATACCTTCGGCAGCATTGGATGATACCATACGTGCCACTAAATTCTCCGCCATCGTAAATTTCGGTGACCGTCATTACATTTGTGCTCCGTTGGGAGGGTCGTTTCTCGAGGTACAGTCCTATTTCGGAGGGAGATTTATGATTCCAGCCTTGGTCATCGGGTCTAACGATGCCGGACTATCCAGATCTGGACGAGATGGATGATTTGTGGCCGGACAACGGGTTCGCGGTTATCATCGAGGACGAAATGAAACCACCTGATAGCGAGGATTTTGTCAATGTCCTTGGGGAATTTGAAGAGCCAGATCTCGACCTTCCACCACCTCGAACGGGCTATTCGTATTGGGTCAACGATGCTGACGGAAATTCCTATACCCGCGAAGAGTGGCAAGAGTACAAGAAAACCTGATCAGGAGACAGCATACTATGCATCTCGACAAAGATCGACTCCAAACGCTCGCTGACCGGATTGCTAAACACGACCTGACAGAAAGACATCGACAGAGTACCCAGAATACCTATGAAACGGTGTTTGGGATCGAGACGACACCAGAAGCAGGCAGAGAACATTTGGATCTGATATTCAAGCGAGTAATCAAAGCCCGCGCGACGCCGCTGAGTCGGGAGCAGTATCATGATGTCGTCAACAAAGTCTCTCCGGAGAAAATCATCCAGCAGGACACGCATCGAGAGGCATTTGATACGCTCCGCTCTCACCATCATATCGCTCAGAAGATTGCGAACGAATTTCTTCGACAAGTTGTCGATGTCTTCGGCATTCGACGAACGGAGTGGCGTGACCAATTAGATGTAGCGTTGGATACCAATGTCATCCAGGCATTGGTCAAAACGGGTGCGATCGTCGTGGACAAGACGGAGCAAGACCGAGGTCCGACACAGATTGTGAATTTGAATCCCGAGAGTGATCCCGACAAGCGTATCGGCTATCAGGAAATACAGCGTGCCATGGGTGACGCTGCCGAACAAGCTGGATTTGCCCGGATTGTCTTTGATGAACTCTGGCTCGAAAATCGAGAATTCATCGTTGATTCTCTTCTTCAGTCAGAAAGTATATTTGAAAATCTCAACCTGATCCGATTCGGAGCATAGAAACAAGCTTCAGGTTCGGTGGTTCATTTCGTAACAGTCGCCAAGGAGAATGGGCATTGCACCGTAGTATTCCAGTGTTTCCCTTAGTGATTGGTACTGGGTTGAGATTAGTTCGCTCATTGCCTCCCCCGCTTTCCGGATATGCTCGTTTCGATTCCCTGCCCCAAAGTCGTACTCCGCGTGCTTCTTGTATTCGTGTAGAAGCTTTTCGACTTGGAGATCGGGGACTCTGGTGTCTGAAGTGATAATCGGTGCATTCGTTACCTGAGTCCTCTCTCGCTTTTTCTCTGTGAGGGTGTAATAGTGATATTCACCGTCGCGCTCTACGACTCTCAACCCATTCTTCGCTATTTGGGGGTTCATCCACATAATTTCGCCTTGAAAGTCTCCACCTGTGTATTCGGCTACGAATACCTCTCTCAGCCAGATTGTTAGCTGTTGAGGATCGACTTCAGCCCAGTCCCGAGATATATTTGAAAGCATTTTCTCCATCTCAGGAGACTCCTTGACCTCGTCTACATAGGCCCTTTTCTCCGAACGGATCTCTTGGATCTTCTCGGTTATGTTTTCAAGAAGTTGATTGAGATCGTGCGGTGCTTCTTCATCTAAATGGTTTTTCAAAAAATGATCTTTCAACGTAGTCGAGACTTCATCTGGGTAGGGTCTGAAACCATAACCTGCGAGCTCAGCAACAAGTGATTCGGTACCACCGTCGACACCAAGCGGTGAGGAGGCCCTGTAAGATGGCAGGTTATTGAGCCAAGGTTCCAGAACTTGTTCACGAATGTCGTTCGTATGCCGTATCCTAACCCTGGTCCGGATATCCTTTCTCAAGGTCCAGTAGGTTGCGCCTGCTATCGAGAGTGTAGCTAATATCCCGCCGATGGTGAGGACGGTTTCTAGAGATACCATCTATGTGACTCCTGTTCTTTCCGTGGCGATTAGAAGCTTGTTCACAAAATACACCTCAACTGAACAGCTCTCATCATCACTTGGAATTATATTAGGTTTGTTGTGGCGACGTGATTTCTGTGCGACCACGTTGAAGATGCTTCCCTCCAAACTCCTAGGTATGTGTGGCCGAAACTCGCTCTTCATCGACCAGGCTGACTTCGAGGCCCGCTTCGATGCCGAGATCGTCGCGGACGGCGGGTACACACCCCGATACAACATCCCTCCTGGCGACGACCTACAATCATCACGAACGAAGGCTCCGACGAGATCGTCGCTGACCACCTCGACTCCCTCCACCACGAGGCGTTCTTCGTGGTCTCAACGACGTTCGAGGTGACCGCCCATCGGACGCTGTGGTTCGGCCTCCAGTACGACTCGGAGACGGTCGAACAGAGAGAAACAGTCGGGAACGGCGCGCTTGCGACGCTGCGCTGGTACGACGGCGAGACAATACCTAAAACGAAAGCTTGCGGAGCGAGTCGGAGACCGACAGGAGCTGCTAATTCCGACCGGAGAATCATCCTTCGAGAAGGCGAGCCTGAACCACTCCTAGGTCGATCTGCTTCGTGGCAGCTGCTGATTTTCAGGGGCCGGGATGGGTGAGCCCCGCTGTAGGCTCGTGATAGGGCGCGTGGCACTCCCACCAGTTCGTTGGATCGGAAACCTGAAGAGACAACCAACTGACCTTAGGTTAGCGTGGGAAGCCGACGACAACAGTCGTGGAAGGATATCACTTCTGGGCCGGGAAGGCAGGGTTTCAACAAAGCCTCTCGGCCACAACCATTCGTCACTGGAGAGTGTTCCCAAGTGGCCCAAACTCGAGAGGCATAGCAGGCAGTTCTCGGCTCGGCTTCCGTTCCTCTTCGAGATTGACGGTGAAGGCGAGGTAGATGAGTGCTGCTCGGGTTTTCCGCAGCATAGTGACTGCTTTCGTCTCAAATTCGTCTCGGACCATCTTCGTCGCTAATTCATCCGTGAAATCACCCTCTGATCGCTCTGTTGTCTCCCACGCCGTGAGTTTCACATACCGGTGCTCTACACCATTCCGAAGTTCAGTGAGCTCTCGGCCCGCCAAATCCAGTGAGTTCTCTATCCGTAGCGAATCATCTCGCAAGTCCTTACTCAGCCAGTAAAGTCCTCGAAGCGGCAGGTTTGCCCGGCCTGAAAATTGCTCTTGCAGGGTTCTTCCGTGCCGGTTCTGGAACCAGATGTCGGTAAATGAAACGTCCTCCGTATCGCGGCCACATTCGAAATAGTAGTTGATGAACTGCGCGATCTTATCGAACAGAGAGTACGCTGTCCGGAGAGCAATCTTCAGCTGTTCACCGTACACAGAGTGAACGGGGTAATCCAGCGTATTCGTCAGATGGACGTTCGCATCCCCGAAGTGTGGCCCGTCAGGGTGACTACCCTGGTACAGCAGATATCGGGCAGTCACGAATTCCTCGACCAAGTGATTCCATAACCCCAGACAGGTTACGATTCGTTCCGTCCGTGCGTCCTGTAGCTGGCCCAGATGGAGCGTATCTTGAGCAGCAATCGGCTCGTCCGTTACATCATTCAGCGTGTTCAGGAAGAGACGATGCTGGAGACACCACCGCCGATACGCTCGCTCCTCGTCGCTATCCCCGAGGTCACTCTCCTCGAAGTCAAGAATCTCATCAGACGGGGGCGGAGACTCGAGTTCGGCTGTGATTCGGGTTTGATACCGCTCGAACTGTTGGACCGTGTTCTCAGGCGAGAGACCTACGAAGCGGTCCATCTTGGCCTTCTTTAGTTCATCGTATGCTTTCTTCAGCAGAATTTCTCGATGCCCGTTGTCGTAGTCATACCTTCCGTATGTGTAGAAACCGATGCCGCGTTGGCCCCGGGCAGGGAAGAAGTACGGTTGGCGGATTAACGCCTCATTCCAGAAGTCAAACGCCTCGACGAACCGCCCGATGGTCGAATACAGATTTCCTAGGTTCGTGAACGACCGCCACTGTTCTAGGGGCGAGAGTTCGTCGACGGTATCTTCTTGAATTGCGAGGCGATAGTGCCGGATTGCGTGTTCCCGGTCGGTATTCTCCCAGAGCCATTCGTTACCCCGGTCGGCCTCCAAGGACATTCGGTTCGAATATGCTGTGCCGAGCCGGTAGTGCAACATTCCGCGGAGCTCGGCATCAAGCGAGGACGGGTCCAAGTCTTTGGCGAGGTCAATCCCTGCGGAGATCGCGATTCGACTGTCGATGTCGGCGCCGTGGTCAACGAGCCAGCCGATAGCCCTGAGCTGATTCCATGGTGAGAGATTCTTGACTGACTCGACCATCTTCAAGCGGTCGATGACCTCCTTCCGATACTCGGGAAGCAGAGCTTGGAGTGACCGGACCTCTAAAGCTGTCAGACGAGACGTTTGCTCTGCTTTCACGGTAAACAGTCGGGAGTAGGGTGGCCGTATATTCGATACATGTGCTCCGGGTTCGCTGCCTCGAGGGTGTAGTTGATGTCTTCGATCAGCGTTAACTTGTTCTCCTCGTACCAGCCGTCACGGGTTAGGTGTTTTCGGTCCATTACTCGACGTTCTGTCTCTCCGACAACGGTTCAGCGACAATCGGAGAATCCTCAATCCGTTCCTCCGCCTGGTCAAAATCATCCCTACACGAGTACACGAAACGGTTTGATCGGGTAACCTGCAAATCTCGTTGGAACACCACATTTTCACGGTTGTCCTTCTCCCACACCTCCGGCATATCAGGGTAGACACTGGTCTCGATGATAGCCAGCATCACCCAAGGCGTCAACGGAAAATACACCTGCACACCTCGATTCATCAATCCCAGCTCACCGTAAGGCCCGAAATACAGCTCATTATGCCGCACAACCGGGAAGTCGGACGTATAGTACGGGAGATCAGAATTGTTCAAGAACAAGTGCCACTCCAACTTCATCAACATATCTCCGAACTGGCCGCCGGTTTCTTTGATCAAATCATTCTGCATCTCCCGCAAGGTGTCATCCTTCTTCGTCTCATCAATCTCCTCCTTCAATTCTTCCGCCATATTCTCCCGGCCAACCTGCTCCTCAATGCCCTCAATCATTCCCTGGATAGACGATCGCTCGCCGCGTGTCCTGATCATCTGAACACCGAGGAACTCAGCAACAGTCTCCTTCTCATCCTCTGATAGAACAGACAACGACTCGTTCTCTACTATTTTATCGTATGGATTCGTTACCCGACCCTCTAAATCCTCCAGAAATTCCTCCATCTCCGGCTCCAACTTCGTCTTCGGATCGTAGAAGAAATTCTCCGTCGCTGTATTCCTTACACTCGTCTCGAAACTGCGTTTGTTCTGTTTGTCGAAACAGTAGACAGAATCACCATCCGGCTTGGTAGAGAATCTACGGAGATGCAACCGGGGCACGTAGTGCTGAGAAACCTTCTCATCTCTCATACCTGGAGAACAACCGGCCAACCGTCATAAAATCTACCGTAAATCTAGGTTCCTACTCTTCGTCGTCGTGGATCTCAGCGTCAACATCCTCAATGCTTTCTTACCGTGGACAGCGATTTTCCTGATCCAATCCTCTGCAGTCACACTCCAAGAGTACTCATCCATGCGATCACGGAGATCTTTCGTGGCCCCCATCACTGTGGTTTTGAAAAAGCGTTTATCCAGATTGCTTGTAATGCAAGAGTATGAGAGACAACTTGGATTTTACAGAAGCTCTCAAACGGGTTCTACCAGACGCTTACCATGAAGACGCTGACGTTGTAGAAGGCCACGACGACGAAATAAGCAAGTTCCTCGGCCCTGCACTTCGGACGAAGCTCAGGCGAGATATGATTCAACGAGATCTCGAACCGGCCACGGAATCAACTGTGGAACTCTCGGAATTGGACTGGGAACCAGAGCTTTCCAGCGACGGAACAGATCTAGAAGATATCGTTGTCCGCCGGTACGTACCCATGGAAAAGTTTCTGTCGCTGCTGGAGAGCGGACTATGGTTCAGCCGGATCGACAACTTCGCTGACCCATTTGAAGGAATCGTCTCTGGAGAAACCATACGCAGGCGATGGGATACATGGTACTACTCCGAGTCAGAAGGCGACCCAGCACCATACGACGTGAAGGACTACGGTAAGGCCAAGGACGAGATTATTCGAAAACAGACCTTTGCATCCTGCTGGCGGTGGGGAGGAGAAGAATCCCGAGTGTTCTGGGATGCATACATTGGCGAAGACGAAGGCCTCGCTATCGAAACTACACTCGACAACCTACTCTCCGTGATCGAGGACACGGACCAAAAAATCGTAGTAGGGAAAGTGAACTACGAAGAATACCGAGGTGGCAGAGACCAGTTCGCTAACGACCATCTCGCCAGGGTATTCCACAAGCGGAAGGGCTTCGAGGACGAACAGGAGCTCCGTCTTGTAACCAGAGAACAGGTTGAGGACATCGATTACGACTGCAACGAGGGCAGGAACTTCTCGGTAGACGTATCCGCCAAACCAGGCCTTAACATAGAAGTAAATCCCTCGGAACTGATTGATGGAATAATACTGGCCCCTGGAACATCGGACTGGGTTATCGACACCATTACAGACCGGCTAAACATTGAAGACCTTGAAGTCAACCTCTTAAGATCATACCTCGATATCGATCCCTATAAGATACCGCCGGAACAGGTTGAATCCTTCATGAACAGCAGGAGAAACGAGCTGCTGGACACTGATTTAGAGGAGTACCGTCGAATCGACTACTACGATAATAATCAATCCCAGTGACCGGTCTCCTGATCCAACGTCTTCGTATCAGGCACTTGCTCGCCCTCGGAGTGCTCAAAGAGATGGTAGCTGAGCCGGCGTTAACACCGACCCCGCTCAGATGATGCCGCCGATGACGAGTAGTCCGACAACAAGCAGCACCGACGCGACAACGCTTCCCCCGGCCAGCCACTTGTTCTCCATCGCCTTCTCGTGAAGCGGCATATCGGCGTACTCCTCGCGGAACGCTTCGAGGTTCTCTTCGTCGTAGAAGTACTTCGTCTTCAGCGCGAACCGTTCCGTCACCGCACAGCCCGTACATATCGGCTCACCTTCCAGCCTCTCCGTTTTGATGTGACTGGAGCAGGCGATGACCGCGCAGTTCGGACAGTACGTATACGTCTCACTGATGCCGCTCATGTCACAGTGGATGCACTGATGGATGGCGTCCTCGGCGGTCACTCTTGACGGGCCTGCCGGGTAGTACTCGTAGGGATAGGTGTGCGCCTGGATGTCGGTAGTGTCCGGAATCTCGGGGAGGTACACTGGTTCGATCGACTGGACGGAGATGTCCGAGCGGTTCGGCTCACAAGTCTTGTTGTATGTGACGTTGTTGTCCCCGGTGTAGGTGACCGTCGTCGTGTGGTGCTGCTGGAGCCGCTCGACGGCCCACTCCTTGTACTCCGTTTGGGTTTGTCCGAGCCGGCTCTCCTCGTCGTCGTCGAATACCTCTCCGAATTGCTCGGCATCGAGGTCGACCGTCGCGTGGGGGTTCTCCGTGACCAACGTCGCGACATCCTCGTCGAGGACCTGTAGCTGCCCGCGTTCGGCGTGGGCAACGAATCGCGTCCAGTCGTTGATCCGGTGGATGACGCCCACCGACGTCTCGAAGACGGGGTTCGTGTCCGCGGTGACCGCGACCATTACATCGTACTCGGTGATGGAAACAACGAGTGGCTGATGGTTCTCTTCAGCCAGGGCGACCAACGACTTCATCGAACCCCCCGAGGGGGAGTACTGATGGAGACGCTTCGACTGGCGCGAGCCACCCCCCACTCGTCGAACGAGTTTTCGAGGCTCTCGAGAAAATCGGGCCCGAACTGGAGCGGTACAACGATCGGGAAGGGCTCTCTGGTGATGCTGATCAACCGTTGATACAGATTATAGAGGAGACTCGCCCTCCTCTTCCGGCGGGGACGTTAGCATTGCATCGAGGAGGGCTGGTTTGAGTTGCTCCAGCTTCGTGAACACCTCGCCGTTTGAGATGTACTCCACTGATTCAGGGATCACCACATCGTGGCTCTCACAACCAGCGCGCGGGCCGAAAAATAGCAACCTTGCGTTCGTTGTTGAACGAGCATATCCCTCCAGCTTTGTCAGTTTGTCATTCAGCTCATCAGCGTCCGTTTCATGGGTTACCTGCGCGACAATACTAATTTCCCCTGGATGGCTCCGACCGAGAATGTCGATATCGCGCAATTCGCTACCGGGTGGAAGGTTTTCACCGATGCTATACAGCTGAAGGAAGTGCGTGTACTCCTGTCGAAGATATTCGAGACAAACCGTTTCGAGTTGCCCCGGTGCCAAGAAGCATGCTTTTTCTTCAGCGCTAGCCTGATTTCCCAAGATCCCGGTAAGGGTGGTGGCGCCGTTATACGCTGCTCGTAGGTATTTCATATTCCCGTTGTCCCAAGTACCCAGTGCTCCCCGAGGGAGTTTAGCCGAAAGAACCGGGTAGTCACGATACCAGACCCACCGAGAGTCCACAAGTTGAAGCCCAGTATAGACATATCCGTCGTCTATATCATCGATATTTTGGAAGAGTTCATAGAGGGGACTGGAAGACTCTTCAGCACGGGTAAGAACCTCCGACTCACTTGTACCGACTGGTACCTCTAGATGTCCCACACATTCTGACCCTCGGCATCCAATCAATAGTAAGTGGGCCTGAGAGCTGTCATCTGGCTGCCTGACAGTCCCAATCTTCATACCACCTTTAAGATTTAGACTGCCAGAACCGTAGTCGGCACCCACGAGAGCCCCAGATTCCGCCCAGTCTTTGAGGTCCTCTATTTTATTACCGAGTTTTCGATAATTCTCCGTTCCAGTTTCCTCGTACCGTCCCGCACATTCGTCGGGATCTGTGGTAATCGGAGTATTTGAATAGTGAACAGCAATCAGGTCATCTTGATACATGTCTTCAATAGCCTCTGCTATGCAGTTGATTCTGTGCCGTATATACACAGTATCAAGTTCTTCGGTCATGGTCTGAAGGTGATTCGGCGTGTCCTAATCCTTTCGTTTATGGATCAGTTAAGGATCGTGAATCGAACCTTTGCGACCAAGATGAATTAACCAACAACCAATCCATATGGTTTGGATGTTGGTTAAGTTGAGTTTTAATGCGCCCGGAAGAGGGGCGCAGGGCGCGGGACGATGCAGTCGTAAGTCGACGGAGGTTCCTCAACTGAGTTGACCAAGATGAAAGATCCAGAGTCCAGAACCATCTTCTTTGGCGGTGACGGACGTACTGACACCGAACTACCCGAGTGGTACCGAGAGCGTCATGGAGATCCAGACCCCGTGACCTTCGCCGAGGCAATTCGTGATCTCTCGCAGGCAGCCGAGACGACCGTGGCGTACCAAAATCTGTACACCGACGAGTGGGGCGAGGTGGAGTGGTTCAACGCACTCGTCGAGCCAAGTCGAACTCGGGAGCAGGCCCGAGATGAGGACACGGAGGCGGACCCGTTGTTCCACGTTCTCACAGCAGTTACGCGATCATCAACCCGGTCAACGTCTACGAGCCTCGGGAGGAGATCCTCCGCGAGGAGAGCATCGACGGGACGCCACGACCTCTTTCGATGTCGTGCAGCGTGATGCCGTCATCTAGTGACGGCAACAGGTTTGCGTCCGTGGCCGGATCGGATTGATCAGCAAGGGCCTAATTACGGTCAGCGCCCTGTGTCGGCTGGTTCACCGCCAATCGGTTCAACACATGCGTGTTCCCCATACTCGACTAGAGGTTCACATTCCCAATAAGCCACGGCATGGCGCTTCCGCGTTCAGGAAAGACTTGATTTCCTCCAATCCCAGTACAGTCCCGAGTAGTCTCTGTTTGTATCCAGTTTCCGAGAATAGTTCCTGAATTCAGTGATCTCCGTGTTCTACCTCTAGCCCATATTGCTGGCGATGTGTTGGTAAATACTTTACAACTGAAATACATCCATATCCGGCCGGAAGGTCGGGCTACCTAGTTATCGGACCTCTTCCGGTTGTAACCCTAATCGGGGCTGGAGCCTCCGATCTCGCCCACACTGACTCTGGCCGCCAATAAGAGGCGTCAACCATTCGATGGACTTGTGTTCATATCCCACAATGTGGGAGAGGTTGTGTAGACTATCCCTCGGCAGGGAGGGACGCAATACCGCCCGCCAATTCGGGGTCAGGCAGATTATAGGGGTTAGAGGACCGGCCATCCTATCTCCCAACTCTAGTTTAAATACATAATCTTCCGGACGTAGCACAAGCTATAAGACAAATTCCTGGGAAATGGCACCATGGTTGAGGTTACGGGTATCGGCGTTTATAGCTGTGTGAAAACGGAGGGTGACAATAGTCCCGATCCTTCAACTGTAGGCGTTCTCCGCGATGAAGATCTCAACGCTGACGCCGGCGCTGAGGCCTCCCGTATCTGTGAAGAACTTATAGATACGGCACTTGATAAGAAATACGGGGATTCGAAAAGCGCCCGAAACCACCGGTTCAGCGCCGAGGCCGAGGTGGGGCGAACCGATGATGGCGAATCTGTTATCGAAGTGCTCGAGGAGATCAGAAACGATGGGGATATCGAACGATACAGCGAGTACATCGCCGACTGGTACATCACCGAAATTCAATCTCGCTCCGACCTGATCATCGTCGCACCGTTTGAAGAACATGACCGAGATTTCGTGGCGGTGATCAAGACACCGTTCCTACCCGATGCACACGAGATCGATACCGACGAAATGTTCGTAGAGCACGAGCGGATTATCCGGGAAGAAACAGACAAGAGCATCATCTACCCCTTCTATGACGAGTTCGAGAATGAATCTGACTCTGAGCAGGCGCACGTCTATCAACGGGACGGCAGCCAACACTACGCGAAATACTGGTGGCGGTTCCTCCGGCTCGAAGAAGAGAAGCACCCAGACGAACTCGTCGAGGGCTCTATCAGCCAGCGGATGGATGGCGAAGCTGGAGAGTTCGACTCGTTAGATGGCTTCATTGACTTCGCGGCAGAGGAGTTCGACGACGAGGTCGGGCAAGAGGCGACAGTCTCTATCGAGATCGCGAACACTTCCTTCCAGATCCCGCTGAGTGAATTCCAACAGCAGGAAAACGTCAAACTGGCGAAAGAGGGTAATACGTACTACGTCGTTCTATCAGGGACACAGCCACAGATGACGGTTGGATCCGGTAGGAACAAGCGCAGCGTGTTCGACGAAATCGACGACCTGCCTCGCCCTAGCGATCTCTTCTAACTGGGTATGCCTTCTGACCTTACTGAAGTACTGCAGCTGGTCCGGTCTCTCGAGTCCGAGGGCGAGGGAGAAACCACCCTGACCGACATCGGATTCACCGTAACAGCATCGGATCTTGACAGAGACAAACTCTTCGATGTGATTGAGGCCGTCCACACTCACCCGGAGTGGTTTACTGATTTCGAGCTCCGAACCGATAGCCCGACGATTCGACTCTTTGGAAAAAGTGGGACGGGCGTCGTGACGCACAGTGATGGATTCGAAGAACTCGCCGAATTAGACTTATCTACCAACCACGACCGGTCCGAGCGAGGGTTCAATAACTACCGTGATTCAAATATCGAGCGAGCAGTCGAGTTCGTTCACACACTCGTCGACGGTCTCCACACCAATGACGGTCACAGCGTCACGCTAACCGGAATTGTTGATAAATCGACTATTGAAGATGAGCTGATCTCGACGTTTCCGAGCGTCCTTCAGAGTGAGATCGACGTGTTCCTCTGGCCCGATCCAGACACGCTTGGCCAGTGGGTGGAGAGCAAGTCGATAGCTGATGTAATTGATGCGTTCTTTGCGTTCGAGAAACTGCCGGTATTCGTCTTTGAAAGCAGTTTTAGCTCTATTTTCGATGCTTCGGTTGTCACCACATTAGAGGATGTAGACGAGTTGGAGGGTCAGGAACTCGCTGATAGCCGTGACCAGTATCAGGAAGCCATGCAGCGGGCCCGTAAGAGCACCGTTTGGCACGATGACCTGTCTCCAGTTCCTCCTGCTGCTGTCATCCCGGTCCGAGACGTGATTCCTGGCTTCCAGCCCGTGCTGGTGTACAGCATTTACGGGGTGTTCTCATCGGCAGTCGAAGTAAAGAACGGAGCGATAGAGTTCACCGTCACCTCAGAGCCGACGACCTTTACAAAACAGGTGGACCCTCACGATGCGAGCCGCGACCACGATTTAGCCGAAATCGAAGGACTCGTACGTGCATACGAGATCTACGCGGAACACGAAGACAAAGCAGCGTTCCGGGATTTTTGGCGACTCGCGATAGCCAACACCTGCGACGATCTGCTCGATTTGCCGGAACACGTTGAGGAGGTACGGGAGTACTACGAGGATCTGCAGGTAGATGCTATTGAAGAGAACTTCGACGATTTGAGCGACGCAATCCAGCAGATTAACTCCTTCATGACCGGGCTGACGAGTCGTGTCTCCAATGCGGCCACACAGCTCTCCCGGCAGATCCAGACGCTGTTGTTCACGCTCATCGGGACCATCGTGGCGAACCTCTTTCTCGTTCTCCGCTGGAACAACGTGACCTATGTACCACCGTTCAGCCTGTTCATCGTCGTTGTTCTGGTCGGGATCTATTTCCCGTTAATCCAGGATCGAATCGAAGACCTGACTGGACTTCGGGAAGAGGTTAAGAAGGACTACGAGATGTATGAGGCCGAAATCCGCCGTTTTAGCGAGCAGATATTCGACTTCGAGGAGTTGGAGGGGCGGAAGGACTCCTATATTTGTATGGCGAAAAAGAAAGAAAAGTGGGCGCAGGAGCGACTAGCCCTGATATTCCGGTTACTGATGGTTACGTGGGCTGGGCTAGCTATCTGGTCCTTTGTTGGTTACCCGGTTGCCAGTATGCAGACTACCGTAGGCGCTGCATCCTTGATCGGCTTGATCGGTATCTGGCAGTACCACGGTGAAAAGGAGTATTTCGACTACCAGTACATGATTGGGTGCGTAACGGCTGGATTCGGTGTGTTGGGGCTACGCTTCCTGGTTGAAACGTCACTCTGGACCTTCTAACGAGTTCCAGATAGATGACGCTGTTGAGCCTCGGCTTGTCGAGTTACAACTGTTCGGGGAACCAAAGCCGAAGTTCGCCTTCAGCGATGTCCGGCTCCGATGCATGCACCAAGTCCTGCAACGCCCGGCCTTCCTGGTCAGCGGCCTCATAGGAGTCGTCGCCGAGGTCGCCACGGATCGTTTCCTCGTCGGCCGACACTGGCTCCGTATCCCCAGCGGTGTCGCGCAGCTGTGATGCTGCATCCCCCTAGACATCACCGTCGCGTGGATCTTACTCTCCGCGATGTAGTCGACCAGCGGCTCAAAGACATCTTTCCCGCTGTGCTCGTCGTATTGCTCTTCCACCAGTCCCCGGCTCGGCGTCACCGTCCGGAACTGTTCGATCGAAAGCCCCGCTTCCATGACGCAGCGAAACACCTCGCTGGTCAAGTCACGCTCCACCACGTCCGGCTTCACCAGCAGCCGAGACCGTTCGGGGATATCATTGTTACGGGCTCCAAAACGTAGAAATTCTGGCTAGTGCTAAAATAGTGACCGAATTGCTTCCGGAATAACTCAATTTGATGATCCCATAACCACCCCATTACGATAATGTCCGGCGATTTTGTTTGTGAAAGCATCGTCCTTCCGGGAACTTCCGGAAAACCCTCTAATTCTGGAAAGTGCCTCTACTCTGCAGCTGGAAGTTGGGATAACCAGTTCAGGACAGTTTGCTCTGCATCGTCGATATCTGAGACCGAGTTCGTCCCACCGAGGAGATTTTTCACACTCTCACTCGTTACAGCTGGTTCTACAACCGTCGCTTGTTTGGCTTCGGCGACCTGACTACTTCGGGTAACAGACGATCCACTCTCTCCACGCTGACCACAGACGAACTCCACATTATCGACTTCTGCTGGAGCTGCTTCGCGGACGAGCGCTTCGAATAGTGGATCTCCAGGTAGGAGCAGCCGAATCGACGGGAACTGCTCAGCAATCTCTGGGTTGAACGTCACAACAACACCGCTACCCCCTCCAAGCTCTGCCTGAGCTGTCTCTCCGAGCGAATCCGGCATTGCTACTGCATCTTCCTCCGGCAGTTCCAGAACGTATGCATCGTCGACGATATCTTCGAAGTCGTCGGCGCGGTCATGGTTCCGGAGGGCGGTAAACGACCATTCTGTCTCTTCGAGGCGGTCGCTTTGCGTAAGTTGTGTCTCGATCGTCTCTAAGCTCACCAACGGTTCATACGACCGATCACCGGTCCCGATCTCATCGAATGCGGGATAGCAATAGGGTTCCCACCCGTCAAGTCCGGAACTCTCGATTATCGCCTCTCTCGTCGATACCTCTTCTGGCTCACCTGCTAGCCCGGTCTCCTCGGCATTCTCCTGGGCACGTTTTGCCCGTGAGTCCGCTTCTTCGACGACTTGCTCACTTGCATCTCTGGTGTCATCTGACCCGGAACTACCCATAACGGCGTCTTTGATGTCCTGCTCGATGCTGTTCAGTACCGGACGCATCGGTCCAACCACGTTCTCGAACAGCTGTAGCCGTCCCTCCAGTTCCTCGTAGATGTCGCCGTCGATGCTGTCCTTGTAGGCGTAGTTGATGACCTTCACGACCTCGTTCTTCTGGCCAATACGGTCGATTCGACCGATGCGTTGTTCAACCCGCATCGGATTCCACGGCAAATCGAAATTGATCAGCGCATCCGCAGTTTGGAGGTTTAACCCCTCACTCGCGCTATCTGTACAGATCAGGATATTGGTATCCCCGTCAGTGAAATCGCGCTTGATCGCCTCTTTACCGACGTTCACCCACTCTCCGGTTGTTTCGTCGTACTGCATCCCGCCACCACCACTGTACGTACCGACGTTTGGATGCGTGTCTGTCAGCGTCTCACGGATATGCTCGAGGGTGTCGTGATACTGCGTGAAGATGATAATGTTATCACGGGCGCTTTGACGGAGTGAGCGAATGTCGCGGCGCAGCTGCGCTACCTTCGGGTCGGTGTGGGCTTGCCTGAGATCGTCCACGAACTCTTGGAGGGCCGTCCGCTCCGCCTGAATCACGTCGGCGGCACCACGACTACTTGGCTGATAGGCGTCGAGGGACGCTTGGCCGATCGCCTCGTCGATGGTCGCCTCCGTCACTCCGGCGTCCCTACTAAGCTCGGAGACTTCCTCGGTCATGTCCTCAACCTTCTCGTCGAGCTTCTCCATCCGGCGCTGGAGGCTCTGCTTGATGGCGTGGAGACTGCTCGTCAGGCGTTGACGATACGTAGTCATCACGAAGCCCAACGCGAGCTTCTCCTTCCCCGTCAGGACTTTCTGCGATTGCTTATACGTCTCATCAATATACTGCTCCACCTGATCGTACAGCGGGGCTGCGTCACCCAGCTCGATACGTTTTGTCTCGACATCCCGAGTCGGAACCGTATCGTCGAGGAGCCCCAGATCCTGACACTGCTCCAAGACCGCTCGAGTATTCCGGAAGATGCGGGACTGAACCGGTGTCGCCCACTGAGAAGCTTCCACAAGTGCGCTCCACTCCGTTGGCCCACAGTCGAAAATGAGCGAGCGAGGATCGTCAAAGCGAGGGGAGGTTTCGCGCACGCCGACGAGTTTCTCGAGGGCTTTCCGCTGTTGAATTGACTCCGTGTCCGTCGCCTCGACTAGCGCCTTCGCCTGCTCGTCGTAGCCGGGATTCGACGTGAGATGTTCGTGAATGAGTTTCCCGAACCGTTCAATTCTCGGTCGGCCTTCGTCCTCCTCCAGATCGAGCTCTTTCTGGAACTGTTGGAGAACCTGTTGCTGTCCATCGGCTATATTCTGATAGCGAGAGCCGACGGTACTGAGGCTATCTTCGAGTGCTTGCCGTGTTTCGAAGAACTCGACGAATCGGTCCTTGTCGTCCCAACCCTCTGGAAGATCGCACAGTCGAAGGAGATCGTAGAGCTCGCCAACATTCAGCTGCATGGGCGTCGCTGTGAGAGCGTAGAGACACCGGGAGGCCTCTTCGGCCTGTCCGAGCAGGTCGTAGAGTTTCGTCTCCTCGCGAGCACTGTGTGCCTCGTCGACGACCGTGAGATCCCACACACTCTCGTCGGTGCGTGGAGCGACGTGTTCCTGATTACCCTCGCGGCGGGCGGTATGCCACGACTCGATTACGACGGTTAGCTCATCTCTCTCTGTAACGAACGAACCAATCGGCGTGTTCTCCCATGCGTCGGCGTCCACCGCTCCGGATGTGGGGATACGGTGATCCTCCGTGTCTCCGAGAGGACCGATCATGTAATCGCCGTCGTAGGATCGTTCGTGATAGTAGGCGTGGATATTGAAGCGGTCGAGGAGTTCGTTCTGCCACTGCTGTACCAACCCTGCAGGAACCAGAAACAGCGCCTGCTCAGCCTCTCCGACCTGCATCAGCCGTGAGAGGGTCAGGCCTGCTTCGATGGTTTTGCCGAGGCCCACCTCGTCACAGAACAGGAGGTTGTTCGGGTAGATACTGACTGCTGTATCGGAGATCGTTCGCTGATGGGGCCAGGGGGTGACAGTACTGATTTCCTCTGCGAGATGGATTCCTCCCGGTGTGCGTCCGGCGACCGAGACGACGCCAGCGGTATCGTCTTCGGGCACCGTCGTCTGGGGATCGTGATTCTGGACCCGCTCGACGTGTTCCTCGAGTGTTCCATCGGTGTCCTTCCAGTCGATGAGGTCTTGGCGTGCAGCTTCGTCGAGCTCGAAGACATCGACGGAGGGGTGGAAGCCGTTCCAGAGTGCGTTGAACGTCGAGACGTCTTCCTCGACATACTTCGCCTCGCCGCGGCTCCAGGAGCGATGAACTTTGAAGCGTTCGTAGTTGTACTGCCACGCACTGAGCGTCTCGTTGATGCTCCCCTCGAAGCTGATCTTGTTGCCCTCGCGATCGACACCGATGCCGAGCTTCGGGTGGAAGAGTCCGTCACCGCCTTTGGGGTCGCCGACCTTGATTTGGAGGTCGCCGCGATCGAGGAGGGTCGCGATGATGGTGAGCTGGGACTCAACCCACGGTTCGAGGGGTTCATCTGCGTCAGGGAACATCGCTCCCTTCTCGCGTTTCTGGAGATCGGCTCCAGCGATGACACGTACTGTTCCATCAGTCTCGAGGAGGGAGTCAACCCCTTCGAGAGCGTGCGCCAGACTACGCAGACTCAGATAGCCGGCGAGCCGGTCGTAGCGGATAACCTCGTTGAGGAATGGCCGGTAGAACGTCTCCATGAGCGTCCGGTTGGTCCGGAATTCGCTCTCGTACACCGGCTCCCACGAGACGTTCCTGAGGGTCATTATTGGTGATCGCTGAGCTCGGTCTGCCCCTCTTTCGTCATATCGATATGACTGAGGTTGATGTCAAGGTAATCGCCGGTCTCACCAGAGACGAGATTAACAAGAGTTTCACGCATATCAGATTCAGCGGGGAGCACTTCTAGTAGCGCGGTAACTGTCACCTCAAACTCCCGATTGGACTTGAGGTTTCGATCCGAGAGCCACTGCCAAGCTGCGCGCGCTCCCTCCCGCTCGTAGACGTGGATGGCTGAGTGGACAGCATCAATGTTGTAGGTAAACCGTGTGTCAGTCGGGTTTACCGGGTACTTCCGAGAGGACGGATTATCTGCGCTGTCGCTCTTCAGCATGACGATATCTTGGACACGATCAGTGTGGTCCTTTAGCTGGATGTCTTTGCCGCTCTTACCCCAGATTTTTGTTGAACGCTTGATGTTGTCAATATCGACGTTGGCAGCCACGCCCAGCTGTCGCGCCTCATCGTAGGGGATCGTGTCGTTCTCGTATATGAGCCAGGAGAGGATGTACCAGCGCGAAAGCGAGTCAATCTGTTCAATACCGTCCGTCTTGAGGAACCGCTCTGCGAGGACGCCAGTGACCGCCTCTCGGGCCTGACTCAGCGCCTCCCGGGGCCGGATCTCCTCGCCCTTCTTGTTCACGACGGGATACTCCTCGGCGTACTTCTGGAGCGTCGGGCCGTAGGCGGCGATGGCCGTGTCCGTCTTCGAGATGTTGTAGCCTGAATCGAGGATTTCCTCGGCTTGGTCCCGGGCCGCCTGTCGGATGTCGTCCTGGACCTCCTCCCAGAGCGTCCGTGAAGGGGATTGGGCCTCCTCTTTCCGAGCGACGAGGAAGATGGAACTGTCGGCGCTGGCCTTGCCTTGGACGCCGATCCGGTCGGACATCTCCGTCTTGATGGGGTGGGTGGCGGTGATGGTGAACCCCGCACTGATGAGCGCAGAGGTGAGGGTGTCCCACGCGTCCATCTCCCGGTGGGTGAACATGACGGTCATCACACCGCCGGGGCTGAGGAGTTCTTGCACTTCTGCGAAGATCTCCTCCATCTTGCTCTCGTAGTGTTGGTCTGCGAGATCGTCCTTCGACTGCTCGTCGTCGGCGATCTCCTCAAACCGGTACGGGTTCGCCACCGCTTCGTTGTCTTTGTCGGTGAGGTTCGATCCGTAAATCTCGGGGTGGACATCCTCCAGATACTCCTTCTGGATGACGTAGAACACGTCCGAGAGTTCCGCGTACATGATACTGCTGTAGTACGGCGGATCCACGATTGCTGCATCTACGCTTCCCGGCTCCCAGTGAGAGGTCAGATCGGCAGCATCCGAAGAGAGCACATCAGCCGGCTCCATGTCAGTCACGTAAGAAACGAGGGTCTCATAAGAATCGATAACATGGTCGGAGTGCTTCCGATATCCTCGCCGTGGTGCAGACAAGTTGTTGTCCACAGACATTTTCTTCAGAATGAGGTTATTATCGGTGAAGAGGTGGCTACCGTAGCCGAATAGGTCTCGCCACTGGTTCAGTCGAGTGTTGTAGTTCATAGACCGGCTCGCAGACAGAGTGAGTACTGTTAGGAGGGCATTTGCCGTCTCATCATCGTACTCACTACGAATCTCTGGTTTGAACTGCTCGAATGATTTATAAAATTCGTACTGGACTACGAGTTGCCGAGGGGTGAATATGTCTCGCCATTCTTCCATTCCATAACTACTGGGATCACTGATCCGGCTACTCACGTCAACCGGCTCACTCAGGAAGGTTAGAAGGTCAAAGTCAGATTCAACTCGCTCGGCTGCCTTTGCCATCCCCTGTTCATCAAGTTCGTTCCCTGCTCTATATTTGCGCTCTCCTGTGGCTGTTTCGTAGTTTACTCCGTATATGCTGAATTCGAAGTCTTGACTTTTGATCTTCTGCTGTACGCTTTCCTGTTGGTTGATGACCCCACAGTAAGGACACTCGGCACTTTCTCCTCGAAGAGGACCTTCATCAGGATCAAATCCGTCTGGAGAACTTTCTGCCCGAGAATACGTATAGCGAACTGCTCCATCTTCGTATACTGGTACTGTAACATCTCCACCGTCGGAGTCCTTGTTCAGCCACCACTTCGAGACGAGTGGGATCTCCCCTCCACAGGAATCACACTGGATGATGTACGTGAGGGCGGAGTTCAGGATCTGCCGGTCCGGCTCCTCCGTCGGGTAGTATGGCTCGATGTTCTCCTTGGCTGTCTCGTGGATCTTGTCTCGCCACTCCCGGATATCCGGGTCGAGTGAGCCGACCTTCGGCGCATACTCCAACCCCGCTTTCAGGATGAGCGACGGGACGGGGTTCAGTTCGTTGGCCTTCGCCGGGAGGCCATAGCGGATCGCCTCGAAGGGGATGATGCCTCGGCCAGCAGTTGGGTCAAGGATCGTCGGTAACTCCCCGCCCCAAGCCTCCCGGAGCGTTCCCTGCAGCTTCTCTATCTCCGCCTTCGTGGGGGACTGCGTGTTGGGGTTCGGATAGCCGTAGTGGTCGTCGAGGGTGCCGCTCCCCTTCTCCTCGGTGAACTTGTTCTCGACGAACTCTGCGAGACCGCTGTCGAGTTCCTTCGGCCCGATCTTCATCAGCCGGAGGAGTTCGTCGGAGTCGATCTCACCTGGATACACCGATGCGAGAACGGCAAGCCGGACTGCCGGCGTCGGCCGGGCGGCAAACCACTTGTGGAGGCTCCGGAGGGAGTGGTAGCGCCCTGACTCCATGTCTTTCTGGCTCTCGATGTCGATTGCATTCAAGGGTAGCTTCGACTCGATGGCGACGGTATCTGGTACACCCTCTTCGTCGGTGAATGATTGCTCAGACATTGGTTTATTAGATATGATCGGCGAGTAAGACGCGAAGTGCTTTCGTACCGCTTGGGGAGGACGGTGAACGAGCCTTGGCGTGCCAGTAGTAGCATTCACCCAGACTCATCTGGTCGATTCCCTTTGCGACTTCACGGAGACGGTCTCGGCGTCGCATCGGCTTCATCGCACGGAACGCGATCGAAAGCCGAACACCGGCCGCTTCGGGGAGACTCACGCTTGCTGGATCTCCTGTACAGACGGTCTCGGGATCAATACTCAGCTCACGGAAGGTGGATTCGATGAGAAAACTCACCTCGTTGAACGCCCCGCCGCGTAACGTCGCGATACGAATCGCACACCAGTCATCCCAATCGTACGCTGCGTCCTCTGCTCCGGGGAGTTCGGACGGAGAACGGTCGCCGATAATGGCCTCCTCCAGTTCACGTACTGAGACGCTTACTGCTTTTTGCACTCTCTCGAACCGTTCTCGTCGAGCCGTCGCGATATCACGGGGTGCCAGCTCGTAGAGTGTGATTTCGTGCTGGTCGTCGACCCGATCACGCGTCAACACGAACGTCGGCCGATTCCCGTACGCGCCGGTGGTGAAGGCGAACGAATTTCCCTCGGCGATGCCCTGGCTCATACTTGGGTCACCTCGCTGGATTCGATCACACGGATCTGCGTGTGCATCGTGACGGTGAATGCGTTGTCGACAGCGAGCAGTTCGTCGAGCGAATCGAACATTTCCGAATAAATTCGTTCGTCATCCTTTTTGAACTCGATGGCGAACTCTGCTTCAGCGGTTCGACCACCATCCGGGTTCGCGAGGTCCTCAGGTTCCATATTGAACCGGAGGTGATTCGCGAAGACGTCCGGGCGTCCCTCGAAATCGACCTCAAACTCCGATTTCGATTCAGCACCGTCGTTGGCTTCATAATCGAAGTCCATCGTGGTGTCTTCCGCGAAATCATCTGAGTTGCTGAGTTTGTTCGCAGTGAACCACGCGCCCTTCCACGCATCGGCCCCGTTCAGATGGATCCAGACGCCTTCGACGATGGGCGTCAGTTCGTCAGGGTGTCCGTCGTATTCCTCACGAGCGCTAGTGAGCTCATCTGCGATGTCAGCCCGCATTTCCTGCAGGGCCCGAGAGACGTGTGCAGGCTCAGAGGTGCGAACTTCGAGGAGTTTACTGAACGGCTCAGGTTCGTCATCGCCACCTGAACTGCCGCCGCTACTACCGCCAGTCTCCTCATCATCGTCGTCAGTAGTCTCGTCCTCTTGCTCTTCGTCTTCGTCAGGTTCCTCCCAGTCGATTTCACTCCCGACGTCGTCGACCAGCTCATCGAGCGAGGTGTAGAGTGTGTGCGACTGCGAGAGCTTCACGTCCTGATAGCTGAGCCCCGTGTGCAGATTCTTCGCGTCGTCGAGTTCGTGATCGGTTGCCGTGAGCGCCGTCTCGGGCGTGTAGTACCCGGTCTTCTGCTCCTCGTCCCAGTAGGCGTACCCATCTTCACGGACGAGCTGGGCGATCGTCTTTCGCAGTGGGATGGGTGACAGGAGAATCTCCGCATCCTGGCGCTTCCCGAACTGTTCTTCGATTGCTCTCGTCGTCATCGAGGTCGAGCCGACGTTCCAGATCGTCGCCTCGAACCAGTCAACACCGTAGGCGTCCTCTCCTTCGGGGATGATCGCGCCTGCTTCATCGAGCTTCTCGATGACACTCTGATGGATGGTGCTGTCGGTGGTGACGTTCCGATGAGCCAGACCATCTCCAGTCGGGAAGTAGAGATGCGTATACGCCTTTTTGATGTCCTGATCGAGCGTGCCCTTCGCGCTATCAAGGCGTTCACCGAGCTTGTCCTGCTGTTCGGTGTTGAGCTCGTACTGGTCGCCGAGGTTATTCTGGATGTGTTTGATGGCAGCGACGCGCTCTGCGGTCCGCTTCGCGTCGGATACGTCGTTCGCGCTCGCCGCGAGGAAGACGACGTTGTTCTTGAACACCCGTGGCGTCTTCTGTCCGCCACTCGACGATGCTGTATTCTTGAACAGCGTTTGGATTGCCTCGGGGACGGTCTCGTAGTCCGTGATGGTGACCGTATCGAAGTCCATCACGCACAGATGCGCTTCGTCGGCCGTATCCGGGATCTCGTGTGGTTCTTCCGGTCCGACAATCACATTCAGACTACCCTGACCGAGCGCCTCGTCGAGGGCTTCCTCGAGATGCCGTCGGGCGAGCCCGTCTTGCAGTTGCTCGACGACGGAATCGATGAGTTTCGTGAGGTTCGGCTCTGACTTGAACTGGATCTTCTCACCGTTGTCTCCGTGCAGGTAGAAACACGCAGACCGACGTCCCTCTCCAAGGAGGTTATTGAGAGCGTCGTCGTAGTGCGCAAGTTCGACTTCGGTGTTGGCAATCGCGTGTCGAAGAGGCCGGCGTGTAGTGCCGCGCCCGTCGGCGCCCTTCACGATGCTTTTCCAGAGGATTGCCGTCGTCAGATGTGTTCCGAGTGGAGGGTGTCCGTTCTTGACCCAATTCCGGTCTTCTTCCTCTGCGTTCGCCGTGCCATCTTCCGAGAAGATGTCGGCTTTGATTGCGGCCTCGAAGTCCATGTCGACCGACGAGAACAGCCGGAGAAGCGTCGAACGAACGTCCCCATCGGAGGGATGCATATCGAACAGACGAACGAAATGGCGTTCTTGGTAGTCGCTCTGGTGCTGCCAGAGGCGGTAGACTGCGCGGGAGAGGAGCTTGAGCGCACCACGAGTGCGCTGGAACGACGGGAGGGAGTCCAGCTCCTCTGTGAGTGTATCGATGACCGTCGGATGAATCGGGTAGCTGTCTTCGAGGCGGTCTCGGTGTTCCGGGTTCGTCGCACTGTCGGGGAAGGAGTCACGATCACCCGTGTAGAGGGACATATAGGCATCAACAGTCGCATCGCGCCCATCTTCCGCGACGCTCTCGAACAAGCGGTGTCGCAGGACGGCGGCAATCTCGTTGTCCTCCGTCGGCGTGATGGAGCCCTCGACACGGTCGCTGATACTGTTGAACTCAGAGATGGTCTCGGAGACGAGACCACGGACGTCTTCGGCTTGGTCGGCGAAGGCGGTGTCCGCGATACTGAGGACAACAGTGACCTTGTCGTTGTTCTGCGTCGCGGACAGCAGCGACATCAGGAAGGTATTCGTCTGCTTCGCGAGCGTCGAATCCCCGATTTCGACAGCGGCAGCTTGCTCGAGATATGCGGCAATCTCGTCGATGAGGATGAGCGATGGATTGTCGTTCCGCTCGAAGAGCCGCTCGAGTTTGGTTGTTCCTGGAGGCGTTCGGTTCTCGTCGTTTTCGCGGAGGAACTCGTAGCCTTCCCGTCCGAACAGCTGGTAGGCCATTTCGCCCCACATCGTCTTCGTCGCGGGGGCGTCAGGGTCGTCGTAGTTTGAGCGAGCGTCCTCGGCGTCGACGTGTGTGCCCACGAAGACGGCTGAGTTGACGTCGAGACCGAGTGCAGCGGCGTCAGTATACTCATCGGCGATGTCTTGGTCGAGGATGAAGTCAGACAGATCGGGGACAGCACTCGGCGATTCTGCGAGGTGATACGCGGCAATCTGGTTGTGGGTTTTCCCGCCACCGAAGCTGGTGTCGAGTCGGAGAATGCCGTTCGTGCCGGTGTAGTCGTCGTTATGTGCGCCGACGAAACGGGTTGCGAGACGCGTGAGAAGCTCCTGCAGACCGCTAGTGGGGTAGGTTTTCTCGAAGAAGAGTCGAGGGTCCGCGTAGACATCAGGAGCGTCGTCGCTGTGGGCGACGTCCGCGAGGCTAGCCGCGAATTGGTCCTCAGCGAGTTCACCGGTGAGAACGTCCTGTCGAGGTTCGCAGGAGTCGAAAATACTCGGCGGGCGATTCGTCGTGCCGGTGGTTGTGGGCGTATCGCTCATTCGTTTGTCGAGGTGGTTTCGTTGGTGCGTTCTTTGAGGAGCGTCTTGATTACTGAATCGAGGGACGTGTGGTCTTCCTCGTCCTTGATCTCCTCTAGCTGTTCTTTCGTCCAGTCCTGTACCCGTATCATCGGCATAATTGTATCACGAAATGTCCGGTCCCCTGAGTTTCGCGCACAGTAGGTTATCACGATGTATACAGACAGTAGACTTAGTCATTTGGTATATTAAAGATGAGTAGAGTGCAACAAGCCTGAGGTTCGACTATGATACTGTCCCTCTGGCCAATCTCACATTCAATCCCGAGCTATTAGCCATCTCTTTGTAGCTCCAATTAGACTCGGACAATATGCCGAAGCCAGATATTGAAGTCCTCGACGACGGCGACGCTTATCCATATTCATCGCATATCAGCGTAGACGGTACAGAACTCAAGCTGGGCGATCTTCTCCTCATGTTTGATTCTCCCGACGACACTGGTGTCAGCATTTTCGAGCGTGTCTATGGGTTTACTTGGCCGGGAGTTATCACTCACGTCGTTGATCGGCCGGTTCCTGCTGAGTTCCACAATTTCGAGGACTTTGCTTCGGATCTCGACAGCGGGAAGATTGCGGTCGCCAGCAAACGCGAACAAACGAGCTTCTTCGTCGACGAAGACACCGTCCGCACTATCACCCTCTACCGATACCAGTACCAGGGCGGATGGCAGCCGATTGTGATTGATGAGCGACGAGATCCACTTGAGAACACACCCTTCAATGAATCAATTACTCTCTGTGAGGATGGAGAGCAGGTAATTGAAGAACTACTCGGGACGAGTTCCCCTGAGGAGGAGCAGGAGGCTCAGCATATCCGCGACTTTCTGTGGTCTGCTGGCTATCAGCTAGACTCAATTCCTAATTCGGATGGCTCTCCAGATTGACCCGTTCGAACGCTTCGGTCTCGCCAACCTTACGCTCCAGTAGCGAGGCGAGGTTGTCGTTCGCGGTAGCGAATATGATCTGTCGATCTCCCCGGACTGCAAGTTCAATCACGAGATTGAAGAACGATAGCGTATTGAGCTCGTCCAAGTGAGCGAACGGTTCGTCTAGCAGCATCAGCGGCGGCGCAGAGTCGTGTGCCAGGTTGTTGGTGACAAATATAGCCAACACGAGTGCCGTCCGCTGCCCAGAACTCATCTCATCTATTCCTACTACCTCCCCACTTTCTCGCCGAACGACCTGAAGTTCTTTGTTGTCGTCAGTGAGTTCGACGCGCTTGAAGTCGTAGGGGCGCTGGAATACTTTGAACAGTATCGTGACTATCTCGGTATACTCTCCGAGCACCTTGTCGAGACTCTTCTCAACTCCCACGAACGTTTCCCAGAGGTGCTTTCGCGCCACCTCCAATTGTTCAATACGATCTTTCAGACGGTCAATCTTCTCTGCCTTTGTGTCAATTTCGTCTGATAGCTTCGAGGCTGGCTTTGATTCGGCGGCTTCCGCCGCCTCTTCGACTGCAAACTCAATCGTCCGAAGGTCAGACTTGACCGCGGGGCTGGCATCGAGCAGTTCTTCCGGCCATTGATTTTCCAGAACGTCAAGTCCCTGCTGAACGGCCGACAGTCGATCCTCACAGTCGTCGATCTGTCGCTGTATCTCTGTACCGGGATCGAAGTCACGCATCTCCGAAGTTTGCTCTGCGATGCCGCTTTCGATCTCATCTATTACGCTTGATAGTACCACATCAGCCGAACGGTTGTAGACCGTCTGGTCCTGTGTTAGACTAGCAATGGCCTCCACCGTCTCAGGAGTCGTCTTGGGAGACAGGGTTCCCTCTTCACCGTCCGCCACGAAACCGAACAGCCGCGGGACGTCGTCGAGGCCACACAGTTGGTTCCTGTACCGACGGATGTCGTCGTTAATGGCCGCCAGGTTGCCACTCTCGACTACCTCTAGCGCCTGGTCAACATTCTCCAGCGACTCAATAAGGCTCTCCGGAACACCGCCCGCGTCGTGTGTGTGTTCGGGCTCTTCGCGTGTCCGGATGTCCTCGGCAGACTGTTCGACGTAACAGGCTGGGCAGTGTTGAACGTCTTCATCGTCGGTGATCTCGAGGTACTCCTCCGTATCCGTGCGGATCTGCTCACGGAGTTCTCTCCGACGTTCCTCAAGATCACCGAGCTCTACTAGTCGGTCGCGGGTTTTCTCCAAATCTTCGTGCTGTTCACGTAGTGCCGACTCGAAAATCGCATACCACGGCTCGGCGGACTGTATAGACTCGACCTCGTTAATTTTGAGATCCGTCTCTTCGATTCCCCGGACGAGTCGCCGTATATCCTCGCAGCTGATTCCATTGGCAACGAAGAGGAGTCCAGTGAAGAACGTCGAAAACGGCAGTTCTACGGTGTCCTCGGACTTAGCTTGTTTCGCGACCTTGACGACCCGTCGACGCTCGTCTTTCAGATCCCGGATATTGTTGAGATCCTTCCTTTGCTGATTGAGAAGGTCCACCTCGTCGTTCAGTCTCGACCGTAGGTCGCGGGTAGTCTCCCAGGCCAGATCTGACACCGTAGCGTCGAGTGCTCTCTCAAGCTGTTCGAACCGTCGCATCCAGTCTCGCCACCGAGAGATCCGATCACTTGGCGGCACCTCATCTTCATGTTCGCCTTCGTTCTCGACGAGCGCAGACGCTGCCGACGAAAGGTCGCGTCGGGCGCTTCCGAGCGTCGAGAGTGCTTTTTTCACCTCGTTTCGCCGGCCTTGGAGTTTGTCTCGTTCCGCTTCGACCTCTTCGATATCTTCTTCCGCATCCTCGATTTTCCCGTCGAGCAGGTCTAGAAGCTTGTCCTTCTCTTTCGTGGCATACGCGAGATCTTCGCCGTAGAGGAAGTTCCTAAATACTCGCTCGATCTCCAAGTTGGTCGACGGTTCGAGCAGTCGCGTCGTCTCGCCGGCCTCGTGATAGTTGACCCGGTAGAACTCGACGTGCCGTCTCGCTGGCCCTTGCGGCCGGAACCCGAACCAGTCGGCGATTCTATTGTTGATTGACTTCGAATCCATAGGAAGCGGTTCGTCATCATCCTCTAGCGTGACACTCAGCCCGTCGTAGGAGTCGACACGCTCGTCGTCACGTCGGGTCTGACCGACGAGTCCCATCGTGATCCCGTCGAGTATGCTCGTCTTCCCGCTCCCATTACGGCCGTATAGGAGTGTGAATTGCGACGCCTCAAGCTCCCGTCTGGACGCGTCTTTTCGGAAGTCTCCCAGTTCGACAGTGTTGACTGCCGATGGACGATCGTTGGTCGTCGGTGACGCCGACTGGACGTGAATGTCTCCGACATCATCGATATCAATTTCTAACAGTCGTTCGAACTTCTGGTCAATACTGGTCTTCTGATCGAACAAGAACCCCAGACCGTTGCCGGTCACCCGCTGGATGAGTGCATGGCGCCCGAATTCGTCGTTCACCTCGGATAGTGCCCTACGGCTGTGCTCCAGCGGCCGGAGGAACTCCTCTAGCGATTCGCAGGGGACACACCGCCGGATGGCGAATTTCGTCTTTCTCTCAAATTTGCGGCGAAACTCGGTGTCAGGCTTACTCTCGTCCTCGTAGACCCAGAAAAGCTGAATGTTCCATTGGTTCGGCGTATCGTCGTCGTAGAACTCCAATTCAAGCTGTCGTGTGTCTATATCCAGTAGCGTCTCCCAGTCGTGATCGTTATCACCCAGCAGTCGCACGAACAACACCTCGTCATCGAACCCTTGTTCCCGAGTCCGTTCTATTCGATACAGCGGACCCGGGCTCTCTATACCTTCCGGCTCGTCAGCGCTGTCTTCCCTCGGTTGGACTGTAGTTAACTCTCCAGCCTCTTCCAGCTCTGCGGGGATATCGGTCATCGGTTCACCTCTACAAATTTGACTTGCGAACCACTCGCAGTGACGTCTTCTGGTTCAACCTTGCCATTTGTCACGTCCTCTAGTCCGTCTATTCCCTTCAATTGAGTGTCAGCAGCCGATACCATCAAGACAAGCGGTTTGAAATTCCTCTGTTCCTGATGGATCCATAACTTGGCGATGTCAGTGAGGCGTTGTCGACGTGTCCCAGCCGTCGGATCGTCAAGCCGCGAAAGCGAAATATCGACGCCACGTTCACCATTGTCGGTTGCATTAATCGGGATATCTAATGGTCCACATCGGCCCGCTGGGTCAACGGAACGACCATACCCCTCGCTGGCCGCTTGGAATGTCTCTAGGAGTCGTCTCGAATTCTTTTCCACACTGTTACCGCGGCGGTGTTCGTGAACCGCGAACGAATGCCCCAGTTCCTCATCTCCGTTCCCTTGGAGATTCTTGAGTGCCGCCAGCGGCACGTCCCACCTCGTATCGAGACCGTCCATCTCGTCTACCTCGAGGCGCCAGAGTGTGACCGCAGTGACTATCTCCGCGTCACGTGGCATGTCGGGAAGTTGTCTCTGCCGTTCCAATCGACTGCAGTTTGAGCACTCCTGACAGTCGCAGTTGTCGCAGACCTCACACCCGCACTCGTCTATCCCTCCCGGAGGTTCGTCATACGCGGATCCGCCCCAGGTGAATGTACTCAGTATCTGTGGTTCTGGTCGGCGTGCCTGAGCTGGAGCGGAGCTGTTCCCTTCTCGTCGTACACGCAGTTTGCTCACCCCGTCGTCCACCAGCGTCCAGACGTATTCAGCGTGGTTAGACAAGCTCGCTCCGTGCAAACCTGCGTTGTTGTATGTTCTGTCGTAGTTTACGAGTGACGACCACTCTTGCGCCTTCTGATATACACCTGAATACCCCCACTGTACTTCGTCCTCGTCGACACCTGGGACGTTTCCCCAGTTGGCACAAACGTACGTTACGTCATTCCTGTTATTGAATATACGCGAGCGGAAGTCGGTCCACTCGGGGTGAAACGGCTCCGGGTTACACTGTGGATGTACAACGATGTTGCCTCTCTGTGCGTAAGTGATTACTTGATCCCGAAGATCTTCATTCAGTAGGTCTGAACAAGTCCAGACGACGATTCCAGGACCGCTCGACGGACCGAAGTGATGTATCCGGCTGCCTAATGCGAGGTTGTCGGCCTCGTTAGGGTTGGCCCCTTCGCTCATCGGGTATGTCTTGTACTGGATTACGATTATCGGATCGTCGACACCATCAAGCGCATCGGCACGCAGCGGGATTATAGTCGGGGTGACGAACTCTTTGCCGGGTTCGTCCGGTAGGTCCTCTCCAATCACGCGGAAGTCTTCGTTTAGGTTTTCGAGTGTCTCCCGCATCTCTTCGATTTCTACTGGACGACAGCCCAGGACAAATAATGGGCTCTCGTTGGCGAACAGTTCGTTGTGGTCCCTCACCCAATCCACACTGTAACTCCACTCGGGAGCAACCGCGAGGTCGCAGCTATTCGCCAGACTCAGGAACGACTCTGCCCTCTGTTTCGCCTCTCTCGGGCTGGGGAGTGATTGAATATCTTCGACGACGGTCCCTGGCTGCCATAGTGCGATGTCTTTCTCGCGACTGTCCTCGAAAATAGAATATGTACTCCTCTGAAATTCCCCGGCGATCCTGTCGACCGAATGAATATCATCGCCGTCCGGCATCTTAAGAACAATTAGAATCTACGTACTTAAACTGTCTGTACAATATTACCCAAACTGTCGTCTCTGGCCTGCCTCGATTTACGACGGTCCCGCAATCGTTGGCTAATCTCATATCGCCGCGGATGTCGGTATGCAACTCTGAATTGTCTCGTATGTTTCAGGAAGTCGAACATCAACCCCACCAACAAAGAAGAATTTGAATGAGATCAGAGTAGAATTCTATGATCGACCACTATACACCGTAATTCCACTTTCACTACGAATGGGGAACTAATATACGGTCTGGTGTACGACAATCAACAAGCAACGCTGCCGGAGGTACCTAATGCATATCCCAGAAGGACAATACAATCTCAAGGAGTTCTGCCGAGTGATTTTCGACTCGCCAGAGCGTGTCCTCGATGGGTACCACGGTCAGCGCATCAAATCTTTCCTCTATCTCTCTGACGACGGCTGGCGCGACTACCTTGACGACCACTACGAGACTGAGGAACTTGGCGGTATCACAAAGTTCGTCGGAGAGTATAGGAACCGAAAGGGTGCGGAGCAGCCGGCCAAATTCTACGTTGGCCAGTACAAAGACGACCTTCAGATGGTGTTGACTGCTGAAACTGAGGAAGCGATTAGGCAGGCGCTCCGTCCGGTTTCGGAGCACAGCGATAGCTTGTCGCCGATGCCGATTATGACTGAGGACTTCCAGACGATGAACGAAATCGTCCTCAGTACCTACGATGATATGCGGATTTCCGAATTTAAATCAAAGCGAGTGCCAAGCCTTGCTGACGCTCGGACGCGACCGGACGTTGACCGGGAAATCGAATACAAGGGCGCTGATGGTCGGGATCGATTGGATGAATTCCGTGACGAGTATGGCGTTGTTCCGACCCGAATTCAGTACGAGCACGAGAATGTCTCGATTCGAATCGACACGTCCGGTAAATTCACGCTCGAAAGCGTCAACAAAGAGAGCTTCAATATCCTGTTTGACCTGCTGAGCGAGGTCGTGGTGAATGTGCTTGAGCTGCTGGATGTAGCAAATCAGATTAAGTTTGAGAAGCGGGAGGTGGTGCCGGGAAACTTGAAAGTACAAGTGCCGGAGGTGAGTTCTGGTGAGATAGATTTTGATCAGCAAGTGTCGTTGATGCAGGCTGAGAATTTTATCAAGGGCACAAAGAACAGTGATGACCTGAATTTCAGCTTTACTGATGTCACCAAGCAGGCTGGATCGCTCGACTTCTCTGCCCAGGTTACTGACGAGAACCGAGGCTCCCTATTCAATGTGAGTGCCACCGAAGAGTCGATGCGTATCGTGCCGAAGCACGACTGCTCGTTCCCGTCTCTCGTCGAATTCTATCTAGCTGTAATACAGCTGTTAGATGGAGGCGCCGAAATGCGACTATACGAGTCTCAGTCAGCAGCCTAACGTATGACGAATGTTGACCCTCCTGAATCGGTGCCTGAGGGTCAAGAAACAAAGTATCGCGGGCTCTACGGCAAGTGTGTCGAGCATAAGCTCGAAGGGTTCCCTGAGCAGTCCAAGAGTGAAACCCTGCGTGAGGAAATTAATGTTCAACGGCAACATCGAAAGCTCATCAGTTACTCTATTTTCCCGTTCGTACAGGGGCGTCCGGCTGGCTACAAGTTCTTCACCGCCGAACCGCTAGAGGAACTTGGCGTTCCAAACTTCGATTTCCTATTGTGGAACTTGGATGGGAAGGTGATTTTCGGTGAGGCCAAGTCTTCGGTCCCGGCGAGCGCCGATAATGTGGTGAATCAACTTGAGGAGCGCAAAGAGATTGCAGAAAACCACAAAGAGCACATCGAAGAGGAGTACCTTGGAAGCGAGATCGACCATATGGAGTTCGTTGTTTCTACGTACGTCAATCACGGCGACAAAATCGCGAAGGCCATTATTGAGGAGGGGGCCGAGTTCATTACTTGGGTCGTGGACGCCCACCACGACGAGCTGTGGATTCGCCAAGCCCGCCCAACCTCTTTCCCGGATAACTTGGAGGCTGACGATCCGGATGCGATGCTTCAGGAACTAGACCGCCGACATACGCACGATGTGTCAGCGCTGAACGGAGAGCTAGACCGAGTTACCACGAGTTTTGGCCAGGCAGATGTTCTACCAACCGCAATTATTGTCGATCAACTGCGAGTCGTAGTACAGGCACGTCGGGTCGAAGGACGACATCCTTGTGTTGATCGTGCAGATATCGAATCATACGTCTCGAGCAGTTCACTGAACTACCCTGAGGAACGGGTGACGGACATTGTAGATAACCTGATTGAGTCGGGTAAACGCATTAATTTCCTCTCTGAGTGGGACGACGAACGTGCTGATTTGAAGGTGGTATCGAACTATACGGCTAAAGACGATCTGGAGCAGGTTCTTGAGGATAAGTGGGTTGATTGGCGAATAGAGGATCTGAAAGATGACCTCCGTAAAGAATGTGAAGAGCGAATTACTGCTGAGTTGGGCAGACAGAAGCAGCTCAACGAATTCGGTGTGGGCCTTCCAGCGGAGGAATCGGAAGACGAGTCTTCGTAACCACTTCTGGGTAGAGAATTTTGACCCGGCCTCTGCTGGTAATCCGGGTGATAGTATTGCGAAAGTCGAGCGTGGCTATGTAGTGTTTGTCCCCAATATCGCCGGTAGCGATCCATAAGTACACTAATTAGTACCCTCTGGGGTTTGTCATTGTTCTCGGTAAAACACTGGTACTGAGAAGGCTTCGTTCGAGCTAATCTGATGGAGGTGGTTCTGAAAGTAACGCCTTTTCCACTCGTTCAAAATGGGACAGTCTTCCAAAGCCGAAATTCAATCTATGACAGAGAACCCAATTGACGTACTGGACGATCTGGCCGACCAGGTCGCCGAAGAATTCGAGGCTTATAGACAGCCGGACGAATTCAAAGACGTATCGCTTGTCATCGACAACAACGATCCAGACCGACCTACACTAATCGTACACGTCGATAGAGAGGAGGCCGATACGCTCGCCGATGAGATCGAAGCCTTCCTAGAGGAACGGGGTGCTCGAACTCAGCGTGAACGGCACTCGGACACAGATGTCCGGGTGCTAGCGACCGTCGACTGAGTTCTCAGCCCTTTCCCATTTATTTGGCCGCTTCCGGTAAGCCGCTCCTAAGCTGTCAGTCTCGCCAAGAGTGAAGTGAGACCGATATCTTGGTAGGGAGTGTTCGATGGATTCAACGCTTCTCACCGGTCCGAAACACGCCCGATTGGAACGACGGGCATTTCAGCGGGCTGATGACATCGCAACCGATTCGCTGGGGAGTATTCTCTACATAACGCGGAACGATGCTCGCCGGAGTATGGTCGAGGACCGCTGGACCGCGTCCCACGAACCCCTCCGTCTTCGTGCCGAGACGCTCGACGGGGTCGTTCGAGAGTGGTACGAGGAGCTCCACGGTCCGGTTCAGCCCCTCTCCGGGCAGCTGAACCGCCGGTTGGCGGAGTACGCGCTTGACAGAACGACAGCCGAAACAGATGGCGCTCTCGCGGGCGAACCCGCCTCAGCCGTTCTCGCTGATTCGTTCAGTAGCCGTTTCTCACTCTTCGATGACGCCGGCGTCGGGACTGCCGACGCACTGGCGGCGGAGTTCGAGGGCTCAGCCCTCGATGACCGTATCGCGGCAGCTACTGTCGACGCGTACCGCCACTATCAGAACCTCCATGCTGACTACGTTGATGAGTGGGTCCGTACCCGGGGAGAGATGTTCGACGCCGTCGCAACGGCGGAGCAGTCACTATCGGCGCTCTCCCCGGAACTGGATGTCGTCATCCTTTCCGGGTATCACGAGTTCCGCCCTGTCGAACGCCGCTTCATCGAACGCCTCGTCGACGAACTTCCGATGATTGCACTGCTGCCGCTCCACCAGGATGGTCGGAGCGGAGTCGACGCCGTCGCGGAAGATGCCCTGGAGGTCTACGAAGCACTTGACTTTGAGACAGTAGAACTCGAGCCCGTCGACGAGTCAGGGCGGGCCTTTGGAACGATTACCGAGTCGCTCTACCGCCCGAATTCGGATACTGTCCCTTCTCCAGACACTCTGCGATGGCGTGAACTCCCGACACCTGAGCGCGAGATTCGCTTCGTCGCTCGCGAGCTCCGAACCGAGTTGGCCGATGGCCGTGACCCCGATGACTTGGCCGTCGTCGTTCCGGGAACTGAGGCCTATTCGGGGTACGTCGAGGACATGTTCGATACGTTCGACATCCCGCACGTCACGACCGGCGCCTCACAGCTGAACCGGACGTTCACCGGGAGCGTCGTCCACGATCTCCTAAACCTCGCCGAACCGGATCCGCGGGCCGAGGACCTCACGTCCCTGCTGGCAAATCCATTGGTCGACATCGTCGACACCGACCAAGCCAACGCTGTCACGGCAGTTGCTCGCCGGCGTGATACTGTTTCTGTGTCACCCCTACTCGATGACGTCGACGACGAAGCGGCGGCACTGATCGAGGAGCTGCTGGCCACGCTAGAGGCGCTCCGAACAGGCGACGTCGAGGACGCAACCAAGACGCTCCGTCGACTGTTGGACGACCGGTTCGACCTGGAAGCAGCAACGGAGGACTACGCCAGCGGTGCCGAGCAAGCCGTCGAACAGCGGGCCTACGACATCGTGGACGAGGTCCTTTCCTCGTTCGAGTCGCTGGCGGCGGTCAATAGCGACCTTTCCCCGTTGGCCCTCTTCACCCGTGCGTTCGATGGCGTGCCGATCCGGGTTCCACAGCGCGCTGCTGGCGGCCACGTTGAGGTGATGGGGCTGCTCGACGCTCGGATGCGCTCGTTCGAGAAGGTGTTCCTCGTGGGATTGGCGAGCGAGCACTTCCCCGTGACGCGGGAACGCCCGGCCTTCTTCGAGGAGATGACCGACGCCCACCCACGGTTCGACACTGGCGACGAGCGCCTCCGGGGGCGCTATCTTTTCGCAACTCTGTTCGCGAACGTCGACGAACTTACGATCACCACACCGGAGACGGGCGACGACGAGTCCGCCGTCGTCCGGTCGCCGGTCCTCGACGAACTCCAGCGCGTGACCGGTATCGAATCCGAAGACGGCGTCGACGACCGCGTGGGCTCCCGCGAGGACCTGCAGCGGCACGTCGCCGCTACGGCTGACCGGCGTGCGGCAGTCAGCCGCGCCGGCGACCGGGGCGATCTCTCCCCCGAGCAGACCAAGCGCACGGATCGGGGACTCCGCTGTGCGGCCAACAGGGGAACGGCTGGCCTCTCCGACCACGACGGTGTGTTGGACCCCGAGACCATCGCGGAAGTCTATCCTCCGTCAGAGCGAGAACCCTACAGCGCGAGTCGAATCGAGCGATACGTCGAGTGCGGGTTCAAGTTCTACGCAGACGAAGTACTCGGAATCGAGGACCCCGACGACGTCGAGGTCGTCCCCACGCCCCTCGAAACCGGGTCGTACGTTCACGATGTCCTCGAACGGTTTTTCGTGGATCTGCAGGACGAAACCGAAGACGGTGTTGATATCACCGAGTTCGACCGGGACTACCTGGCGACGCACCTTCGCGAGGTTGCCGTCGAGGAACTCCAAGACACTGACTTCGAGTACGACAGCCTGTTCTACGAGCGGTGGAAGGCGGAGCTGTTCGCAGGTCTCGGTGACGATGAGAGCCCACCGTACGAGGCCGGGATCAAACCCCACGACGCACCGGAACAGGGATTGTTCGCTACGTTCCTCGACAACGAACTCTCCCGAGACGGCGCCGCCCGCCCACATCTGTTCGAAGCCCCGTTCGGCGAGGGGCTGCCCGACTCGGATGCTGGACCGTTCACGGTTGAGCGGCCGGACGGCTCAACCGTCTCGATTCGTGGTTACATCGACCGCATCGACGTGAGTCGGGACGGCAAGCAATCGACGCTCACGCTCTACGACTATAAGACTGGTCGAGCACCGTATATGACGAAGACGACCGGCGGCACGAAGTTCCAGCTCCCCATCTATCTGCTTGCTTCCGCCGATGTCGTCGACGGCGATCTGTTCGAGGAGGGGTCGCTCTCGGCGACGTACTATCAGGTACGACCGCCCAACGACCTCAAGATCCCACGCGGTGTCGAGTCGAAGTTCGATTCCGAGACCGAACTCCGTCGGTTCCTGAACGAGGTCGTTCCAGAGTGGTTGGGCCAGATCGACGAGGCGATCGGCAACGGTCGGTTCCACACGACGCTTCTGTCCGCCCGCGAAGCGAACTGCCGGTTTTGTGACTACCGTCGGGCATGCGATGTCCGCCACCACCGCAAGCGGGAGTTCGTGAATAATGTTCGCGATGACGACGTCGCGTACGTTCCGCTCCGTGTGCGTGACGACGAGGATCTCGAGGCGGTGATGCACGATGACTGAGGAACCCGAAGAGATTCAGCTCACAGAGGAACAGGAGGACGCGCTTGTCCAGGGCCGAAACGTCGCGATCACTGCCGGCGCCGGGACGGGGAAGACAACGACGCTTACCGAGCGGTACGTGACGATACTGGCCGAGAACCCGTCACTCACGCCGGAGAATATCGTCACGATCACTTTCACGCGAAAGGCCGCTGCCGAACTAACTGAGCGCGTTCGGGCGGAGGTGTACGACCGGCTCGAGGCCGTCGACTCTCCGGAGGCCTATCACCGCTGGCGAAACATTCTCGATGATCTGGAGGACGGCTACGTCCACACGATTCACGCTTTCTGTACCCGGCTCTTGCGAGAACGGGCTGTCGAGGCTCCGGTCCCGCTCGGCTTCGACGTGCTCGACGAAGACGGCGCCGCGACACTCCAACGCGAAGTCGTGACGGAGTTCCTCGAACGCAACCAGGACGATGATGACGTGGAGCTCCTTGCCCAGCTCTGGAGTCGCGACCAGTTGGTCGATGTACTCGCTGGATTACTCGATGAACGCCCACAGAGCGAGTCCGTTCTCGAGGCGTGGCGTGACGCCGAGATCGACGACTACGTCGATATCTGTTGGGAGGTCGTTTGTGATCTCGATGTTGCCGACGCCCGACAGACGCTGTATGCGGACGGACTCCTCGAGCAGCTACGCACGGTCGCGGGCCGCGTTGACCGCGAGGAAACTATTGCTGACGCGGACGGCCTTTGGGCCTACCAGACCTTCACCGAGGTCGCGACGACACTCCCTGAGGAACCTGAAGATAGCGATCCCCGCGACTGTCAGCGGGCAATCCTCGACCTCTATGAGGCCTGTGAGAAGAAAAACGGCGGCCTGTACAGCAGTTCGGGGTACGTCGTCGGCGATCGGGACGAGTGGGATGAGTACGGTGATGTCTACGATGATCTGAAGGATGCCATCGACGCGGTCATCGCGGCCGTCGAACCGCACGCGGATACGGTCGAGACGACGCCGGGGGAACTGGAAGCGAATAGCGCTCACTACGCGCTCGCCCTGATGCGTGTTTTCGACGATGTCCTCGCTGCCTACGCCGACGAGAAAGAGCGCCGCGATACGCTCGACTTCCCCGACGTGATCGAGACGACCCTCGAGTTCCTGCGAGCCAACGATACGGTCACGGAGCGGTTTCAAGACCAGTTTGCGGCCGTGATGGTCGACGAGTTCCAGGACACGGACCCGCGACAGTGGGAGTTAGTCAAGCTCCTCACCGGCGTCGACGAGCAGACAGCGTCGAACGTCTTTCTGGTCGGCGACGAGAAGCAGAGTATCTACGGATTCCGTGGGGCCGACGTGACGACATTTGGGGCGGCGAGAGCGGAACTCCAGGCCGTCAACGAAGCCCGTGGGGTCGACAACGTCCCCGACAGAGAGGCCGAGAGTCCGACGGCGCTCGAACTCTCCGGGAACTTCCGGACACTGGACGAGCCGTTATCGTTCCTGAACGAGCTCTTCGAGTACCTGTTCAAGCCAGAGGGAGACATCCACGAACCCTACGAAGCGCCACCGCAGGAGTTGACCACGCAACGCGACCGTGTCGAGGACATCGAGGGACTGACCGGGAGTGTCGAGTATCTCGCTGTGCCCGACGACGCCGATATGGCAGCGGAACTCTTCGGCGACGATCATCCGGTCGCCGAAGGCGCGCTCGATCACACCATCGAAGCAGAGGCGCAAGCGCTCGCTGCTCGTTTGACCCACCTGTTCGACGATCCGCCGCAAGTTCAAGATCCCGATACGGAAGTTCATCGCGACGCTACTCCCGACGACACGGCAATCCTCCTCCGCCGGCGAACTCATCTAGATCGGTATCAGCGCGCCCTCGAGGAGTACGACATCCCTTACACTGTCGTCGGTGGCGTCGGGTTCTACGATACGCCTGAGGTCCAGGCGCTCACGAATCTGCTTCGGGTACTCGGTGACCCACAAGACGATGTCTCTCTCTATGGGGTGCTTCGGTCGCCGCTGTTCGGATTCACCGATGACCGCCTCGCACCAGCTGTCGCAGAGGCCGATTCAGTGTGGGATGCGCTCGCCGAGACGGACTATCCACAGCTCGCGGATGCCTTCGACCTCCTCACGACGTGGCGGACGCTTAGTGGCTGCGCGACGCCGTCTGAGGATGGCGTCCTTCCGTGGAACCGCTTGTTGTCCCGAGTGATCGACGACACGGGGTATCTGGCGAGCGTGAGTGCTGACGAACGCGGCCAGCAGGCCGTCGCGAACGTCGAGAAGTTCCGCGACCAAGTCCGTACTTGGAGCGAAAACGGTGTTCACACAGCTGCCGGGTTGCTCCACCGGATCGACCGCCAAGCCGAGATCGACCCTCGTGAGGGGGAGGCAGATATTCCGGGTGACGCTGAGGGGGTCCGGATTATGACGATCCATTCTGCGAAAGGACTCGAGTTTCCGATCGTCACCGTCCCCGATCTCGGGAGTGACCTCAACTTCGGTCGCTCCGTTGATGACCATGGCTACGTTCGACTTGTGGAGGGAACTGATAACGCGCCCCCTCTGCCGGCGGTCGGTGGGCCAAATCCGAGCGATGCGTTCTCGATTGAGAAGACAGCCTTTCACGAGTATGCTGACCGGCAGTCACTGGCCCGAGAGCGTGCGGAGTCGAAACGCCTCCTCTATGTAGCCTGTACACGGACACGAGATCACCTCCTTCTCTGCGGCACTCACGACATCGAAGTCGACGAGTCTGGCGCCATCGAGCTCGGAGAGCCAGCAACCTTCGACAACGCAGACCGGTGGCGAGACTGGCTACAGCCAGCTCTCCTAGACGAAGTCCTCGTCGCCGAGGCGATTCGTGACGGACAGGCTCGTAGCGAGTTGGGTGGGGCCAGCTATACCGTTCGTAGCCCACCGCGACCAGTAGACTGTCACACCGACGACGCCACTGTTGATGCAGCGCCGGAAATCTCGATTTCTTCGCCCCTGACGCAGGCGTCAGCGAAACGGATCGCGGCCACGACGCTGGTGAATGCGGTTGCGGATGCGTCTTCAGGCGGTCACAGTTACTCCCAGTCCGAGGAGACAGTTGGCCTAAGCCCTACGACATTTGGGACGGTTGTCCACCGGATCAATGAACTTCGCCCACCGAGAGACGACTGGCCGAAGCTGATTCGGCGTCTGAGTCAGATGGCCGGTGAAGAGCCAACGGAATCCGACCTCCGTGATGCTATCGATCACGCCGGTGATGCGGTCAAATTTGTGGATGAGGTTGAGGCCGATGCCAACCTCCAAGCGGTCTATAACGAGTATTCTGTTATCGCCAGGATTGGTAAGTCGCGAATCGTCGGTGATATCGACCGACTACTCGTTACGCCAAATGCCTTCCACATTATCGATTACAAAACGAACGATCTCTCATCGACGACATCGGATGAGCTAGCAGAACACTATCGACCACAAATGCTCGCGTATGCTCTTGCGCTCCTTCAGCATGACCAAAACCGTGACGTGCGAGCTTCACTCCGATTTACTGACGATGGCGTAGAAGAGCGATTTAATTGGACGTCGGATCAGATGTCCGAAATTGAATCTGAACTTCGACCAATGATGGACCTAGTGGAGTAGTCCGCAACCTCAAGTGAGAGAGTGAGTGAGTTCCCACTCGTCTTGTAGAACTCTTTCTTTGTTGTCAGTCCCACCGTCAGTAAGGAGGCCGACATGATATAAGTGGTACTTGAACTGAAAGTGAATCCCTGATTTGTACACTGTCGGGTCAGTTAGAGCGTTCTGGTCAATGTCACCGTCCGCAGTGAGGACGTCATCACGCCGGGATTGGATAGTGTCCACCAGCCTGGACAAAGCGACTGGCCCAGTGCTTGCCCCCGATATGTGCCACGAACCGTCGTTAGGGTGGGTTTGTGCCAGCGTTGATGCTGTCCACTGATTCTTCGTCGAGTGCCTGTCTCCACAGGAGGTGAACTGCCCTGGCAACGAGATCAATCCGATTTGCCTCGATACAAGAGGGTTCGACATCTTCATCGTCGTTTGACGCGTTCGGTGGCGGATGAAAGTGCCGGTCATCAGATGGTGTCGAAAACTCGTGCGGGTGGATATCCCAGCGAAGGTTTCGCTCGGACGTATCCGAGTAGTGAATGTTGTAGTCCCCTACTGTCGTCCATCGGACAGTGAATGTCGTCTCCTCAGTATCCCCGATACCGTACGGGATGGTAAGCCGGAGCTCTCGGGGATCAAGTCGATCATCAATCGCGCCAGCGGCCATCGGTTCGAGAGACACGAACGCATCGCGGAACGCGTCGAGTTTCGCCACGTCGATCGATCCTCGTAGCGCGTGAGACTCACCCTCTCCACTCTCAAATTGCATCAAACTGCCTCCGCCACCCCGGAAACGTCTTCGACGCTACTGAGTGCGAGTGCCACCTCGGCGAACGCGAGGTTTCGCCGCGTCGTTCGCCATTCCATGAGTGTCTCCGGGTCGATATCCGCGTGAGCCCGAACAGCGCCATCGGGCGAGTCCGCGTTGAACCGCTCGCCGTACTCACGAAGCTGTTCGCGCATCTCCAGGACGCGTGTCGAGAGCGTATCGACATCCGTCTCGTCAAGGATACGCCGCGCCTGTTCGAGTGCGAGTGAATCGTTCGCCCGTCGATACAGCGTGGCCTTCGAGTCAGGCGAGGCTGTCTCCGTCACGTAGCCGTGTTCGACCAGCGAGCGAAGGTGCTTGCGAGCCGTCTGCTCCGACGTGAGGGATTTCTCCGCGACGGTCGCTGCAGTCATGGGATCGTACGCTGTGCGCATCACGGACCGCACGCGGTCGAAGGGAGTGGTATCACGTTTCCAGTCCTCCTTGGCGCGCTCGTTCACATTCTCGAATGTTGGAGCGGAGTCTGGCATGGGTGGGCGTACGATACGTGAGAATATCACTCTTTGGGAGGATATAATAATCTGGGCAGGTAACAGCCTCCGCGCCGTCGTCGGGCTACTCGCGACTACCTGAGGAAGCTTCGTCCCCACTCCGTTCACAGCACGAAGAATATCACTCCCAGAGCGTCTCAATCCGCTCTTCGAGATAATCCAAGACGAGGCGGCACACCTCACGATGGTCGTTCGGCCACTCAGCGTCCTGGGCCTCAGTACGACTGGCTACTGGTGGTAGATGGAAATGATCTCGCGAATTGTGGACGTTCGGATGGCGATCCCATCGGTACTGCCAGGTCTCCCCGTCTCGTTGTTCCTGATAGTAGATGTTGAAGCCGTCATTGCGGTACCAACGGATCTCAAAGCGGGCCGAAGCGTGACTCGGATAGTAGTCACTCGATAATTCGACGCGCAGGTGGAGCTTTTCGTCCTCCAGAATACGAGCGGCGTCGATCTGCCGACTACCCAGAAATCGAGACCGCATCTGTTGCAAGACTGCCCGATCGATCGGCGCGGGACTTGTGCCGTCCTCCACTGGTACCATCGTCAGCTGTGAGACTGCGCCGTTGAGCTGGTGACTTTCCGTCGAGCGCGTTCATGCAGGCGGCGCTCCTCGACGACAGTGGCCCAATCACTGAGGTCCACGTACACGTCATCGACATTGTCCGCGTCGAACGCGAGCACGTCGACGTCAGCAGGTGAGTCAACGTTGTACTCGTCACGGTACGATTCGAGCTGATCGGTGAGTTCTGAGACGCGAGCCTGTAACTCGTCGACGGTGTGTTCCCGCGCGAGTTCGTTCACTCGCCGCCACTCGAAATAGTCGTCATTGCGCTCGTACCTCATCGGCCGGCCCTCGTGGCGGATGACGATCCCGAGATCGGCGTAAAAGGAAAGATGCGCCCGCGCTGCATCCTCCGAGCAGTCCGCTCGCTCAGAGATTTCCGCCGCCGTCATCGGTTCTCGTGCATGGAGGACCGCCCCGTAGACGCGCTGCTTCGTGTCCGCGTCTTCAAACGGCCGGTCAAAGGGCGGCGGGCCGTCGGCGCGGGAACTTTCTGCCATACATCGTCCCACGCACTAAAAATACATATTTCTTGCTGTGGACGATATATTTCGGACTGTCGTTCAGTTGTGATTGAGTCGGTTGTCGTACTCATCGAGCTGAAATGATGTTTACCCCCTCAAACATCACAGTACGCGCTGGCCAATCAGTTGTCTTGAACCTCTAGTTCCTCCGCTTCAACGTCCCCATGCAAAAATCGCTCACCAAAGTCCGTAATCTGGTAATTGGAAGCGTCGACTCTCTGAATAAGGCCAGCATCTGCGAGCATTCGGCATCGATTAGACACGTATTTGCCGGTGTAATCGATGTTTGCAGCGATTACAGCGGGAGATGCCACGATCTCTTTCTCCTGTAGAAACTCCAAGATTCGCTCGTCAGCTTGCGTCATCCACTCTACGCGAGGGCGCATCTGGCCCTGAGTTGGTGAAATAACACCCTAAGAGGGGGTGCAAATACGGTTATAGCCGCGTATTTAGTATATTCCAACCGTAGATTTTTACGGTTTCGTGCTAACAAATCTCGTATGGCAAGTGAATCATCTTCGGAGAAGCCGAGGCACGCTAAACAGAGCCAGAGGAACATATCTGTGAAAACGATCCGGAGTGGATGCTGTCCGTGACGACAATTGAGGACTTTCTTTCGGCTCTTTACCATGCACTCCGGGCAGCTCGGCGACGATACGTGATCCAGTTTCTCCAAGAAAGCGATGAGGTTACCCATACCACCAGGGACCTGGCGCGAAAGATTGCGAGTCTTGAGCAGGACGTGCCCGCGGATCAGGCTACAGGCGAACCGTATCGGAACGCGTACAACGCACTTTCCCAGACGCATCTTCCAACACTATCGGACGCGGGCATCATCGTCTATGACTCCGAGCGACAAACGGTCTGCCGAGGGACGAACTTCCAAATCGCCGCAGTTCTTCTCGATGCGAACACGCCGACAGTAGACCTGTTCCAGTCACTCCTGGAAGAGATGAGCGACGATGGAGACCGGTGACCACAATGAGCGATTGAGTAAGTTGGCTAGTGACATCTTAGGAACCAACGATGACCCACTACACCGGTCATCAAGCACATCATGGCTATAGAACAACCACGCATATCAAATCGCGAAAATCCGTCGATCAGCGGCCTTCTCAATGAGATCTCGGCAGATCGATTCCAGGACTGGTACCGCGAGCGACAGCACAGACAGAACATCGAGAACGGGACGCCCTACTTCAACGGACCAGATCACGTTCCCGACCCGGAACGACACAGTCCGAGCTCGCTTCTCCAGTGCCACCGGAAGGTATTCTATCGTCAGTGTAACGCACCGGCGGAACAACCAGATCCAGATGGAATTTTCTGGTTCGGATCGCGTTTCGAGGAGGATATCGTCTTCCCTTTCCTCGACCGCGCGGTCACGGACCCGAACACCTACGTCCGAAACACGATGTGGATCGACATCTCTATCGAGACAGATGCCGGCGAGGTGAGGGTCAAGGGGGCCACGGATCCAGTCATCGTCGACGAGGACTCTGTCCCCATTCTCCCGATAGAAGTCAAGACGAAGTCATCACTCGATCACGTGGATTCTCCCAATCGTCACCATCGTGCGCAGGTACACGCGTACCTCGTCGGTCTCTCCGAGAAGTACGATGTCGACCTTCGCGATGCCGCTATCCTCTACGGTGGCCGAAAGTCGATGGACCTCAAGGTATTCCACGTCGAATTCGACGACGATTTCTGGGAAGACGTGGTCCTCGAGTGGGCCCGTGAGCATACTCAGTACAGACTCGACGACGAGTTACCGCCCGCGGCACCCGAGTACGACTGGGAGTGTGAGTTCTGTGACTACCGCGAGCGGTGTGGGAAAGGGGAAACGGAGACTGACGGTATCGGACCGGAGGGCTTCCTTCCCCTTTACGACGAATATCCACGAGAGAGCGTCGTCGAGTATCTGGAAGCCAATCAGGACGCAAAGCTGACTCCCACGCTCGCACACGCACATCCGGATCTGGCAGAAAGCTACGGAAGCCACGAGTGGCACTGTCCAGGGTGTGGTACCACGAAAGCCGTGGAGTCGATCGACTGGGTCGGCGATGTTGATCAGGCACCCGCCTGTAAGGAGTGCGGATCAAACGGTATCTTGGCCACGCTTTCGGGGCCAATGCCAGACGATCAGACTCGTTCAGGAGGTGGTAGAGATGTCTGAAAACGATCCGTGGGGCGCCATGCAAAGTACATCAGGGACGAGCACCGTTCGCTGTCCCGCGTGTGACTCGACTGAAGTCGATAGGTCGATCGAAGGACTCGATCCGTTCTGTCAGGAATGCGGGGCCGTCGTATCCGCCCCAATTGAGTTTGACGAAGCACTGACTGATTTTGAACCAGACAGAGATGCTCGTGAAAGCTGGTCAGAAAATCACCGGGTCACGAACAGTACAGAGTACCAGATTGCACGTGCTTTCGAGTACTTAGAGGAGTTGGGGAGTCGTTTAGACGTTCCGACCTCCACTCGAGAGAGGGCAGCGGAAATCTACGCCGACGGTGCAACTGAGACGCTCACCGACGGTCGCTCTATGGAGCTCTTCGTCACAGCATGTGTCACCGTCGCTGGACAGGAGAGCGAGAACCCGATTCCGGCCAGCCGGATAGCTGACATTGCCGACGTCGATTCGGATTCTCTTCGTCGCATCTGCCGTGTACTCCGGCAAGACTTGGATTATGGAAGTCAACCAAGTCCACCGCGGACGTACCTTGGTGGCCTCGCCCGAGATCTCGAAATCCACAAAGCGACGGTATCCGTAGCCGAAGAATTACTCGAGGCCGTACCTGCGAAACAACTCTGCGGGAAACATCCAGGAGCATTCGCAGGAGCCGCACTCTACCTCGCTGCGGAAGGAGCGATCACACAGCGTGAGATCGCGACTGCCACGGGAGTGACGACTGAGACGATTCGACTCAGAGTAAAGGACTGTCGGGAAGCCGCTAATGGCCGACTAGCCTCGGATCAGCCAGGACAAGACGAGAAGAAATCATGAACCAGAGTTTTGCGCCCGTCACCACCGTGCCCCGTGACGTTCGCGATATGGACGGCGAAGATCGACCACAGCAGAGAGCGGCGATCTACGCGCGGACATCAACGACAAAACAGCAACTCGGATACTCGATAGACGAACAGGTCCGACAATGCGTCGACCGTTGTCGAGCACTTGACTGGACAGTGGCATTCGTGTACCGCGACGAGGCAATGAGCGGGAAAGATACGGATCGGCCGATGTTCCAGGAGATGTTGACCCGGGCGAAGCACGGGCAAATTGACGTGGTGGTGTTCTGGAAGATCGATCGGTTCTCGCGGAGCATTATGCACGCTGTCCAGCTCGAGAAGGAGTTCCAAGAATGGGGTGTCGCTCTCCACAGCGTCACCGAACAAATCGATACGACAACGCCTTCGGGACAGTTCAATTTCCGGAATCTAGCCAACACCGCGGAGTTCGAACGGGAAATGATCCGGCAGCGGACCAAGATGGGACACGCAGCACGGGCGATGGAAGGCAAATGGCCCAATGCGTCTCCACCACTCGGGTATGAGGCTACCCCTGACGGGAGATTACAGATCGTTGAGTCTGAAGCCTCTATTGTTCGAAGAATCTTCAAACGATACGTTGAGATAAAATCGATGGCAGATGTCGCCGAAGAACTAAACGAACAGGAATCCGGCCATCGGTCTTGGACTACAGCATCTCTGAGCACGACCCTGCGAAACCAGTTATATATCGGCAGATATTCGGTAGGAGATATCGAGCGGAAAGAGGAGTCGTATCGGATCGTTTCTGATGATCTCTTCGATGAGGCCAGATCAATTAGAACGCGATTTAGTGGGGACGAAAGTCATAGTCGAACCAGAATGAGGGACAAACGAAAGACAAATCGTGTCGAACGAATCCTTGAGCAATATCGAGACTGGATAAATTAACGCAGAACTGACTGTATCCAACCCCCTCTTACGTAATATACCAACTAATTGTCTTCGGATTGGTCCCTTAGTTGGTCCATCTCAGTCTGCTTGGGGAACATGCGCTGTCGCCCACAATCCGGGCATACGTAGTTGCGGCCGGTGTAGGTATCCGATTCACGGAGTCCGTTCTTCATCATTTCCGCGTCACATTCTGGACATCGGATCTGGATGGCGTCGCTACAATCAACTACGGCTTCTGCTCCGTACTCGCTGACTAACGATTCTACATCTTCCCCTTCGTCTTCCTTGGCAAAAGCGTGGTACTCCCCAACTTCTCTTAGCTTCTCAAGGGCTTTTTCACGAGTTTCATCGCTGATGATCCGTAGCGACCTGTCGATGACTGTCGTCTCTTCTTTAGAGTCGTCGTTACGGGTGTAATCAACATATGCTGTGGTTGGCTTGCCGACGTAGAGAGGGCGCTCAAGTGTATTCCGGAGTCGACGCCGGCCGAACTCTTCGGGTAGTAGGGGTGTTTTTTCGAGTGTTTCGACGAAGGGGCGAGATATATCAGATTTTATAAAGTTATCGAACAGTTCCTGAACGATGCCGATCTCGGTTACTTCTGTCGAGATCCAGTCATCGGCCTCATTTTCTTTGTATCCGACGGGGACATATTCAAATGCGGAGTACCAGTTCTTCTCGACGAAATTTCTAGCCCGTCCAGCTTCTGCTCTTCGAGCCTGCGTCTCAACTGTCGACTGCGAAGCCAACGCGCGATTTACCACATAGCTCAGGTCTTGATATTGCGAGACGTCGAGAACATCTCTCGCTTCGTTTGAAATGATTTCGATACTATGGTCCGTTTGAAGCTCATAAATGTAGTAGAGGGTCTCGACTGCGTGCCGCCCGATCCGATCCAGCTCGTCTACGATCACATATGAGATGCGTTCGTTTTTAGCTTCTTTCCTGAGCTTCCGTATACCCTCGCGCTCAAAGTCAGTGCCTGACTCAGCCGCATCAGTGATCGTATTCACCAATTCAAGCCCACGTTCTTCTGCCTCTTGTGTCGCCCAATTCTTTTGATCCTTTAAACTTCGTCCGTTCCTCACTTGCTTTTTGCTACTGACTCGAACGTAAGCGAGTGCGCCGTCACTACTGGTTTCTTCGCTCGATGTTTGTCCTTTCATCTTCGACACTTCCACGAGAGGTTGAGAATACATAAGTTGCTAGCATAGGGAATATGATAGTAGTGATTTTTAGTAAAAGTTCCATCACTTCCATATAGTGCTAATAGAGCCTCAAAGTGAGAAAAATGCAGCACGAGATAAAATATTTGTAAATACCAAATTGATGTCTAATATAACGTGATTCGAAGTATGATTTGACTAATGCCGGAAAAGAAAATCGGAGGTTTAGACTCTAACATACGTTGTACTGGCGAATAAGTAAATGTTTTGCTTACCTTAGGTAAGTCCTTTTAAGCAATCTGTACAGAAACCATGACTTCCGTTTACTGTTTACACGCTGCCGTTCGAACATCATACCTGGTTCAAGGCTGCTGTACAGGCCGTATTAGTAACAAAGCTAGTCAATAGGATCTCAACACAGAACCCCCTTAAATATTTTGATAGGACATATACTATTGAATATAATATTTCTTATTATAAACCGAAGCTTGAGGGTCCCCATCTCTCTAGATATCCTATCCTTGCAAGGAGTGGTCGAAGAAATCCGGTCTCACGAAAGATATATTTACGGACAAATATCGTGGCTAAGCGCTCAGTAGCGAGTCGGACGAATCGAGGGGCCAGGCCGGGGCAATACTCCGGTCATCAACCAACACATCTCTTCCCCTATTTTTGGGTTTTTAGCCAGTTAACAGGCCATTATCGCGGAAATTGGGGGTGGGGAAGTTGAACCGCCGAGATCCCGACCGATCTGGCGCGCGCGCTCAAGACGGCCTACATGAGACACTGGACAGCTATCTTGATAGCATCTCCATTACGGTTCCAGTTACGACTTACCGATCGCACAAGTCCCAGTTATCTACGTTCTACGAGTGGTACGATAGACAGACAGGCAGTGCAAAAGTCACTGAGTGCGACATTGTCGTCCAATTCGCTCAGTATCTCTTTTCTGAGCCGGGATGTTCCACGAGCACGATCCGTGGGTATATCTCAACCGTAGCAAACGCGCTCGCTCACCACCATGAACGTGATCCAGAGATACTAACATACGAAATCGCTTCGGCGCTATGTGCCTCGCCAGAGTCAGAACTTCAGGGGCTGGGTCATCAGATCGTCGATGGATCCAAAAATGAAGACGAACAGAATCGGGTACCACGCTTCCTTACCAATCTTCGACAGCGTCACTTCGGAACCCGTACGCACGCTTACGTCGAGCTCCTTGTGGACACAAAAGGTCGGCCCGAGCAAATTCGACAAATCGATCTCGCAGATATTGACCTCGAGCGCAGTTCTGTGAATGTAGGTGTTCCCGACACCCACCTAGTGAGTGCAGCCGGATTGGTTACCGAACGCGTTACTCGCCTCACTGCCACGACAGTTGACGCCGTAGAAACGTACATCGAATACGAGCGCCCCGATGTTGGCGACGACAATGAACGGCCAGTTTTCTCAACACACCAGGGGCGCGTGAATCCCGCTACTTTGCGTCGCTCGATCAAGCAGATAAATGGGAACAGTTCACCTGAATCGGCCGATGAATCGCGACCAGTCGTTCCCCATGAAATCTGGCAGTACGCGATGTCCACGATTCTCGAACAACGATGACAGAATCCATAGCCGACGTCCTGGCAGACGTCAACGATCCAGAAACGGTCGAGAAAGTGCTCAAACTGTCCCAAAGCGATCGCACTGCCGATGGACAGACCGATCCATCGGAGATGCCGACCCTTCAGGAACTCTACGACCGGTACCTCGCACGGAGACGTGACCGGAGCCCGGCGACGAGAGCCCAGTATCGTCGGACACTTCCAAAGTTCATCGAATTCGCCAAAAACGAGGGCGTCACCACACCAGCAGGTATTTCGACTTCGCTGATCGACGCGTACGTCGATCAACTCCAGGAGCAGTACGATACCGACTCGACGATCCTCACCTATACGAAGAACGTCCGCAGTTGGCTGCGGTGGCTCAACAGGCGCGATCAGTGTGAGGACGCAGTCTACCAGATCCTCGACGAGGACGAACTCGGACTCAATCCGCGGGCCCGTGACGAAGCACTCCCGGTAGGGGAGGCAAACACCATTCTCGGGAAACTTCGTCGCCAGCGGCGTGGCTCACTGAAGCACGCGCTTCTCGAACTGCTCTGGAACGCCGGCTTGCGTCTCGGCGGTGCGCACTCGCTAGATATCCGGGACTTCGATCCCGCCAACAGCGAGGTCCGGCTGAGACATCGGCCTCAAAGTGGGACCCGACTAAAGAACGGGAGTGAAGACGAGAACACGGCTGGGGACGGCGAACGCAACGTCGCACTCTGCGATCAGGCCGTGGAAGCCATCGAGTGGTATCTCGATCACGAACGTCCAAACGTGACGGACGAATTTGGCCGAGAACCGCTGTTTGCAACGACCCACGGGCGCGCAACTCGATCGACACTCCGTCGTCGGGTCTACGAGGCGACGAGCTGCCGCTGGCGATCAGATAGTTCCGCAGACTGCTCCTGCGATGGAAGCTGTGATCCCGATTCGGACATCTGCGATTACTCTTACTACCCACATGCGATCCGTCGTGGCGCGATCGTCCGCCATCTCAGCGGGGGTCTCCAACCCGCGATCGCAAGCGAGCGGTTCGACGTTTCGATCAAGACGATCCGGAAGCACTACGATCCGCGAACAAAGCGTAGGCGGAAGGAAGATCGATCAAACGCGGTCAAGAGTGCGTGGAAGGGCTGACTCTCACAGAATACGTCAGCCAGTCAGTCCTCTCGATCCGTTTCGTGAGACTCGCGGTTCCACTCGCCGCGTCGGGATGGCGGATAGATGTGTCCTCGACGAACCCACCGAGCATACAATTCAAGCATTCGTGCTGCCGCATCCCTGCTGGCACCGTCGTACTGAGCCACCGAGAGTCCTTCTTCGATATTCGACCTGAGTGCCACGAGCTCATCGTTTTCAAGTATTTCAGGGCTGCTATCACAATCGCTCCTATTGTCACCGGTCCCGACGGCCGGTGGTGTCTCCCACTCGAAGAGAGCGACAACCTCGTTGAGACGTTGTTTGACTCGCTCAGTGTACTGATGGGCTCGTTCGATATCGTCTCTGTCCGGCCGCTCTCCGCGCTCCAACGGAGTCGCGACGTCGGAAGCCGGATCTACCAGATTGCGCATGTGGCTCGACGAGTCGTCGCCTGGATACGCGAGAGCAGCTGCTAATTGCTCACAGGCGAGCGATGTCGCGCGCTCCCTATCGACCGGCGCGTCCGTCACAGGCACACCCCCCAGTCTGTCGCGGCTTGATTCCGAGAAAGGCGACCTCTACCGACTTCCAGGAACTGGTCGTTGAACGCATGCGGTCATCCCATTGGCTCGATACGATACTCGCGGCGGAATCCTGAAGTCCGCTAGCTTCGTTAGCTGGCATGCTTCGTGTGCTCCACGAAGCGCGGGGTCGGTGCCTCGACACCGGCCTCATTTCAGAGTTCCCGCGCCTCACATTGTTCAAATGCTGCCTAGGGGTATATAAATTAGAGTCGAATGTTGCGGCTAACGACCTGTTGATTGACTCCTGTTGAACTGAATAGAAACCGTATTGGAACGTTTCATTTGTACGTCAACGCAAGCGAACTACGGCACGACAACAAGTACCCGGCGAGGTTCGACGTCGTGGAGTAAATCCAGCACAAAAACGACGACGAAGATCACGAATAGACCAGTTTGAATTGCCAGAGGAACAGGTTCAGGATTTGCTGAGTCGACGATTATAAAATAGCTAGCTGTGGTTTAATTCTATAGTTTTAAGGGTTGATCACATTCTCGATAGTGGAGACCTACGTGTATTTCAGAAGCTATTAAAACAATAACAAACATGATGCTTATATGCACGCTAGCTACACGCGAAGAGAGCTTATCGCAAGCGGGTCCGCAGGAGCAATAGTGGCGGTCGCCGGTTGTTCGGAGTCGGAAAGCGACCCAACTGACAGTAAATCTTTAGAAGGAAATGACGAGCCTAGTCAGCAGAGTGTCTTCCAAGAGATCGATATCGGAACTGATCTCTCAATCACCGTTGAACAATCGAATGTAGAGAAGGTGCGTATCGCTGGCCCTGACGGATCCATGATGGCACAGGAGTCACCCGGAGAAATGGATAACACCGTCACTATAGACCTCCTTTCGGGCTACACCCCAGGCCAACACGCGATCGAGGCGGTGGACTCACAGGAAGAAGTAATCGACACCGAGACAGTCACGATCGAACCTGAAATTAATTTCACCGGGTTTGGGTTTGATAAAGAGTATGAAAAACTGCGTCAGCAGGACACTAGTTGGGATTCGAGACCTGTGTTCCACGTGGAAAACACGGGGAACGGTCCCGAAAAAATCTTTCAGATCCATGCGAGTGGTGAGTATGTCTCGGGAAGATATGCACCGTCATTTGTCGTCGAATTTGACGAACCGTTTGAGGAGTACATCATAACCCAAGATGATGAAGGGGTAACTATCGCTCCCGGCGAAACAAAGCGGATTCGTGTAGAGAAGGAGCTTGTTAAGTTTGACACGCCTTGTGAAAAAGGCCTGATGTTTGATTTCACAGCTGACATGCTTGCGAGTGATGACGAAGAGTTCTCGGGTGTCGTTAGTAGTGCAGAACCGATATCTGGTTCTAATCGTGATCCGTCACTCAGAATCCGCTGTGAGGTCGACAGCGAAATCCAATAATTGGGTCGAATACGTCCCGCGACTAAGTATTTACAACGTGAGCAAGTAACACAAGAATTGGCTGTGAGCGAGTGCAACTTTGTATTCAGAATGTATAGATCTATATAACACGTATATAAGATACTCACCTTGTATTCAGCAACCAACTCTCGAACACTTCGCAAACTGGTTAAACTCTCGGTGGTCATTACACCACGCATCGAGCAGGTGATCTTGCCCAATTGTTTCAAAAATATATCATTTTGTAAACCGGTCTACGATAGCCCATTCAGATTGTGATCTGAGGGTGAATCAGCGAACGTCATCTAATCCCTAGTTAGTACGTAGAAGGGCATATACCAGATATTTCTGGCCGCTTCATTGCGATGGTGGTGTGTGTCTGTGCGTCTCTCCGTTACGACTGAACAATAGCTTTTAAAGAGATAAAATACCATTAAATTACTGAATTATTATACTACTCTGGCAGATATCGCCGACGTTGTTGAAGTTTCTCTTTCGCCGACCGCTGGTCGTAGTGACGTTCCAATACATCCATGCCGACGTCCATACGGTCGCTCACGACCTTCTCCGGCGTGTCCTGTTGCAGGTGGTACGTGATCGCCCCGCGACGGAACGGATGTGGACTCATCGCTGAGGGACAGGCGTACGCGCGGGCAGTCGAGAGAGCCTCGCAGGCTTCCTCGTCTCTGTCGTGTGGGCACTCGTTCGAGTACACACACGGGCGAGTGTACTGGTAGGCGATCGTCCGTCCGCGGTTCTTGCTCAGTCGAGCCCGTCGCGTCGCGAACAGTGGCAATCGCCCGTAATCATCCTCGACGCCCGGGTGGTTCACCTCGAGCCAGTCGTCGAGGACAGTACAGACTCGCTCGGACAGGGCGACGAAACGCTCGCTATGTGCGCCGTTCTTCAACGGCGTCCCATCGGCAGGACGGTGAACCAGATCCAGATACTGTTCGTCGGCATCGTAGTCCTCCACGTCGAGGCTGATCGCCGCACCGATCCGCAGCCCTGTATGCCAAAGGACCGAAAGCAGTGCGTGTTCCAGCGTAGCGTAGCGATATCGGTCGAGATGTTCGAGGATCTGTTTGGCACGGTCGGGATTGACGAGTTCGTCACGGGCGTCCTCCGCCGTCGTCCGCGGGAGAATGATCTTTTCGTCCATCCCGGGCTCGACCCCATCGACGCTCGCACAGAATCGGAGGAAGATTCTTAGCGTCGCGAGTTGCCCCTTCATAGTCGCTGTAGCAAGGTCGTCCCCGTTTCGTCGGTCGACACGGAAGCGATGAACGTCTCGTCCGGAGAGTTCGTTCAGGTTCTCGATGCCGTCCTGGTCGCACCAGTCCACAAATTGCTGGAGTCGGTAGCCGTGGGACTGGATCGTCGCGGCAGCGAGTTCGTTGCGTCGCTCGTCGAGGTACATCTGTCGGGCGGTCGCCGGGTCGAGTGGATCAAGATCAGTGGACATGTGAACGCTCTGGCGAAACCGGACGTTGTTGCACCCGAGTGCTCACGGGCACGAGGTCCGCGTTCGCGCCAAACTGGTGATTCTCGAGGTTCGCCACGTGGACGTCCGATTTGCGCTTGTTCGAATGCTCGAACCGAGCCATGAAGATCAATCGCCGGTTGTGGCCTTCGTTGGCTCGTTCGATTCTGACGGTACGGAGTTCGGCGTGCGCTAATGACGGCGGTTCCTTTGCAAGAACGACCTCATCCGGCAGTCCGTCGCAGGCAGAGACGTGGACACCTGACTCCCAAAACAATCGTATGAGGACACTATACGCTCCATTGATGTTCTACACCACAACACCCATATTAATGTGGTTGATAACATCATACGTCGATAGCACCCGGAAACGACGTTCGTGTGTTGGAGGGCACGGAATGACTTCGACGACGGTAGCGTCTTCCGTGTCCCTGTGCTGTCTGTGCCAGAGTCTGAGAAGTTTCCGGATGGGACCAGGTAAGTCTCCACTACGGCACCAGAGATGGCGTGACGTACGTTACGATCACTGCCACGGTGTCCACGAACGACACACACGAAAAGGACTCGACGAAGACTACGACTTCTCTGGCTACGACAACATGGAGAACCAGTTTGTATAGCGGCCGAACAACACTGCGACAAAATCACCAACTCATGACCCGAAACACGCTCATCGTGACTGTCGAATCGATCAGTACCGTCCAACAGCGCACCCGTAACGCGTTCGACCAGGCGCTCGCCGAGGATGTCTCGGCTGAAGAGGCCCCACAGCGGCTTAGCTTCGAAACGACCGATCAGCTAGCACAGGTCTTTACACCGCGGGCGATCGACCTGCTACAGGCGATCGCAGAGGGCGAGCCGGTGAGCATCCGTGAGGCCGCTCGGCTGGTTGACCGGGACATCAAGCAGGTGTCCGAGAACCTAGAGCGGCTCGAAGAGTATGGTATCGTTGAGTTCGTGGACAAGGGGCGAGCGAAGCAACCCATTGTTCACTACGACGAAATCGACATTCACCTCCCGCTTCGGGAGGCAACTGATCCAAATATAGCGCCGGCGTAACTCGGAACGGTGCAGAACCGAGAGCTAGCATGATCTCGTTCCAGTTAACAGCCGCAAGTCACAGGCCACCTACTCAGCTTGAACTGTTTGCCGAAAACTCGATATTCGTTAGTAGCTCCTGATTCACCATCACGGCCGTTCGTGCCGACATACGCATAGATGATGCTCAAGACTGTTCTCCGAGTGACCCCATTCAACACTCGTAAACGAAGAAGAACCGACTGAAGCCTATTCGGCAAGTTCGTCGGAGAGGCCCCGATCCTTGTCGATAATGCGACGAACCCGGGCTAGGAGATTCCGTGAGAAATCGTCTGGTGATTCTTTCAGTCTCATTGTACTATTTTACCCGGAGTGTTGACATTAATCTTTGCCATTAAGGGTTTAGCTTCCCGTCATCGATTTCGCCATTGGAAAGCCACTCAGCGAGTTCTTCGGTTTCGAAGCGTTGGATATGCCGAAGAATTGTAGCGACACGTTCGGACTCCTGGACAGCTGGGCCCGTCCCGTGCTGATTCAGGGAAAGACGTGTCACTGTCCACGCTGTACGCTTGTTTCCGTCCTCGAAGAAATGCGCCGAGATTAGACGACGAAGCAGTGCAGCAGCTCGGAAAATAAATATTTCGACTGACACGTCCACGGGGAAAGGTCCTTTGGGTGGCTCCTCGCATCTATCGGTAATGTCATTGATCGGCTTCCGCCGCGAGGATGACGAGATCGAGTATTTGGAGGAGGTGGAGTACAGCGAGGAACATCTAGAGGACGACCTACACAAGGTGATCCACAGTGATCCGAGGCTAGTGATGGGGACGCTCACGACCCGAGAGAACGTCGTTCTTGGGAGTAAGCTCCAGTTGCCGACCGGCAAGGAGCCGGATCTACTTGTTTGTGACAAACGCGGGACGCTCACGACGATCGAGTTCAAACGCGACCGGTCGCCCCGATCTGCCGTGACCCAACTCTTTGATTATGCATCCTCACTGGCCCGGATGGACCAAGACGAGTTTTTCGACCTCACCGACTACGAGTCTCTGGAGGAACTCTACGGGGCGTTCGATCACGAAGAAGACTCGGAGTTCGACATCGACGACTTCGAACGGGAGTTCACTGAGGGACTGGAGTCGCCCCAGCTCATGCTGGTCGCGTACACGATGACCGACGATGTCCGGCGAATGACGCGGTGGCTACGGGATGCACACGACCTGAAGATCAACTGCGTCGAATTCGATTACTACGAGAAGAACGACGCCGAGATGTTCGTCCCGACGATCATCGGTGCCGACGAGACGCAAGAAATCAAAGAGCAGGAGGAGTCACCGAAACAGAAGAAGTATAGACGGTTCTTCGGCGAGGTGCTTGAACGATTTAAAGAAGAACTCCCCGGCGTCACCAGCAGGAGTGCCAGTAGCGACAGCTGGCTCACGATTCCGGCCGGCCACACGGATGTCGAATTCGTGTGGCACTTCAAAGGGGATCCTGGCGACAAGGAGTTCCACGTCGTGATGAACTTCCAGTTTGACGAGTCCGCACAGAACGAGGAAATGCTTGAGACGATGCAGTCGGCGATCGAAGACCGTTCACTGGACATTTCCGGAGAGATCCACTCAGAAGAGTACGGCAGTAGCGGGTACACGCGACTCTATGTCAAACGTGAGGTGGGCCCACTGGACGACGCTCTGGAAGACGAGGATCTCAAAGTGTGGGCCGTTGACCGGCTGGTGGAATTCCATGAACAACTGACGCCAGTTTTAAACGAGGAATTACAATAGAACGGCGGGAAAGAATTGCCCTTAGTGATGGAAAGAACGTCTACGCAGACTATGTTCGACGATGGATCGGAGATGTGGGGAGAATCTTTTGTCAGTTCCAGATCTTAAGTTCATCATGTCCCGTATTCGTCAGGCTCTCGATCTCGCAATCGAGTCTACTGCAGAGTCGTTCCTGGAGAATCCAGCCAACTTTAGCGATGAGCGAGCCCTCGCTGAGGATATCCGTTCCCGATTGAATACACTACTGCAACCAGTTTCTGTGGTTACTGTGATGGTTGAAGAGTCGTCGGGAGCGAAGGGAAATATCACGAACCACGAAGCATATACTGCGCACTATCGAGAAACCACAGAGATTGATCGCGCACAGTGCGAGGTTGGAGGGAAAGCGTTCCCAATTGGCGGACAAGAACGGCTTGACATGGGTATTTTCTCGGACAGCATTGAGATTCGGGTTGTTGGCGGGACACAGGAGTTCAATCCGTCCGATCTGTCTACAGCACTCGAATTCAAGTACGTCAAGAACACGAACTACCTTCGTTACCGGCCCGACGACAAGGACAGCAAGTACCACGAAATTGCTGATGACATTAAACGGCTCGGGACTCTTTCCGGCCACATTGATTGCCGGTGCGTTGTCTTCTCTAACTACGACCTGTTTCGACGGGACAGGGATGCAGACGCCAAGCGGAGGCTGCTAGAGCTAGCTGATCAAAGTGGTGTAACTCTCCAATTCGTCTTGCCGGCTCCGCTCCAATCCTCAAGCTGAAACGAACTCTTCCGACGGTAAACGTCTCCGAGATAATGGATATCACCCAGCCTGGCGAGTGCGCCCGTATCCTTAAGACAACTGTTGTTGGGATTAGATGATAATTGCAAGAAACGAAGGGCACGTTCAGGGTGAATTAGCAGAATTCGCGGTTGCGGCGGATTTGGTTAAGCAAGGATGTCGCGTCTCGTATACCCACGGAAAATACAAATACAGCCTCGTCGCGGACAGCGAAGATGACCTTCACAGAATGCAGGTCAAGAAGGCGATAGGGACGGCGACAAGCCGTGGAAGTACCGGCTGTTCACTGACCGGTACGAGGATGGCGATGTCGCCCTTTCGCCAGGTATGTGTTTGAAGAGGACGCTGTATTTTACGTCCCTGATGAAGAAGTCGGATCGGAATTCCGAATCAACATTAGATCGAAGGACGAGATGAACGAGGCCAATGCTGAACGGGCCAAGCTGATAGATTACTATACCCTTGACCGGGCGCTTTCTGCTCTTACCGATAGCGAAACCTCTTGAGACGAAGAGCCGATAAACGGAGGACCACCATCGATCATACTCATACTGAATAGCACGGCGTACGTCACTGGAAATGAATCAGAGTTAATTGTGTGGTGTGTCTGTAGCTCCTGATCCACCATTTCACGGCCGTTTTCGCCAGCGCATCTATGGCTAATGAGCCAGAGCGATCTGGAAGTTCTCCGAGCGGGCCCATACAGTGTGCCGCGAACGACAGTGAGCGGCCGCTGTATCATCCCCGAGGAATTGAAGGAGACGAGTCGCGCGCAGCGATAGCGAGCACGTCTCGGCGTGGTTCACAATCCGAGCGGGCCCATGCAACAGTGAGGCGTTCTGTGGCTGTTCAATATTCCGGGTAGAACCACCTATCAACCCCAATATCGGCAAGAACGCATGTTCGGGGATAGGGGTTCGAAATCACCGACTGGACGGGCTGGTCGATTACGACAGTCTAGAACTGGCTCGACGGCCACGACATCGAGACGCGAGAGCAGAGTGAGTCCCACGACCTCGACGACGAATTGCTCGAATACATCGACTGGTTGTCGCCAAAGAAACGCGAGGACTTGCGGGCGATCGCGATCGAGAAGCGAGGGACTGAACAAGCGCGGTGACGCGGCGTCGAGCCTGCCACAGTAACAGACGCAAACCCGAGCCGTCGACCGGCTCGAAACGATCGCTGAAGAGCAAGAGTAATCTCGCCGGACAGGGGGGAGGGAAGCCCGGCGAGCGGCAATTGATGGCATCGATCGAGAGAGTCGATCGGGAAGGCCATCGGGGGCGACCACAGATAGCCATTCACGACGGATCGCGGGCGACGTATCCGTGGTCCGGACAGCAGTCGACCGTGATCGCGACGTTCGTGGGACCGGCGAGGTGGCCGGCCCAGGTAAACTCTCTGGCGGACAGGTATGTAAATCCAGTGGATAGTTTCAAAACCGGAAGCCGACGCCGCAATTTCAAGATCTGAAAATGCCGTCAGACGGGTTCTTAAGCAACGTGAAAACGGTAGTTCGGAGCCAAACAATCAATTATAGTTTTTATACTACTGGGTGGACGTGTCTGTGTCGCATGAAATTGAAAACGTTCCTCTTCGACGAGGACCGAGGCGTATCGCCCGTAATCGGCGTCATCCTGATGGTCGCCATCACGGTCATTCTCGCGGCCGTGATCGCGACGTTCGTGATGAACATGGGGCCGAGTGAGGAGCAGGCACCGACGTCGAGCTGGGACTTTGAATATAATAGTACTCTGAACTTCGTCAACGTTACTCACGATGGTGGTCAAGATGCAGTGAAGTCCGAAATATCATTCAGTGAGTCCGTTGACACGGACTTCCCAGATGATACAATTTCCGCAGGTGATAGAGCCATTATTGACGTTAGCTCCCTATCGTCGGGGGACACGCTTGAGGTCATCTGGAATTCCGATGAGGAAGACAAGTCAGATGTCCTCGCAACGTACGAGATCCCATGAACCTGAAAAGCTACCTACTTGACGACGACCGAGGCGTATCGCCCGTGATCGGCGTGATCCTGATGGTCGCGATTACCGTGATCCTCGCGGCCGTGATCGCGACATTCGTCATGAATATGGGGCCGAGTGAGGAACAGACTCCAACGGCGAGTTGGGACTTCGATGAGGGGACCAACTCATTAACGATCAAACATGATGGTGGTAGTGCCGTTCAGGCCAACGAACTGAAGGTCGTCGCGAAATCCTCGTCTGGTGGGAGTGAAGAAGTGTACTTCGATGATGCTAGTGGTGTGACTGGTTCCTGGTTATCGTCCACTAGTGAATACGGTAGTAGTGACCAAATCGAAGCGGCCGACACATACACCATTGTTGATAGTAGTGGATCGCTCTCCGGCAATGGGGCTAAAATGAGTACGTCTAGTACCGGAGGAGACCCAGGTCAATTTTCAGATATTGAGGAAGTGCAAATCGTCTGGGAATCCGCCGAAGAGGACAAATCGGATGTCCTCGCAACCTGGGAAGCCTGACGTAGCGCCGTAGAAGTTCTCTTCTCGCTTTTTTCTCACACGCCCGCGACACGTTGGTAGCCCGTGCCACGCGTCCGGGCCTCGCAGACGCTTGTCGGCAGGCGACGGCATTACTCTCAGTCGCTTCCTTCCAGACGATCGAGACCGCTGTCAGTGATGAAATCATAGGAGTTGGTTGACGACGGATTGCTTTCGCTCGGTTTGATTACACTGTCACGTCGTTTGCCGTATCGACGCGGAAGAGATCGGCCAAATCGACGAGATCGTTGAGGATATTCTGAAGCGTCCGATACGAGAACGTCACCCGGTACTGGCGGTTGAGTATCACCGGAAGAACGCAATTGACAATCAAGAGTGTATTCAAACAGTTCTAACACTCTTAACCCAGGGAACGAGTCCTGAAGTAGCCGGGAGGAACGATTCGAAGCTTACGACGTCGCTTCCGCGCGCTGTCCGCCGCGCTGGATCGCGTCGGCGAGTAGCGGGCGCATCATCCCAACGAGCGGCGCGGTGTCGCCGTCGGTCCAGACCGCCCGGTGCTTGCGGACGCCGGGCAGCGACGTCTGGATGTCGGCACTGACGAGCAACTGTGCGCCGTCGACCATCAGGATCGCGCTGACGGCACCGGGCTGGATCGGGTGAGAGTCCCACCACGTCCAGGTTTCCTGGACGCGGGCCTCGGGCAGCGCCGTGCGAAGCCGCTCGCGAACGGACTCGGCCGGCGACCCGATCACGATGTCGACGCCGCGATCGCTGGCTGCCCGCAACGCCGTGAGCAATTCGTCGGTCAGCAACTCCTCGACGGCGATCGCGAGCAGCACCTCGTCGGTCGCGTCGTCGAGCAGCCCCTCCATGCGCTCGCTGACTTCCGCGTCGCCCTCCATGACCCAGACGTCGCCGTCTTCGTCCCCCTCCGACGCCGGCGACTGGAGCCGGGGGAGCAGCGTGCCGATCCGATCGAGTACCGTCGACAGCTGCCGGTCGAGCATCGACACCGCTTCGTCGGGGTCGACCGCGCGGAACTCCCGTGGAGAGCCCTGCTGGACGTCGACCAGCCCCCGCTCTTTGAGTCCGTCCATGCAGTCATAGACGCGAGCACGCGGGACGTCCGCGACCTCGCTGACCTCCTTTGCCGTCCCCTGGCGGATGCGCTCCAACCCCACGAAACACCGGGCCTCGTACTCGGTGAAGTCCAACGTCTCGAACAACTCGACGACCTCCTCGACGACTGATCGGTCCTCCGCGGCCGAACCGGATGATTCCCCTGTCATTGTCGTGTTGACGCCCCGCCGGTTACCCACTGTTCGGGCTACGGCAGAATAATCCTTTGGACGTTTCTACGCGTATCGTAACACACGAGCCGACTCTGACAGGCCGGAGATCGGGAGAATGCGGTGTAAGCAGCCAACAATGCGGATGCCCTCGAACATAGTACGATCGAAGTAATCACTCTGTTTCTACCAAAGTAAAAAATAGACGTAACACCTAAATGTCCCCGTCGGTTACGAGAGGATACGCGAGACAGGCGGCAGACCCATCATGTCAGGAACGAATTCGGTACGGACGATAGCCGAGCACCGGACGAGCGAGCGGAGCACCGACACGAAGCAATCCGGTCGCGTCGAGACCTGTCCGGAGTGTGGCGGGACAGTCACGACCGACGACGGGCACGGCGAGCGCGTCTGTGAGCAGTGTGGCGTCGTCCTCGAGAGCGATGCAATCGACCACGGCCCGGAGTGGCGCGCGTTCACGCCGTCCGAGAAAGACGAGCGCAGCCGGGTCGGCTCGCCGACGACGAAACTCCTCCACGACGAGGGGCTCTCGACGAGCATCGGCTGGTCGGACAAGGACGCAAGCGGCCGGACGCTCTCGCCGTCCCAGCGCGAGAAGATGAGTCGCCTCCGGGTCTGGGACGAGCGCTTTCGGGCGACGGACTCGCGGGATCGAAACCTCAAGCAGGCCCTCGGTGAGATCGACCGCATGGCATCGGCGCTGGGCCTGCCCGAGAACGTCCGGGAGACCGCGAGCGTGATCTACCGGCGCGCACTCGACGAGGACCTGCTTCCGGGCCGATCCATCGAGGGGATGGCGACGGCGTCGCTGTACGCCGCCGCTCGACAGGCGGGGACGCCCCGGAGTCTCGACGAATTCGAGCCGATCAGTCGCGTCCGCCGCCAGAAGTACGCCCGCGCCTACCGGTATCTCGCCCGCCAGCTCGAACTCGGCATCGCGCCGGCGGATCCCGCGGAGTACCTCCCACGGTTCGTCTCCGAGCTCGAACTGAGCGACGACCTCGAACGCAAGGCCCGGGAACTACTCTCTGCCGTCAAGAAGACAGGCCAACACAGCGGAAAGAACCCGACCGGCCTCGCCGCCGGCGCAATCTACGCCGCCGGCCTGCTGACCGGCGATCGCATCACCCAGCAGGAGGTCGCCGAGACGGCCGACGTCAGCGAAGTCACGATCCGGGACCGGTACTCCGAGCTGCTCGAAACCCTCGAGGGCGATCAGATCGACGCCCGCAGCGAGCGCGGCGGGAACTAACGGGGCGCTGACTATTTCGACAGCCAGGCCCGACACGGCTTGGCTGTCGACACGCCGGAGGCGTATCGACGAAATCAAACGTCCGAACCGGCTACCACGCAGTGATGGATGTCCAGTTTCTCGGCGGGGCCGGCGAGGTCGGCCGGAGCGCGATCCTCGTCAACGACTCGCTCCTGCTGGATTACGGGATGCAGACGGGGACACCCCCGCAGTTTCCGGTGGGTTCCGTCGAGCCCGAGGCTGTCGTCGCCTCCCACGGCCACCTCGATCACGTCGGCTCGATCCCGTCGCTGCTCTCGGGCGACCGACGCCCGCCGATCCACTGGACGCCGCCGACCCGGGAACTCGCGCTGACGCTCGCCCGGGACACGCTGAAACTCCACGGCGGCACCTACGACTGTCCGTTCACCGCGGTCGACGTCAGGCGCGTCACCCAAGTGTCGGAGACGCACGGCTACCGCGAGCCCTTCGAGGCGGCCGGCCACGAGGTCACCTTCTTCAACGCCGGCCACATCCCCGGCAGCGCCCACGTCCTCGTCGACGACGGCGAGACCCGCTTGCTGTACACCGGCGACTTTCACACCGACAACCAACGGCTGGTCGCAGGAACCACGGCTCGTCCGGACGCCGACGTGGTCCTCACTGAGAGCACCTATTCGGACGTCTCCCACGAGGACCGGGCGACCATCGAGGAGCGCTTCACCGAGAGCGTGAAGACGACGCTGTGGGAGGGCGGGACGGTCGTGATCCCCGCCTTCGCGATCGGCCGGACCCAGGAGATGCTCATGATTTGTGAAGCCCACGACATCCCCTGCTACGTCGACGGGATGGGGAAAGAAGTGACGAAAATGCTCCGCCGACATCCCGACTTCGTCCGCGATCCCGACGCCCTCCAGCGGGCGAAATCACACGCCCGGTTCGTCGACGGTCGCGACGGCCAGCGGAAACGCATCGCGGCACAGAACACGGCGATCGTCACCACCAGCGGGATGCTCAGCGGTGGCCCCGCGATGTCGTACATTCCCGAGATCCGGGATCGACCGGTCAACAAGATCGCGCTCACGGGCTATCAAGTCGAGGGGACGCCCGGCCGGGAACTGCTGGAGACGGGCAGCGCCGAGATCGACGGCCAGCGCATGCCCGTCGCCGCGAGGGTCGAGTCCTACGACTTCTCTGCCCACGCCGACCGGGACGGTCTTCGCTCGTTCCTGGATGCCTACCGCGAGACGCAACTCCTCGTCAACCACGGCGACCGGTGTGAGCAGTTCGCCGCCGAACTCGCCGAAGACGGCTACGACGCGACGGCCCCCGCGATCGGCGAGACACTCACCGTCTGAGATCAGTGGCCGGATTCCCGGGAGACGGACGAGTCGGTTTGGTGACCGCGATCGACCACATCGAACGCCGACAGCGTCGCGTCCCGCTCGCCGGCGAGTGCGTCCCGGACGTCCGCGTCCGTCCAGCCCAGCGGGCCGAGGACGCCGGTCGCAGCCCTGATCGCCGCCTCGCGGTAGTACCCCGCGTCGTAGTCGCTCCCGTTGTCAATCTCCGGCGCGAGTCGTACCCGGCCCATCCCGTCGCGGTCGTCGTCGCGAACGACATAGACGACATCCTCGCCCGGCGCGTAGTCGAGCCCGATCGAATCCGCCCGCTCCAGCGCGGCGACGGTGCGGGTCCGGTGCGTGTAAGCGTCGACATCCTTCGAAGCGCGATTCCGGACGAGCAGGTCCGTCGTCGGGACATCGCCGGCCGCCAGAACCGCGAGGTGGGCTGCGAGCGTGTCGATCACCGCGCCAGCCTCACGCGTCTCGTCGAACGTCTCGACGAGCGAGCGCTGGAGCCCCGCGACCCACGCCGGCGTCGAGCGCTGCCGGCAGGCGAGGCCGCGCACTTTGTAGGGGTCGTCCTCGCCAGCGTTGCGCCGCCGGCCGACGTACTTCGTCAGCGCCCCGCCCTCGCCGTCGCGCCGGGGACAGAACGCCACCCACTCGAAGGCCCCCTCGTGCTCTAGGGCGATCCCGACGTCGTCGGTGATTTCCGCGGCAATAGCGTCGAGTGGTTCCTGGGTCGCCCCCTCGCGGGCCGTCACCCAGATCGAGTCGACGATGCCGTGAAGGACGCGCCAGCCGCCGGCTTCCAGGCGCTCTTTCGCCGTGAGGAGGACGTCACGGGCGTGGGCGTTGATCGCCTCGTGGACCTCGATCCGGCCGAACTTCGCGTTGCTGAACCCCTGGTAGCCGAAACACGAGACCAGAATCCACTTCAGGGCGTCTACCTGCCCCTGGATGGCACGTCGCTCGGCGGCCGAGAGGTCGTCCTCGGCCAGCCGGCGTTTCATCTCCGCCCGGTCGTCGACGATCGGCTGGAGGACGTCCGGAAGATAGCCCTCGCGATCACAGACGGAATAGCCCAGCTCGGGCACGTCCTCGCCGTCGTGACACGAGCACCGGACCGTCTCTGGCGAGAGGTTGTGCTCGCAGATGACGTTGGGGTACATCGACGCGAAGTCGAGTTCGTGGACGGCGTCGTGGACACCGACCGCCGGCGAGAGCGTCGTCCCACCCCGATCGGCGTCGTGGAGCGTCCGGGCGGTCTTGAAGCGCTCCGGTCGCCAGGCCCGCCACTGGACGAGGACGTCCCGCTCGCGGACGGCCCGGATCTGGATCGCCGTGAGGACGTTGCCGATCGACGCCCAGGACAATTCCTGGAGGGGCTTGCCCGATCGGGCAACGAGATCGAGTGCCCCCGCGAGGTTCGTCTCGCCGAGGAAGAACGTGTTCGAGCGGTCGATCACGACCCGGCCGGGGACGTTGTACCGCGCCGGGGAGTGCATCCGTCGCCCGTAGGACTCGAACGTCGACGCCCCCGCGAGTCGCTGGACGGCCGGGATTTCGTCCCGCGATTCACCGCTCGGGACGCGCTGGAGGCCGAGATCGATCCCGTACTCGGTGGCCGTCTCGTCGAGCAGGGGAAGGATATCGGCCCGTTCGACCCAGAGCACGTCCGGATCGTCGGCGGCCAGCCGCCGTCGAAGGGTCCCGAGCACCGCTTCGACGGTGTCGCCGGCCGGTCGCATCGCCGCCGAATCGGGCGAAGTGGTGGCCGTCGAAGCTGTCGGGGCCGTCGTTCGCGCGCCGATCGCCAGTGCGGTGAGATCGCCCGCAGCCGCCGCCGTCCGGGGCAGATCCAGCCGGAGCACGCGCGGGGGCCGCCCAGGCGTCGGGTCGATCCCGGTTTCCAGACAGTACCGGAACTCCGGCGAGAAATCCACGTCGAACGCCCGGTAGGGAACCCGACCGGGCGGGCCGCGATCCTCGACGAAGCGGGCGACTTCCCGGACCGCACCGACGCGATCGACGGCGATCCGGAGGACGGGCTGGTCGGCGAAGCGAAACCCCGGTGACTTCCACTCGAAGCGGAGGTCTGCAACCGCCGGGTGCATGTCGAGATCCGCCTGGAGATCCGTCAGATCGGCGATACAGGCCTCGGGGTCGAGGTCGCGGTCGGTCATCCCACGCGCCGCGACCGCGTACACCGTCGGGCGATACGCGGCCGCGCGCGATGTCGACCAGGACGGCTGCTCGACGGTGCCGTCGAGCGACCACACGAGCGGGTCGCCGTCGCCGAGGAAGTCGATCGTGAAGACCATCGCCCGAAACCTCACCCTGTTCTTTCGTGTGGAGATGTCTCATTCTCCGCCGAGATTTCGTCGTATTGGTGCCCGAGATCGTCGATCTGTGCTTCGAGGGCGTCAGTTCGATTCGCCTGCTCGCCGATCTCCCCTTCGAGTTCGTCGAGTCGCGCTTCGAGTTCGTCGAGCCGCCGTTCCTGGGCGAGCCCGATCGCGAGCAGGACCGGCACGATCGGGGAGTGGTGGTTCAAATTGCCCGCCGCGTCGGCATGCGTCCGAGCGTGTCCGAGGAGGCGATCGAAGCGCTGCTGGTCCTCGTAGCGTAGCGCCCGCCGAAAAGGGGTCCAGCGGTCCTCGACCGACCGGAGCACGTCCCGGAACGTGGGATTGGTCCGTCCCATCGCGATCACCTGATTTCCTCCGGCCCGATGGTGGGCGACTGTGCGGTCGAACCGGTTCCGCCCGCCGCGACGGAGCCGTCGGACGCGACGGCCGGATGCCGAGCCCGGAGGATCGCCGCCCAGTAGGTGATCGTCGTCTGGTGGATGCCATCCCCGACGCGGTAGACCAGCGTCTCGAAGTCGAGGTCGTCGCACACGAAGCGGGGCCCAAAGCGCGTCTCCTCGAGGCCGATCGTCGTGGCGGCCGTCTCGATCGGGTCGGTGTCGCTGTCAGTCCTGGCCCGCGTCAGGACGACCGGGATGTCGTGCTCGCGGGCGAGCGCGGCGAGGGTCGCCAGCGAGTGGGTGAGCAACCGTCGGGCCTCAACATCCCGGAGTTCCCCCTCGCGATAGAGCGCGTCCAGCGCCGGGGCGACGACGACCGCGGGGCGGTCCGTCGCGGGTGCGCCGAAGGGCGAATCGCCGTCGTCCCGGAGCCACTGGCCGACCTGCTCGACCAGGGTGTAGTGCTGGTGGGTCGTGAACGCCCGAGCGACGTGGACGCGGTCGAGTGCTCGCTCGGCCGGGGCGACGCGGGCGAAGGCGTGGGTCGTGGCATGACCGCCTGCGTCGATCCAGACGACGTCGCCGCCCGCCGAGAGCGCGGTATCGAGTGCGAGCGCGTGAAGCGGGCCGACGACGGCGTCGCGTCGCGATCGCGCGGTTCCCGCGTCGGGTTCCAGCAGATAGAGGTTGTCTTCGAGCGTGGGGAGTTCCGGGAGTGCGAGGCCGTCGTCAACGTCCACGGCGGTCGCCGCGTCGTCGACTGCGCCGCCGGATCGCTGCCGGGCACACTGGCCCGGGAGGCCCTCGCGACTCGAAGCCGGCCATCGCGGGTCCCCGATCGACGAGCCGCCTCGCCGGCTGTCCGTTCCCATCCGTCCGGTGATCGCGTCGTGTTCCATACGACAACGATCCGCCGGGACCGTCAAACCGGCTAGTGTGTCGTTTCATGGTTTCCGGATCGGCCGAAAACAGGGTGAAACCGGGGGACTGCACCGCTATCGGCGTCGTTTCCGGGTCGGTTCCGGATGCCGGGTCGCCATATTGGTTTCCGGAAGCGTCACATGGGACTCACTCCCAGAGGTCCTCGATCCCGACCCGGATCGTGACCGGCCCGTCGGGCGATTCGAGGATCACGGGCGAGCGATCCGCGATGTCTCCCGCTATACTGACCTCGTACGTCGGGGTTTCGAGGCGCACGGTCCCGACGCCGGGCTCGAGCAGGCCGATGGCGTTCCGGAGCCCCGTCGCGTAATCGACGGTCATGATCTGTTCCGGGAGGACTCGCTCGTCGGTCTCGGCCTCTGGGGCGCGCTCGACGGTGAGCCGGTGGTTCCGCCGACTGGTGTCGACCTCGGGATGGACCGCCTCGATGGTGTCACCGCCGCGTTCGATGGACAGATCCGTGGCCGGCGTCACCGCGACCGGGTCGCCGTCGAGTTCGAGTAGCGCCGCGTAGCAGCGGTACGTGTCCTCGAACATGAGGTCACGCGCGTAGGCGTATAGCCCCGGCCCGAGGTACGGAACCGTCCGCCGGTAGCTGTCGTCCGTGTCGTCGAATCCGGGCGGACCGCCGAGCCGCCGCCCGTTGAACAGTGTATGTGTTTTCCGAGCGATGCTCCCGGGCTGGAGCGATCCACCTGGCAGCGGAATGTTCTGGGGTGCGATGTGATACCACGTGTCGTCGTGCAATTTGTATAGTCCCCAGTTGTACGGGTTGAGCCCGAACGCCTGCTCGACGGTGTGATTGACGAGCGTGAAGTCGACCCGCAGCGGGAGGGTTCCCGACTCCGTTCCCGGACGGAGGAAGACCGGGGTCTCCGGGCCAGTCTCGTGGTACCAGACCGTCTTAGTCACGTCTTCGCGGGTGGAAGGCGGCGGCGGGACGTCCCGGCCCGCGTGGATGGATTCTTCGCTCGGCCCGGGCGCGGTCCGGTCCCAGATGCCGATCGACAGGTGGACTTCGGAGGTGTCGGCGGTACTGTATCGCCCGAGGACGGGCACTCGGCCGTCGAACTCGACGGTGTCGGCGACGAGCGCCCACTGCCCGTAGATGGTCTGGCCCGGGGCGAGTCGCAGGTAGTCCGGCGTGTCACGATCGGTGCGCTCCCGGACCCGCCAGACGCCTTCCCCATCACGGGCGAACGACGACTCCCTGTCGGCGAAGTCGTGTGCCGCCGTCGGCTCCAGCAGATGCACAAAGTCGCGTTCCCTGCCCGGGATCGACACGTCCAGATAGTCGTCCGGCCGGAACCAGCCGGTCCCGTCGAACAGCGAGAGCTCCTCGAAGGCGATCACGCGCTCGAAGTCGCCCTCGTTGGTGAGCGTCCCCTCGACGATAGCGGGACCGTCGGCGTCCGGTTCCGACACGAACTGAAAGCTGTCCCACAACCAGTCCTCGTCACCGCCCCCACCGCCCCCACCGCCCAACGCGTAGACGCGGTCGGTGGCCGACGACATCACGATCCGCGACCCGTCCGACTGGAGCGGATCGCGCTCCGGGTCTGGCTCGGGCGGGGTCGCCACCGTCGGCCCCGCGACGGTCGTCGTTACCCCGGGCGTCTCGTCGCTCGCGGGGGCCGTACACCCACCCAGCCCGGCGGCGAGGACCGTCCCGAGGAAGGTACGCCGGCGCATGACCCGGGAGTTCGTCCGGTGCCTGCATAAGTTTTCATCCGACTATCAGTTCCGTGACGTGGGTTCGACCCTGACTGTCGGGTCGTCACCACTCGGCCATGGGTTCCATCGCTCCCCGAAGGTGGACGAACGCACAGCTACTCCTCGGCGATGACGCGATACGTCCGGGTCGGGCCACTCCCGTCGGCCTCGACGAGATTGTACTGTTCGAGTTTCTGGAGCCACGACCGGACCGTCCGCTTCGTCCGGGGATCCTCGACCGCCGCGACGTAGCGATCGTAGACCTCCCGCGGCGGGAGCCCATCGCTCTCCTGGAGGATCTCGAATACGTTCCGTTGCTCCTTGTGGAGTGCCTCGAGGGCCCGCGACCGGACTTCCCGGCGAGCTTCGGGGATCGCATCGTCGACGTGGTCGTCGCGGACAGCGTCCGCGCCGTCGCGGTCAGCCCGCCGAGCGGCACTTCGGAGAATGCTCAGTCCGACCCGGGCGTCGCCGGCGGCGGCGTCGGCGATCCACCGGAGTTGGTCGAAGTCGACGGCATCGGCGGACAGCCCGTGGTCGACGCGGTCGGCCATGATGTCGGTCAACTCCTCGACGTCGTAGCGATCGAAGTGGATCGTCTGGGCAGTGTGAAGCCGGGAGCGGACGCGCTCGTCGAGGCCTGCCAGCAGTTCCTCCTCGTCGTTGGTGATCAACACGACCGCGAACGCCGGGAGGCGATAGAGGTCGTAGATCAGGTGGCCGTCCTCGAGCTGGTCGACCTCGTCGAGCGTGACGATCACGGGCGGGCCGTCGTAGGCTTCGAGCCGATCGAGGAGTTCGTCGTGCGGCGTCGACTGGCGGTGGACGTCGATCGTCCGACCGAGGCCCTCGAGAATCCGGTAGAGGGCTTTGAACCGCGTGTACGATTGCCAGCAGTTGACGTGGATCGACTCGACGTCGAGGGCGGTCTCCCGGAGGCGGCCGACGACGAACTTCGCGATGGTGGTCTTGCCGGCCCCCGAGGGCCCGGTAAGCAGTGCGGACTCGGGCGGTTCGCCCTCGACGACGGGTTCGAGGACGGCCGAGAGCGCGTCGACCTCGCCGTCGCGGTGGACGACGTCGTTCGGGACGAACTCCTCGCGGAGCACGCGGGCGTCCTCGATCATCAGGCGATGGCTTTCGCGGCCAGCGTGATAAGCGGCCGGGGGTCGTTTCCGGGTTTCCGAGTTTCTGGTTTCCGGGCTTCAGGATCGACGCGATCGTGGACATTCTCGAGAGCCCTGTACGCTACAAGTTGATCGACAGGGACGGGAACGGGCGTCGGACCGTGTACTCCGTATATAAGTAGGCCCGCATCCGTATGTTATCGAGTCCATAGGCTTATTCCTATGGAGAACATCACATAGGGTAACGGATGGCGTCCTACACGACCGTCGAAGACTGGCAGGCTGTCGAAAGCGGCTACGTCGTCGACGTGACCATCCGCCAAACGGAGGTTGAGAAGTATCCGAGTGGCTGGGACTACAGCCTTCACCTCGGGGAAGTCGGCGGCGACACCATCCTCCGCTACGACAACGCACACGAACGGACGAAAGGCCACGAGCGGCATACCCGGGACGGTGTCGAAACTATCCAGTTTCCGGGAATGCTGACACTCTACGACCGGTTCAAACGGGAAGTCGAAGCGCAAACCACCGTCTCGTGGGATTGGTCGGCGTAGGACGCCTCCAGGAGAGACACCATGCCCACGCTCAAAGTCACCGTCGGCGAACGCGACCGCCTCGATCAGCGCACGCGCAGCCGCATCAAAGCTGCCCAGGAGGGTGAAGATCTCGACGACGCCCAGCCAGTGCTGAACTTCGGCTCGTACGCTGAACTCAGTCGGCTCCTGAGTCCGAAGAACCTGGAACTGCTTGAAACGATCTCCGAACACGAGCCGGCGAGTATCAGCGAAGCCGCCGAGCTGGTAGATCGCGACTACAAACAGGTCCATCGAAACCTCTCTGAACTCGAAGACATCGGCGTCATCGAGTTCGACGGCGGCGGATCGGGGCAAGCGAAGCAGCCGACACTGGCGTACGACGGTCTCGAGATCGATATTCCCTTTGGGGGATCGAACGGGAACGTCGGCGCAGCCGCGCCGTGATCTAACCGTCCTCAGCGGGTTATAGAACCGTCCATGGCGAATTTTGCGATGCAAACAGGTGGAAAAGCATTCTGAACGGAGTATGATTGCAGAAGGCCGTGCAGGATGGAGAAGAGAAGGTCAGCAGAGAATCAAGAGAACTATTCGCACGAAGTGCTATAATTTAACATGCACTCTGTATTCGTTAGTTGGCCGTCATTCCCTCCGATGCAATTAAGTGGGGACCACACCGAGAAAATTTCAACTTCGTAAGAGACATCCGAGACTCCCTCTCCCAAATCATGGAACTACTCAACGTAAATATCCAAGGATACAAGTCGATTCGAGAAAATCAGAGTATCGAAATTAACGACCTCAACGTTTTACTTGGGGAAAATAACGTAGGGAAGTCAAGCGTCATCGACGCCCTTCAAGACTATCAGGACATCTTCCCCGTTGCAAATGGAAAGGTGTCAAAGTGGGCTCACAAACGAAATACAGGAAAAGAAGCTCGCGGAGAAATAAGGTTCGAACTCGAGTTCCTGTTGACTGAGGAGGAGCATCGTAAATTCCTTGAAGGCGTTAGTGAGGATTCGCAGTTGGGAGAGCAAAAACGAAACCGATGGATAGAGAATGACCAACTCCGTACAATCGAGCACGAGTTGATTCTTCATTCTCAGAGAGATCCCAAGGCACCTCTGAGAGGTGAGTCTAACATGTATGGTAACTTCCGGGATCAAACGGTTCCTCTTCGAATAGGCACCCTCCAAAGTGGCGAATATCTGAATTTCAGAAAGCTGGAGAGTGAATCGTATGGGGGTGGTGAAAGTTCCACGGACGACGATGAATTGATTGACGACGAGATATTGACCGAGAAGAGGAGGGCTTGGGCGAATCTCAAAGATGTTATGGAAGATTCTATCGAGAGTTGGAACTTCATTGAGGCGTTCAGGAATCCAGAGGGCAGGGTAAAAGCGACACGAGATTTGGACCTGGACGGGACCGGAGAGAATCTGTCTAAGGTGTTGTTGACTCTCAGAGGCGAGAAGGGGGACGCTTTCGAAAGAATCTCCAAAGAATACGCCGACATCATGGCAGGGGTTGATGGTATTCGAGCCCCCCTCCCCGAAGAAGACCAAACGACCGTTGTGGTGGATGAGAAGCAATACGATACTGGATTCAATCTAAATGAGGTTTCAGCCGGTTCCAAGGAGATTCTAACCCTTATTACGAAGATAATCCTTTCAGAGACGGACACTGATTTGTTACTAGTTGAAGAGCCAGAATTACACTTACACCCAGGGGCAGAAAGAAAGATACTGGACCTCATCAATGACGAACTCGTCAACAAGTGCCCGCAAGTGATTATGTCCACCCATTCAAGCGTTTTCGTTCATCATTTAGATGTGAAGAACGTATATCGGGTCAAACGAGAAGAAGATACCAAGGTCTATTCCACATCTACATCTGCTATCGGCGCGGACCTGAGAGAATTAGGTTATGAGTACGCTGGGATGTTCCAGTCGGAAGCAGTGGTTCTCGTAGAGGGACTGACGGACAGAGTTGCCCTCCGATGTATCGGCGAAAAGTATGGATTAGACTTTGACGAATACAACATCGGTGTACTTGAACTGGGATCAGGTTCACAGCTGGTAACTCATGCCAAACCCGTATCTCGTCTCTTAGAGGTATTCAATATTCCATACCTCTTTATATGCGATTCAGACTTGGAGGACGAACTAAAGAAAAATGGCGATCCCGCCGACACACCCGAGAAAATAGAAGGTAGAATTGTTGGTAAAGTTAATTCAGATAGTTCTAGGAAAGACGAATGGTCGGATTTAGACTGTGATGACGTTCATGCCTGGCGAGAGACAGAGTTAGAACATTACTTACTACAGGACTTAGACACCCTTGAGAACGTATTCACTACGTTGGACGTAGATGAGATCGAGGAGGACCTCGAAGATACAGAAGGCCAAAAACCAGAGGCTAGGCTCGATGATTTAATTACTAAAAACCATCCGGGAGTGTCAGAGATGAAGGACGAGGTCGATAAAACCACATATATTGAGGAAATAGCTCGAACAATCCGGTTAGAGGAACTACCGAATGAATTCCACGACGTTATGGAAGATATCGGTGCACTCGTTGACGCACGGAACATCGTGAGTGACGGGCGGCCATCGAGGGATTGAAAACATGTCTGAAAAACAAGATTCGGAGTTGAAGATGCGGTTCGACTTGAACGTCTTACAGCACCTTGGGCTTCGAATGTACACAAGTCTTCCTGCCGTCGTGTCTGAGTACGTAGCAAATGCGTGGGACGCGTGGGCGACTGAGGTTGAGATTGAGATACCTCAAGATGAGTCAATGTCTCCAAGTTATGCGATTACTATTGAAGACAATGGTCGGGGGATGACAAAGGAAGAGGTGAATGATGAGTTCCTCGTCGTCGGTCGGAACCGGAGGCAGGATGAAGATAAAGACTACGTTGAGAAAGATGGTCGGCATCGGAAAGTGATGGGGAGAAAAGGGATTGGAAAATTAGCAGGATTTGGGATTGCAGACAAAGTCCAAATCCGGACCTGCAAAGAGGGGAGATACGTCGAGTTCGAGCTAGACTATGGAGAGATGAGGGATGAGGCAAAGAAGGGAAAAGATGCAACGACTACTTATCGGCCGACCATACTTGACGAGGGAGAGACGAACGAAGCAAGTGGAACGCAGATCGTCCTAACCAACCTCGACAGAGAGAAACGTCCACGTGCAAAATACGTTCGCCAACGTCTCGCTCGACGATTTAGTGTCATCGGCGACGACTTTGAGATGGAAGTGAACGGAACGGAGGTCACCGGTGACGAGAGAAATCTCAAAGAACGGTGTGAGTTCCTACGAACATATGAGGACGAACCGATTAGAGAGGGGAGCGAATACACTGTTGACGGTTGGATTGGTACATTACCCAAACCAACACCAGATAATGTCGAAGGTGGGGTTGCCGTGATGGCACGGGGAAAGACAGCCCAAAAGCCGATTACCTTCGGAGTTGCGGAAGGCGGGACTCGTGGGCAGATGGCACTACAATATCTCGTCGGAGAAGTTCACGCTGATTTCCTTGACGACGGACAGAAAGACCTAATCGCGACTCACCGAAATGAAGTTCTCTGGGACAAGCCGGTTGCAAACGAACTTCAGGACTTCTTAGTTGCCGAAATCAAAGAAATTTGTTCTCAATGGCCTGAGAAGCGACGGGAAGAACAGATGGAAGAAATTCGGGACGAAGAGCCATATCAACGGTACATTAAACCGCTTGACGACCGTGAACAGGAATTAGCAGACTCCTTCCTCGGCGAACTCGCGGAAAAGGGAGACTACGACGACGATACTCTCGGAGAAATGGCTTCTTACGTCTCCAGTGGCGTTCAGCAAAAGTCATTTCAGAAACTCCTTGAGGAGATTGAAAATTCGAATATCTCTAACACAGAGCGCTTAGTCGAACTCTTTGACCAATATGAAGTCTTGGACGCAATGAACTCTCTCAGAATCGTTAGGGGGCGGTTCTATGCGATTCAAAAATTCGAGGAACTCATCGAGGAGGGTGAGTCCAACCTAAAGGACCTGCATGGTTTCATTAGTGACAACCCTTGGTTGATAGATCCTCGGTGGGATTATCTAGACGAAGAGCTCGAGGTCCGCAAAGAAATTCAGAAGAACTTTGACACTACGGACCAGCCTAACCGCGTCGGATTCATCAGTTTGGGTGATGCGGATTCGATTCGGTTAGTAGATATCCGACGCACAGATTATATAATCAAAAAGGAGGACCTGGATGAGTTCAAGGATTACATTGACTTCTTACGTTCTATCAGTAATATGAGTCCCATTGACGGACGAAATGTGGAGGGCTATATCGTTGCTTCTGGTGCCGCTGACGCTCGGAATGTGCAAAGCGAAATTCGGCGAATGAAAATGGATGATATGCGAATCCGGACTTACGATGATATCAAGGACATCGCTCGTAGGTCCCACCAAGCCTTCTTGGACGTATTCGAACGGAAAGCTGATCGCACGGAGAGCGAGATGCTCCAAACCTACCTTCGCGAATCCGAACAAATTGGGTTAAACGAATTTTCGTCTGGCTCAGTATAACGAAACATTCGACGTTGAGTCTAGAGGCAAAAAATTGGTCGTGTCGCAAAGTCCTCTAGAGTTCAGTAACTGACTCCCCTGAGGAAGGGGACGCCTCTGGTGTCCACTCCGAGAGGTGCCCCATGCACGCCACAATCGACGTGCGGTTGACCGTTAGCATCGACGACGACAAAACGATACCGCTGGCCACGCTTGCCGAGTTCATCACCGATCAGAACATCGAATCAGTTCTTCTCGAAGGACTCGTCGAGAGCCTCGACGCGGCTCGCGTCGAGGCGCTCTGTGGTGAAAAACACGCCCACGGCAACGGTGACCAGCGCTACCAACGCGCCGGTACCGATACCCGCACGGCCGTCACAACCGCCGGTGAGCACGAATTCGACCTTCACTACGTCGAAGATACCGCCGCTGACCACGACGAACCCAGCTACTTCCGCCCCGTCGAAGATGTTCTTAGCTTCGACGGAGAAAACCGTTATCAGCAGGACATTGCGGCCAAGAGCGTCGATCTCGCTACCTCGCTCAGCTATCGTGACGCCGCTGACCACGGCGACGGCATCCTCTCGGAGATGCCGTCGCCGACCACGATCAACCGCCGCGCCAGAGAATACGGCAGCAAGCTCAAACAGTTCCTTCCAGACTGTGTCGCTGACACAGACGCTGATGCGGTTATTCCTGACGCCACGAAGTGTCACAGTCAAGACGACGACCGCTCGTACCACTCCGTCCAAGCCACGCTCGGCAAAGATACTGCCGAGGAGTCCCGCTCCCTGCTGGATCTCTCGGTCAACGCTGACTGGGACGAGACAGCCGCCGACCTCGACGACATCGACGCAGTCACTGACGACGCGACGGTCGTCAGTGACGCTGAGGAGGGTATGGTCACGGCCTTTACCGACGAAAATCGCAATCACCAACTTGATCTCGTCCACGTCGGCCGAACACTGGACTACAACCTCTGGGACGACGGCGTGTTCTCCTTGGATCGACGAAACGAGATCGTCTCGGAGGTGATCGACGAGGTGTTCCATCTGAAGAATTCGGTCGCCAAGCACCGGCCGGAAGAGGAGTTCGCGGCGATCCGCGAGCGGATCGCGCGAACGACCGAGCGTATCGAGAAGACAGCGTGGCAGTTGGATCAGTACGGGTCAGAGAAGGCTGCGGGGTATCTTCGGCGGTGGGTGCCGTCGATCGTGACGTTTGCCGAGCAGGCTGTCGAGGGGTTCGAGGTGCCGTGGACCTCGAACCCCGTCGAACGGCTGATGGGCGAAGTCAGCAAGCGATGCAAGAACCAGTGGATGCGCTGGACAACGGAGGGATTAGAGGCGATACTCCAGCTTCGGCTGGTGAAGTACGCTGATCCAGAGCACTACCAGGCGTTCCTTGATGAACTGCTCCAGCGATCGACCAAAACAGCAATGAGCTGTGACCTCTCAATTGAGAGTACCAGAGGCAAACTCTAGACCGCTTTGCGACACGACCAAAAAATTCAATCCCGATTAGTCCATTGACCGAGTTATGAGACAAAATAGTTGGAAGAAGGTATTTTGTAATCTCCTCTGTTGGCTAGTCTCCTGTGGAGTGGACGTCTCTTCACCGACAGATTTAGACGTCGGAAGAGCTAAACGAATTCTATGACGAAAGGGAAAGTCGTCGACCTGTTCTGCGGTGCCGGTGGGGCCTCACTTGGCTTCGCTAAAGCAGGGTTTGAGGTGGTCGGCGCGGTTGATGTCGATGAGCGCGCGCTCGAAACCTACGAGGCCAACCTCTGTGGCGGGAACCTCCTCGATGAACACGAGGGTGAAGTCTCGTTTGACGAACCGTTACGCGCCGACCTCGGCCGAGGGTATGAGGAACCCCCCACCGATGACGATATCCCCACAATCGACTTCGATGACATCCGGGAATTCTTCGACCTCGATGAAGGCGAAGTAGACGTAATCTGTGGCTGCCCTCCGTGCCAGAACTTCAGTAGCCTTCGCGATACTGAGCCGTGGCCTGAAGACCAGCCGAAAGACAATTTGCTACGCGCGTTCGTGGATTTCGTCGAAGAGGAAGTACCTAACATCGTCTTCTTCGAGAATGTCCGCAATATCATGACCGCGGGGGACGACGAGCCGACCACGTACGTTGACTGGCTCACACGTTCGATGAAGAACATAGTCCGGGACCATGACTCTCAAGAAAGCGGTGGTTACGGCGTCGATCTCAGCGTACTGAACACTGCGAACTACGGCGTACCGCAACGTCGAAAGCGTACCATCGGCCTCTTCGTCTACGGTCGCTCAGATGAGGAGGTTTCCCTTCCCGAGCCGACGCACGCTCGAGATCCTGGGGAAAGTGACAAGAAAGAGTGGAAGTCGGTAAGTGAGACGTTCAGGAGAGCCGAGGGACTGAAGATGAATCTGGAGTCCGGAGAGAGACAGGTCGGTGTTGAGGGATATCCAGACGACAAAGCCCATCGCGCTCGAAATCATCGCCAGCCAACGATTGACCGAATGAGGGCGATTCGACGCCACGGCGACAGTTGGCGCGATCTCGAAGGAACTGACGACGATCATCACATCGTTGACGCCCATAACGATGTCGAGGGTGGGGCCGGTTCAGCGTACGGAATCATGGACGGCGAACTTCCCGCACCAACGCTCACTACTCGCTGTACGACTCCCAGCTGTGGTCGATTCACGCACCCAACCAAGAATCGGGGTCTTACTCCACGGGAAGCAGCGCTACTGATGACATTCCCGCGCTGGTTTGAACTCCCCGCACAGAACGACGCTGCTGAGAGAGTTGTCGGTAACGCCGTTCCCCCTGATTTTGTGGAGACAGTTATGTCCCGAGTTCCTGAGTCAGCCTTTCGCCAAAAGACAGTGGGATTTTAACTGGACGCGTTCCGGTAGCCGCACCGAAACAGTCCATTTTGTTTCGTGTCGAGCCCCATCACCCCTTTCTCCGGCAGAAAATCCTATACAATTATAAACGTGGACGGGCCGTCACCACACGACATGGATATCGACGCGGCGGCAACGCAATGTCGGGAGGTAATCGACGTGTTGAACGAGGCGGTCGTCGCCGACCGGACATTCTTCGAGGACCTCCTCGTGGGGTTGCTCGCCGGGGGACACGTCCTGATCGAGGACGTGCCGGGGACGGGAAAGACCCTGACGGCACGCTCGACGGCGACGGTGCTGGGGCTGTCGTTCTCGCGCGTCCAGCTCACGCCTGACCTTCTGCCGGCGGACGTCATGGGCAGTCAGGTGTTCAACCAGCGCGACCGCGAGTTCGAGTTCCGCCAGGGGCCGCTGTTCGCGAACGTCGTGCTCGCGGACGAACTCAATCGCGCGCCGCCGAAGACCCAGTCGGCGCTACTGGAGGCCATGGAGGAGCGACAGGTCACCATCGAGGGCGAGACCCACCCGCTCCCCGCCCCCTTCTTCGTCATCGCGACCCAGAACCCGATCGAGGAGAGCGGCACCTTCGAACTCCCCGAGGCACAGAAGGACCGCTTCCTCATCAAGACCCAGCTGGGGTATCCCGATCGGGGCGGCGAGCGGACGATCCTGGATCGGCGACTCGCGCGTGACGCGGCGACGCCGTCAGTAGAGAAACTGCTCGAATCCGGGACAGTCGATTCCCTCCGAGAGGTTCCCGAGGCAGTCACCGTCGAGGGCGACCTCCGGGAGTACATGCTCGACCTCACGCGGGAAACCCGCTCGCATCACCACGTCCGGACCGGTGTCTCCCCGCGGGGGACCCAGCGCCTGCTGGAAGCCAGCCGGGCCTACGCCGTGATCGAGGGGCGAGACTACGTGGTCCCGGACGACGTCACCCGGATGGCCGAACCGGTCCTGGCACACCGGCTGGTGCTCACGCCCGAGGCGACCGTCCAGGAGATCGAGAAGCGCGATATCGTCCGGGAGATCGTCGAGGAGACGCCAGTCCCGACAGTTCAGGCGGACGCGACCGCCTGAGGAGGATGGCCGGAAACCGCACTCGGGGGGTCGTTGCCCTCCTCGCCATCGTCGCCGTGATCCTCGCAGCGATCGCTGTGGGGCCGCTGTTCGACGCCGAGCAGGGCGGCGACCGGATCGGGCTAGAACAGCCCCCATTGGACGGCACGAATTCCCAACCCGAGGAGGTCCAGACGCCGATCCGGCCGATCCTGACTGCGATGGCCGTGATCGGAATCCTGGCGACGCTCGTGCAGTTCGTCACCGAGCCCTGGGAGAGTTTCAAATGGCTCGTCGGCGTGACGGTCGGGCTTGCGGTGACCGCCGCCGCGTTCTGGGTGATACTCTTCGGTCCGCTGGGTGGCGCGTCGACGCCGGGACCCCCATCACAAGCGACAGCAGCAGCGTCGCCCGAGACGCCGGCAGGGACGCCGGGCTTTGGCGACGGATCGGAGACGCCGCTGGCGCTGCCGGTTGGCGGGGCCACCGGAATTATCATCGCCGCGGGTGTCCTCGCCGTGGTCGTCTTCTTCGCCTGGCGGTCCGACTCGCTTCGATCGGTCCTGTCGGCCGAGGACGGCGGCGAGGCGGACGCTGTGGACTCCGACCTCTCGACGCTCGCGCAGGTCGCCGGCGACACCGCCGACCGCGTCGAGGCCGCCGAGACGCCGCGGGCCGCCGACAACGCGATCTATCGCGCCTGGGGGGAGATGGTCACGCTGCTGGGCGTCGGTGACCCCCAGGAGGCGACCCCCAGACAGTTCGAGGCGACGGCGGTCGAGGCGGGGATGAACCCCGACGACGTCCACGTCCTCACGGAGACCTTCGAGGAAGTCCGGTACGGCGACGCGGCGCTGACCGAGACACGCCGGGAGCGCGCCGTCGCCGCGCTCGAACGCATCGAGGCCACACACGGCCCCGACGAGAGGGACGCGTCGGGACGACCTGACGGGGAGTCGAACGGAGGTGGGGAGACGTGAACGAGCGCCTCCGACGGTTCGCGGTCGTGATCGGCCTCGCGTCGCTTGCGGGTGGCGGCGTCGCGATCCTGACGGGGGGCGCGGGCGGCACCTCGAGCCTGACCGCCGTCCTGTACGGAGGTGGCGGCGTGCTCGCCGGCGTCATGGCACTGGTTGTCTATCGCGACTGGCGGACGGCGAGTCGCGTCGAGCCCCCGGCGGTCGAGCGGACGCCGACGCCGCCGACACCCGGAGACGCCTTCGACCGGACGGTGGCGCAGTTCGACGGCACCGGGACGGGCTACCTCCCGGACCGTGCGGACATCCACGACCGGATCCGTGAACTCGCGGCCAGGGTTCTCGCCCGCAAACGAGGGACGACGCCGGAGGCGGCCCTCGCCGCGATCGACGCGGGCGACTGGCCGCCCGACGAGGCGACGGCTGCGTTCCTCCGGAACGCCGACGCGTCGGTCGAGGAGTCCCTCTCGGAGCGGGCCCGGGGGATCCTCAGCGACGACGGGTCGGATTTCCAGCGCCTGGTGAAGCGGACGGTCGCCACGCTCGAGGCGGAGTCCGATCTCCTCGAAGACGCGGACGAGGGGCGACTCGTTCGCAAGGCAGACCGGGAGACAGACGAACGCCACACGACAGCGCGTCTGGCTTCCCAGCTGGTCGGCGGGAGTCAGGTGTACGGCGTCGTCACCGCCGCGCGCTTTCGACCGCTGATTCCGCTGGGAATCGCGTTCGTCGGCCTGGGGCTGTTCGTCCAGGACTCCGGCGTCGTGCTCACCGGGGCCGTCCCGATCGGGGTGGCAGCGCTTGCCGGACTCGTGACGCCACCAGAAGCCGATCTCGCCGTCGAGCGGACAGTCGATCCCCTCCATCCGGATCCTGGAGACGAGGTCACGGTAACGACGACGGTTCGCAACGACGGCGACCGGACGCTGCCCGATCTCAGACTCGTCGACGGCGTCCCGGAAGGACTCACAGTGGTCGAGGGATCACCCCGGCGCGGGACGGCGCTTCGCCCCGGCGAATCGACGACGATCGAGTATACTGTGACGGCGCGCCGCGGAGCCCACGAGTTCGAACCGCTCTACGCCGTGGTCCGGGACTACGCGGGGCGGTCGGCACGCACACAACTCGTCGACGCCGGCGAGGACGCCGACCGGTCGCTGTACTGTATCCCGGCGTTACAGGCCACGCCCGTGACGGTCCCGCTGTTCGAACACGCGAGCGAATCGCTCGGCCGCATCCCCGCCGAGGGTGGCGAGGGCGTGGCGTTCTACGCGACGCGGGAGTATCGCTCGGGCGACCCGACGAACCGCATCGACTGGAAACGCCTGGCACGCTCGCCGAGCGAGGAACTCACCACTATCGAGTTCCGGGAGGAACACGCCGCGACTGTCGCGATCGCCATCGAGACTGCGGGGTCAGCCTACACCGCGGCCGAGCCGGACGACCCGACCGGGATCGAGCGGTCGATCGCCGCCGCGCGGCGGGTGTGTGGGTCGTTGCTGGGGACCGGCGACCGGGTCGGAATCGCGTCGCTGGGGCCAACGCCAGTGTGGGTCTCGCCGGGGACTGGATTCGACCACCGCGAGCACGTCGAGCGCACGCTGGCGACCGACGACGCGTTCCCGGCGACACCCCCCGAAACCGACACGTTCAGTCCGCGGTGGGTCCGGGAGTTTCACCGGCGGTTCCCCGCGGAGACCCAGATCTTGCTGGTCTCGCCGCTGACGGATCCCACCTACCACTTCGTGATCCACCGACTGCGCGCATACGGCCACCCGGTCACGGTCCTGAGTCCGGACGTGACCACGGACGAGACCGTCGGCGAGCGCTTCGTCCGTCTCGAACGTCGCCACCGGATCGAATCGCTCCGGGAGGCCGGCGTCCGCGTGGTCGACTGGGGAAGCGACGAAGAGCTGGGCGTTGCACTCACGCGGGCCGGATCGAGGTGGTCAGCGTGAGCGCCGACGCACGATTTACTCACCAGCCTGGGGCCGTCCTCAGAGCGGGTGCGCTCGTGGCTGCCCTCGGAGTCGCAGCGCTCGTGGCTCCACTGTCGACACTTTCCCTGGCCGCGAGCGTGATCGGCGTGGTCGGCCTCGCCGTCGGACTGACCCGACACGTCCGGCTGGTGACTGGACTCGGGGCCGCCGCGGTAATCGGGGCCGTGATCGCCACCGCGTTCGCGGGGGTCGCCGTCGAGCGGTTGCTCCCGGCGGTCGTCGGAAGCGTCCTCGTCTGGGAGTTCGCGCTGGGAGCGTTCACGGCGGAGACGGAACTCGACGGGGGCAGCGTCGAACGCGCCGAGTTCCTCCACGTCGCGATCGTGACTGTCGTCGCGTCGCTGGTAGCGCTCGTGGCCTACGTCACCTACGAGACACTGACAGTCGGGGTCTCGCTTCCCGGTGCAGCGCTGCTGGTCGTCGCCGCGACGGCACTGGCGCTGGGCTTGCGGGACTAGCGAGACGAGGCGACCGGCGATTGACCGCGTCCGTGGCGGCGGGGCGATCACCGGTAGACGTTAGGGCCGGGCTCCCAAACAGCCCTACCATGTCACGAACCCGCACACTCCAGCAGAGTTTCCTCGCTGGGGTGTTCCTGGTCGCGCCGCTCGTGGTGACGATCGTCGCGCTCAGACTCCTGATCGGGTGGCTGTCGGGCTTTGTCGATCCGATCGTCACGGCGACCGCGCTATCTCAATACACGGCGAACATCACGCTCGTCGCCCAGAGTATCACGTTACTCACTCTCCTGACCGTGATCACTGGGCTGGGATATCTCGCCCAGCGGTCGATCGGCGATTGGGCGTTCGCGTGGTTCGACCGGGCGTTCGGCATCGTCCCCGTCGTCCGGGTCATCTACACGAGCGTCCGGCAGATGACCGATGCACTACGGAACCGGGAGAATCGCTACGAGAACGTCGTATTGCTCGAATACCCGCGAGAGGGGCTGTTCGCGATCGGATTCGTCACTGGCGAGAGTCCGACCACGACCCAGTCAGCGACCGGCGAGGCGTACAACGTCTTCGTCCCGCACAGCCCGAACATCACCGGCGGGCGACTCGTACTCGCACCGAAAGACACCGTCCACGAGGTCGACATCAGCGTCCGCCGAGCCATCAGATTGCTGATGACGACCGGCATCGCCGAAGAGCAATCCGACGTCGACGCACTCGCGAGCCAGGCCGACGTCGACATCCCCGACGTCAGGGCCGAGGACGGCCCGGCGGGGACAGCCGACCCGGACGACGCCTGACTGCAGGGCCGATCCGGGAACGCAGCTATTGACGGCAAAAACGCCCGATTGTCCCGATCGCTAGTCTTTTAGGCTACCCTAAACAATCGGACGTACCGATGACAACCCAGGACGTCTGCGTCGTCGTGCCGACGATCAGGAACCACGAGTTCCTCCGGGCGTACGCCGAGAACGCCCGCGAGCACGGGTTCGACCTCGATCGACTGTTCGTCGTCCTCGTCACCGAGGACTTCTGTGACACCGGCACAATGGAAGCGATGCTCGACGAGGAGGGCCTCGACGGGGCCGTCTTCGACGAAAGCGACCGCGAGGCGTGGTTCGACGAGCATGGAATCGCCGCGTACGAACACCTGATCCCGGCAGCCAGTCACGCCCAGACGTCCTTCGGCCTGCTGTATCTCTGGGCCCACGATCGCTTCGAGTACGGCGTCTTCCTCGACGACGATACCGCCCCGCACGACGACGTCGACTTCTTCGGGACCCACCTCGACAACCTCGCCTACGAGGGCGACCTCACGGCCGTCGAGTCCGACGAGCAGTGGGTGAACGTCCTCCACGAGACCGAGGATCTCTACCCCCGGGGGTATCCCTACAGTGCGATGGACGAGGACCGGACCGTCTCGACCGAGCGCGTCGAGAACGTCGTCGCCTCTCAAGGCCTGTGGACCAACGTCCCGGACCTCGACGCCGTCCGGATCCTCATGGACGGCGACCTCCAGGGACAGGCCCAGACCCGCACGACGCGGGCGGACTTCGGGGAGGACTTCGTCGCGGGCCGTGGGAATTATCTCACCGTCTGCTCGATGAACCTGGCCTTCCGGCGGGAGGTCGTCCCGGCGTTCTACCAGTTCCCGATGGACGACAACCCCTGGGACGTCGGACGCTTCGACGACATCTGGTCGGGCCTCCTCCTGAAGCGCGCGGCCGACGTCCTCGGCGGGCGGATCTACAACGGCGCGCCGCTGTGTGAGCACAACAAAGCGCCGCGGTCGACTTTCGGCGACCTGGCGAACGAGGTCGCCGGCCTCGAACTCAACGAACACGTCTGGAAACTCGTCGATCGGGCGGGGGCGGACGCCGACTCCTATGCGGGAGTGGCCCGCGCCGTCGCCGCGGAACTCCGGACCGGCGCGGACGACGAGTGGGAGAACGCCGACTTCCTCACCTACTGTGGGGAGTACCTCGACGACTGGCTGGACTGTCTGGCGGAACTCGACGCCGACGCAACTCGACGTGCAACGGCGGTGATCGCCGAATGACCGACCCCGAGCGTCCCCGCGGCCACGGTGAGGACGGGCGGACGGAACGGTCCGGTCACGAGGCCGACGGGAGAGAATCGGCGAAACCCGGGCGGAATCACGGAGTTTATACGTATTTAGGCAAACCTAAATCCAAGATGACACGGAGATCGACGAGTCGGCGGCAGTTCATGGGTGCGCTCGGCGCGGGCGCGCTGGCCGGGCTGGCGGGCTGTGCCGATCCGTTCGGCGGCGACACGACGGACGCGGGCGAGGAGATCTCGGTCCCCTCACTCGCGCAGTTCCGCGGCTCCGGCGCGCTCGCGGAGGGACGACCGGCCCCGGGCGGCACGTCGATCGACGAACTGCCGGATCTCTCCGGCACGTTGAATATCTACATGGGCGGCGGCGAGGGTGGCATCTACGAGCGCTTCATCGAGATGTTAGCGGAGATCTACCCGGACTTCTCGGGGTTTACCGACGACGCCCCCTCGGCGTCCCAGGCCCAGTCGATCGTCGAGGCGGTCCAGTCCGGGGGCTCCCAGGCCGACGTCTTCTGGTCGATCGACGCCGCCTCGCTGGGCTACGTCGCCGAAAACGACGCCTACGAGCCACTCGCAGACGAAGCGCTCGAACCCGTCCCGGCGCACTTCCAGGGCGCGGACGGGGCGTGGGTCGGCGTCGCCGGCCGCGCCCGGAGCGTCCCCTACAACACCGACGCGATCGACGCGAGCGAGATCCCGGAGAAGGTTGCGCAGTTCCCCGGGACCGACGCCTTCCAGGGGACGATGGGGTGGGCCCCGACCTACGGCGCATTCAAGTCCTTCGTGACCGCGATGCGCCTCCAGGAGGGGGCCGAGACGACTCGCCAGTGGCTGGAATCGATGCGGCAGGCCGGTACCGAACGCTACCCCAACGAGTACGTCGTCACCCGGGCCGTCGCCGACGGCGAACTGACCGCCGGGTTCGCCAACCACTACTACGCGATGCGGGTGAAAAACCAGCGCCCCGACGCGCCGCTCGATCTGGCCTTCACGAGCGGTGACGCCGGGGCCTTGGTCAACGTCGCCGGGATCCTCCAGATCGAGGGCACGGAGAAGGACGCGTTGATCACGGACTTCGTCCGGCACCTGCTGTCGGCGGAGGCCCAGGAGTTCTTCGCCACCGTGAGTTACGCGTATCCGATGATCCCGGAGGTCGAACCCGTCGGCGGGCTGCCGACCGTCGACGAGTTGAACCCCCCGGACATCGATCTCGCGGCCCTCGCCGATCTCGAACCGACACTGGAACTGATGTCCGAGGCCGGCGTCCCGGGATGAGCCGCGAGGGCCGAGTCGGGGGCCGCCGTGAGCGCCTGTCGGGAGCCCCCGGCCTCGGTCGGCCGTCCGGGCTGACGCTTCTCGCCGCCGCCATCGCCGTCGCGCTGGTGGCCCCCCTGGGCTGGCTGTTTCTCGAGGTCTTCGACCTCGGCCCGCGCGCGCTCGAACTCGCCGTCGACGGGCGGACCATCGAAATACTGCTCCGCAGCGTCGGCCTCGTCGGCGTCGTCACGACGGCGAGCGTCCTCGTCGGCGTTCCCATCGCGCTGCTGACGGCCCGAACCGACCTGCCCTTCGCTCGGCTGTTCACCGTCCTCGCCGCCCTCCCGCTGGCGATCCCCAGCTATCTCGGGGCGCTCGCCGTCCTCTCGGCCTTCGGGACCGGCGGCGTCCTGACGGGCGTGCTCGCTCCGGTCGGGATCGAGCAACTCCCGGAGATCAGCGGCTTCGCCGGCGCGGCGCTCGTGCTGACGCTTTACACCTATCCGTACGTCCTCCTGACGACGCGCGCGTCGCTGCTGTCGCTGGACACCTCCCTGATCGAGGCCGCCCGGACGCTCGACGCCGGGAGACTCGAGGCGTTTCGCCGAGTGACACTCCCCCAGATCGCGCCCGGGATCGCTGCCGGGGCGCTGTTGGTCGCGCTCTATACGCTCGCTGACTTTGGGACGCCCAACTTCATGGGCGTCGAGGTGTTCACCCAGGCGATCTACGCGCGATACAACAACCTGATGCGACCGTGGGCCGCGCTGCTGTCGGTCCAGTTGCTCGGCGTGACGGCCGCGATCCTCTATCTCGAGTCCCAGGTCGGGGCCGACGACGAGGGTGCCTATCAGAGTCGGGGGACGCGGGGGGGTGCCGTCCTCGAACTCGGAGCCTGGCGGTACGTCGCTGCCCTGGTCCCGGCCGTCGTGGCGGGGCTGGCCGTCGTGCTCCCGGTGGTCGTCTTCGGGCTGTGGCTCACGAACGACGTCGGCGGCTACACGGCCGGCGGACTGGCGTTCTCCTGGACGTACGGCTGGAACTCGGTGTACCTGGCCGCCCTCGCCGCCGGCGGATCGTTGCTGGTCGCGCTGCCGGTGGCGGTCGCGGCCGCACGTGGTCGGTCCCGACTTGCGGCCCTCGCCGACCGCGTCTCCTACGTCGGCTACGCCACGCCGGGGATCGTCCTCGCCTTCGCCCTGGTGCTGTTCGCGCTCAACGCGCTCCCGTCGTCGCTGCGGACCACGGCCGAGAACCTGCTCGTGATCCTCGTCTTCGCGTACGTCGTCCGGTTCGTCCCACAGGCCATCGGTGCGATCCGGACCGCGACGATGCAGGTCGACCGCCGCCTGATCGAGGCCGCCCGGACGCTCGGGCGCACCCGGATCGAAGCGTTCCGGGCGGTGACGCTGCCGTTGATCGCGCCCGGGATCGCGACCGGTGCGGCCCTCGTGTTCCTGACGACCATGAAGGAACTGCCGGTGACGCTACTCTTACGGCCGTTCTGGTTCGATCATACGTTAGTGACCTATATCTGGAAAGTGCGTGAGGCGGGCCTCTACGGCCGGGCAGCTGTCCCGGCCCTCGCGTTGATCGCCATCTCCGGCGTGTCGATGGCCGTCATTCTCAGCCAGGAGGGTTCGAACACGTGACTGCCACACCACCATCGACTGCCGTCGATCCACAGCCCCGGACGACTGGCACAGCTGAATCAACCGGCGAGGACCCCGCGGTCCTCGAACTCGACGGCGTCACCCGACAGTTCGGGGCCGAGACTGCCGTCGCGAACCTCAGCCTGTCCGTCCAGGAGGGCGAACTCCTCACGCTGCTCGGACCGTCGGGTTGCGGGAAGACGACGACGCTTCGCCTACTCGCTGGGCTGGACGAACCCGACGCCGGGACGATTCGGGTCGCCGGGAATCGCGTCGCGGGCGAGGGGACGTTCGTCAAGCCGGAGGAGCGCGACGTGGGCCTGGTCTTCCAGGAGTTCGCGCTGTTTCCCCACCTCTCCGTGGGCGAGAACGTCGCCTTCGGCATTCAGGATCGATCGGACGACGAAATCGACCAGCGGGTGACCGACCTCCTCGAACTCGTCGGCCTCGGGGACTACGCGGACGCGAGTCCGGAGGACCTCTCAGGCGGCCAGCGCCAGCGCGTCGCACTCGCGCGCTCGCTCGCACCGGAACCCGACGTCCTGCTGCTCGACGAGCCGTTCTCGAATCTCGACGTGGGGCTGCGCGAGGAGATGCGTCGGGAAGTACGGCGGATCATCAAGGAGACCGGCGTCACCGCCGTCTCCGTGACCCACGACCAGGAGGAGGCCCTCTCGATCAGCGACCGGGTGGCCGTCATCGACAGCGGGCAAATCGAGCAGATCGGCCGCCCGGAGATTGTCTTCCAGCAGCCCGAATCACGCTTCGTCGCGGAGTTCCTCGGCCAGGCCGGGTTCGTCTCCGGGACCTTGGCAGACGGCTGCGTCGACACGCCGCTTGGGCCGCTTTCGGCCGATCGAATCGATGGACTCGGCGACGAGTACGACGGGGCCGAGATCGACGTGCTCGTCCGCCCGGACGACATCCGCGCCGTGCCGGCAGATCCGGCGGGCACCAACGGCCGGATCGTCGATCGCCAGTACACCGGCCCCTCCTTCGTCTACACGGTCGAGTTGGACTCGGGTGCCGTCCTGCACTGCGAGCACAACCACGCCGAGGAACTCGGAATGGACAAACGCGTCCGGGTTCGCCTGGCGACCGACCACCCCCTGGCCTGGTTCCCCGCGTGATGGACCGACGCCGTTTCCGCATCGCCACGCTCGCACTCGCCCTTCTCGGCGCACTCGCTGTCTGGCTCGTCTCGACGGACCTGTTTCCGTCCCACTCGCTAAATCACGACGAGGGCGTCTACCTCCAGCAGGCTGCGATGTTGCTGGAGGGCAAACTCCACCTCACGCCGCCCGTCGAGGGCGTCTTCCGGCCGTGGTTCTTCGTCGAGGGGGGCGGGAGGCTCTACCCGAAGTACAACCCTGTCCCCGCCGGGCTGTTCGCCCTCGGGGAACTGTTGGGAGGCTATCGGCTGGCACTGCCCGCCATCGCGGCTGGGATTTTGGCGGGCGTCGCCGGCGTCGTGCGCGAGGTCTTCGACCGCCGAACCGGACTCCTTGCAGCTGCTTTCGTGCTGACCTCCCCCCTCTTCCTCCTCGATACCGCGACCTTCCTGCCGTACGCGCCGACGACGCTGCTGAATCTGGCCTTCGCCTTTGCCTACCTGCGGGCCGACCGGACCGACGGCCGGCGGTGGGCAGCGGCGGCGGGCGTCGCGATCGGTCTGGCCTTCTTCGCCCGGCCGTACACCGCTGTCCTGTTCGCGGTGCCGTTCGTCGTCCACGCGTGCTGGACACTCACCCGGGACTGGCGGACCGCATTGCCCCGGCAGGCGGCGACTGCCGCGCTCGGCCTGGTAGGCGTCGCGCTCACCCTCGGGTACAACGCGGCGGTGACCGGTTCGGCCCTGACCTTCCCCTACGAGGCGTTCGCGCCGCTGGACGGCCTCGGGTTCGGGCACCGCGAACTCCTGAATCACGCTATCGAGTACACGCCGGGGCTCGCGTTCGAGGCCAACTGGAACGTCCTCGCGACGTTCGTCGACCGCTGGATCGCCGGCGGGATGGTCGGCGCGGCGCTCGCTATCGTAGGATTCGTCGTCGCCGTCCGCCGGACGTGGTCGCCCCGCGTCGCCGTCCTCGCCGGCCTCGGGGTCTCGGTCCCCGCCGGGAACCTCTACTTCTGGGGGAACTACAACCTGCTCGGCGACCTCCCAACCCCCGGCGACGGCCTGATCGCCTCGCTGGGCCCGTACTACCACTTCGATCTCCTCCTCCCGGTCGCCGCCTTCGGGGCCGTCGCCACCCTGGCGGCCGTCGATACCCTCCGAAACGCCCTCGACGCCCGTCTCGACCGCCGGGCCGCCCTCGCGGTCTTCGCGGCCGTCGCCCTCGTGAGTACGCTCGTCCTCGGCGGGATCACGGCCAGCCAGGCCGCCGCACCCGTCGAGCGAAACGCCGACGTGACGGACACGTACGAGCGGGCCTACGCGCCGTTCGAGCCCGCGCCGCCAGCCAACGCCGTCGTCCTCACACCGACGCCGTACGGCCCCTGGCTCAACCATCCCTTCCAGGCGCTCCGGAGCGATCCGGGCTACGACAGTCGGACGGTCTACGCGATGGACGATCGCCCGTTCGCGGTCGCCGAGGCGTTCCCCGACCGGGATCTCTACCGGTTCGGCTTTCGCGGGGTCTGGGACCCGCTCGGTGACTCGCCCGAGGCCGCCCGGCTCCAGCGCGTCCAGGAGCGCTCGGGCGAGTCGGTCACCCTGAACGCACGCGTCGGCCTCCCCGAGCGGGTCACGAGCGCGACCGTCACCGTCGAGACGGCCGACGGGACGGCCCACTACGTCGCGAGCGACACCGGCGACGACCTGGCGTTCGAGGTGGCCATCGAACCCGAGACGGTCCGGGTGATCGGCCCGCTCGAAGCCGTCGGCGAAGAGCTGCCGGCAGTCGGCGACAGTGACGACGTCGAGGTGACGGTCTTCGCCGACGACGGCGTCGGCGGATTCGAGTACCGGCTGTCGGTGCCAGTCGAAACGGAGGGCGGGCAGGTGCGCGCGCTGACGCCCAGCGTCGAGTACTGCCTCGACGCCCGTGCCTGCGGCGGCGCGGCGATGTACGTACCCGAAGAGTCACCGGACGGCGTCTTCGTCCGGACCGAGCTGCGAGCGACGAACGAGACACAGGAAGAGACATGACCCACGAACTCACCAGACGCGACGCGATCGCAGCGCTGTCGGCCGTCGGGGCGTCGCTGGCCGGCTGTGTCGCGCCGGTAGCGGATGGCGACGAGCAGGCAGACGAGGAGGCGGACAGCACGCTCTCAGATCACGACCACGAGACGCTGACTGCCGCCGCGGAGGTGCTGTATCCCGACGATGTAACCGAGATCGAAACGTTCGTCCAGCGCTACGCGACGGGACGGACGGCCGACCGGCCGGAACACGCCGACGGGATCGCCGACGCCGTCGCCTACCTCGACAAGTACTGTCGGGCGTGGTACGACGCCAAGTTCACGGCGTTGTCGCCGGACGAGCGTGACGAGGCACTCCGGCGGATGGGGGCCGACGACGCCGACCCTGATCCCGACGGAAGCGACGTCGAGCGCCTGCGCTACTACGTGATCAACGACCTGCTATTGGCGCTGTACGCCTCGCCGACCGGCGGCGAGTTGGTCGGGATCGAGAACCCGCCGGGCCACCCGGGCGGGCTCGCGAGCTATCAACGGGGGCCACAGTCGTGAGCGGTGGTCGTCGGTCGAACGACCGCGCGGATCGCACACCGATCGAAGACGCAGACGTCTGCATCGTCGGCGCTGGTCCCGCCGGCGCGCTGATCGCCCACCGGCTGGCCGCCGTGGGCCACGAGGTGGTCGTCCTGGAGGCTGGGCCGCGATTCGACCCCGAAGCCCGGATCGAGCAGATGGAAGACGCGCTGCGGCCGGCCCATGGCCGACCCGACGTCTGGGGGATGGGGGGCGAGCGCGACGCCTATACGTCGAGTGGCGATCGACACTACCCGCTCAATCACACTCGCGTGAAGGGCGTCGGCGGGTCGACGCTGCACTGGCAGGGGATGGTGATGCGCCTCCACGAGCGCGATTTCGCCGTCGCGTCGCAGGATGGCGTCGCCGCCGACTGGCCCATCGAGTACGACGACCTCCGGCCCTATTACGCCGAAGCAGAGACGGCGCTGGGGATCGCCGGTGCGAGCGACAACCCGTTCGAGCCGCCACGCGAGCAGCCCCACCCGATGGCTGCCTTCGAGCCATCACACAGCGATTCGATCTTCGCCGAGGCCTGCGAGGCCCTGGGGATCACGACCCACTCGGTACCCAACGCTCGCAATTCCGAGCCCTACGACGATCGATCGGCCTGCGTGGGCTACGGCACCTGCCAGCCCGTCTGTCCCTCCGGCGCGAAGTACGACGCCACGAGTCACGTCGAGAAAGCCGAGGCAGCAGGGGCGCGAGTGGTCGACCGCGTCCCGGTCCAGCGCCTCGAACACGACGACGCGGGCGAGGCGGTGACGGCGGCGGTCTACGCCACGCCCGACGGTGAGACGTATCGCCAAGAGGCCCGGGAGTTCGTCCTCGCGGCCGGCGGCGTCGAGACGCCGCGACTCCTCTTGCTGTCGGACTCGCCACAGTATCCCGACGGCCTGGCGAATTCGAGCGGGCTCGTCGGGCGGTACTTCCACGAGCACCTCTTTGCCGGGACGAGCGGCGTGATCGACCGGGAGACCCGCCAGCACCACGTCGGATTCAACACCACCGAGTCCCACCAGTTCTACGACGAACCGGCGGCTGGAACGGGACAGGGGATCCCCGCGGCCGAGGCCGACGCGGACGATCTCGGGCCGATCAAACTCGAATTCCGCAACTACGGCGGTCCCTCACCGGTCGGCCTGGCGCTGTCCGACGGCGGCTGGGGCGAGGCGCTACGGGAGCGAGTCGCCGACGCCTACGGCAACCACCTCACGGTGGGAGCGCTTGTCGAGCAGACGCCGCGGCGGGAGAACCGCGTGGCTCTCGATCCCTCGATCACCGACGACCACGGCAATCCCGTCCCGGAGATCCACTGGGATCTCGACGATCGCACCCGGCGGACGCTCCGGCGGGCCAACGCGATCCAGGAGGGGATTCTCGAGGAACTCGACGCCGAGATCACCTGGCAGATCGGCCCCGAAAACACAGGGCCAGCGTTCCACCACATGGGGACGACGCGGATGGGGGCCGATCCGGAGGAGAGCGTCGTCGACGGGCGGGGCCGGACCCACGATCTGGCGAACCTCTGGCTCGCGGGGTCGAGCGTCTTCCCGACCGGCGGCGCGATGAACCCGACGCTCTCGATCGCTGCCCTGGCGTTGCGGGCGGCCGACCACGTCGCGGAAAAGCTGTGACACGGATTCGTCCTGGGCGCGTTCGACAACAGCCCCGTTTCGGGCCGACCGCCGGGCAAAGAATGATCACCGTTCGCTGAGAAGCACGATCATGGCTACAAACCCCAGCGACTGGAACCTCCGACGGTTCAACGCCGCGATGGCCGTCCTGCACTTCCTGCAGGGCGCACTGATGGTGTACCTGAGTTCTTCGCGGGAGTGGACGATCACGGCGGTCTACCAGGAGTTCGATACGACGACCGAAACGCTCTCGCCGGTCATGGAGTCGATCGGGACGATCGAGTTGGCCTACCTGGCCGCCGGGTTCCTGTTCATCTCGGCGATCGCCCACGCGCTGATCGCGACCGTCCTCTACGATCGGTACGTCGCGTATCTCGAGCAGGGGATGAATCCCTATCGGTGGTACGAGTACGCCGTCAGCGCGTCGTTGATGATTGTCCTGATCGCGATGCTCGCCGGCGTCTGGAACCTGGGCACGTTGATCGCGCTGTTCGGCCTCGTCGCCGTGATGAACCTCTGTGGGCTGGTGATGGAACGCCACAACGCCCTCACCGAGGAGACCGACTGGAGTTCGTTCATCGTCGGTTCGCTCGCCGGCGTCGTCCCCTGGATCACGATCGCCGTCACGATCGTCGGCACCTACTCCTTCGGTGAGGGGAGCCCGCCGGACTTCGTGATCGCGATCTACGTCTCGCTGTTCGTGCTGTTCAACCTCTTCGCGATCAACATGCTGTTACAATACCGGGGCGTCTGGAAGTGGAAAGACTACCGCTTCGGCGAAGTCGGCTACATCGTCCTGAGCCTGGTCGCGAAGTCACTGCTCGCCTGGCAGGTCTACTTCGGCGCGCTCAACTCGCCAGTGTAGCGGCCAGAACGCGGCTTCGCCCCTTCTTTAGGCCAACCTAAAGACTCAAGTGTACCCCGACGAACGGGAGAGTAATGAGCGACGACGGAGAGAGTGACCACGGAACCAGGACGGATGCGTACACGTTCGCGGACGTCAGCGTCGTGATGGGGACCTACAACGAGCGCGAAGCGATCGGGGCCGTCCTCGAAGACATCGAACGCGTGACCGACGGACAAGCCGAGGTGGTCTGCGTCGACAGTTCGAGCGACGGGACGGCAGAGGTGGCTCGCGAGCACGGGGCCAGAGTGATCGAACAGGAACCGCAGGGCTACGGCGTGGCCGTCCACGAGGCGATCGCGACGCCCGACCGGCCGGTGATCGTCACGACGGACTGTGACGACACCTACCCGATGGAGCGACTGCCGGACTTCCTGGCAGCCATCAACGATGGGTACGACGTGGTCAGCGGCGACCGGCTCACCGGCGGGGCCGAGACGATGCCCCGGTTCAATCGGCTGGGGAACCACGCCTTCGCGTGGCTGGCGAGTGCCCTGATCGGCGAGCGCGTCCACGACACGACCACGGGGATGCGGGCCTACCGCCACGAGGTCATCGACGCGATCGAGTGGACCGAGAACACCGGGCTCTCGGCCGAGTTGCTCCTTCGGCCGCTGGTTCGTGGGTATCGGGTCACGGAAATCCCCATCGACTATCGCGAGCGCGTCGGGGAGACGACGCTCGACCCACTCGCCGGTGGGGCCGCGATCGCGAAGTCCATCGCCAAAGTCTCTCTTCAGGAGCGCTGGCAAAGTCGATCCGGGAGTGAGCCAGCAGGGCTCGACCGAACAGTCGACGGGCAGTCTCGCTAGTAGTGCGCACGGAGCGCCTCACTTCCGCAAGAAATCGGGCAACTCCTCGCGTTCGAGTCCGTCCTCGAGTCGCCGTTCGAGCATCTCGATAGAACCGAGCGCGTCCGGGAGCGAGTCCCGCCCCTCGGGGACGTCTTCGGCGTCGACGGTCGTCTTCTCGCCGTCCCCCTCGATCAACTCGTCCCAGACCGCCGTCGACGCCTCGACCTCGTCGCGTCGGCCCGCAGCCTTGCGTTTGCCCTCCTGGTAGGCGAGTTCGATGAGACTCCGATCGTAGGACCGGCCCGTCGTCTCCAGGACGCGTTCGTACTCCTCTGGATTGGGGTCGCCGAGCACCGCCGCCACGCCGAGAGCGAAGGCACGCTCGGTGGCCTCGTCCTTCCCGAGTGTCTCCCAGTCTGTGCCGTAGGTGCGTTCGTACATTATGTCTGGACCTTGCTATCGGGGAACACCCGCAAGCCCTGCTCGGAGAACTCGATCTCACGGATGTCACAGTCGATAGCGGTCCCGCGCATCTTGATGACCTGCACGCCGCGGGTCATGCTGCCCGAGTCCAGGAAATTGTGGAAGAAGATGACGCCGTGTGCGAGGTAGTGCTCGTCGGAATACGCGCTGGGATCGGTCATCTCCGAGATCAGGACGATCGTCGCGTCGGTCTGTTTCAGCGCCGAGAGAAAGCCCGTGATCTCCTCGGAGACGTCGGTGAAAAAGTGCTGGAGTAGCATCGTCGAGTCGATGACCGCCCGGTCGATGTCGTTGGCTTCGATGTAGGCCACGAGCCGATTCGTCAGGCCGCCGTCGCTCCCGAACTGCGAGATCGTCCGCTTGCCGCTCTCGGTCACGAGGTTCAGAAACTGAACCGTATTCGACTGCATCGCCCGGTCGAACCCGAACTCGAAGCCGGCCATGTCCTGGCTCAATTCGGACTTCGTCTCGTGCATCGTCACGTACAGACACGTATCCCCCTCTTTGGCACCCTGGGTGATGAACATCGACGAGAAGGTCGTCTTCCCGCTGCCCGGCGGCCCACTTACCACGTAGAGCCGGTTCGGCAGCAGTCCACCCTCGACGAGTTCGTCGAACCCCGGCACGCCACTGGCCAGACGCATACCGGACGAAGACACCGTCACCACTAAGGCCTTTCTTCGTCGTTCTCAGGAGTGATACCGCCGGGCCCATTCGAAAGGCGTAGCGTGACGGACGCCTACCGGTACTCCCTGGTACACTCCCGACAGTAGGTGTAGCTCGGATCGAACTCGTTTTCGGCCCCACAGTGTGGACACCGGACCGTCTCGCCTCCCGTCAGGTGGTCGGTGTCCCGCGATTCGACTGTCTGGCGCGGCCCGCGCTCGCCAGTCTCCGGGGTCGTGCGCTCGAGTGACGTCTTTCCCTCCCCGAGATACCAGTAGATGAGCAACTGAAAGAGCAGAAATCCCAGGACGTACGCGACGATCCAGCCCCAGACGGGAGCCATGTGTTATCTTTTAACGTGCTCGTACTTGGATTTTCGGATCGGGACCGTCCTGGCGGCAGTCACGCTTCCTCGTCGAAGTCCTTGAACGCCGTCGCGAAGTCGTCGTCGTCGAAGGAGCCGATCGTCTCGTCGAGGCGCTCGCGAAGTTCGTCGCGTCGATCGAGCAACCGCCCGTAGGCGTCGTTGTGTGCCAGTTCGGTTTCGCTCTTGTTGGATCGGAGCGTGGCAACCTTCGAGGACACCCGGTAGAGTTCCTGGAACTGCTTCTCGTAGGACTGGAAGGTAAGCAGGCGTTCGATGGTCTCGAACAGTTCCTCGCGGGAGACTGGTTTGGTGATGTAGGCGTCGAAGGGCATCTCGATGATGTCGAAGTCCGGATCGACAGCCGTGACCATGGCCACCCGGCAATCGAGGCCCCGATCGCGGATCCGTTCGAGCACGTCGTCACCAGAGAGTCCCGGCATCCGGCGGTCGAGCAGGACGACGTCGACGGTATCGTCGAGCGTCTCTAAGGCCTCCTGGCCGCTATACGCCGTCAGAACGCTGTACTCACCCTCCAGCTGGGCGGCGTAGGCGTCGGCGACGTCCGGCTCGTCGTCGACCACCAGAACGATGGGAGCAACACTGGCTGACATCTGCGTGCCCGAAGTTGGTGTGGCACGTCCCATAAGGCTTCGGGCGTCCGTGCGGCGAACCCACCAGCGCCTGGCTGGTCCGCCCACTCCCCGCCGGTGGAATCGGCCGGCAACCGGGGAGCTATGTCGATCGAAGTTCTACGACAGGTATGGTCGAAGTCACGTATTACTGTCCGTACTGCGGGGCCGTCACGAGCGTCGAACGGGACGCCACACTGGAAGACGCCTCCGTGACGCGAGAACCGCTCGCCGACCGGGAATACGCCGCGACGACGGACGACGTCGAGGCCGCCGACGGCATCGAGTTCGTCTGTCTCGGCGACGTCGAAGGCGACGCGGTATCGCCGGACAGAAACAGTCCCCGCCAGCGAGCAACCGACCGCACTGGCGGCCCGCGACCCGACCGCGAGGGTTGTGGCCGAACGTTCTACTTGAACTATCGGCAGTCGCCGCCGCCGACAGTCGGGCCCCGGCAGTGACTCACTATCCCCCTACATGATCGACCTGCGGACGCTGCCCGAGCGACTCGTCCCGGCGTGGTTCCGGGACGGGTTGGCGGCGTTCGAGGCGTTTCTGGAGCCGCGGCCGCTGCCGGAAGCCGACGCCGTACTCTGGACAGTCGTCCTCGTCGGGTCGGCATTCGACGTCGTAACGACGATAGTCGGGGTCGCGTCCGGTATCCCAGAAGGGAACGCGGTCGCACGAGCGTTCATGGAAACCTACGGGACGCCCGGTATCGGCGCGCTCAAGCTCGTCGCGCTGGCTCTCCTGGTGGTAACCTGGCACTACCTCGCCGCGGAATCGGCGCGAGTCGTCCTCGCCGGGTTCGCCGTCGTCACGCTGGCGGTCGTCGGACTCAACACGCTCACGCTCGCCGGCGTGTGAAAGTTGCCCACGCCCGAAACCGAAAGAATAAAAACATCAGTAGTTGATATTCTGTCCATCCGGACAGCGGCATCGGAGCCGCTTCCGGGGGTGGTGGGAAAATGGGAAAACACCAGACGACGACCGAGCGGGTAGTATCGACACCGTCTCGTATCGAACCGGTTGGCCGCCTCGCCGAGTGCGTCTCGCTCTCGACGCTCACCGCGGTCCTCTGGGCGACGGTGCTCGCCGCGTCGGCGACGGACGTGGTGACGACGACGATCGGCCTCCAACGGGGACTCGCCGAGGGGAACGCACTCGCCCGAACGCTCGTCGAGTCGTTCGGGATCGGCGGTCTCGCCGGACTGAAACTCGCCGCGCTGGGAGTCCTGGCTGGGACTTGGTATGTCGTCGACGAGCGACAGGGACAGGCCGCCCTCGCGGGCTTCGGCGGCGTCACCGTGATCGTGGTCGGCTGTAACGTCGCCACGATCGCGACGATGTGACTCGACAGCTCACTCCGATCGCGGAGGTGCACGGCCGAGGATCCGGTCCGCGAGACTCCCGAGAGCCGTCAGCGCGACGTTGACGTACAGCCCGACGAGAAACGACACGCCGGCGGCGAACCGCGGACCGGCGACGCCCTCGACGCCGTCGAACGCGCCGACCAGGAGGTAGACGCCGGCGGCGAGGACCCAGGCGGCCGGAATCCGCATCGCCAGCCCGACCAGGTCCTCCCAGCAGTTCCACTCGGTGTACCGGTCCAGTCTTCCCATCAACTTCGTGAAGATGTACCCCAGCGCGCCGAAGCCCGCATACAAGTAGACATAGACGGGAACGACCACCGGGCTCGGGTCAGCACCCCTGGCGGGGATCGCGACCGCCCACTCGAGGACGCCGGTCGAGAGCACGAGACCGACAGCCGTCAGCGCCCCGAAGACACCGATGACGACCCAGTTTAACAGCGACCACTCGGCCCCAGCTTCGGACCGTTCCTGGCCAGCTTCCGTCCCCGCGGCCCCCGTTTCGGCGGCTGCTCGACGTTCACTCACGGAAACTATTTCAGAATTACACAAGTAAAATCCATCGTTCCCCGATCACGGCGACCCGAGCGGCCCGCCGGTCCCGGACCACCACGGTTATCCATATCCCACCCGTCTCCCCGAGCATGAGCGACCTGACAGCGACTATCGAGACGACCCACGGCGACATCGAGATCGACCTCTACGACGAGCGCGTGCCGAGAACCGTCGAGAACTTCGTCAACCTCGCGAAACACGACCCCGCGGCCGACGCCGACCCGGCCCCCGAAACTCCGACCTGGGAGGACCCCGAGACGGGCGAGACCCGCGGCGACGCCTTCTATCAGGACACCCCGATCCACCGGATCATCGAGGGCTTCATGGTCCAGATGGGCGACCCGACGGGGACCGGCCGCGGCGGCCCGGGGTACACCTTCGACGACGAGTTCCACGACGAGTTGGGCCACGACGGCCCGGGCGTGGTCTCGATGGCCAACTCCGGCCCGAACACCAACGGCTCGCAGTTCTTCATCACGCTGGACGCCCAGCCCCACCTCGACGGCGACCACGCCGTCTTCGGCGAGGTCGTCGACGGGATGGACGTCCTCGAGGAACTCGGGAGCGTCGAAACCGGGCCGCGTGACGAGCCCAAAGGCGACGTTCGACTCGAAGCCGTCCGGATCAACGACTGAGGCTGCGAAGCTGGCTATTCGACCCGCGCTATTCCTCCTCGCGCCACTCCTCGGCGAGCAGGCCGTACCAGTGGACGTCCCGGAACCCGCCGTCGGCGAAGACGGCCTCGCGGTGGACACCCTCGTGAGTGAAGCCAAGGTTCTCAAGGACCTGTCGGGACGGCTGGTTCCCGTCGAACACTTTCGCCTCGATGCGGTGAAAGCCGAGGTCTCGAAAGCCGTAGTCGACGAGCGTGCCGACGGCGTCGGTGGCATAGCCGTTGCCCTGCTCGTCGGTCGCGACCCAGTAGCCGAGTTCGCCGCGGCGTGAGTCACCCGAGACCTCGTGGAAGCTCACCATCCCGACCGGCTCGTCCGCCACGGAGATCAGGAGGTGGATCGTCTCCTCGTCCGAAATCGTCTCCTCGAAGAATTCCGTGAGTTGCTCGCGGTTGGACGGGAACGGCCACCCGAGCGTCCGCCAGACGGCCGGCTCGGCGCGCTCGCGCTGGATAAATTCGAGATCGTCTTCCTCGATCGTCCGCAACGTCACCGTCTCGCCGTCGAGAAACACTGGTCCGGGCATCCTGCGGGGATTCGAGCAGTTCCCGCTTAAGCGTGGCGGGGTCCAATCGGGAACGGCTGTCGACGGGACGCCACATTATAACAATAAATATGGCATATTGAGAGTACGTTTAGAAGAGTTGTATAAATAGAAAATAAAACCAATTGATGAGCAGATTCTTGGAAGTATAGCCAATACCAGTACGTTTAAGAACGTGTCTTTGCTAAGGGATACCATAATGTCGGACGAGAAAAAACTGAATCGACGAAAGTTCCTCGCAGCGACCGGTGCTGCGACGGCGAGCGTCGGACTGGCTGGATGTTCGAGCGGCGACGATACGGACACGCCTGCTGACACCGAGACCGACGCGCCCGAGGAAACGGACGAACCGGCAGCGACCGAAACCGACGCTCCGGAAGAGACTACCGAGTCGACGGGCTACGAACCACCGAGTTCGTTCCCCTATGGGATCAACGAGGCCCAGGTCGGTGAGGCCCAGCGAGTGATGGAAGAGGCCGACTACGGGCCGGACAACACCTACGACCTCGACTGGCTGCAGTACCAGAGCCCCGCGTGGAAGGAGATGGCGAATACGATCCGCGCGCGTCTGGACTCCGCGTACATCAACATGAACATCAGCGACGCGGACTTCGGGTCGCTGCTTGAGACGACCGAGAAGGGGAACCACGAGGCCTATACGCTGGGGTGGGTCGCCGACTACCCCGGAGCCCAGAACTTCCTGCAGCTCATCGACCCGGAGAACACCATCTACGACGCCGAGGGCTACACGCCCAACGGCGCGCGGCTGTTCTGGTCCGAGGACGTCCAGGGCGACGAGGAGATCCGCCAGTACATGACCGAGCAGTTCGACCGAATCCAGAACAACCCCGGCCTCGGTGAGGAAGCCACGAGTACGCGGAACGACGCCGCTGTCAAGATGGAGCGGGCGTTGTGGGACTCGGCGGCACTCCTGCCGGTCTATCACACCGTCGACCAGCTGTTCTGGTACGATCGCGTCGACTTCAACCCGCCCGGCGGGATGGGGCCCTCCCGAGCGAAGGAGAACGTCTCGGTCAACGGCATCGAAGGCAAAGACGTTCTCAACGGCACGTCGGCCACGTTCAGCTCCCTCGACCCGATCGCGTCGGGCAACACCGCGAGTGGGGGCAAGGTCATCAACCTGTTCGACGCACCGATGAACTACGTCAACGGGACGACGGAAGTCGAACCCCTCATCGTCGAGGACTACTCGGTCAGCGACGACCTCACGGAGTACGAGTTCACGCTCAAGGAGGGTATCCAGTTCCACGGCGATTACGGCGAGGTCACCGCCGACGACGTGGTCTACTCGATCCAGCGGCTCGTCGAGTCCAGCAACTCCACGAACACCTACTTCCCGCTGTCGGTGCTCCAGATCGAGCACGAGACCGACGACGAGGGCAACGTCGTGTCCGGTTCGACCGCCGTCGAGGCGACGGGCGAGTACACGTTCACGGTCTCGCTCGCCGCACCGTTCGGCTACGCGCTCGAGGTGCTCGCGTACTCGGCGTTCTCGGTCGTCCCCGAAGGCATCGTCGGCGACGTCGAGGGCTACGACGGCGACATGGAGTGGCAGGAGTTCTCGACGAATCCGGTCGGTTGTGGCCCGTTCGTCTTCGAAGGGTGGCAGGAAGGCAACGGTGGCGAGTTCCGCGCCTCGGCCTTCGCAGACTACCACGGCGATGCGGCGGACTTCGGCCTCCACGACGCCATCATCACCGACACCACCGCCCTGTACAACTACTTCCGCAACGGGAACGCCGACGTCGCCGCCATCCCGACGTCCCAGTACGACCCCGCACTGGCCAACGCGGAGTCGACCAACGAGCAGGGCCAGACGCTTGGCACGTACGGCCCACTCGACGACGGGACGGAAGTCAACATGTCCGAGACCCCCTCGATCAACACCTACTTCATCGGGTTCAACATGGAGGAGGTCCCCAAGCCCGTCCGCGAGGCGATGGCCTACGTGCTCACCCGTGAGGATTTCGTCGAGAGCGTCTTCAAGGGTCGCGGCGAGGCCGCCTACCACCTCCTCCCCAAACAGGTCTTCCCCGGCGGTGCCGAGAACTACGACGCGAACTACCAGGGATAAGCCCGTACTCTCCGGGTTTCGATCCGGCAAGCCGGATACAATCGTTATTGTTAAACCCGCATAGCCGAAATCATGAGCGAATAACTTACACATGCCCTCGAGGATGGAGTCATCGTCGTGGCAGGCGATGTTGTTCCGAAGAGACGTTCGTACCGCAGTGTCGGCCGGGCCGTCACCGGGCCGTCACAGAGACGCGGACGGCACGTACGCTCCCCCGAGGGTCGATTCGCGCGACCGTCACTCGGTACCGTCCGAGGGTGAGGGCAGATGAATCGGCTGCTGTATCTCGCCAAGCGACTGTTGCTCGCGGTCCCGGTCTTCCTGTTCGGTGTGACGATGAGTTTCATCGTCCTGTATCTGGGCCCGATCGACCCCGTTTTGAACATTCTCGGACAGGACGCGACGCCGGAGGACGTCCGTCAGTTGCGGATCGCCCTCGGACTCATCTATCCCGACGGCTCGACGGTTCCGCTGTGGGATCAGTACCGAAAGGTCCTCATCGATCTGGTGACGTTCAACTTCGGCCAGTCGTGGATCATCCAGCGTGGGACGCCGGTCAGCGATCTCATCATGAACCGGATGCCCGTGACGCTGTGGCTCGGGTTCTGGTCGGTCGTCGTCGCACTGATAGTCGGCATTCCCGGCGGCCTCTATGCCGGTCTGCGGGCCAACACCTGGCGGGATTACCTCACCTCGGGAGGGGGGATCATCTGGCGGGCGATGCCGAACTTCTGGCTCGCCGTGATGTTCGTCGGCCTGCTCTCGGCCGGCGGTCTCCTGTCGTTTTACCCCGACTTCATCGTTCGGACCGACGTGATCGGGACGTCCGATTCGATCTCAAACATGGTCGGCGAGATCGAACTCTTCACTCGTATCCCGGAATTCCAAACAACGGTCACGGGTCCACAGTTGACGAACATCGCCATCGCGATCAAGTGGATCCTGCCAGCGGCGCTCGTGCTGGGATCCTCGTCGATGGGCAACGAGATCCGGATCGGCCGGACCGCCGTCCTCGAGAGCATCAACTCGAAGTACGTCGAGACAGCAAAGGCCAAGGGCGTCTCCGGGCGGCGCATCGTGACCAAACACGTCGGCCGCAACGCCCTGATCCCACTCCTCCCGATCATCATGAGCGAGTTCTACCTGCTGATCGGGGGGTCGGTCCTCGTCGAGAAGGTCTTCTCGATCCGGGGGCTCGGCAACATGTTCTTCCGTGGTGTCCTCGGTCCGGACATCCCCCTCGTGATGGCACTCGTCTTCCTGTTCATCATCGTCCAGGTCACCGTCAACATCGCCCAGGACATCCTGTATACGTTCATCGACCCGCGGATCACGCTGGAGGACACTGAGAGGTGACATCGATGTCGGACACTGAATCTACCACGACGCGCGAAGAGTTGACCGGGTTCGAACGCGTGCCGCTCCGGACGCGAATCGCCGAATCCCCGCGACCGTTCCTCCGGTGGTTCTCGGTCCTCGTCGTCTTGATCGCCGTCGAGTTCGGCACGTACGCGAAACTCGCGTTCACCCTGGTCGAAGCGACGTTCGTCGGCGTGACGGCGTTTTTCGAGCTTCTCGCCGGGACGGTCTCCAGTAGTGCGGCGAGTGCGATCCTCGACGTCCAGGCTGCCGGGGCCGAGTTCCTCGGCGGATTGACAGAGTGGGCTGGCTCACTCCCGACGCTGTTCGGCCGGGAAACCATCCCCAATCAGGGGTATCAACTCGGTCCGGGCGGCACCTGGGACGGGACAGTACTGGGGATCGAGCCCCCGGAAGCAATCGCGGATCTGCCGGTCGTATTCGATTGGAAAGGGACGTTCCTCGGCCTCGAACCCGCGCTCGCGTGGGCGTTGCGCCTGACGCTCATCGTCGCCTACGCGATGTTTCTGGCCTACTGGCTGTTCCGCGGCTGGACGGTCTTTCGTGACCACTACCGCCAGGCCGACTGGACGCCGACCGACGACATGATCGGGCGGCTCAAGGGCCACCGCTGGGGGCAGTTCGGCATCCTCGTCCTGTTGTTGTACCTGACGATGGCGATCTTCGGGCCGGCGCTCGGGCCGACGACCGTCGAGCAGAACATCCAGAGTTCCTACAGCCACGAGATCAAGTACTTCGACGAGGAGGCGGAATCCGTCGAGACGATCTTCGTCGGCGAGGCCAATTTCAACTCGAAGTCCAAGGGGAGCGGTGAAAACGTCGGCCCGATGACCTACGACGACTTCGACCGGTTCCATCCGTTCGGGACGCTCAACAACGGTCGTGATCTGTTCACGTTCCTCATGGGCGGGGCACGCATCACGATGATCGTCGCGGGGATGGCGATCGGGATCGCGACGCTCATCGCGGCCACACTGTCGATGATCTCGGCGTACTACGCCGGATCGGTCGACCTCACGATCTTGACAACGGCCGACGGGATCGTCTCGGTCCCCCGGCTGATATTGTTGATCATGGTGAGTGCCGTCTTTGCAAACCACTGGCTCGGGAACATCCTCGACGGCGGGTTCATCCTGGCGCTGGTGTTTGCCTTCACCACGTGGCCGCTGCTGTGGCGGGCCGTGCGTGGCCCCGCGCTCCAGGTCGCCCAGGAGGAGTGGGTCGACGCGGCCCGGAGCTTCGGTCAGCGCCCGCGCACCATCATGCGCAAGCACATGCTTCCGTACATCGTCGGCTACCTCCTGGTGTACGCCTCGATGACGACCGGGGGCATCATCATCAGCCTCTCGGCGCTATCGTTCCTCGGGAACGGGCTCGGCATCAGCGCGCCGACGCCGGCCTGGGGGCGAGCCGTCTCGCTGGGCCAGAGTTACGTCGCGACGTCATCCTGGCACATCTCGCTGCTCTCGGGGCTGATCATCGTCGTGCTCGTGACCGGCCTGAACGCCTTCGGTGACGGGATCCGGGACGCGATCGACCCCGAGACCGAGAGTGCCGAGGCCGAGGAGGCGGCCGCTGGAGGTGGTGCCTGATGTCCCGTGAACGCACCGCCGAGAGCGTGCGTGACGAGGGCGAGCCGTTACTCTCAGTCCGAAATCTCCAGACGGTCTTCCACACTGACCGGGAGACGATTCGGGCCGTCGACGACGTGAGCTTCGATGTCTACCCCGGCGAGACGGTCGGCATCGTGGGCGAGTCGGGATCGGGCAAGAGCGTCACTGCTCGCTCGATCATGGGGCTGGTCGACTCCCCCGGCGAGGTGCTCGCGGAGTCGTCGATCCGGTTCAACGGCGAGGAGCTGACGAGCCTCTCGGACGCCGCCTATCGCGACGTCCGGGGGAGCGGTATCGGCATGGTGTTCCAGGACCCCCAGCAGTCGTTGAACCCCGTCTACACGATCGGCAACCAGATCAGGGAAGCCCTGGAGATCAACCGGGGTATCACGGGCGCGGAAGCGACCGCGGAGGCGACGGACTTACTCGAGTCGGTCGGCATCCCCGACGCGAAACGTCGCCTCGACGAGTACCCCCACGAGTTCTCCGGCGGGATGCGCCAGCGCGCCGTCATCGCGATGATGCTGGCCTGTGAGCCCGACCTGCTGATCGCCGACGAGCCGACGACCGCCCTGGACGTGACGATCCAGGCTCAGATCCTGGACTTGCTGAAGGAGCTCCAGAAGGAGCGCAACCTCGCGATCCTCTTTATCACTCACGACATGGGCGTCATCGCCGACATCTCCGATCGCGTGAACGTGATGTACGCCGGACAGATCGTCGAGAAGGCCTCGGTCGAGAACCTCTTCGAGCGCCCGAAACACCCCTATACGCGGGCGCTGATCGAGTCGATCCCCGGCGAGCACTCCCGCGGGGAGGGGCTCAACACCATCGAGGGCGAGGTGCCGACGCCGAACGCGCCGGCCGACCACTGCCGGTTCGCCCCGCGGTGCCCGCAGGCGTTCGGGGCCTGCGACGAGATGGCCCCCCAGCACATCGACGTCGGCGAGACAGTCGAACACACGGCAGCGTGTCTGCTGTATCCGGAAGGGGAAACAGAGACGGAGCGACTCGAACACCATCGCGCACTCGCGAGTGGCGAGGACGTCGACACGGAAGGTGAGCACCGATGAGCGGGGACCTACAACGGACCGACCAGGTGGCCGAGAGCGGCGAGACGCTGATCGAGGTCGAGAACTTGAAGAAGTACTACGGCGGTGGCGGCGTCTTCGCCAACCCGTCGGTAAAGGCCGTCGACGGCGTGAGCTTCTCGATCAAGCGCGGCGAGACACTCGGCCTCGTCGGCGAGTCCGGGTGTGGGAAGAGTACGCTCGGTCGGACGCTCGTCCGCCTAGAGGAGGCCACCGAGGGGACGATTTCCTTCGACGGGACCGACATCACGACGCTCTCGGGCGAGGACCTGAAAGACTGGCGTCGTAACGCCCAGATGGTCTTTCAGGACCCCGAATCCAGCCTTAACGACCGGATGACCGTCGGGGAGATTATCCGCGAGCCGCTGGACGCCCACGACTGGAAGACCAAGACGGAGCGCCAGGAGCGGGTGCTCGACTTGCTGACGTCGGTCGGGCTCCGGGAGGAACACTACTACCGGTATCCCCACCAGTTCTCGGGCGGCCAGCGCCAGCGCGTCGGCATCGCGCGGGCACTCGCGCTCGAACCGGAGTTTCTCGTCCTCGACGAGCCGGTCAGCGCGCTGGACGTCTCCGTCCAGGCGAAGATCATCACGCTGCTGGAGGACCTCCAGGAGGAGTTCGACCTGACGTACCTCTTCATCGCCCACGACCTGGCCGTCGTCCGTCACATCTGTGATCGCGTCGCGGTCATGTACCTCGGGAAGATCATGGAGATCAGCGACACCGAAGCGGTCTACGAGAACGCCCAGAACCCCTACACGCAATCGCTCCTCTCGGCGATTCCGCGACCCGATCCCTCGACGTCCTCTCACCGGATCACGCTCCCGGGGACCCCACCCAGCCCACGCGATCCGCCGACGGGGTGTCAGTTCTCGACGCGGTGTCCGGCCAAGATCCGGCCGGAGGGCTACGACCACGTCGGCGAAGAGACCTGGGACGCGATCGAGCGCTTCCGGGAGGTCGTCCGCGAGCGGTCGCGGATGAGTCTCGGGACAGTCGATCGTCTCAAACGCCAGCTCGGCACGTTCTCGGCGTACGACGACATCGACGAGACGGTCGCGGACCTCTTTGGCGACCTCGAGGTACCCGCGGACGTCCGCGAGGAGATCGATGCTGCCGCCGAGCTGGTCAAAGACGGCCGCCCCGCGGACGCACGTGACCACCTCGGGGAAGCGTTCAACGGCGTGTGTGACCTGCAACGCCCCGACTTCCATCCGGTCGGCGAGCACGAGCATATGAGCTACTGTCACCGTCACGACGCCGAATACGAGGACGTCGAGCCAGTCATCTCCCGCCGGACCAGTGACTCCTAACGGCTACCGCTACGTCGAGTTCGCGCTGTGGGTCGGGAGCGTCGCGACGGCGATCGTGGTCGTCCTCGCGATTCCGTCTCTGATCGTCGGCAACGGGCTGGTGACGCTGAAGTACGCCCTGTTCGTGGTCGGCTTTCTGTTGTTTGGCGTCGGCTCGTTCGCCATCCAGCCGACGCCTCGCGGCCGAGGACCCGTCTCGCGGCTGTTCTCGATGAGTCTCGACGGTGGGAAGGCGTTCGGGTTCGAACAGCGGATTCAGGAGCTCCCGCCGCTAGACGGCCGAAACCTCCCGTTCGAGGACCGCGTGAGCCGTAACGTGAAAGTGTTCGTGACCAGTTTGATCGTCCTCGGCGTCTCGATCCTCCTCGAGGTCGGCCTGGGTGTCACAGCTGGGTGAGGACGGCGAGCCACCTTTATTGGTATCGGCCCGTATCGACAGACATGGTTAGACTCGGGCCCGACGATGTCGAACTCGACGACGGTGAGCAACTGCTTCGGTCCAGCGACGCGGCCCAGAGCGGGTGGGAGCAGACCCTCGAAGACGTCGAGGCGATGGCGCGCGATCGGGCCGAGTCGGGGTTCGAAACACTCATCCTCACTTCGGACAACACGACACCGAAGCCGCCCGAAGCCGACGATACTGACGAATGGGGCCTGGTGTATATCGTCCCGAGCAATCAGGCGAAAGAGTACGAAGATTTCGCCGAGGACGTCGCGTTCACGGAGACGGTCGTCTATCAGGCGACCAGTTCGGGCCACGCCTTTGTGGTCACCGAGTGCATCGACCCCGAGCGCGAGCGGACACTCTTCGTGGCCGGGACCTACCGACTCCAGCACGCTGCGCCGCTGGTCGAGGCCGCCCTCGAGCGCGGCGAGATGTACACCCACGTCAAGAAACTCGACGGGACCGAGGTCGCATCGATTGCCCACGACGACGCCGAGCAGTTCTTCCCCGACCCGGACGAGTACACGGCCTACAGCGCGTGAACCCGTCGCAGGTTGGGGCGGTCGCTCGCCGCGGGGCGTTTCGAAACCTTCAATTGTGCCAGCCGTCTACCGGAGAGTGCAACGAGCGAGCCAGGGTTGGTGGTCTAGGTTGGTTATGACACCTCCTTGACATGGAGGAGGTCGGCGGTTCAAATCCGCCCCAACCCATATTTTCCGGCGAGCAAATTCGCGAGCCGGTAATGTGGTCACAGAGGCGCAGCCACCGACTAGATTTATATTCCAGCCGTCAGTTTTTCAAACAATACACATGCCGCCCATCCACACAGACGGGTTGACGAAATACTACGGCGATGTACGCGGTGTCGAAGACCTCTCGTTCGCGGTCGAGAAGGGCGAAGTGTTCGGGTTTCTCGGGCCGAACGGGGCCGGCAAGACGACGACGATCCGGACGCTGATGGGCTTTATGTCGCCAACGGAGGGGACGGCGACCATCCTCGATGCGGACATCAGGGACGCGGCGGCGCTCAGGTCGGTCCGGGGAAACGTCGGGTATCTCCCGTCCGAGCCGAGTTTCAACGAGAACGTCACCGGCCGACGATTGCTCGAATACCACGGGTCGCTTCGTGGCGACGTCCGCAGCGACGAGATGCTCGAACTGTTCGATCCGCCACTCGACCGGAAGGTACGGGAGTACTCCCGCGGGAACAAGCAGATGCTCGCCATCGTCGTCGCGTTCATGCACGACCCGGACGTGCTCATCATGGACGAACCCACCTCCGGGCTCGACCCCTTGAAACAGGAGCAACTACTGGAGTTCATCCGCACCGAACAGCAGCGCGGCAAGACCTTCTTTTTCTCCTCGCACATCCTGAGCGAGGTCCGGAAGGTCTGTGATCGGGTGGCGATCATCCGCGACGGGCACCTCGTCGAACTCGAGGACGTCGAGTCGCTGCTGGACCGCAGCGGGAAAGTCGTCCGGGCGCGTCTCGGCGGCGACTTCGACGCCGACAGTCTGGCACTCGAGGGCGTCCACGACATCGAAGTCAGTGGCGACGCCAGCGGGGGCGAGCGTGGCGACGGACACGGCAGTGATGGCGCGGGCAGTATCGGCGACGGAAGCGACACCGCCGACAGCGACGGGAGCGGCGACGCAGCCGCCGCGAACGAGGCGACGAGCGTGACGTTCACCTACACTGGCGCGTACGAACCGCTGCTGGAACACCTCCTCGAATACGACATCTACGACCTGAGCATCGAGGAGGCCCCGCTCGAAGACGTCTTCATGCGCTTCTACGGCGAGAACCCGGCCGAGCGGGTCGAGCGGGTCGAAAACGGCGAGATCGAGGAGCATGAGAACGGAGAGATCGAGGAGCACGAGAACGGCGAGCCAACCGACAGGGCGGAGGAGGCCGATGCTTGAGACGACGCGCTTCGAATCCGAGCGGCTCGTGCCCGCCGCGGCGGTGATCGGACTGGGGCTGGCGGCCTTCGGCGGGATGATGACGCTCATCGCGCCCGGTATCCTCGGGGACGTCGACATCGCGGCACTCTTAGAGCAGTTCCCGGCCGCGATGGTCGAGGAGATGGGCCTGGGGAAGATGGGAACCATCGAGGGCTTCATCGCGCTCGAACTCTACGAGTACGTCTGGCTGCTCGGCCTCGGAGCGTACGTCGCCTACACCGCCGCCGGCTTCATCGCCGGTGACGTCGAAACCGGGCGGATGGACACGCTGCTCGCCGCGCCGATCTCCCGGTGGCGACTCCTCGTCGAGAAGTACCTCGCGTTGCTCACGCCGATCGTCGTCGTCAACGTCGTCGTCTTCGCGGGTGTCGCCGGGGCGGCCCAGGTCATCGACGAGACGATCCCGCTCGCCGACCTCGTCGCGGTCCACGTCCTGTCGGTGCCCTACCTGCTCGCTTGTGGCGCGTTTGGCATGCTCGCGTCCGTCGCTGCCCCGCGGCGGATCGTCGCCGAAGGCGTGGCCGCCGGAACCCTCGTCGGGGCCTTTCTCTTCGAGATGCTGGTGACCAACACCGACCTGGGGTGGCTCGGGGCGGTAACGCCGATGCGGTACTACGATCCGCTTGCGATCCTCACCGAGGGAACCTACGATCCTGCCGGCGGAGTGATTCTGTTTGCCGCCGCAGTCGTGTTGCTCGTCGGGAGTGCCTGGCTGTTCGGGGAGGTTGACGTCCAATGAGCACCGAGACCCCTGAGACCACGAACAGCAATCAAGCAACCAGTCCGCTCCTCGTCGTCGCCCGCTTCGAGGGACGCAACCGACTCCGAGTGACGGGGATCCTGGCCGTGCTGTTCTCGCTGTTCGGCCTCATGTACGTCTGGATCGGCCCCCAGATGATCGAGGCCGGGTTCTCGGAGTTGCTGGACGCGATGCCACCGGTCGTCACCGAACTGTTCGGCTTCGAGAGCCTCGAATCGATCGAGGGCTTGCTCGCCAGCGAGTTCTACACGCTCGGGTGGATCGTCGGCCTCGGCGGGTACCTCGCCTACAGTGCTGCCGGGACCGTCGCGGGCGACCTCCGAGACGAGCGCATGGACACGCTGACGGCCGGCCCCGTCGCTAGGCGGAGTGTCTTCCTCGGGAAGTACCTCGCGCTCCTCGTGCCCATCGTCGTCCTCAACGTCGTCGTCCCGGTCGTCCTGTACGTGGCGTCGTTCGCCATCGAGGAGTCGCTCCCGCTCGTCGACCTCGCGATCGTCCACGCGTTTTCGGTCCCGTATCTCCTCTTCTGGAGTGCGATCGGTCTCGCCCTCGGCGTCGTCGTTCGCCGTGGTCGGACCGCCGGTCGGGTCGCGCTCGGGGCGGTCTTTTTCGGGTGGCTCGCCGAGTCGATCATCTCGACGACCGACTACGACTGGCTCGGCGGCCTCTCGCCGATGCGGTACTTCGACCCACCGGGCGTGCTCGTCCACGGGACCTACGACGTCGCCGGGGCCGGCCTGTTGCTCGGTGGCGCGATCGTGGCACTCGCCGTCAGCCTATACTACTTCGAGGGGCACGATCTCTGAACAGGCCAAGGACGCGACCTCCGAAGGGCTGCCCGATACCGAGACCGTTTTCGGCCGTCCAGATCAACGTGTGGCCGTGCTCGCAGTCGTCGCCGACACTCACGGGACCGAGGACGCTCGACTCGCCAGCCGGGTCGCCGACGTGATCGCGGACGCCGAGAAAGTGCTACATACGGGTGATTTCACGACTGCAGCAGTCTACGACGCCTTCGATCGTCGCGCCCGCGAGTTGATCGCCGTCCACGGCAACAGTGACGAGGACGCCCTGCGAGAGCGACTGCCCGCTGTGCGGACGATCGAATGGGAAGGCTGGTCACTCCTGCTCGTCCACGGGCACGAACACACCGCCACGTCTCTCCCGTTGCTCGCCCGGGAACGTGGGGCCGATCTCGTCATCGCAGGGCACACCCATCGGCCGGCGATCGAGCGACTCGGGGGGCTGCGCGTCGTGAATCCGGGGAGTCACGCCGACCCGCGTGCCGGTCCGCCGAGCCACGCCGAACTCCGGACGGAGAACGGAGTGCTACGCGTCGAAATCCGGGATCGGGCAGGCGACGTGATCGAACGGGAGCGCGTGTCGGGGGAGTGATCTGAGTAGGGGTGGAGAGCCGAAGCGGGTGCCGGCCACGTCGAACGTCGGGTGGACGGATAAAGGCTTCACCGGAAGGTCAAACAGCTGTTTGAATCGCCTGCCGGGATCGAAACCATCACTCCGCTGTCGGAATCCAGGGAGGGGCGAATCGGCCCCGAGACGTCAGGGCGACGAAACATCTAAGATTTCAGGCCGCATTCGGACAATATGGTCGATCCTGTGCTGATCGGTATCGTCGTCGTCGTCCTCGGGTTCGTCTTCGCGACGTACCTGTTCGTGCGCCGGATCGCGACCGGCTTCAGTCAGGGCATGCGCGAAGGCAAACGCGGCGGGTGATCGACTCGCCACGGGACGAAACTGGTTTGGCCGGCGGTCGAGAAGTCTCTGCCGTCATGGACCCGCGCATTCGTGAACACGCACAGCTCATCGCCGATGCGGTCGATCTGAGCGACGGAGACGACTTTCTCATCAAGAGTGAACCGGCAGCCGAGGAACTCGTCGTCGCACTCTACGAGATCGCCGGCGACCGCGGCGCACACCCCGTCTCGATCCGGACCAACCGAAGCGGTCGCGCCATCCGAAACTACCTCCAGGCCGCCGACGCCGCCGACGTCGACTTCGAGACGCCGGCTCACGAACAGGCCCTGGTCGAGGCAGCCGATTGCCACGCGGTGATCCGCGCCCACGAGAACGTCACGGAACTCGAAGACGTCCCGCCCGAGGTCAATTCTGACTACGAGAAGGCCCACCAGCCGATCCTCAACGAGCGGTTGACCGACCGCTGGACGCTCACCCAGCATCCCACGCCCGCCGACGCCCAGCTCGCCGAGATGAGTTTCGAGGCCTACCAGAACTTCGTCTACGACGCGATCCTCAAAGACTGGGACGAACAGCGAGAGTTCCAGGCCCAGATGGTCGACATTCTGGAGGAGGCAAGCGAGGTCCGGATCAAAAGCGGCGACACCACCGACGTCACCATGTCCGTCGCCGGCAACCACGTCCTCAACGACACGGACAGCCACAACCTCCCCGGCGGCGAGGTCTTCACCGCGCCGCTCCCCGACTCCGTCGAGGGCGAGGTCCTCTTCGACAAGCCAGTCTATCGCCGCGGGCGCGAGATCACCGACGCCCGACTCGTCTTCGAGGACGGCGAGGTCGTCGAGCACAGCGCCTCGAAGAACGAGGACCTCCTCACCAGCATCCTCGACACCGACGAGGGAGCCCGCCGCCTGGGCGAACTCGGGATCGGGATGAACCGCGACATCGACCGCTTCACCTACAACATGCTCTTCGACGAGAAGATGGGCGATACCGTCCACATGGCGGTCGGCCGCGCCTACGAGGACAACGTCGGCGAGGGCAACGAGCAAAACGAGTCGGCCCAGCACGTCGACATGATCGTCGACATGAGCGAGGACTCGTTTATCGAGGTTGACGGCGAAGTGGTACAGGAAGACGGCACGTTTGTCTTCGAAGAGGGATTCGAAGCGTAAGCAGCCACGACGAGCTGGCAAACGCGCAATCTCGAACGGGCGCTCTCGAAACTATTAATCGCGTTCCCTCGGTCGGGGATGACATGGACCCGCGCGTCGACCGACACGCCGAACTCATCGTCGATCGCTGTACAGACGTCTCCGAAGGCGACAACGTCGTCCTCCTCTCCGGACCGGAAGCCGAAGACCTCAACGTCGCGCTTTTCGAGAAGATCGGGGAACGCGGGGGGATGCCGATACGGGCTACCCAGGGCGGGCGCGAGCACCGCTCGTTTATCCGGGCTATCGACACCGAGGCACTGACCGAGCCGAACCATCTGGATTCGCTGCTCGAAGCCACGGACGTCTTGATCATGGTTCGGGCCTCGCGCAACGTCGCGGAGACCAGCGACGTCGCCCCGGAGTCGATGCAAGCCTTCGCACAGATCATGGAACCGATCCAGGATCACCTCGAGGGCGAGAACACCGACACCGTCATCACCCAACACCCGGCCCCCGGCGACGCCCAGAAGGCCGAGATGAGCACCGACGGCTACACCGACTTCGTCTACGACGCGATCGATCAGGACTGGGACGCTCAAGAGGAACACCAGCGCCAGCTCGTCGAGATCCTCGATCCGGCCGCTGAAGTCCGCGTCGTCGCCGGCGAGGAGACGGACGTCACGATGTCTATCGAGGGTAATCCGGCGGTCAACAGCGTCGCCGACGAGAACCTCCCGAGTGGCGAGGTGTTCACCGCGCCGATCCCCGACTCCGTCGAGGGGACCGTCCGCTTCGACATGCCCGTCGTCCGCCACGGGCGCGAGGTCGAGGGTGCCTATCTCGAGTTCGAGGACGGGGAGGTCATCGCCCACGAGGCGGAGCAAAACGAGGCGGTCCTGACGGGCATCCTGAACACGGACGGCGGCGCGCGTCGCCTGGGCGAACTCGGCATCGGGATGAACCGCGACATCGATCGCTTCACCCACAATATGCTCTTCGACGAGAAGATGGGCGATACCGTCCACATGGCGATCGGCAAGTCCATCGAAGAGTCTGTCGGCGAGGACAACCCGAAAAACGAGTCGGTGGTCCACCTCGACATGATCGTCGACATGAGCGAGGACAGCTTCATCGAAGTGGACGGGGAGCGGATACAGGAAGACGGGACGTTCGTCTTCGAAGACGGGTTCGAAGGCTAAGGTCGGGAGCATCCGGCGAGCGAAGCGAGGTTCGAACGAAGTGACGAACCTCGAATGTGAGCGGTGTAACCGTGAGCGAAGCGAGCCGGTTCACCGAGCGGGAGCGTAGCGACCGCTCGGGTGATTTTTCGCCCACGTTTTTACGACGAGTGGTAGCCGAGCGAAGCGAGGCTACCCGAGGAAGTAAAAAGGTGGACAGGCACGGTGGGATTCTCACCGAAGGAAGACGTTCCGGGCATGCGGCCTCGCTGCCTCACGGCTGCGCCGTTCGGCTTTCGAGGTCGCTTCGCGACCTCGTACCGCTCGGCCGGTCCGGGACTGCGACTTCCAGGCTTCGAATCCCCTGCGTGGTTGTTCAGCACGCCTCGTGTTCACTCGGCGGCTTCACGGGCACGGTGGGATTCGAACCCACGAACCGTCGGATTAGAAGTCCGACGCTCTGTCCGGACTGAGCTACGTGCCCCCGTCGGATATGACGGGAGCGATTACAAAAAGCGCCCGGATCGAGATGCCACTACGCGCCGGCCTGGGCGTCCCCGCTTTCGAGTCTGGACTCGGCGATCGCGAACGCGAGCGTACTGAACAACCCCAGCAGCGTCCCGGCGGTGAGCAACAACGCCAGATACGACAGCGTGACCCGGCCGAGAACGTAGAAGCTGACGGCATGGGCGACACCGGCGATCGCGAGGATGTAGAAGGGCGCGTTGAGATGCCGCCACCGGAATCGGCCGGCGAGGTACTCGTCGGTGACCTGGCCGAGACTGCTGGTGATCCCTGCTGCTGCCAGCCAGTGGATCGCGCCGGCCACGACGGCGGCGACGGCCTGGGTCACCCCCAGTGTCGCCGAGTCCATGCCGCCACGGACGGCATCGAGCATCTCCAACCCACTTGCGGCACCGATCGCAAGCAACACCCCGGCGACGACGTACGTCACGATCGTCACCCGGCCGGCGTACAACCCGGTTCGGGCGCGTTCGACAGTCTCGTCGATAATGTCTCCAAGCCCGAGCCCTCGCGAAAGGATGTAGATGCCGAGCAGCCCCGAGGCGAGCCCGAAAACGTCGCCGGGCATCCCGAGGAAATTCGCGATGACAGCCAGCGGATAGATGAGCAACAAGATTCCGAGTGGGACCAGAATCGCGCCCCGCGTCTCGGGGTCGTTTAGCACCTGCTTGATAGTGTAGTACATCGATTCGAGGTCCTGGGCCTGGCGGACGACGACCCGCCGCACGCCGTCGATGTTGACCCGCGAGCGGATGACGGGCACCACGCTCTCGTCCTGTGCGCCGTCGGTGACCACGATCGCCCGGACGTCCTCACCGGTCGTCAGTCCCGCGAGGACGGTGTCGATCTCCGCGCCGACGGCCCGGTTGGCGGCGACGTCGCTGCCCTCGATTCCGGTCACGGCGGCGACCTCGACGGACTCGCCAGTCCCGCGGAGTTCGTCGTAGAGGTGGATCCCCTCGAACAACACGTTGAGGTCGCTGTCCTCGGGATCGGCAGTGGCGAACTCGACCGCGGCTTTCTCGACGGCATCACGGCCGACCACCGGCGTCTCGATGCCGGTCTTCCGGCCGATGTCGTCGTCGAGATCAACACACAGGACTAGCAGCATCTACCGACCGTACGCGACGGCCGTATAACACTTTTCTGGGTGCGGGACAGAGCACTCGAGAATACCATGGTGACTCTGGAGTGCTGTCGCCGTCAGAAGTGGGTCCGGGCGTCCTCGTGAACGGAGTGAACGAGGGCTCGAGAGAGCAGAGCTCTCTCGGCGGATTTGAACCACGCCCACGTCGCTCGTTTCACTCGCTCGTGGTCTACCTCAAATCCGCCGACGCTTCGTAGACGCGGCGCTCGTAAATGAGCGCCGCGAGAACTCAGTGGGTCCGGGCGGATTTGAACCAAAGAAAGACTCACTTCGTTCGTCTTTCAGGGTTTAAACCGCCATGCCATTCGCTCCTCACGTCCGTTCGTCGCAGAATGGGTCCGGGCGGATTTGAACCACGAGAACTTCGCTCTGCTCGTTCTCTGGGCTCAAATCCGCTTGTCCACACAGACGGCACTGGCTCCTCACTCCGCTCGGAGCAGTTGCCGTCAGAAGTGGGTCCGGGCGGATTTGAACCACCGACCTCGGCCTTGTAAAGGCCACGTCATAACCAACCTAGACCACGGACCCGTGTTCGAACCAACTGCATCCGGCGGAATAACCCTTACTTTCTGATCCGAACGCTTTCACTTCCCCCACCCATCTCCCCGGACGTGCACCGCAGTCAAGTCCTCAACCTGCTCGCCGTCGCCCTGCTCGTCCTCGCAGCAGTGCTGGCGCTGACCGGCCCGACCAGTCCACTCGCCCCGCTGCTCTCCCCGCTGTCCTACGAGAACGCGACACTCTCGATCCACGACGAGAACGGCACGGAACTCGGGACCGTCGACGTCCGCGTGGCCGACACCGAACGGGAACGCTACGTCGGCCTGAGTAACACCGAGTCACTCGCGGAGGGCGAGGGCATGCTTTTCGTCCACCCTGAATCCGGAAGCTACGCCTACGTGATGCGAAACATGGCGTTCCCGATCGACATCGTCTTCGCCGGCGAAAACGGGACGATCACGACAATCCATCACGCCCAACTCCCCGAGAACCCGGACAATCCACAGCAACGCTACCGCGGCCAGGGCCAGTACGTGCTCGAAGTCCCCTATGGCTGGACGAACTCGACCGGTATCCACCCCGGGGACCGAGTTTCGATTCCCGATTCCGTCGCGAACTGAGAGGAATCGTTTTCACGACGCGGCCGCGCCGTGGAGACATGCACCTCACCGAGTCGACCTGGCCCGACGCCGACGCGGTCGAGACCGATCTGGCCGTCCTCCCCGTCGGAAGCACCGAACAGCACGGCCCGCACGCGCCGCTCGGAACCGACGCCATCATCGCCGAGGCCGTCGCCGACGCGGCGGTTGCGTCCTTTCCGGGCGAGGTCGTCGTCGCGCCGCCGCTCACTGTCGGCGTGAGCGAGGAACATCGCGCCTTTCCGGGGTCGTTGTGGGTCAGCGAGGACACCTTCCGGGCGACAGTTCGCGAGACCGTCGACAGCCTCGCCCACCACGGCTGGAATCGCGTGGTGATCGTCAACGGCCACGGCGGCAACGTCGGTCCGCTCGAGGAAGTCTGTGCCCGGATCTCCCGCCACGACGACGCCTATTCGGTCCCGTTCACCTGGTTCGACGCGGTCGACCCCGACGACGTCTCGATGGGCCACGCCGGGCCACTCGAAACGAGCGTGCTCGAACATGTCGCGCTGGATCTCATTGACGAGAACGGGATCGAGGCTGCCCGCGAGGGGGCTGCCAGGCGCTGGGGCGAGTGGACGAGCGGTGTCAATCTCGCCTACGACGTCGAGGAATTCGCCCCGAACGGCGTCGTCGGGGATCCGACTGCAGGTAGTGCCGACCTCGGCGAAGAACTGCTCGGCTCGGCCCGGGACGCGCTGGTGTCGCTGCTGGAAGCAGTGGCCGAACGCGATCTGTCCGGTGACTAACCGGCTATTCGTCGCTTTCGTCGTCTCCCGCGTCGTCTCTCTCCTCGTCTGCGGATTCGAGTTCACTCCGGATCTCTGGAACAGTTCCCGCAAGGTCGCTCACTTGCTCGCGAGCGGCCGAGAGGTCGGCGATGAGATCCTCGACGGCCTCGATATCGTCCTCCAGATCGCCGGCATCGTCGAAGGCATCGGCACGTTCGCCCATCGTGTACCACTTCTTGGCGTCCCGGAGGTGGGTCTCTGCCTCACCCGGGTCCAGCCCCGACCGAAGGGCATTCAGGACACCGAGCGTGTTGTCGGCCTCGACGTCCCAGACGTCGTCGGGGTCGGGCAGCGCCTCGCGGGCCGCGTCGAGGTGTTCCTCGACGTCGCTGCGCATTTCGGTCGCCGCTTCGCCGAAGAGATCGTCGTCGTCGAGTGTTGATTGACTCATAGACACCTCTTCACACGCTCTCGGTTAAAAGATTGCCCGAAATTCAGGGGCCATTCCCTCAATCAGCGCCCGAGGGACGCCGGTCGGCGAGGACGTCGAAGTCGGCGTTGGTGTCCCCGAGCACTAACAGCGCGAACTGGCGGTGAAACACCCGGATCGGAACGTAGATCGCGGCTGCTGCGACGAAAAGAACGAGAAGATACGCCCCGAACAGAACCGCGAGCACTGCGATCGCTGCGGCCGTAATCACGCCGCCCTGGAGCGCGCCGACGCCGACGACCACGGCGACGACGGCGAACGGAATCAAGAGTGCGACGGCGGCGATCCCGAGGACGATACTCCCGACGATCCCCGTGACGATGTGCAGGCCGAAGGCCACCAGCACGTACGCGCCGTACTCTTTCCACTGGCCGGTGAGCGTCGGCCAGAACCGCCGCCAGCCGGCGATGACGCCGCGATCTTCACGGAGCATGATCGGGACGACGAACTCGGTGGTGAAGCCGTTGGCCAGTGCAACTGGAATCCCGACGACGAACCCGAGCGGAAGGAGGACGAGGACACCCACGACGATCCGGGCGATCGACGGCGAGACGGCTTCGCCCGCGAACAGCGCCGCGATCACGTCACCGAACAATAGCAAGAACGCCCCGCCGAAGATCGCAAACGCCACAGCCCCGAGAACGAGCCGAAAGGCGAACAGCCGGAGTCCGCGACCGATGTAATGGCCGAAGTACGCCCGGACGTTGATCTCGGCGCTCGACAGCGACTCGACGAAGACGAACTCCATGATCGCGCCGATCGCGCCGACGACGAGCCCGAGGAGGACGAGCACGGCGATGACGCCGAGAACGACGGCCACCGCAGTCGCCGTGAGTTCCGGCAACTCGATGCTGAATTCCGGGATCGAGTCACCGGGGACCGACCCAGCACTGGCGGGGGCGTTTCCGGTCGTCGAGAAGACACTCCCGCCGCCGCTCCCCCCGAGCAGGAAGAAGACGATCACGGCGAGGCGGGCCCACCGGCCGCCGTCGAAGGGCAGGAGGAACGAGCGAGTCATGTCGACGGCGTCGTCGATGCGGTCGATCGCTGCGAGAGCCATACCTGTGGGGTCCGTCCCCATGGGACTTAGCTCTAGGCCGTCAGGAGGCCATTACGCCGGTTCCTCGACGTCGACCAGCCGCATCCGGGGATAGCCCTCGTCCATCTCCATGACAGCGGTCGCCTCCAGTCCCTCGTAGCCCACCACGATCTCGACATCGGCGAACTCGCCGGTGAACTCCGTGTAGCCGACGTCCGGGTCGACTGCCGCCTCGATGGCTTCGGTCTTCATCGCGACGGTCACCGCCTCGCAGTGTGGCTGGTTCTCGATCGCACTCTCGATGGCGTTCGCGAGATCAGTCGCGCTCGCGGAGCTGATCGGCGTGCCCGCGAACTGATGATAGAGCGCGCCGAACTTGATCCCGAGTTCGAACGTCGCCCGGTGGGCGTCGGTCGGTTCCATACCCTCTCTGGGGCCGGCGACGGCTAAAACGTTGGCCGACGACGGGCAACCCGCTCACCGCGCGAACGACGGCCTCACCACCGATGGTGAACGTGGTCGTAGAGGTGCGCCTCGTAGATGTCCCGGACTGCGCCGTGGGTCTCGTGGGAGAGCTCGGGGAAGTCCGCCGCGGCGGCGTTGGCCTCGACGTGGTCGGGTGAGGTCGAACCAGGGATCACCGTCGAAACGGCGTCGTGGTCGAGAATCCACCGGAGCGTGAACTGCGCCATCGACATCTCCTCGGGGACGTACGGCCGCAGGTCGTCGACGGCCTCGAGACCGGCCTCGAAGGGCACGCCGGCGAACGTCTCGCCGCCCGCGCGGCCGATCCCGGCGTCGACGCCACCCTCGGCGGCGCTCCGGCGGTGATCGTCCTCGTCGAAGTCCTCGATCCCGTCGAAGGCGTCGGCGAGCAGCCCGGAAGCCAGCGGGACGCGCGCGATGATGCCGACGTCGTTGGCTTTGGCCCGCTCGAAGAACCGCTCGGCCGGTCGGTGACGGAACGGGTTGAAGATGAGCTGGACCGTCTCGACGACGTCGTACTCGATGGCTTTGTCCGCTTCCTCGACCTTCTCGACGCTGACGCCCGCGTGGGCGATCTCGCCTTCCTCGCGGAGTGCTTCCAGCGTCTCGAACGTGCTGGGATCGTAGAAGGCCTGTGTCTCCGGGCAGTGCAACTGCACGAGGTCGAGCGTCTCGACGCCGAGGCGCTCCTGCGAACCCGCGATGGATTCCCGGAGGCCCGCTTCGGAGTGGCCGCCGTCCTCGTCGGGGGCGGCCTTCGTCGGGACGAAGATTCCATCGCGACCGCGTTCATCGAGCACCTCCCCGATGAGGCGCTCGGCGCGGCCGCCACCGTAAACTTCGGCGGTGTCGATCAGATTGACGTCCGCGTCCAGCGCGGTTCGAATCGCTTCTTTTGCCTGTTCGTCGCTGACGTCGCTCCAGACGGGACCGACGTTCCACGTGCCGAGACCGACCGCCGAGACGTCGATTTGGGTCGATCCGAAAGTTCGGTACTCCATAGCGTCACAGACGACGGCCGGGGCGAAAAACCCCGGGATTGAGCGGTGACCAGATTCGCCCATGACGGCTGAATAGTGCTATTCCGTCGTCTACAGCTCGAAAGGGGCCGCTCACTCGACCTGGCCCGGACGAAGCAAGGACCCGAACGAAGTGAGGGCCGCAGCGAGCGCGTGGCCGAGCAGAGCGAGGCCACGTCTACTCGAACGGGGAGCGAAGCGACCCGTGAGAGTCCCGGACAGTCGAGCGAGCGGGGCTTTCTTGCTGTTCGCAACTGTGCTTCCAACGCAGCCTACATCCCAACAAACAATCTCAACGCGAACGGTTCCCATGACGGGATCGATTTGCCTTTAATCCCGGCGGCGGTGTGATCAGGTATGACAGACGCCGAGGACCGCGACCCGCCGACGTACGAGCGATTCGGCGAGGTGGCCGATCAGTACGACCCCGACAGCGTCCGTGATCGGGTGTTCGCCCACTGGGACGCCGTCAACGCCTACGAGCAGACCAAAGAACACCGCGCCGATGGTGAGGACTTCTTCTTCGTCGACGGGCCGCCCTACACCTCCGGGGCGGCCCACATGGGCACCACCTGGAACAAGACACTGAAGGACGCCTATATCCGGTACCTCCGCATGCAGGGCTACGACGTGACTGACCGGCCGGGCTACGACATGCACGGCCTGCCCATCGAGACGAAAGTCGAGGAGAAACTCGACTTCGAGAACAAAAAGGACATTCGGGAGTTCGGCGAGGAGAACTTCATCGACGAGTGCAAGGCCTTCGCCGAGGAGCAACTCGAGGGCCTGCAGGAAGACTTCAAGTCCTTCGGCGTCTGGATGGACTGGGACGACCCGTACAAGACGGTCAGCCCCGAGTACATGGAGGCCGCCTGGTGGGGTTTCGAGCAAGCCCACGAGAAGGGACTGGTCGAGCAGGGCAAGCGCTCGATCTCACAGTGTCCCCGGTGTGAGACCGCCATCGCCAATAACGAGGTCGAGTACGAGGACGTCTCCGACCCGTCGATCTACGTCAAATTCGACCTCACCGATCGCGAAGGAAGCCTCGTCATCTGGACGACGACACCCTGGACGATCCCCGCCAACACCTTCGTCGCCGTCGACGAGGGCCTGACCTACCAGGGCGTCCGGGCCGAGAAGGACGGTGAAACGGAAGTCCTGTGGATCGCCGAGTCCTGCGTCGAGGACGTCCTCTCGAAGGGGCGGTACGACGACTACGAGGTCGTCGACGAGGCGACCGGCGAGGAGATGGTCGGCTGGGAATACGAGCACCCACTTCGCGAGGAAGTCCCGGACGCGCCCGAGGGCGAGGACGCGCTACAGGTCTACACCGCCGACTACGTCGAGGCCGACCGGACCGGCCTGGTCCACTCCGCGCCGGGACACGGTGAGGAGGACTTCGAGCGCGGCCAGGAGTTGGGGCTGGACGTCTTCTGTCCGGTCGGCGGCGACGGTGTCTACGACGAGGCGGCCGGGAAGTACGCCGGCGAGTTCGTCAAGGACGCCGACACAGCGATCATGGACGACCTCGACGCGAACGGCAACCTCCTCTCGCGCGGAACGACCCACCACAGCTACGGCCACTGCTGGCGCTGCGATACGGGCATCATCCAGATCGTCACCGACCAGTGGTTCATCACAGTCACCGACATCAAAGACGAGATGCTCGAGAACATCGCGGACAGCGAGTGGCACCCCGACTGGGCGCGGGACAACCGCTTCCGTGATTTCGTCGAGGAGGCCCCTGACTGGAACGTCTCCCGGCAGCGCTACTGGGGGATTCCGATCCCGATCTGGACGGCTGAGGACTGGGACGGATCCATGGACGACGCCATCGTGATCGGCGACCGGGAGGAACTCGCCGAGCGCGTGGATCAGGACGTCGATCCGGAAAACGTCGACCTCCACAAGGGGACCGTCGACGACCTGACGATCACCGAAGACGGCCGGACCTACGAGCGCGTGCCGGACGTCTTCGACGTCTGGCTCGACTCCTCGGTCGCCTCGTGGGGCACCCTCGACTACCCCGAAAACGAGGCGGACTTCGAGGAGTTGTGGCCGGCGGACCTCATCATGGAAGCCCACGACCAGACGCGCGGGTGGTTCTGGTCCCAGTTAGGGATGGGAACCGCGGCGGTCGGCGAGATCCCCTACGACGAGGTGCTGATGCACGGCTACGCCCTGATGCCCGACGGCCGCGGGATGTCCAAGTCCAAGGGCATCACCGTCGAGCCACAGGAAGCGATCTCCGAGGGCGGCGCGGACCCGATGCGGGCGTTCCTCCTCTCTCAGAACCCCCAGGGCGAGGACATGCGCTTCTCCTGGGACGGGATGGACTCGATGGGGCGCAACCTCAACATCCTCTGGAACGTCTTCCGGTTCCCGCTGCCGTACATGCGGATGGACGGGTTCAGCCCCGATGAAACGACCGTCGCTGACGTCGACCTCGAAGAAATCGACGAGTGGGTGCTCTCCCGGCTCCAGACCGTCGAGGCCGAGATGGGCGCACACTTCGAGGACCGCCGCCAGGACCGCGCCATCCAGGCGCTGATGGACTTCGTCGTCGAGGACGTCTCCCGCTTTTACGTCCAGGCCGTCCGCGATCGCGTCTGGGCGGAGGGCGAGGACGGCTCGAAGTCGGCCGCCTACGCCACGCTCTATCGCGTTCTCGAGGAGACCGTCGCGCTGCTGGCACCCTTTACGCCCTTCATCGCCGAGGAGATCTACCAGTACCTCACCGGCGACGCCGGCTTCGACACCGTCCACATGTGCGACTGGCCCGAGCCCGACGGGAACCTGCGTGACGTCAGCCTCGAGAACGAGATTTCGGTCGTCCGGGCCGCCGAAGAGGCCGGCTCGAACGCTCGCCAGCAGGCCGAGCGCAAGCTCCGGTGGCCGGTCAAGCGCGTCGTCGTCGACGTCGACGACCAGGAGGTCGGCGGGTCGATAGAGTTGCAGGCCGACCTGCTGGCCGACCGCCTGAACGCCCGCGAGATCGAGGTCGTCGATCCCGAGGAGGCGTGGGGTGAACTCACCTACAGCGCCGAGGCCGACATGAGCAAACTCGGCCCGGCCTTCGGCGACGAGGCGGGAGCCATCATGAACGCTCTCAACGACGCCAGCGTCGCCGAGCCGTCGATCGAAGCCCTCGAATCGGCCGTCGCGAACGAGCTGGGTCGGGGCGTCGACCTCACGGCGGAGATGGTCGAGTTCGTCCGCAACACGCCCACGGGCGTCGCGAGCACGGAGTTCGAAGCCTTAGAGGGTGGCGGCGTGGTCTACGTCGATACGACCCTCACCGAGGACATCGAGAGCGAGGGCTATGCCCGCGAGGTCGTCCGGCGCGTTCAGGAGATGCGCAAGGACCTCGATCTGGCGATGGACGCCCGGATCCGCGTCGAGTACGAGATCGAAGACGATCGCGTCGAAGGGCTGGTCGAAGAACGCGAGGGTCTGATCGCCGAGGAAGTCCGGGCCGATTCGTTCGGCAAGGTCGAGGACGGCTACCGCAAGGAATGGGAAGTAGAAGGCGTCAAAGCGGAGATTGCGGTCGAAGAAGTCTAATCACCCAGTTCTGTAAACAATTCCTCAGTTCGTGTCTCCGAAATTCAGTACCTTGCAACCGAGACGCCGTCGACGGGCCGGTCGTGACGACGACCGATGTCGGGGACGTCCTCGGGATCACGACCGAGGCCGCCCGCGGAAAGCTCAACGAGCTCGTCGGCAACGGTATCCTCCGGCGACGCAAGACCGGACGGACGGTCGTCTACTGGGAGACTAAAGAGCGGGACAGCGACGACTGAACGGACGGCGACTCCGCGTAGGACCAATAGCACCAGGCGTCAGCTGTCAGTCGGATCCAGCGGCGGACACGCGCTGTCCTCGACGCCGAAGGAGTCGATCTTCGAGGAGAAGTGCCGGTAGGCGCGCTCGACGCAGTCCTCCATGTGATCGGCCACCTCGTCGGGGTCGGTCGCCTCGTAGACGGCCGGCTGCTGGGCCGCACTCGGGCGGGCCACCTCCTCGACGAGACCGTGTTCGGCGAGCGTATCGAGATACCGGTAGGCCGTCGCGAGCGCACAGTCGACCTTCCCGGTGAGTTCTTCGGCGCTCAACGGCCCCTCGGCCTCGAGCAGCTCCCGATAGACGGCCTGCTCGGACGTATTGAGCCCGAAGACGCGCTCGAGCGCCCTGTCTGCGGTCGTCTCGGTGACCACCATCTCCTGGATCGGCTGTGCCATCGTCGATACTACCGGCCTCTCGTACTTAATATTTGGTTTTCCGAATATTCGGATAGTGGGACAGTCGCGACGCCGCTTCGGGAGGTGGCGAGCGCTCGAGACGGCTTGCACGGAGAAACACGTATCAGTCCCACGGTCCTACGCGTTCCAACGATGATCGAGCTCAGGGAGGATTCGCTGTACGATCGACAGGCGGATCTCTGTACGGTGTTCTCTAACGCGAAGCGACTCAAGCTGCTCGATCTCCTCAAGGAGGGCGACGAACAGACGGTCTCACAGCTTCAGGAGGCCACAGGCATCCCCCAGTCGACGGTCTCCCGGCATCTCAAGCTGATGCGTGACCAGGGGGTCGTCGAGAAGCGAAACGACGGCGTCCACAGCTACTACACCCTGCGAGACGAACGCGTCGCGACGAGTATGGAACTGATGCGCGACGTCCTGATCGACCGACTCGAACACGACGATCAGCTCGCTGTCACCGAGTAAGCGTCGCTACGGCGGGACGCTCGATCGCGACAGTCGCCGTTGCTGGAGGCCACGCGGTCTCTGTTCTCGGAGTCGTCCCAAGATTCAGTCAACGCGTGAGAGGACACTTCGGAGACGCAAGTCCTCGACGGAAACTAAGGGCTGATTATCAAGAGATCTAATATAGATAGTAATTCTTATTAAGATCTGGTTCAATATTATTATTGACTTGCCGGACCAACCACCAAGAGACGTTGCGACCGATAGGGACACACCATGACAGGAACGAAAACAGGGCAAACACGACGGGATCGCATCGCACTGGGCGTCAGCGCTGTCACCGCGATCCTCTTCGTCGGCGTGCTGGCGGCCGGAATAGTAACGGGACGCACGACGCTCGTCGTCGTCGTGAGCTTTGGTTTCCTCGCGATGGCCGCGGGCGTGACGATCAGCCTCTTCGCTGACTTCAGCACACCCAACCGCCAGGTCTGGGGCTACGGTCTCGCCAGCGGTGCGATGCTCGCGAGCGCCGCGGCCCTGCTCGCACCGAAAGCCATCGGCCGCCACCCGGAGTACGGCGGGTTCGCCATCGCACTGGGGTATCTCCTGGGATACGCCGGCCACGAACTCGGCTACTTCGTCACCCACTACGACCTCCCGCTGAACGCCGCCGTGAGTGAACTCACGCTGCACGCCCTCGCTGCAGGGTCGATCATGGGCGTCGTCTACGGCTCGATACCCGATCTCTCGGCGCTGTTCGGCTTTGGCATTCTCGCCCACAAGTTCCCGGCTGGCTTTACCAGAATGAGGCGAGAATGCCCCTTCCTCAAGGAGCGAGTATTGCGAGTGAGTAGGGAGGGGATGAATCGCCGCACAAGATACAAACCATTAAGTAAATATATCAACAATCAATAGACTGCGATGGAGTACAGTCACCGTTACCCTGCATACCCGACACAAGAGGTAGCGGCTGAACTGGAACATCATATCGACATTCATCGCCAAGCGTACAACTACACTCTGTACGAATACGAGAACGTGGATGCCGACGACATCGGCTCCGCGTACAAACACCACTACCGACTTCCCGATTGGAAAGACGAGTTCTCCGTCTTCTCGGAGGTCAACTCGAAGGCTTTGCAACGAACCGTCACACGGTTCTACGACAACCTCGACGGACTCTCCGAACAGAAAGAGAACGGTCGAACGGTCGGGAAACTCAATTGGAAGTCACCGAGAGAGTTCCAAAGTATGACGTTTTCGCAGTCCGGCTTCGAACTCAAAAACACGAGTGGCCGACACGCGACACTCTGGCTCTCCAAAATCGGTGACATTCCGATTCGCTATCACCGGGAGATCCCTGACGAAGCGGATATCAAAGAAGTCACGGTCAAGAAGGAGACAACCGGTGACTGGTTCGTCTCGTTCGGACTGGAAACCGACGAAACTGACCTACCCGAGAAGCCCGACGTGGATTCACTGAACGTGAACAATAGCGTCGGGATTGACCTCGGCATCCTGAACTACATCCACACCTCGAACGGTAAAACCGTGGACTGGCTCGACCTCGAAGACGAATACGAGCGTCTGCGCCGTGAACAACGCAAGTTGTCGCACAAGGAGCAAGGGTCGAATAACTACGAGAAACAACGCCGGGAAGTGGCGAAGGTCAAGCGTCACATCCGGCGGAAGGTGCTGGACTACCAGCACAAGATTACGACATGGCTTGTCCGCGAATACGACGCCGTATTCGTCGAGGACTTGAACGTGAAGGGGATGCTGAAACAGTCGCATAATGCTCAGAACAAGCAGGATGCGGCGTGGCGACAGTTCATCACCCTTCTCGAATACAAGGCTGGCCTGTATGGCTGTCACGTCAAGCAGGTTGAAGCACGAGGGACGACGACGGAATGTGCGTCGTGCGGTGTGGAGACTGCGAAGCCGATTTGGGTTCGGGAGCACTCTTGCCCGAGTTGTGGGTTCGAGTGTGACCGGGATGCGAATGCGGCGATGAACGTACTGCAACGCGGTTTTTCTGAACTAGGGCTGGAATGGCCCGAATCCACGTCTGTGGAGACTGCGCTCCCTACGGACACCACTTCGGTGTCTGCAAAGCGCGTCATCGAAACAGGAAGCCCCACCCTCAACGAAGCCACAACAGTGGCTGAGTAGGGTGGGGTAGTTCACGCGGTCGTGAGTACCTTCCTCGGCGCGGCGGCGATTTTCGCCCTGTGGCAGAGCCTCATGCTGGTGTAGGGCCGACCACCCGAGTCGGTGCGACCGTTTCGTATGCGAACGCATCCTGTCGCCTGTTCGACGGCAGGGGACCCCCGCCTGTCCGATGGCAGGGGACCCCCGCCTGTCCGATGGCAGGGGACCCTCGCCTGTTCGACCCGGCGAGACGTCGCTTCGGCGATAAACAATCGTGGGAGTTGCGGCAATCGTTGCCGTTTTCCGGGCCCGACGACGACTCGGCAGTAATGAGCGCCCACGGCGAGTGTCGTCGGACGACGAGCCCTCGGAGGGAAGCCGACCGGCCGTTCGGACACCGCATGTCGAGCCGACCCAAGAGGACGTGGGGCGCAGCCGATCGAACGGGGGTGTGACCGGGAATGAGAGCCACTCGACCGGTCGAATCCGTCGGGAGTGGACGGCGATGACCGAGCGCGCTCAGTCGGGGCGGGGATTGATCCTGCTGAGCGTGGCCGCCGGGTGGCTGTTCGCCCAGGGGTTGCGATTCGTCCTGCCGGGGATTCTGCCGACGATCACGGCGTCGTTCCCGTCCACGAGTGATACCCAGGCCGGGATCGCCGTCACGGTGCTGTGGGCGACGTACGGCGTCGTGCAGTTTCCCGCCGGCATCGCGGCCGACCGGATCGGCGAAGCGCGGGTGCTGACGGCGAGTTTGCTCCTGGGAGCGGCGAGTCTGCTCGCGTTCACGTTCACCCCGGTGTTCGGGCTGTTCGTCGTCGCGACCGGACTGTTCGGTGCGGCGACCGGCCTCTACGGTCCGCCGCGGGGGACCTTGCTCGCCCGCGTCTTCGCCGATCGAGCCGACCGGGCGATCGGACTCACACTCGCGGCCGGCAGCCTCGGGGCGGCCGTCCTGCCGGCGATCGCGTCGCTCGTGGTCGACGGATTCGGCTGGCGGGCGACGCTCGGGCTCGCGGCCCCCGGTTTCGCCCTGGCCGGCGTCGCGGTCTATCTCACGGCCGGGCGTGCCGAGAGCGGCGAGAGAAACGAGACGCCCGATCTCGACGACAACAGTGACGCTACGGACAGTTCAACCGTCACACAGTCGATCGGATCGTCGCTGTGGGTCGCCGCGAAATCGATCTGGAATCCCCAGGCGGGGCTGGCGACGCTCGCGGCGATCGTGATGTACTTCGGCTATCAGGGGATCACCGCCCTCGTCACCACGTATCTCGTCGATCACAAGGGCTTCGTCCAGGCCGAGGCCGGCGTGCTGTTCGGTGGCCTGTTTCTCGTGGGCGCACTCTCCCAGTGGCTGGCCGGCCGGATCGCCACGAACCGCCGGTCTGCGCGGGTGTTGGCCGCGATCGCCGCCGTGAGCGTCCTGCCGCTCGTTGGGCTCGTGGTCTTCGATCACCGCCTGCTCGTCGCGGCGAGCGTGCTCCTGATCGGCGTCCGGATGGGCTTTGCACCCGTCTCGAACGCGTTCATCATCCGGTGTCTCCCGCCCGACGTCGAGGGGACCGCCTGGGGTGTCGTCCGGACAGCCCTGTTCGTCGTGAGTTCGCTCGCCTCGACCATGGTCGGCGTGCTCGCCGACGCCGGCCAGTTCGACGGCGCGATCCTGGGGCTCGCGGGACTCACCGGCGTGGCCGCGATGCTCTATCTCGGGCTGCCGTCGTGTCAGGCTCGCCGCCTGCTCGATCGCGTCTAGTGGAACTCCACCGCGACGCTCTCGTCGTAGCAAACGGCGGGAGCTCACCCGTGGGTCGCTGACGTGGGTCCACTCTGTCGAGGGGGACGACCGACTCGCCGTCTTCGAATGCGTGTCGCGAGCCCCGAAAAGCGACTTGGCGTCGACCGTGACACCGGTGCGGTGAATCGAGGTGGCCGAGCGATGAATCGTGGCGGCTGAAAAAAGGGCGGCGACGCGTTCAGTCGTCGGCCGGCGTCGCGCCGCTGGCGTCGTCGTACTGCATCTTCGTGTGGGCCAACTTGCCACCGTCGGCGAGGATCTCGCGCTCGCGTTCGGAGGCGTCGAGCGTCGCCGTGGCTTCCCACTCGTCGTTGACCCGGACCGTGAACTCCTCGGCACCGGACCGGACCGCAGCGGCGACGTCCTCGACGATCTCGACGTCGTCGCCCTGGTCGATCTGCTCGTAGGTGTCCTCGTCGATCTCCAAGGGGAGGAGCCCGAAGTTGAACAGGTTCGCCTTGTGGATCCGGGCGAAGCTCCGGGCGAGGACGCCCTCGACGCCGAGGTACATCGGGCAGAGGGCGGCGTGCTCACGCGAGGAGCCCTGGCCGTAGTTCTCGCCGGCGACGAGGAACCCGCCGTCGGCCTCCAGCGCGCGGTCCGCGAAGTCCTCGTCGACGCGCGAGAGGGTGAACTCCGAGAGCTTCGGAATGTTCGACCGGTACATCAGGATGTCCTGGGTCGCCGGGATGATGTGGTCGGTCGTGATGTTGTCGCCCATCTTGAGCAGGGCCGAGCCTTCGAGTCGCTCGTCCATCGGGTCCTTCAGCGGCACCTCGCCGATGTTAGGCCCCTTGATGAGTTCGTCGTCGACCGCGTTCTCGGGCTCGATGATGTCCGTGTCCGCACCGTAGTACTCATCTGGCAGTTCGAATCCGGGGACATCCATGTCGAGTTCGTCGGCCAGGTCGCGCGGGTCGACGATCTCGCCGGCGATGGCCGACGCCGTCGCGACTTCGGGCGAGCAGAGATAGACCTTGTCGTCCTCCAGGCCCGACCGGCCTTCGAAGTTGCGGTTGAACGTCCGCAGGCTGACCGAATCGCTCGCGGGCACGTGGCCGATACCGATACAGGCCCCACAGGTCGACTCGGAGAAGTTGACGCCGGCGGCCATCATCTCGGAGGCCCAGCCCTCGCGGGCGAGCATCTCGGAGGCCTGCTTCGAGCCGGGTGCGACGATCATCTCCGTGGTCGGGTCGATCTCGCGGCCCTCGAGCATCTTCGCCGCGGGCAGGATGTCCTCGTAGGCCCCGTTGGTACACGAGCCGATGATGACCTGCTCGACGTCCTCGCCCGCGACCTCACGGACCGGGACGATGTTGTCGGGCATCGACGGCGTCGCGATCAGCGGTTCGAGATCCGAGAGGTCGACGACGATCTGGTCGGCGTACTCGGCGTCCTCGTCCGGCCCGATCTCGACGTAGTCCTCGCCGCGGCCGAGACGTTCCAGGTAGTCTTTGGTCTCCCCGTCGGTCGGGAAGATCGACGTCGTCGCGCCGAGTTCGGTCCCCATGTTGGTGATCGTCGTCCGCTCGGGGACCGTCAGCGACTCGACGCCCGGCCCGGAGAACTCCAGGACCTTGCCGACGCCGCCCTTGACGGTGAGCCGCCGGAGGAGTTCGAGGATGACGTCCTTGGCGGTCGCCCACTCGGGCAACTCGCCCTCTAAGCGGACGTTGACGATCTCGGGCATCTCGATGTAGTAGGCTCCGCCACCCATCGCAACCGCGAGGTCGAGCCCGCCCGCACCGATCGCGAGTTCGCCCAGCCCGCCGGGCGTCGGCGTGTGACTGTCCGAGCCGAGCATCGTCTTGCCGGGTTTCGCGAAGTGCTCCTTGTGGACCTGGTGGCAGATGCCGTTCCCCGGCCGCGAGAAGTACGCGCCGTACTTCCCGGCCGCAGACCGCAGGAATCGGTGGTCGTCGGTGTTCTTAAAGTCGAACTGATAGGTCTGGTGGTCACAGTACTGGGCGGCAAGCTCGGTCTGGGCCTCCTCGAGTTCGAGCGCCTCGAACTGGAGCCAGACGAGCGTCCCCGTCGTGTCCTGTGTGAGTGCCTGATCGATCTCGATTCCGATCTCCTCGCCGGGGGTGAGTTCCCCGTCGACGAGATGATCGTCGAGAATCTTCTCTGTGAGCGTCTGTCCCATATCGTTCGGAAACAGGCCACGCATGGACATAAATCCCCTGTGTTGACGCGAATACTGCGGGTTCGCCCTCTGGCGGTTTTCGAGACGTGGGTGATCGACCATGTAGATCGAGTGCCGTGGTGCGATCGCGTCTCCAGGGCGCTGGGGTCCGACGCGTCCCCGGTGTGTGCTTTGGCGTCCCGGCCCGGAACGTTCTTTGCCGTCGTGGGCGATCCCCGAGACGATGTTCAAGAGTGGTCGCTTCATCGCCGCACAGCTCGAGGACCTTCGGGACGACCAGGTCCAGCCCAACGGCGTCGACCTGACGCTCGAGGCCGTCTTCGAACAGACCTCGGCTGGCCGCATTGGCCGAGACGGCAAGACCGTCGGCGAGCGCGAGCCGATCGACGCCGAAGACGGGTGGTATCGCCTCCCCCCGGGCGGGTACGTCGTCCGGTACGCCGAGACCGTCCGGATCCCGGAGGATCACGTCGGTTTTCTGCTCCCGCGGTCGTCGCTGTTGCGCAACTCCTGCATGCTCGACACCGCCGTCTGGGACGCCGGCTACGAGGGCCGTGGCGAGGGACTGCTGGAAGTCCACCACGAGATCGAACTCGAAGCCGGCGCGCGCATCGCCCAGCTCGTGCTGGCCGACGCCGCCCACTCGGGTACCTACGAAGGCGACTACCAGGGCGAACACGTCGCCTGAGCCGGGCTGTCGTGCCCACTGGCGTATATAGTGCATGAATATACAAGTACCACCATTATGCCCCAGGCCGTAGCACTCACTTCTACGGTGTCGGCACGGTTCGCGATCGACCGGAGCTAGTGCCTCTGACATATTCACCCGCTCCGGCAATCGACACCGTCTGGGAAAGGGGGGTACCCTGAAGCGGTCCTACCCTTCCGGAATGATGATTACTCAGCGACTGTCAACGAGTACGCGACATGTCGAACCAGACCTTTTATGTCTCATAGATACGACTGGCCGACACGAGAAGGGGCCCCGAATGATCGCCTGTTGTACCTTCGACGTCGACCTGCTGGGACCGACGTTCGATCGGCACCCCGAGTGTGCGGTCGACGTCGAGGGGATCGACGCCGGGCAGTCGGTCCCGTTACGGCTGGTGTATGTGTTTAGCCCGAACTGATTTCGATGCTGTCTCATAGGAGGCGCATAAGTTGGGCTGTATGAACTGGCAGCAGAGGTTCGTGATGATCCTCAGGGATGGGCTCCGTCGTGGAGCCCATCCCGTTGCCTCTGCTGTCTGTACTGGAAGGTGGGATCTTTGAACAGAGATAATCTCACCAAAGAGGAGTTGTTCTCCCGGTTTTTACAACTTGAACAACGAGTCGAAGAGGTTGAACAAGAGAACGCACAGCTTCGAGAGAAGTTACAAGAGAAAGACGAGCGGATCGAAGAACTCGAAACACGTCTTCGCAAATACGAGAATCCGCACACTCCACCCAGCAAGCGACGGTCGGGGACCGACGAGTCCCCGACCTCGCAAGATGACGAAGACGACGATCTCCGAACTGACGGTGGCACTCCCGGTCGGAAAGACGGTCACGATCCGGAGTGGCGTTCTACAGCTGATCCCGACGAAGAAATCGAAGTCACCTGTGACCGTTGTCCCGAGTGTGGCGACCACTTCGACGAGTCGGTGGGCGTCAGCCCCCGACTCGTCGAGGAGATCCCTGATCCGCAGCCCCCAGAGATCACCCGGTACAACCGCCACTACTACCAGTGCGATTCCTGTGGAACAGAGACAGTTGCGGCTCACCCCGACTGCCCCGATGAGGGGCAGTTCGGGGTGAACGTCATCGCTCAATCAGCTCTGTCACGGTACGATCACCGCCTTCCTTACCGGAAGATCGCTGATCGCTTCGAGCAACTACACGGACTCGAACTCTCGGGTGCATCCGCGTGGCACGCGACCGAGCGCGCTGCACGCGCCGGTCGCTGTGAGTACGAGCAGATCCGTCAAGAGATTCTGGATGCTGACGTGGTTCACATCGACGAGACAGGCATCAAACGCGACGGTGAACAGGCATGGATTTGGACGTTTCAGACCGTCCAACATACGTTGTACGCGGTCAGGGAGAGTCGTGGAAGTGATGTTCCCGCGGAAGTCCTCGGCGAGGACTTCGCGGGAACGGTGGTCTGTGACGGGTGGACGGCGTACCCAGCTTTCAGCAGCAACCTCCAGCGGTGCTGGGCGCACATTCTTCGAGAGGCTGAAGACGCCGCGGAAAAGCAGGCGGAAGGTGAACCGATCTACCAGGCTCTCAGACAGGTATACGTCGCTCTCCAGGCCCGGCTGGAGAGCGACCCAAGTCCTCGTGAGAGAGCAAACCTCCAGCGTGTGGCGCGAAGAGAGCTTGAATCGCTGATTGACCGGTCAGTACCCGACGGACCAGTGGCAACACTGCTCGGGAAGATCGAAGGAGGTCTCGACCACTGGCTCACCTTCGTCGGTGAGCCAGCGGTCTCTCCGACAAACAATGCCGCAGAGAACGCGCTTCGGGAGCCAGTAGTTCTCCGGAAAATCATCGGAACGCTCCGTAATGAACGAGGAATGTTCGTTCACGAGACGGTCTTGTCCCTGCTGGCGACGTGGCGCCAGCAGGGACGCAATCCATACGAAGAGCTTCGTCGAGTCGTCAGCAACAATGAAATGATCTCACGGGCTCACGCTGTGCCGGCTGTCGAGACCTCGGGGTAAACACGTACCGGCTGGTTTTCTGGGCGCACGGCGTCGACGACGACACGCTCGAAGCGACGCTGCGGGCTGATCCGACCGTCGCGACGGTGAAGCGCCTGTCCTCGAAGGCGTCCGGGACGCTGTACCGGTCGACCCACGCGGACCTGCCGACAGTCGCCGTCTACAACGCCGCGATCGAACACGACGTGCTGGTGCTCGCGGGCAGCAGTGACGGGGACGGCTGGAACGTCCGACTGCGAATCCCCGACCGTGAAGCGCTGTCAGTGTTCTGTGATCGATGTGCACAACTCGGGGTCGACGTCTCGGTGCGGTCGATCAGAGACCGGAACGAGGCCCCACTCGACGACGAGTTCGGTCTCACGACGTCACAGCGGGAACTCCTTGCGCTCGCGTGGGACCGTGGCTACTTCTCGATTCCACGGGACGCGTCGCTGTCGGAACTCGCGGCCGAGCTCGGCATCTCTCAGCAGGCCGCCTCCGAACGCCTACGTCGTGGCCTCCGGACGATGGTCTCGAACACCGTCTGTGAGGACGATGTGATCGCGAACTGTCGATCGCCCTGACGGGGCAATTGTGCTGGCGCGATACCTCGAAATGTAAACAGCCGGGAGGGCAACTCAACCCGGGCGAACGCTGACCATCGGCGGGGAGGGAATCGGGAAGGGGGAGACGGCACATGGGGCCGCCGTCGGAGCGTCCGCAGGACGGGTGCTCTTTCAACGCGCGAAACTGGTGGGTGGCCATTTATATGCGAGGCTCCTCCCTTCGAGCACATGACTTCGGAGGAGCACTACGTCATTCCTGGGAGTGCGGGCGACGAATGGGTCCGCCCGCAGCCTGTCGACGAGCTCGTCGTCGACGCCGTCCTCGACGCCACTGACTACGAGGCGGACGAACTGGACCCGCTCTCGTCGTACGTCGATCTCGACGAACTCGTCGCGGTCTTTGCGGACGAGACCGACGCGACCGACCTCTCCTTTACTGTCGAGGATCACGACGTGACCGTCCACCACACCGGCGACATCGACGTCGAATCCCACTCCTGACGGGCGCATCGCCCAGCGCGATCGATCGTGACCGTCTGTGAGCGCACATCCAGAGCGGTCGTGACCTGGACCCGCCTCTCGACGATTTCCTCAACGTCTTTATCCCAGGGGTCGAGACATAAGGCATGACCCGGATTGCACTCATCGCCCACGACGACGAGAAGCCCGAGATGATCGACTTCGTGCGCGCCCACAAGGACGTCCTCTCGGGGTTCGACCTCGTCGCCACTGGCACGACGGGCAAACGAATCATGGAGGAGACCGGTCTCGACGTCGAGCGCAAACAGTCCGGACCGCTGGGCGGGGACACCCAGATCGGTGCGGAAGTGGCCGACGAAGCCCTCGACGGGATCGTCTTCCTCCGCGATCCGTTGACCGCCCAGCCACACGAGCCCGACATCACGGCACTGCTCCGCATCTGTGACGTCCACGACACACCGATGGCGACGACCCGAACCTCCGCCGAGTTCCTGATCGAAGGGCTGGCAAACGAATAACGGACCGCCGCCGGCTTTCGAAATCCTTTTTTCGGCCCTCGTCGTCTCTGGATATGCGCCGCCTTAGCTCAGACTGGGAGAGCACTCGACTGAAGATCGAGCTGTCCCCGGTTCAAATCCGGGAGGCGGCATTTTCTTGCGAACGAAGTGAGCAGTGAAAACGCCCCCGACCGCGATTCGAACGCCGGGAGTCGCAGCCGAGCGAAGCGAGGACCGTCTCCCGGAAGTTCATCCGGGAGGCGGCATACCACTTTTTACTTCGTCGGGTTCGCCTTCGGCGAACCACTCCTCGCAAAAACTTGGGGAAAACGGCCGGACGCTCACTGCGTTCGCGCCCGGTGAAACCGCAACTCGCCTCGCTCGTCGCGGTATGACAAACTAACTGAAGATCGGGCTGTTCCCGTTCCCGCGAGCGGGAAGTCGAAAGACGAGCGCCAGCGAGTCTTTCGGGAGTTCACGATACGAGAGGCGGCATTTCTCTGAACTCGACTGGTGAGCGAAGCGAACCCAGCGAGTTCTGCAAGTGGTATCCGAGCGGATTTGAACTAGACCAGAAAGGCCCAGCGAAGCGAGCATTTCTGGGCGTGATTCACAATACGGGAGGCAGTATTCCTCGCGATGACGTCACTCTCGGGACAACAGTGCCGGTACCCGATTACAATCGCTTCGAGATACGGGACCGTTTGCGAGCGGAAGACGTGGAACGTCGGATCGGTCCGGAAGACGTAGAACGGGCCCGTTGAACTGGCATACGCTGAGTCCTGCCTGACGTAACAAAAAAGGGGGTCCCGTGCCACCTCCACATGTGCATCGAGAGGGCCATGTCGGGGCTGCCTTGCTCGCCTACGCGCCGGTCGGGTTGATCGTCTTCGTCGCGGGGTTCGAGGGAGCCGCAATGGCCGGTGCAGTCGGGGCCGGTCTTCTCGCGATGGTTCCGGATTACGACCAGCGCGTCCCAGGCATCACGCATCGTGGGATCACCCATACGGTCTGGTTCGCCACCCTCGTCGGGATCGGGCTCGGTCTCGTCGGTCTCGCGATCGGCTCGAATGACGGCATTCTCGCGGCGATCGGCCTCGGCGTGTTCTGGCTGGTGGTCGGGACGGTCACGATCCTCTCACACATCGCCGCAGACGCGCTCACGCCGATGGGTGTCGAACCGTACGCGCCGGTCCGTGACGACCACTACTCCTACGACCTCGCCCGAGCGGCGAACCCGATCGCGAACTACGCCTTACTCGGTGTTGGCGTGATCACGTCGGGGCTGGCGCTGGTAGCAGGCAACGCGATTGCGAGTGTCCTTTCCTGATTTGGCCGAGCATCGCAGTCTCATATCGGATACAGCACGAGAATCACGACTTCAGCCGTGGGTGAGCTGACGTGAAAACACAGCCCCAGCACAGACCGGCGTCGACCGCGAGCGATCGACTCACAGGGGAGACAGATTCCAGCCCGATCAACTGGACTGGACCAACTGATATATCCGGATCCGGGCAAAGCGAGGGATATGGACGTCGATCGAGTCACCGCCCTGAGTGGGATCCTCCTTGTCGTGGGCCTCGTCTTGATGACCCTCCCGATCGCTCTACCGGCTGACGTCCCGGACGACCGCGTCGAATTCTACGTCGAGAGCGATTGGAGCGACTATGCCGACCAGACGACCCTCGCCTACGCGAACCTCAGCGAGGACGGGCGTGCCGTCTTCGAGGCGGCGCGGCAGGCGACGCCTGCGACGATCAATCGGTCAGTCGCGACCGCTCCGGAATCGTTGACGCCGCCGCCAGATCCCATCGAGATCTACAACGTACACGATGACGGGGCATTTTACCTCCTCCAGGTCAGACATCTCACCGACGAGGCGGACTTCCTGACCCAACGTCTCCCACGGGTGGGCGCGCTCGGTGTCGGGTTTCTCTGTCTCGTCGGGGCCGCGTACTCGCGGTTCGAAGTCTAACGCGATCGGTTCTGGCGGTCCGCACTCGAGTCAGCAAGGCCACTCGTGCCAGCGTAGAACACCGGCGGCTTTTGTTCGCTGGGACAGACACACCTGCCTGGAACGCGAAGTCACGACGATCAATGCCGACCGATGGGACACTCCCGGCAGAGACACGGCTCGGGCGAACGGCCCTGCGGGTGGCCGACCTCGCCGCAACGACCGACTTCTATCGCGAGGTTGTCGGTCTCACACTCCTCGAGCGGTCGGCGGAACGGACGACACTCGGGGCCGGTGACACTCCGTTGCTCGTACTGGAACGCGACGAGACCGCTGTCGAGCCGAGTCGCTCAGCCGCCGGGCTCTTCCACACCGCGTTCAGGGTCCCGTCGCGAGGGGCACTTGGCGACGCGCTGACCCGGGTTCGAGAGCGAGGGCACCTCGACGGCGCGTCGAATCACGGCGTGAGCGAAGCCCTCTACCTCACCGATCCGGAAGGCAACGGCGTCGAGATATACCGGGATTTCCCGCGTGCGGAATGGCCGACCAGCGACGACGGCCGCGTCCGGATGTGGACCGAACCGCTCGATATCGAGGGGGTTTCAGAGGCAGCCACCGGGATGGACGGCGTTCCCGACGGGACCGACCTCGGCCACGTCCACCTCGAAGTGACGTCCCTCGCGGCGTTCCGGGAGTGCTACGTGGACACGCTCGGGTTCACGGAACAGACCACCCTCCCCGACGCGTCGTTCGTCGCCGCCGGGGGCTATCACCATCACGTCGGTGCCAACACCTGGGGACAGCGAAGCGCACCGGCCAGCGGTCGCGGACTGGCCTGGTTCGAAGTACTCCTGCCGGATACACGGACGCTCGAGGCGGTCGAAAACCGCGTCGCCGCCAGTCAGTATTCGGCGACCCAGACAGCGGCGTCCCTCTCAGTGACGGGGCCGGACGACATCGAAGTACGTTTTCGCGTCACGTCGTAGCCGACCGCTCCCGCGAGCAGTGCTCGATCAAACACTGATTTGAGCCACCACCGAACTTTTCCAATCCCTGGATAGTTGTCAGTCCAAATGCAACGCCGCCGTTTCCTTACAGGCCTCGGCAGCGCCGGGGCGATCACGACAGCGGGGTGTGGGTGGGGCTGTCGCGGGCGAGCGGTCGTCCGCCGTCTCGAACACGGTCGTCGAAGCGAGTGCTGCGTGGACCGCTGAGCGTGCTGAACAGTGAAATGCTCCGCCGGCGTTCGCTGGCCCCGGTGAGTGAACAGAGAACGCGTCACTCCCAACCCTGGCACGGATCCGCAGGCGACCGATAGATTGATCCATTTGTGTCCCAACAGTCACAACACAATGATGCTCCCGACCCACGCGCTCGCGGGGATGGCGCTGGCGCTGCCAGTGGCGACCGTCGCGCCGGAGTTCGCCGGCGTCGCCCTTCTGGCCGGCCTGCTCGGGGGCAGTGTCCCGGACTTCGACATGTACGTCGGCCACCGGAAGACACTGCACTACCCCGTCTACTATGCAGCCCTGGTGGTCCCCGCAGTCGCACTCGCCGTCGCCGTCCCGGCGGTCTGGACGGTCGGCGCGGCCGTCTTTCTGATCGCCGCGGCTGCCCACAGCCTCGCCGACGTCTTCGGGGGTGGACTCGAACTCAGGCCGTGGGAGGGGACATCCGACCGGGCCGTCTACGATCACTACCGAGGGCGATGGATCGCCCCCCGTCAGTGGGTCAGCTACGACGGCTCGCCCAGCGATTTCGTCCTGTCGGGCGCGCTCGCGGTCCCACTCTTGTTTTCGATCGACGGGCCCCTCAGCTGGGCGGTGCTCGCGGCGCTGGCGGTCGCGGGCGTCTACGCCGCCGTCCGTCGATACCTGCCGAGCGTCGCCGTCCGCGCCCTCGACGTCATCGGCCCGCGGCTCCCCGAGGACGTGCGGTCGGCCGTCCCGTCACGCTATCGCGACGCCCACCCGGAAGCGTTCGGTTCGAATATGTCCGATTGACCGGGGAGATCGACTGTCCGGTTGGGCGGATGGCCGAGTTACGACCGTTCCGGCGGGCCATCCCGAACGACCGGCTTCCGTCCAGTCCCCGAAGTGGACAGTCACGGTGTCGCCGGTAGACTCATGGGGTTACCGGGAGTTATCATCGACGTACTGGGCTGAGCTACGGTGTTCGATTTCCTCACCTTCCTCGCACTCTCGCTCCAGGGGGCGATCCTCGGACTGCTGGTCGTCGCCGTCCGCCGTCGAAACGTCCCGGCCGCCGTCAACGCCCTGGCGTCGCTCGCACTCGCCGTGGTCCCGACGGCCCTGGAACTCGGCTTTCGTGCAGTGGGCGAGCCACTCGCCCTCGACCCGCTGCTCGCAGTCTGGCTCGGCGTCGCCGGATTCCTCCACTCGATCGGCATGCTCGGACTGTACGACTCGACGTGGTGGTGGGATCACCTCACGCATACCATCTCGGCAGCGCTCGTCGCGGCGTTTTTCTACGCCGCGTTGCTCGTCGCCGTCCCGTCCGTACCAGCGCGCACACCAGTAGTGGGCGTCGGTGCGATAACCGTCGCCACGACGTTTGCTATCGGCGTCTTCTGGGAGCTGATCGAGCTCGTGGCCCGCGACGTCGCCGATCGGCTCGACGTCGATCCGGTCCTCGTCCACTACGGCTGGCGCGATACGGCGATCGACCTCGTTTTCGACGTGGTGGGTGCGGTCGTGATCGTCGTCCTCGACGTCCAGGTCTTCGTTTCGATCGTCGAACAGTTCCCCGCCCTGACTGAAGGGATGGTCATCGCGAGCGGGTGGGGCGTCGCGATCGTGTCGGTCGCGATGGCGCTGTTCGTCACCGTCGGATCGATTCGCACCTAATCGCGTGCGGACCGAGCCGCCGGACGCGAGCCACCGGTCGACCCGACAGGACTCCGGGGAACCGCCGGACGCGAGCCACCGGCCGGCCGGACAGGTCTTCTGGGAGCCGCCGGCCGAAGGTTCTTGACGCCGTTTCACGTTGGAGAGTGTATGGCCACGAAGGCGTTGCTGTCCGAGCCCCGGGTGCTCGCCCACGCGAAACAGCGGCTGTTTCCCGAGCCGACGGCAGCGGACACATACGCGGTCGTGGACACGCAGTTCGCCAGCGAGGAGTGGCTCGCCGGCGAACCCATCGAGCCGGCCGTCCGTGAGCAACTGGCCCCTTTCAATCACGTCCAGGTCGGCTCGGGGTATCCCGACCTGCTCGGCGTGCGACGGCTCGAATCAGCGTTACTCGCCGTCGAGCGCTTCGGCGACGACCCGCCGCTGGTCGCACTCGAGGCGAAGGGCTACACGGGCGACCGGACGGTCGACGTCGAGCGGGGGGTCGTCCAGGCGTACGATCGACTCAACGAGGCGAACGCGGCGTACGTCGCCGCCCCGAAGCCGGCGATCTCCAACTCTGCCCAGACGCTCGCGCGCGAACTCAACGTCGGCGTCCTGGGTGTCGACGCCGGTGGGACGGTCGATGCACTCGAAGTCCCCCGCGTCGTCGGCAATCGAACGGTCGAGGCGGCGTCGGCGATCCGATTCCAGGCGACGGCCCAGGGCGTCGCCGAGAAGTCCTTCAGTCTCAACCACCCGAAGAACTACCTCGCCTACCCGCTCGCGCTGTATCATCCAGATCCGACCGACGAAGTGCTCGCGAAACACGTCGTCAGCGCCACGGACGGGGCCAGACAGGGCGCGGCGTTCCTGGGGCTCGTCGACGCGGATCCCGACGGCACCACGCTCACTCCGCTGGGCAGCGAGGTGGTGCGGTTCGCCCGCCACCGATACGGGACCGTCGCGGACGCGCTCGCGGCGTTCGAGGCCTGGCAGGGGTCACGGACGCGATTCTCCGAACTGGCTCCAGAGTGGGGCCAACTCACCAGACGAGTGCTGTGGTCGTATCCGGCCACGAAACTCATCGTCTCCGAGCTCCAGACGATGCACGACGACGGCATCCCCGAACCGTCGCTCGTCGAGCTGGTCACCTGGCTCCACGTCCACCATCCGACGTTCACCGTCGAACTGTTCGTCCGCGGGAGCGATGCGGCCCGCTCGCGCGTCCTCAACGAGGATGGGGAGCTCAGAGAGTCAGCACTGAGAGACGGGAACGTCTATCACGCACCGACGGTCTTCCAACTGAAAGCGATGCTCTATCACGCGGGTATCCTGACGGACCGAGGTGCAGAACCCCATCGGCTCGATCCCGAGGCAGACGTCTGGCAGTTGGTCGAGCCACTCGACCACCGTGGGTGAGAACGCCGATCCGGAGCCTTCCAGTGGGAATTAATACGAGCAACGTGTAGTCCGGAGGTATGATCGACGAATCCATGCGGACGCTGTCGTCGCCGGAGACCCCCGAGGTGAACCGATGACGGTCGCCGTCATCGGGGCCGGAATGTCCGGACTCTCGACGACGCACTTCCTCGCACAGAAGGGAGCCGACGTCAAAACGTTCGAGGCGTCGGCCCAGCCGGGCGGCATCGTCCGGTCGACGACCGTCGACGGTCACGTCCTCGAACGGGGACCGCAGCGACTCCGCCTCTCGAAACCCGTCGAATCGCTGGTCGAGACGCTGGATCTCGGCGACGAGTTGCTCGTCGGCGACGACGACCAGCCCCTCTTTGCCTACTACGACGGGAAGCTCCGTCGGATGCCGCTGTCGGTGCGGGACGCGATCACGACGGATCTCCTCTCGTGGCCCGGGAAAGCCCGCGTCCTGCTCGAACCGCTGACCGGCGGGGCGAAGCCGGACGAAACTGTCGGGGCCTACCTCACGCGGAAGTTCGGAAGCGAGGTCGCCACGCGCTTCGCGGGGCCGCTCTACAGCGGTCTCTACGGCACCGACGCCGACGACATGTACGTCGAGTACTCGCTTGGCAAGGCGCTCGATCGCTTCGGCGTCGAGGGCAGCCTGCTGGTTTTCATGGTGAAGAAGTTGCTTGAAGGCGTCGAGACGCCGCCGATCGTCTCCTTCGAGGACGGTCTCCAGCGCCTCCCGGAAGCGATGTACGAGGCCCACGCGGAATCGGTCGACCTCGAGACGCCCGTGACCGGGGTCGAACCGGACGGTGACGAGTACCTCGTCAACACAGCGGACGGGACCGAGCGGGCCGAGACCGTGGTGTTCACCACGCCAGGCCCGACGACGGCCGCGCTGCTCGAAGATAGCGATCCCGAGGCCGCCGAAACAGTCAGCCAGTTCGCCTACAACCCGATCGGCGTCGTTCATCTCCACTCGGCGTTCGACGGGACGGGCCACGGCTTTCACATCATCGACGACGGCTTCAAGACGGACGGCAGCACCTGGAACCACAGTATGCTCGGCCGCGACGGCGTGTTCACGTCCTACGTCGGCAGCGGCGATTCGGAGTTCCTGGATGCCGATCCCGCGGTCATCGGACGGCGAGCGGCCGAGGAGTTCGAGACGGTCACCGGCGCGGCGGCGACGGTGCTCGACGCGGCCGTCCTCCGGCCCGGCATGCCGGCCTACGACCGCTCGTGGGCCGCACTCGACGACCTCGCGCTCCCGGACGGGATCGAGATCTGTGCGAGTTTCATGAGTCGGGCCGGGATCGTCGGGCGGATCGCCGGCGGCAAGCGGACGGCAGCGGCCGTCGCCGACGAATAACGTCACCGCTCCCGTCGAAGCCGTCACTGCCCGCGCGACAGTCGGGTGCCGATCCGCCGCGGGAGGCCCGCCTCGTCGACGGCGTCCATCACCGCGCCGACGTCGTAGCGCACGCGGCGCTGCTCGACGGTCATCGCGTCGAGATCGAGTAGGGCGTAGGCCGCGCCCGGATCCCGGTCGCGCGGCTGACCGACGCTGCCCGGGTTCAGGACGATCCCGTCGCCGTACTTCTCGTGACTCTGGACGTGGGTGTGGCCCAGCACCAGGACGTCCTCTTCGCCGAGGAGCCCGGGGCTGAACTCCGAGGGACGGGTGTAGTGATCGGGATCGTCGGGATGGCCGTGGACGACCTTGAGGCGACCGTCGAAGAGCGTGCGCTCGGTCGGCAGGTCCCCGAGCCACTCGCGGTCCGTCTCGGAGAGCTGTTCGCGGGTGTACTCGACGCCGGCCTCGGCCAGTTTGTTGAAGCCGGAATACGCCCCCGTGGCGACTGCCCGGTCGTGGTTGCCCTGGACGGTCGGCACGTCGCGCTCCCGGACCCAGTCGACGCAGAACTCGGGCCAGGGGTTGTACCCGACGACGTCCCCCGCACAGACGATCCCGTCGACCTCGGGCATGTCCCCCGCGACCGCCTCCAGTGCCACTTTGTTCGCGTGAACGTCCGCGATGACGGCGATACGCATACCTCCACACAGGAACCGGGGGCCTTAGAATCGGTCGGTTTGATCGGACGTTCACTCACTGTCAACGAGACGGTGGTATATGGGCGTGAATTGACGTAGTTTTAGGTACTTCCCTCGGGATCGACCGGCCGGCCGTCCCGGGTCGGCGGTGCGATATGGTCGATGAACGACTCTACGTCGGGCTCTTGGACACGGACGCTGACGTGGATCTCGCCGAGTTCGTCGGGTTCGCCCACCGAGAACGTCACCACGCCCTCGAAGGCCGCCTGCTTTTTCAGTGTGAAGCTGAACCGATCCCCCTGAAGATTGTCGAAGAACACGCCCCGGGCCGTATCGAGGATCTCCCGCCGGTGGAGGAGTTCCGAGAAGTGTTCGAGGTCGTGGGCCTCGGCGTGGAGTTCGCCCGGTCGCTGCTCGACGTCGGCGTTCGGGAAGACGTTCGTGATCGCGTCGGCGACCCGGTCGGTCACTTCCGTATCGTAGACGGGGGCCGTGATCTCGACGTCGACGCTGTAGACCTCGCTCATGCGTCCACCTCGATGAAACCCTCGCTCATCGGTCTCCCTCCACGAGTTCGACGCGGTCGTCCGCCGCGAGCGCCGACGGGCCGTCTGTCAGCAGCGTCTCGATGCGTTCCTGGAAGTCATCGAGGCTGTCGACGTTCTCGATCGTGACGTCGGCCATCTCCATCGCCGTACCCATGCCGAAGCCGCGTTCGCGCTCGTCGCGGTCCGCGAGGCTCTCGCCGCCGTCCTCGACCGCGGCGTCCCGCCCCCGCAGGTCGAGTCGCTTCGCCCGCGTCTCGAAGGGTGCCTCGACACTGACGAGCAGGAAGTCCTCGCCGAAAGCTGCCTGGAAGCGTTCGACCTCGACGTCCGAGCGGATACCGTCGACGACCACGTGCTCGCGTTCTTCGAGTGCGTCTTCGATGTGGGGAAGCGAGGCCACGGCGATGGCGGCCGGCCCGTTCTCCTCGCGCAGCGCTTTGGCGACCTCGCCGTGATGCGTCGCCGGGTCCAGCCCGCGGTCACGACACGCTCCCCGGATCACGTCGCCCATCGTGACGACCGGCACGTCCAGTGCGCGGGCCACCGCGGCGGCCTCGCTCTTGCCGCTGCCGGGCAGCCCCACGATTCCGAAGACTGTCATTGCGGGAGATTGGCCGAGGTCGGCTATAAGAACTGTCATCTTCCGTCTCGACACGGCGATCGTATTCCCCGTCGTCGGTGGCAATTCGAATCACACGATCGTCTTATTTTCTGGGTGAATATCGTGGTCTTTTTCTAAATATCACAGACCGGCTCTGCCCACAGAATATTGTGTTTGCATACCGCGACGTATGTGCATCGGTAACAAACATTAATAAACAATTATTACGATCCGGCTCTCACTGTTGAGTATGGCGACAAGCCAGCAAACCCAGTCGGGGTATCACACGTGCAGTTGTGGTGAGTCCTTCGAGACGACGGAGGACCTGCTCGAGCACGGACGAGAAGCCCACGGCCTGCACGTATTCTGAGGGTTGCTGGCAGCGTGGCTGGCCACCGTTTTTGCGCAGAAAGATCGCTCGAGATCGACACCGTATACCCGCGTCGGCGTGAGCCACTGGACTCGGGTAGTCACCTCGAGAATCCGTACTCGTCGACCTCCTCTTCGCTCTCGTCGTCGTTCTCGACTGCCTGTTTCAGAATGTAGGGGGTCACGATTGCGTCGAGGGCGGCGACGCCGAGGACGATCCATCGGAGTGATCCCTCCAGAAACAGGATCGCGACGGCCGCGAGGACGGCAGCGCCGGAGAGGCCGATCAGCCTGCGAACGCGTGCGTCCGCCAGCGGGTTGTCGTCAGTCATGCGGTTGGCCGTTTTTCTTCCTGAACGATAAAATCCGATGGTCGCGGCTCTTCGTGCCGACAGTCGTGGTGTCGCCGACGGGATCACTCCTCGCTCGGATCGACCTCGGTGACCAGCCCCGGCTCGTCGCTGGCGATGACGATGATCTGATCGGTGACGTCTTCCATCGTGTTGGCGAGGTCGTCGAAGAGGATCGCGAGTTCGCGGTACATCAGCGCCTCCGCAGTCTCCTCGTCGGCGAAGGCGGTCCGGATGACGTCGTTTTTGATCGAATCGCACCGGCTCTCCATGTCCCGGATCGCCTTGATCTCACCGTAGAGGGTGTCCGAGCCGCTGGTCGTTCCGAGCCCGTGGACGAACCGTTCGACGACCTCCTCCAGAGTCTCGGTCATGTCCGCGACGTGTTCGGCCATCTCGCGCAGTCCCTGGTAGCACTCGGTGTCAGTCGGCGGCTGCATCATGGCGATCTCGTCGGCGATGCGTTCGGTGACGTTCGCCAGCGAGTCGACCTGCTTGTAGAACTCGATGAGTCCCGACTGGTTGTAGTTGATCCGGGTGTTGAGCAGCCCCATGTCCTCGGGGTCCGAGTTCGTGATCGAGCTGATGATCGAGCGGATCATCGTATCGCCCTCGCTCTCCAAGTCGCCGATGCGCTCGACCGTCGCCGCGTAGTCCTCGCCGTTCTCGTACTCTTCGAGCAACTGTGGGAGCAACCCGAGACAGTCGTCGAGTCGCTCGAGATACGCGTCCGTCTGGGATTCGAGCTCTCGTCCGAAATCGGATTTTTCGGCCATACGCGATGTCACGTCCCCCGAATGGAAAGAGTATTCGTTCCGTTCCCGACTGGAACCACACGATTCGTGGTTTGCAACCAGTGACGCGGGCACTCGCGTCAGTCGCCGCTACCGGTCTCGACAGGTGCCCCGACGAGGTTGCCCCACTCGGTCCAGGAGCCGTCGTAGTTGATGGCGTCCTCGTAGCCCAGCAACTCGTGCAGAGCGAACCAGGCGACCGAGGAGCGCTCGCCGATCCGGCAGTACGCGACGGTCGTACTGTCCCCGTCGATGCCGTACTCGCCGTAGAGCTCTGCCAGCTCGTCGAAGTCCTTGAACGTGCCGTCGTCGTTCGTGACGGCCGCCCAGGAGATGTTCTGGGCACCCGGGACGTGGCCGCCGCGCTGGGCGGTCTCCTGGAGACCCGGCGGCGCGAGAATCTCACCGCTGTATTCCTCGGGGCTCCGGACGTCGACGAGCGGGACGCCGCGCTCGATCGCGTTCTCGACGTCTTCGCGATACGCGCGGATGGACTCACGCGGCCCGCTTGCCTCGTACTCGACAGCCGGGAAGTCAGGCACCTCGTCCGTCGTGGGATAGTCGTTCTCGACCCAGTACTCGCGACCGCCGTCGAGGAGTCGGACGTCGTCGTGGCCGTAGTACTTGAACTGCCAGTAGGCGTAGGCGGCGAACCAGTTGGAGTTGTCACCGTAGAGGACGACCGTCGACTCGTCGCTGATGCCATGGGAACCCAGCAGGTCCGCGAAGTCGTCCTTGCGCAGGATGTCCCGCGTCGTCTGGTCCTGCAACTGGCTCTCCCAGTTGAACCCGACTGCGCCGGGTGCGTGGGCTTCCTCGTAGGCCTCCGTGTCCACGTCCACTTCCACGAGCCGGTGGCCGGGATCGTCACTCTCGAATGCGTCACGGTTGTTCTCGACCCACTCCGCCGAGACGAGAACGTCGTTTGCGTACTCAGTCATGATGCAATCCTCTCTACAGGCGATACCCATAAAGACGCTGACGTAACGGCAGGTACGGCCACTCCTCGGCCGTAGGGGCAGGTGTTGCCGTCTGGCGGTCGATGCCATCTCACCCGGACTGACGGAATCGGGTACCGGGTCGCCGTCGTCGTGTGCGAGGCGGCCCCGGCCACCCAGATGGTGCAGGTGTTGCCGCCATCTCGGAGCACTGGCAGTCGAGGGTGAGGGCCACACGTTCAAACCCGACGCACGCGAACACTCGGCCATGACAGATTTCGTCTCGGTGGGGTGGCTCGCCGACCGCCTCGAAGCCGTTCACGTCGTCGACGTCCGCGATGCCTGGGAGTACGAGGGGATCGGGCACCTCCCCGATGCGGTGTCGATCCCCTTCGATTCGTTCCGGGCCAGCGAGGGCGACGCGGGCATGCTCCCCGGCGCGGACGTCTTCGCCGACTTGCTCTCGGCGGCTGGAATCACCGCTGCGGACGACATTGTCGCCTACGACGACACCCACGGCGTCTTCGCCGCGCGCTTTCTCGTGACCGCCGAGTTGTACGGTCACGATCCGGGCCGGCTTCACCTCCTGGATGGTGACTTCAGCGCCTGGCAACGCGAACGGGAGACGACCGACGAGTCGCCAGACGTGACACGGACCGACTACGAGATCGAGCGACCGGCCGAGTCGCCGCTGGTCGGTCGCGAAACCGTCGCGGCGGCGATCGATACCGACGCGGTGATCGTCGATACGCGCGAGCGAGAAGAGTACGAGGAGGGCCACATCCCGGGAGCCGTCCAACTCGACTGGCGGACGCTCGTCGACGACGAGACACGGGGACTCAAACCTCGCGAGGAGATCGAGACGCTCCTCGAATCCGCGGGCATCACGCTCGACTCCCGGATCGTGCTCTACTGCAACACGGCCCGGCGGATCAGCCACACCTACGTCGTCCTCCGGCACCTGGGCTACGACGACGTGGCGTTCTACGAGGGGAGTCTCACGGAGTGGGCGGCGGCGGGCGAACCGATCGAGACGGGGGTGTAGCGATCGCCGTCGGTCCTGGCAGGGTGTCGATCAGGACTCTGTGGTCTCCACGGCGTCGGGGTGCTGTTCAGAGGCCAACAACTCGACGGACTCCGCGAGTAGCGCCACCACGACAGGCCCGGCGATGATGCCGATCGCCCCCAACGAGAGGACCCCGCCAGTGAACCCGATGAAGTAGAGGCTCCCCGGCAGGTCGGCAGTGAGTTCTGAGAGCCGCGGCCGAATGAGCACGTCCGGCAATCCGGCGATGAAGACGAGCCCCACTGTGCCGACGAGGATCGCACCCGTCACGTTCTCGGCGAACACTTCGGCGAGCACCAGAACGCCGATTAGGACGCTCGGGCCGATGATCGGCACGAACTGCAAGATCCCACTCAACACTGCGAGCGTGACTGTCGCGTCGTAGCCCAGCGCGAAAAAGACCGGAAGCGCGATGAGGAACGTCCCGGCCCCCGTCGCCCCCTGGAGAATATAGATGCCATAGAGCGTGTCCCGGAGCCGTTCGTGTAACGCCGCGAGGATGTCGTGATACTCGGCGGGGACAGTCCGGTGGAGGGCCCGTGCGGGCATCGTCGGCTTGAGTAAGAGTGCGTACACCAGCAGGACGAACAGGAAGAACTTCAACGCGAGCGCGGGCGCGGCACTCGCCGCGTCGATCGCCAGTCCCTCGGCCGTCTGCTGTGCCGTCTCGAAGACTGTCGAGACGTCGACCGCGTAGGTCCGCTCGAGGACTGTCAGCGAGAACTCCTGTGGGATGTCCGAGAGAATCGCGAAGAACGTCGATCGCCTGGCGTAGACGGCGTACCCGATCGGTGCCAGCACGGCCAGCGCTACGACGAACGCCACAGCAGTGCTCACGCCGGCAGCGATACGTGCTCCGACGCCGCTGGCCGCGAGCCGGCGACGGATCGGATACAGGACGTACGCGACTGTGATGGCGAAAAAGACCGTCCCGAAGACACTCCACAATGTGAGGACGGCGAGTGCGGCTATCCCACCGAACAGACCGACTAACGCGAGAACTCGACGAGACGGCGGCATAGCGCCCTTTCTCGTGGACGCCGCTTAACGCTTTTTGCGCTTGCATTGCGGTCGCTGGGACGACACCTCGTTTGTGATTTTTCTTCAACTCTGAGATCCGATCGACGAATATGTTTGTTCTCGGGCTGTGAATAGTCGAACTGGCCAAAATCGCTCGTTAGATGTTGATTCGTGATCAGTCTATCACATTCTACCATATATATTTTCAAGCAGTGGGAATACGGTACATTCCTTTACATGAAGTACCGGTAAGTACTACCCATATGGCAACGCTAGACCGCGTCAAACAGTCATTGCGGTCGGAGGAGTCCGACGTTGGGGCTGATTCGGGCGTCATTCCGGCCGACGCCGGGGTCGGGGACGTCTGTGACGAGGAGGTAGCGACGGTCCGGGAGATCCTCGTCGACGTTCCGACTGCCAAGGAAGGGGTCATTCCGGCGTTGCAGGACGTCCAGGAGGCGTATGGATACCTGCCGAAGTTCACGATGGAACTCATCGCCGAACACACCGGGACGTCGATGGCCCACGTCTACGGGACGGCCTCGTTTTACTCGCAGTTCCACATGGAGCCCCGTGGCGACCACACGATCAAGGTCTGTACGGGGACGGCCTGTCACGTAAAGGGGGCCGACGAGGTTTCCGAGGCCTTCTGTGACGAACTCGACGTCGACCTCGAAGAGGTCACCGACGACGGCCAGTTCACCGTCGACCACGTCCGGTGTATCGGTGCGTGTAGCCTCGCTGTCGCCGTTATGGTCGGCGACGAGGTCTACGGTGACGTCCAGCCAGACGAGGTCGACGAGGTCATCGAGGAATACCGATAGGAGGAATTAGGAATGTCAACTGTACTCACCGAACCACGTCGCGTTCGTACCGAAGACGACCTGGCCGACTTACAGACCGAGGGCGAACAGTCGTTGTACCCGGAGAAGACGAAGGTCCTCGTCGGGATGTCCTCCTGTGGGAAAGCCGCCGGGGCCGACGACGTTTACGGCCTGTTGTCGGCCGAACTCGGGCCGAGCGAGGACGCCACGGTCGAGAAGACCGGCTGCATGGGCTTCTGTGACCGCGAACCACTCGTCGAAGTCATTCGTCCCGACGGCGTCTCGATCATCTACGAGAACGTCACCGAGGCCGACGCGAGTCGGCTGGCGAGTGCGGTCGAAGACGGTAAGTTGCCCCAAGAAGGGGCCCTCGCCGCCAGGAGCCACGCCGAGGACTGCGACCACGACCACGGCGTCCCACATATCGACGAGGTCCCCTTTTACGAGTCCCAGCAACGGGTCGTGCTGGGCAACAGCGGTCTCGTCGACCCCGAGAGCCTCGAAGAGTACGTCGCCCGGGACGGCTACTTTGCGCTCTGGGAGTCACTCTCGGAGGGGTCGCCGACGGAAGTCATCGAAGAGATCAAGGAATCGAACCTCCGGGGTCGCGGTGGCGGTGGCTTCCCGACGGGGATGAAGTGGGAGTTCCTCGCCGGCAACGACGCCGGGCTGAAGTACCTCATCTGTAACGCCGACGAGGGTGACCCCGGCGCGTACATGGACCGGACGCTGCTGGAGAGCGATCCCTATGCGGTGCTCGAGGGCATGACCATCGCGGGGTACGCCCTGGGCGCGGAGAAGGGGTACATCTACGTGCGCGCGGAGTACCCCCTCGCGATCGAGCGCCTCCAGCACGCCATCGAGCAGGCCCGAAAGGCCGGCCTGCTGGGCCAGGACATCTTCGGCGAGGGCTTCGACTTCGACCTGGAGATCAAGAAGGGCGCGGGGGCGTTCGTCTGCGGCGAGGAGACCGCGATGATCAACTCCCTGGAAGGGGGTCGCGGGATGCCCCGGCCACGGCCACCGTACCCCGCCGACGAGGGGCTGTGGGCCGAGCCGACCAACGTCAACAACGTCGAGACGTGGGCGAACGTGCCCGCAATCGTCCGCAACGGCGCGGAGTGGTTCGCCGACATCGGCACCGAGGAGTCCGGCGGGACGAAGGTGTTCTCGGTCACCGGCGACGTCGAGAACACCGGCCTCGTCGAGGTACCCCTGGGCACCCGCTTGGAGGAGGTCGTCTTCGAGATCGGGGGCGGGACCACCGGCGGCGAGTTCAAGGCCGTCCAGACGGGGGGCCCCTCCGGCGGTGTCATCCCCCGCGAGCACGCCCAGACGCCCATCGACTACGAGACGCTGATGGAACTGGGGTCGATGATGGGCTCCGGTGGGATGATCGTCATGGACGAGTCGACCTGTATGGTCGACCAGTCGCGGTTCTTCCTCGATTTCAGCGTCGACGAGTCCTGCGGGAAGTGCCCGCCGTGTCGGTACGGCACCACTCAGATGCTCGAGATGCTCGAGGCGATCACCGACGGCGAGGCCGACCCCGACGTCATCGCCGAACTCCGGTCGCTGGGCGAGTCAATGGAGGAGATGTCGCTGTGTGGCCTGGGTCAGACCGCGGCCAACCCGGTGATGAGTACACTGGATTACTTCGAGGACGAGTACCGCGCCCACGTCGAAGACGAGGAGTGTCCCGCCGGGGACTGCGAACTCGGCAGTGGCGAACACGCGGGGACGTACAAGATCATCCCCGACGAGTGCATCGGCTGCCAGCAGTGTACCGACGCCTGTCCGGTCGACGCCATCGCGGGCGAACCGGGCGAGGTCCACGAGATCGACCCCGCAGCCTGTATCGGCTGTGGGCAGTGCGTCGAGGCGTGTCCGGTCGACACCATCGAGGTGAGGGGTTGAACAATGAGCGAGTCAGCAAGTCCAGACGAGATCGACGACGGCGTCACCCTGACCATCGACGGTCAGGAGGTACAGGCACGCGAGGGCGAGACGATCCTTGAGGCTGCAGAGCGGGTGGGCATCGACATCCCGACGCTGTGTGCCTACGCCGACCTGACGAACGTCGGTGCCTGCCGGATGTGTCTGGTCGACGTCGACGGCGAGCGCCGCGAGACCGCCTGTACGACCGCCGTCGCCGACGGCATGGAGATCGAGTACGACACCGAGGACCTCTGGGAGCAGCGCCGGACGATTCTCGAGCTGATGTTCACCGAGGAGAACCACTACTGCATGTACTGCGAGATGGAGGGCGACTGCGAACTCGAGGCCATGTTCAACCGCGCCGGCCTCGACAGCGATCGCTTCCCACTCGAGTACAAGGACATCGAGCCGGACACCTCCAGCGAGTACATCACGATGGATCTCGACCGGTGTATCGGCTGCGGTCGGTGCATCCGGACCTGCGAGGAAGTCGTCGCCAACGACACGCTGAACTTCGGCAATCGCGGCCGCGAGACGACGATCATCGCCGATTCGGGCGTCCCGCTCGGCGAATCCTCCTGTACCTCCTGTGGCGCCTGCGTGCAGGCCTGCCCGACGGGGACGCTGTACAGCCCGCTCAGCGCCTACAAGGGCCGCGAGCGGGACTGCGAGGTCGAGACGACGACCTGCAGCGAGTGTTCGGTCGGCTGTGAACTGGCGGTCTACACCAACTCCGGCCGGATCGTCAAGATCGAAGGCGTCGAAGGCGGCGCGGACGGCGGCCAGCTGTGTGAGATGGGTCGCTTCGAACTCCTCGACGACCGTCGGGAGCGGATCACCGAGCCGCGAGTCGACGGCGAGACGGTCGATCTCGACACGGCCATCGAGACGGCCAGCGCGGAACTCGCCGACGCCAACTCGGTCAACGCGGTCGCTTCCGATCGACTGCCGACCGAGACCCTGGACGCGTTCGCGGAGGCGATGGACACCCTCGAGGCCGCTCTCGAGATCCCCGGGGCAAAGCGCCGGGCCACCGAGGCGGCGATCCGCGAGGAACTGGCCGCCGACGGCCATGCGGACCTGCAAGCCGAGTCGATCGAAGATATCCTCGACGCGGAAGGGATCGTCGTCTACGATACCTCGATCGTCGACAGTCACCCCGTGGCGGCGTCGTACGTCCGCCGCGCGGCGAAAGACGGGGCCGACCTGGTCACCGTCGACGGCGAGGAGGATCGCCTGAAACGCTTCAGCGACGACAGCCTGACCGTCGGCTCGCCGCTGGCCCAGGCTACCGCGGAGGCTGCGGGCGCGATGGCCGACGGCGGCAGCGCGTCGCCGATCGCGGGCGTGGCCGAGGCCGCGACCCGCACCCTGGACGCCGAAGAGAGCGTCGTCGTGCTCGGCCCCGAGATCGAGGACGCAGACGCACTCGTCGATGCCTACGGGCTGGCGGCGATGACCGAGAGTCAGATCGTGAGTCTCGACCGGGGTGTCAACCGCGCCGACGTCGTGGCCGACGGCGTCGACGAACCGGCCGAGGTCGCGTACCTGCTGGCCGGCGACGATCGCGACGAGGACCTGGATCGAGCGATCGAGGTGGCCCGGCAGGCTGACACCGTGATCGCCCAGGCGACCCGCGAGTCGGCGCTGACCGACATCGCCGACGTGGTCCTCCCGGCGCTCGACTGGTTCGAGCGCGAGGGGACGATCGTCGACGCCGACGGCGAGCAACGGCCGGTCGATCGCGTGCTCGAACCGCGCGGGGCGGTCGACGCCGATCTCGACGTCATTGCGGCGCTTCAGGAGGTGGCCGCATGAGCGCACAGACTGAAGCTGACGCCCGCAACGACGACCGGACGACCGTCGCGACGGTGTGTCTGGGCGGCTGTTCGGGGTGTCACATGGAGTTTCTGAACGTCGATCACGGCCTCGTGGAGCTGGTCGAGGACGTCGACATCGTCGCGAGTCACATGATCGTCGACGAGAAGGGCGTCCCGGAGGCCGACGTCGGCATCGCCGAGGGCGTCGTCACCAACGAGGAAAACGTCGAAGTCGCCGAAGAGCTCCGGGAGAACTGCGACACCGTCGTGGCCTGGGGCGACTGCGCCGCGCTGCGCGGGATCATGTCCCTGCGAAACTACCAGGACCGCGACGAGATGTTAGAAGAGACCTTCATGGGCGAGGCCGACGACGAGAGCGAGGTGCCCTTCGGCGACGACGAAGGCGTTCCGGAACTCCTCGAGGAGGCCAGACCGCTCGACGAGTTCATCGACGTCGACGTCTACGTGCCCGGGTGTCCACCGGACGCAGACGTGATGAAGGAGAGCCTCGAAGCGCTGGCTCGTGGGGAGACCCCCGAGATCGAAGGCGAGAAACTACAGTACGACTGAGGAGATACAAATGAGCAAGAAGGAAGTCATCGATCCGGTCACGCGCGTCGAGGGGCACGGCAAGATCACCATCCACCTCGACGACGAGGGGAGCGTCGAGGACGCACAGTTCCACGTCACGGAGTTCCGTGGCTTCGAGGAGTTCGTCGAGGGCCGTCCCATCTGGGAGATGCCCGAAATCACCGCCCGCATCTGTGGCATCTGCCCGGTCAGCCACCAGCTGGCCGCGGCGAAGGCCGCCGACGACGTCATGGACGCCGACGTCCCCGAGAGCGCCCACAAGCTCCGGGAACTACTCCACATGGGCCAGGTCCTCCAGAGTCACGCACTGAGCTTCTTCTACCTCTCGAGTCCCGACCTGGTGCTTGGCTACGACGCCGATCCCGCCGAACGCAACATCGAGGGGGTCCTCGAAGAGAACCCACAGCTGGCCGAACGCGGGATCGACCTTCGGAGCTTCGGCCAGAATGTCATCGCCGCGCTGGGCGAGAAGAAGGTCCACCCCGACTTCGCGGTCGCCGGTGGCGTCTCGAACACGCTCGGTCGGAAAGACGGTGAGGAACTGCTCGAGGAGAGCCAGCCACTCGCCGGGTACGTCCGGGAGACGATCGACCTCCTCGAGGACATCTTCGCGGAGATGGACGACGACACGCTGGATTATGCCACCTACCCGACGGGCTACATGGGCCTGGTGACCGAGGAGGGTGGCCTCGAACACTACGACGGGGACATTCGCCTGGTCGACGAGGCGGGCGACCGACTCGAAGAGATCGACGACGGCGACTATCGGGACGTCATCGCCGAGCGTTCCAAGGAGTGGAGCTATCTCAAGTTCCCCTACTACAAGGAACGGGGCTTCGAGGACGGCCAGTACCGCGTCGGGCCGCTCGCGCGGCTGAACGCCGTCGACGACATCTCGACCCCACAGGCCCGCGAGGAGTGGGTCGAATTCATGGACGCCGCCGACGGGGCGGTCCACGAGCGCTCGACGTACTACCACTGGGCGCGCCTCATCGAGATGCTGTACTGCGTCGAGCGCATCCAGGAACTCCTCGAGGACGACGACGTCTACGACGGGATCACGAACGTCCCGACCAAACCCAAGGCGGGAACGGGCGTCGGCGTCATCGAAGCCCCGCGCGGGACGCTCATCCACGAGTACACCATCGACGACGGCGGCACGGTCGAGAACGCGAACTTCATCGTCGCCACCACGCACAACAACGGCGCGATGAACAAGGGTGTCACCTCCGCCGCCGAGACGTTCATCGACGGCCCCGAGATCCCGGAGGGGATCCTCAACAAGATGGAGAGCGTCATCCGGTGTTACGACCCGTGTCTGTCGTGTTCGACACACGCGATCGGCGACATGCCCCTGGAACTCGAACTCGAACAGAACGGCGAGACCGTCGAGACGATCACCCGCTGACGCCAGCCCGCGACAGCACACACTCACCACATCATGAACGCACTGCTACTCGGCCTCGGAAACGACATCAAGCGCGACGACGTGGTCGGCCTGGAAGTCACTGAAGCGCTCGAAGAGCGCTTCGGCGACCGGCTGGACGTCGAGACTTACACGTCCGGCCGCCTCATGCTCATCCAGGAACTCAGCGGGTACGATCAGGTGTTCCTCGTCGACGCGATCAAGACCGACGGGGGGACGCCCGGCGACTACTACGAGTTCTCCCCCAGCGAGGTCGAACCGAGCGACGAATCCGGCGGGCTGGCGACCCACAACGTCGGACTCGGGACGCTCCAGACGCTCGGCGAGGCGATGGGCCAGTCCATGCCCGAGATCACCATCTTCGCCATCGAGGTCGAGAACCCTTTCGAGTACGGCGAGGGGATGACCGACGTCGTCGAGACAGCCGTACCAGATCTGATCGAGGAGATCGGCGACGACATCGAGGCGGCGCTTTCGGCGACTGCGGCGGCGTGAATTTTCGGAAGTACTGCAGCCAGTAGAGCAGCAGTGGATTATTCTTCGAGCAGGGTTGTCTCGCGGCTTTTCGACCCAATTCGACGACCAGTTTAGATTCGTGCGAGAACCATCCATCGAAACAGCCGACGAAAAAACCTACGTTACAGTGAATTTATTCCGGGAGTGAATTATCGGAACGATCGGTGGGATGATGCTAAGCCCCAGATCATCGGCAGCGTACCGGATGGGTTCTTCCGAGGTCGAGGATCAGTGACCGTCTTCGAGCCAGGTTCTGGAAACAATGGGAACGGGCAGGGTCGTGGGAATGGTTCGGGTCGAAAAAACGGAAACTCAGGGAACGGTAAGAGATAATACACATCCGAGAAGTATTACAACCGTTAGACAAACGATGAATACCGGAAACCGCGATCCCACATGAAAGATACAACTGCAATACTGGGGATAGTACTCCTAAGTCTGTTGATCGCAGCTAGTGGGACGGCTGTAGCAGTATCGAGTGTGACACAACCCGGTGAGTCTCCAGAAATGGTCACTGCCATAAAATCAGGAGGGGACCATACCACACAGTTGGATCAGTCGGATAATTCGTCCATCCGGACGGAACCACCGTCCGAAGCCGTTGGGGGGCGGTTATGGGTCCATTCGTTCGACGACGGTTCGTCCTCTGCAACGTTCAACGTGAGGGTTGACTATCCAGCACGGTCACAGGCAGAAGCTGAGGCAGCCCGAAATGGATCATTCAATCCTGACTGGTACGACGGGCAACAACGAGTCCAGCGAATATTTCAGCAGACCGCCGACGAAGAGGATTCATTGGAACATGTGACCAACAAGTCAAGATTGGTTTCGACAAACTACTATACAGATGAAGTAACAGAGGCTGAATACGGCTGGGTAGAGTTGCGAACCGAAGTGACGTGGGACAATTATGTAGAACCAGGTGAAGACCTCGTCATCGGTCCTGCGTATCATCGCTCGCTCGCGAATAGTTCGACAGGAGCAGCGTGGACGCTCGAGGTGAACGTACACGAGTCATGGGAGCCGTCCGTGGTGAATGGTGAGCCACACACTCAACCGGTTGGCCATGTTCTATGGGGGTATACCTGGGAGAACGTCACCAGCCAGACCGGCACGCTGCTTGCATTCGACTCGCCAATCACTGAAACAACAACCGACGCGAGTGGACCGTTCGGACTTGCTGGTGGTACTGTCTTGACAGGAATCGCGATTTTGATTGCCGGTTTCCTCAAAGGGTCTTTCACTTAAAGGGACGAGTTCTTTGTGCAGAGTATTGCCATGACACATTCGAACCCACCCACGCGCCGCGCATTCCTGGCGAGCGGCCTCGCCGGCGCAGGCACCGGTGTGGCTGGCTGTCTCGACCGGATTCCGTTGCTGGGTGGTGAGCAGCCGCCGCCGTTCGGTCCGGTCGAACACAGCTGGGGTATGGCCGGGCGGGACGCCGTCAACACCGCCTCAAATCCCGGAAGTTGACGGCCCGACCGACGATCCCGACATCATCTGGGAGTACGACACCGGCGAGAAGCACCCCCGGTGCCGATTCGATGCTTTCCGTGCTAGCCGAACCGTGATTGTGGCTTCGACAAAGGTAGTTTGAAAGCCGCTGTCAATGGACGACGGCCGGAGTGCCATATATTATTCGCGTACGGCGAGGGGATGACCGACGCTGTCGAGGCGGCCGTCCCGGCGCTGATCGAGGAGATCGGCGACGACATCGAGAGAGCGCTCGTGGCGACCCCGGCGGCGTGATTCGTTCGGGAGTTCCTCTTTCTGGTCCTGCTGTGCCTGTAGCAGCGTGCGCTTGTCCCGCAACTCGTCAATGGGGCGTTGCATCCGCGTAGCGAGCGCGTCTCTACGCCGGTTCCGAGTATCGACCCCGATAGTGGCTCCCTCACCGGACACGGCAACTCTAATTAGATGTAATTAGATTTTTGTGGGCGGCGTCCACAGGGTCCCCTACATATGCAACACCCGTTTGGCTGGTTGCCCCGTCGCCCGGATACTGCTCCCCGGACCGGCACACGAATCGGAGGTGAGAGATGGACAAACATCGGCGTTCGATCGTGAAGGCGGCGTCCTACCGGTTGTTCGCCACGTCGCTGGTGTTTCTCGTTGCCTTCGTCTACACCGGCCAGCTCGGCTCCTCGGCGAAGATCGGGCTCACGGCCGCGGTCGGAAAGACCGCCCTCTATTACGTCTGGGAGCGACTCTGGGCGAACATCCAGTGGGGCGTCGCCGAGGGCTGAGAATCGCGTTTGTTCGAAAGCCCTCTGAGAAGCTCTGGGCCGATGCTGGTGGCGCATCACCGACAGCTCTTGGCGGATGATCGCCGCCGAATCACAGGGCGTCGTCGGTGAAGGGCGCTTCCATCTTGCCGATTTCAAGGATCACTTCGTCACCGGTGCCGAGGATCTCGGCGACTTCGCCGACGACGACGAGGTCGAACTCCGGCGTCGGCCCGACGGCGAGAGCGTCGCCGATCTCGATCTCCTCGAGGATGTCCTGAAAGTGGACCCGAGCGCGGCAGTCGGTCGGGTGGTGGACGTTCGTGAGCGTGATCTCGTCGACGGTGACGTCGACGCGGTCGTAGTTCTGGGCGACGACAACCTTCTCGCCGTCGGCGTCCTGGTCGCGTTCGAGCGCGTGAAAGGCTGTCTCCGTCGGTTCGTACCCGCCGCGTGGTCCGGGCACGCTGTCGACCAGACCCAACGCTGACAGCTTTCGCATCTGATTTTTGACTGACCCTTCTGTCCGGTTGACCTGCTCGGCGATTCGGGCACTTTTGACCGGCGAGTCCGACTTCGAATACTCGTTGACGAGTGCGGTCAGTGTGTTCTGGTGCGGTGGAGAGAGATCCAGCGTGTTCGAATCCATCAGTGATGAGTAATAATGATAGACAGCTATTTATAGGGTTCGGGACTCGGAGACGCGTTGGGAGACGGTACCGTACGACCTCACCCGCGCGACTCACTCGAAGTCGGCGACGAACTCGTCAGTCGACTCCCGCCAGGCGGCGACGAGTTCATCCTCGAAGGCGTCGCCTTCCCCGACTTCAATCTCGTCGTGGTCGTCGAGCCATTCGACGGTCCGTTCGACGCCGTCTTCGAAGGAAACGGTGTATTCGAAGTCCAGATCCCGCCTTGCTTTGCCGTTGTCGAAGACCGTGCTGTACTGGAAGTGGTCCCGGAGCATCTCCGTGCGATCCGGTGCAACCTCGCGGAGGACGTCCGTCGGGATGTGGACGAGATCGGGTTCCGGCGCGTCGAGCGCGGCTGCGACCCGGCGGTGATACTGGTTCCAGGTGATGACCTCCTCGCTGGTGACGTGGTAGGTCTCGCCGTAGGCGACCTCGTTGCCGACGGCGTTGACGTACGCCCGAGCGACGTCGTCACGGTGACACGAGCCCCACAGTGAGGTGCCGTCACCGTGGACGACGATCGGCTTGCCCTGGCGGATGCGCTCGAGATAGTAGGTGTCACCGCCGAAGGTGTGGAAGATGGCCCCGCCCTCGCCGTAGGTACTCCACGGGCGGATGATCGTCACGTCGAAGGCACCCTCACGTTCGGCCTCACGGAAGCGATCCTCCGCGGCGGCCTTGCCCTCGGCGTAGTCGCTGACCGGCGGTTCGCGGGTAGCGTCTTCAGTCACCGGGTTTCGTTCGGGCGGTCGGTGATAGACGTCGACCGTGCTGGTGAAGATGAACTGCTCGATGTCCCCGCCGAAGGCGCGAATGTCGCTCTCGGCGTCCTCGAGGCCGAAGCACATCATGTCGACGACGACGTCGACGTCGACGTCTGCGACCGCCGATTCGAACGCGTCGTGATCGAAGCGATCACCGTGGATCTCCGAGACGGTCTCGGGGATTTCGATGTCAGTCTCCCCACGGTTGAAGATCGTCACGCCGTGGCCCGCGTCGACGAGTTGTCGCGTGATGCCGGTCGAGATGACGCCCGTGCCGCCGATAACAAGTACGTCCATAGCCCGAGTCCGGGCGGGAGCTACATGACGGTTTGGCCTCGTGTCTGTGCATAGTGTCCTCGAAAACTGCAGCCAACACAGTGCTTACCCGTCGTTCGTTCCAAGGGGCCACAGACAGCCATGAGCGACCCCACACCCGACGCGTCCGAGACGGACGACGCGCCCATCACGCTGTATCGACTCCAGGCCTGCCCGTTCTGTGAGCGCGTTGCGCGGAAACTCTCCGAGTACGACCTCGACTATCACTCACGCTTCGTCGAGCCGTTGCACTCCAAACGTAACGCCGTCAAGCGCGTCAGCGGTCAGCGCGGGGTTCCGGTCATCGTCGACGACCGAACCGGCGTGACGATGAGTGAGAGCGAGCGTATCGTCCAGTACCTCGATCGAACCTACGGGGAGGCCTGAAGATGGAGCTGCCATTCGACGTCGTCGACCTCGAACCGGCCGATCACCCCCAGCCCGGCGAGACAGCGCCGGACTTCGAGCGCCCGCTGGTCAACGACGAGTACTGGGAGGACGTCGCGCTGTCGGATCTCACGGCAGAGGGTCCCGTCCTCCTCGTGTGCTTCCCGATGGACGGGAGTTTCCCGGCGACGTACGTCTGGAACGAGATCGACGACCGCGGGTGGGGGCGCGAGGGCGACCTGACCGTCGTCGGGCTCTCGATCTCTTCGCCCTACGAGCACAAGGACTTCATCGCGGAGGCGGCCCTGCCCTATCGGCTGTTCAGCGACCCACAGAACGGCGTCGCCGAGTCCTACGGCGTCGTCCACGATCTCGACGGGATGGCAGGTGTCAGCGAGGCACGCCCGGCCGTGTTCCTCATCGAGGCGGATCGGACCATCGAGTACGCCTGGGCAGCGAGCGAGTGGCCCGAATTCCCGGACTACGACGCGATCGCGGCGGCGATCAAGGAGCTATAGGTTTCCGACGACGGCTCGATTTCGCCGTCAGACGTCGATCTCGCGGAGCGACTCCGTCTCGCCGCAGTAGGGGCACTGGAAATCGGAGACAGTGACGTCGTCGGGCATCTCGTAGGTGTAGTGGAGTTCGAACATGTCGAGTTCGCAGTCGTCGTTCTCACAGGCGACTTCGAGGGTTGCGGGCATACGAGCCGATTGCGGCGGCTCCCGGATAAGCGAGTGGGTCACGGCAGCGATTTTCCCGAGTCATACTGCCGGCTGTAACAGACTGACGGAATTCGCCACCCCGGTGTGGCGAATATCGGTACGAACGTACAGCCGGCAGTATCAGTGTCGTCACTCACGGCGTGGAAACGATGGCTGCGGGGAGTAAGCCCCCTTCTGTTGTCGGCATTCGGCTACGCGTCCGCGTCGTGTCCGGACTACCAGTCACGCGGACTTGCACCGGCGAGGATTCGCCGTTCCATCCGTTCTCGCCCGTCGACGCGCCGGATGGCGCGCCCAGTTCGTCGTGGGCGTGGGTCCCGTCGGGCCCCACGTAGCGACGCGCCCTCGGTGGGTTAGCTTTCCGTCGTTTGTTCGCCCGCTCGATCGGCCGCCTTGCGGCGGGGATCGACCGCACTTTCTCACTTCGGGGTCGCACACCTCATCGGTCGGGGCGAGTGGTCTCGTTTCTGTTCCAGTGCCGGCGGTCTCCCGCCCCGGGCTTGTGCCCGGTCGCCTGCCCGGACGGTGGGGGGACTTTCCTCATGCCCGTTGATCCGCTCCGGCGAAGCCGAAACGCACGTCCCGGGCACGGGAGCCGGGCTCCCGCTGCCACTCGTCGGTAGGCCGTCCGGAGAATTAAGGGGTTCGATCGGCTGGGCGACGCTCCTGGAGTCGCCTTACAGTGCCTGCTTGACCTGCTGGAGGAACTGCTGGGGCGGCAGCGCACCCGTGAACTCGCCGTCGGTCCCGTTGACGTTGATCTGGGGGACGCCGCGGACGCCGAATTCCTGTGAGAGTTCCATGAACTCCTGGGACTCGACCGCGTTGGCCGTGACGTTCTCGTTGGCCACGGCGAAGTTGTGGGCGGTCTGGACCGCACCCGGACAGTGCGGGCACGTCGGCGTGACGAAGACGGTAATGTCGACCGGCTCGTCGATTTCGGCGACCTCTTCGAGCACGCTCTCGTCGATGTCGGGCTCGCCGGTCGAGACCGTGATCATGTCCTGAAGGAACGAACTGAACTCCTGGCCCGACGGAATCCCGAAGTACCGGACACCGTCGATGTCGTCACGCGTGATGACCGTGACCGGACCGCCGTCGTAGTGGTCCGCGCCGAGTTCGGCCGCCAGCGGATCGTCCATGTCGTGGACCGCCATCTCGATCGCGTCACTGAGGTCAGCGACGTCCTCGATCAGTGCGACCGTCTCTTCGCAGTACTCACACTCGTCCTGGGTGAAGACGTGGACGTCGATCGGCTCGTCCAAGTCTTCGAGAAGTTCTGAAACTTCCGCTCTGTCGTCGTCGTCGAGTATTGACATCGTACCTTCCCCTAGCAGCTACAGCGCAATTATATTTTGCGATCTTCACAATACCATGCAATCGATGTACATGGACCGGACGAATCCCGATCGAACCGGGGAACGGAATCACTCGTCAGGGGGAGCGGATCGTGGTGGTCTCCTTCACGAGGGGGCGGACCGAGATGGTCGCCTCACTCCGGAGGACGGACCGGGACGGTCACCTCGTCGTTTTCGAGTTCGTCGACGTCGGCCGTGATCGTCACCTCGCCGGATTCACGGTCGGCCTGGACGATCGCCAGCGCAGTCCCGTGGGAGGCAGATCGCCGGGAGCCGGTGTAGGACTCGTCGCTCGCCAGATCGCCGTTGTCGATGCCGGCGAGATCGCCAGCGCCGCTGACGGAGAATTCAATCTCGTGGTCGGCTCGTGGGACGACGACGCCGTCGTCGTCGACGATCCGCGCGTCGACGTACACCAGATCCTGGCCGTCGGCCGTGATGGCTTCGCGGTCGGGATCGAGGTCGACCCGGGCGGGCTCACCCGCCGTTTCGAGCTCGTGGGTCGCGACGACCTCGCCGTCGGTCTCTGCGACGGCCCGAAGCGTCCCCGGCTCGTAGGGGACGTACCACTCGATCATGTGGTCGGGGTTGTCCGCGAGATGCTGGACGCCGATTGTCTCGTCGTTCTGATAGAGCGTGACGCGTTCGGCGTTGGTGAACGTCACGACGTGGACGAACCCGCGGGAGTCTTCCCGATCGGGGAACGTCCAGTGCGCCGAGAGGGCCGGCCACGACCAGGCCGGGCGGGCCGGCGCGCGCTCGCGGTCGGGATCGAACGCCGCGATCTCGACCATCGGCTCGTCGCTCCAGACGCTCCGATGGAAGGCAGCCGGCGGCTTGGGGACGCCGCAGGTGTCGATCAACCCGGTCGGCCAGCCCTTGCTCGGCCACTCGCGGGCTTCCCCCAGGTAGTCGAAGCCGGCCCAGATGAACTGGCCGGCGACGTCCGCCCGCTCGGCGACGTCGAACCACGGATTCCGCGGGACGAACGCGAGCGGATCGTCGCCCGACCCCCGGAAGAAGGGGCGACACTCCGAGCCGACGATCGGGATGTCGACGCCCCGCTCGCGGAGTTCGTCGTAGTGGTGTTCCATGTAGTTGCCCGAGAAGAGATCGACCCGCTCGGCGACGGCCTCGGCGTTCTCGAGGATTCCCTCGTGGCCATCCCCCCACGCCGGGCTACCGTAGGTCGCCGGCCGCGTGGGGTCGAGGTCGTTGGCTGCCTCGACCAGCATCTCGAGGTCGTCGAGCATCCCCTCGTCGCCGTGGTCGTAGCTCTCGTTGCCGACGCTCCAGGCGATCACTGAGGGGTGGTTGCGGTCGCGGCGGATCATCGCCGCGAGATCCTCACGCCACCACTCGTCGAAGAATTGCTCCGTCTTCTCGTGACGCCACTTGTCGAAGGCCTCGTCGATGACCAGAAAGCCCATCCGGTCACAGAGAGCCAGGAGTTCGGGCTGGGGCGGGTTGTGGGCGGTCCGGATGGCGTTGACGCCCATCTCGGCGAGCGTCTCCAGACGACGCTCGAGCGCGCGCTCGGGCACGGCGGCCCCGAGTGCGCCCGCACTGTGATGGAGGTTGACGCCTTTCAGGGTCAACGAGTCGCCGTTGAGCAACACCCCCTCGTCGGCCGAGAACGTGACCGTCCGGATGCCAAACGGCGTCACGTAGTCGTCGACCGGTTCGCCCGTCGCCGCCCCCGTCTCGTCCGGGTCGCGCCGGTGGACGACGCTCCGGACGTGATAGCGCTCGGGCGTCGCCGGCGACCACAGTTCGGGATCCGTGACGACGAGTTCCTGGTCGAAAGTCCCTTTCTCGCCGGCGTCGAGTCGCCGCTCGGTCGCGGTCTCGGCGACGACTTCGCCCGATGGATCGTAGACCGCCGTCGAGAGCGTGCACACGGCCGCCTCCTCGGCGTCGTTGGCTACCTCGGTGTGGACGTCAACCCTGGCACGACGGCCCGTCACGGCCGGCGTGCGGACGTCTGTGCCCCACGGAACCACGTGGAGCGGCGACGTCTCGATCAGGTGGACGTGTCGGTAGATGCCCGAGCCGGAATACCACCGGCAGTTCGGCAGGTCGGTATTGTCGACCCGGACGGCGAGCGTTTCGCCGCCCTCGGCCTGGCTGACGTCGTCGTTGAAACTCGTATAGCCGTTGGGCCGGTTGCCGACGTGGTCGCCGCCGAGGTAGACGTCGCTGTCGCGATAGACGCCGTCGAAACGGAGGTACACCTTCCCCCCGTCGACGTCGGTCGGGAGCGAGCGACGGTACCACCCGACGCCACCAGGCAAGAACGCCCCTGCACTCCCGGCCGGGTGCTCCGGGTCGAACGGCCCCTCGATGCTCCAGTCGTGTGGAATCTCGACCGATTGCCACCCGTCGTCGTCGAACTCGGGGTCGGCCGCTCCGTCGGCCTCGCCCTGGTGAAATCGCCAGCCCTCCTCGAGGCGGCGGGTCCGTCGGTACTGCTCGGTCGGTCCCGGAAAACCGCTCATACCATTCGGCGTACGAAAACGACCGAGTTAAGCGTGGTGGCTGTCCGGCAGACGAAACGCTGTCAAATCGTTGGTCCGCGACGAGAAAACGAAACTGTCGGCAGAACTGTCAGATCGAACTCGACGCCTGTCGTTTCTGCCAGGCGGCGATGAGTCGGAGGACGATGTCGAAAAACAGCCCGAGGAGGATAAACGAAAACCCCCAGACGCCGAACATCCCGGCGAAAACGTTGTTCACTCCCTGCAGGACCGTCGCTCCGATTACCATCATCAGCGCGCCGAAGATGGCGACTGTGAGCGCGATGTGGCTGGCCATCCAGTACCAGACGGCCAGCAATACCATCTGAACGCCGCTTGCGTCCTCTCTGGCCGAATTGACTGCGCGAATCTCCACCATAATTAATAGAATGCGGAATCGGCTATTTGAATCTTGTGGAGTCTCGCTCACCCCAGAGATCACCCGTGGGCGAGCGGATCGCGCGGCCCCGAATTCTGCTTGTGAGTCCTACATTCCGGCCCCGTCGTCTCCGGCCGTCGAGAGGTCGCCGGCGGAGACGACGTCGTCGATCCGGAGGATCGTCCGTGCCGCCTCGATCGCGGCGTCGATCGCCGTTTCCTTCACGCGCCGGGGTTCGACGATGCCGTCGCCGGCAGCGTCGATGAGGTCGCCAGTCTCGGCGTCGATGCCGACCGTCCGCTCGCCGTCGTGATGGCGCGCACGGAGGTCGACGAGTGCGTCGATCGGCGAGTGGCCGGCGTTCTCCGCGAGCGTCCGCGGCGAGACGTCCATGGCCTCGGCGAAGGCCTCGACGGCGAGTTGCTCGCGCCCGCCGATCCCGTCGGCGGCGTCCTCGAGTGCCAGAGCGAGTTCGGTCTCGACGGCCCCTGCGCCAGGCAGGATCTCGTTGTCCTCGATGGCCGCCGCGAGCACGTCGAGACTGTCCTCGAGTGCCCGTTCGACCTCGTCGACGACGTGTTCGGTCCCGCCACGTAGGACGATCGTCCCAGCGACGCGTTCGACGCCGGTGAAGGCAGTGATTCGTTCGGCACGGGCCGACCCACGCCACAGCGGCATCCGGATCCGCTCGCAGTCGACGCTCCCGACCTGTCCCAGATCGTCGGTCGTGGCGGCTTCGAGGTCCGACACACGATTCGCGCCGGTCGCCTCGGCGAGTCGCCGCCGGTCCTCGTCGTCGACCCGTCGCAGTGCCATGACGTCAGCTTCGGCGAGCAATTCCTGGGCCGGATCGTCGATCCCGCCTTCGGTGACTAGGACGTCCGCCCCGGCCTCGAGAACGGCCTCGACGTCCTCCTGGATGGCCGCCTGCTCCTGGTCGAGGTACTCGGTGACCTCCTCGAAGTCCGAGACCCTGGTCTCGGTCGACGTTTCGAGTTCCGGCACCTCGATTTCTCCCTCGTAGACGAGGACGTCGGCGTCCTCGAAGTCCGTCGGCATCGCGTCGTGGGCCGGATTCTTGTCTATCGTGACGCCCTCGACCAGCCGGGAGTCGGCGAGGTTCCCGCCCGGGAACGACGTGATCGACACCGCGTCCCGCTCGACTGTCCCGTCGTCCCGGACTGCCGTTTGGATCGCGTCGACGACCAGTGTCGTCAGGTGTTCTTTCTCCGATTCGGACCCCTTGCCGGTCATCGCTGTCGACGCGATTGCCTCGAGGGTTTCGACGTCGTCGACGTCGAGATCGATCGCGCTCGCGTCGAGGATGTCCGGGACATGCTCGCCCGCCTGCTCGAACCCGGCGGCGATCGTCGTCGGGTGTACGTCACGCTCGAGTAAGTCCTCGGCTGCCTCGAGCAACGCACCCGTGAAGATCACGGCCGAAGTTGTGCCGTCGCCGACCTCCTGTTCCTGGCTCTGGGCGACCTCGACGACCATGTTGGCTGCCGGATGCTCGACCTCCATCTCGTCTAAGATGGTGACGCCGTCGTTCGTGACGACGGTGTCGCCCGTCGAGTCGACGAGCATCTTGTCCATCCCTCTCGGGCCAAGCGTCGTCCGGACGGCCTCACCCATCGCCTGGGCGGCCGTCAGGTTCATCGAACGTGCGTCCCGGCCGTCGATCCGCTGGGACTCCTCGGAAAGCACCGATAGCGTCCGGTCGCCAGCCTGTTGTGCCATATCGTCTAGGAGGCCACTCGACGGCTATAAATCTGTTTTTTCGTCCACAAAACACGGGACAAAAAACGACCGGGGCGGCCTTCAGTCGTCCGCCGTTCGTTTCTCTTCGAGGCTCGAGGAGAAGCCGAGTTCCTCGCGGTCGGTGAGTTCCTCGCTCTGCCAGTACTCGTGGTTGTCTAGTGCCCGGAAACACTTCGCTTTGGTTCCGTCGGCGTCGTAGACGTCCGGTTCCTCGTGTTTGCACACTTCACGAGCGTGCTCACACCGGGTGTGGAACTTACAGCCCTCCGGCGGGTCGGCCGGGTCGGGAATGTCGATCCGCCGGACCGGTGGCTGCATGTGCATGGTCTCGCTGGCGACGTCCGGGTCGGCCGGCGGCGTCGACCACCGCAACACTTTGGTGTAGGGGTGGGTCGGATCAGAGATGAGTTCGTCGGGATCGCCGATCTCGACGATGTCGCCGAGGTACATCACGGCGATGCGGCCGTCGGACTTCTTGGTGAGATAGCGCGCGTTCGCCAGGTCGTGGGAGACGAACACGAAGGAGGTCCCGAACATGTCCTGGAGTTCGAGCAGCAGGTCCATCATCTCGACGCGCAAGGAGACGTCCAGGGCCGAGACCGCCTCGTCGGCCAGCACCAGGTCGGGGTTGGTCAACAGCGCCCGCCCGAGGACGACCCGCTGTTGTTCGCCACCGGAGAGCTGATGCGGGAACCGTTCTGCGTAGTCCTCGACGGGTGTCATCCCGACGTACTCGAGGTAGTGATAGATCGTCTCGAGTCGCTCGTCGGGACCGAGTTCCTTGCGCCACTTCTTGAGTGGGTCGGCCAGCGACGCGCGGACCCGCCGCGAGGAGTTGAGCGCACTTCCCGGGTCCTGGTGGATGATCTGGAGCGCCTGCTGGATCCGGTCTTTGGAAATTTTCACGTCGCTCGACCGATCCTTCGCGTCCCAGATGTCCTGCCCGTAGTACTTGATCGACCCGCCGGTCGGTCGCTGGAGCCCGACGGCAGCTTTCCCGAGCGTGGTCTTCCCACAGCCGCTCTCGCCGACGAGCGCGACGATGTCGTCTTCCTCGATCTCGAGGGAGATGCCGTCGACGGCCCGAACGACTTCATCCGAGAGCGCTTTCTCGATGATGCCACCGGGTTTGAAGTGTACCTCGACGTCTTCCAGTGCGAGTAGTGGTTCGTCGGATTCTGTTTCACTCATATTACATGTCCTCCTCGAGGACGCCTGAATGAAGCGTATACGTGATCGTCTCGCGTGCCTCTTCCGGATAGAAGCACGCAGCCATCTGCTCGTCTTCGACGTCCATCAGCTCGGGATCCTCGACTGTACACTGCTCGTCGGCGATCGGACACCGCGGGTGATACCGACACCCCGACGGGATACTCACCGGGTCGGGTGCCGACCCCTCGATCGGCTGCATCTCCTCGACGACCGAGTCGATGCTCGGCAGCGATCTGAGCAGTGCCCTGGTGTAGGGGTGAGACGCGTTCTTGAGGATCTTATACGCCGTCCCGACCTCGACGAACTCGAAGGCGTACAGCACGGCGAGTCGGTCGGCCAGCCCGGCCACCAGCGGCAAGTCGTGGGTAATAAACAGGATCGTCAGGTCGAACTCCTCTTGCAGTTCTCGGAGCATCGCGATGATCGAGCGCTGCATCAACATGTCGAGGGCTGCCGTTGGCTCGTCCATCACCAGCATCTCCGGTTCGAGGACGAGACTGAGTGCGATCAGCGCCCGCTGTTTCATCCCGCCCGAGAGTTCGTGTGGGTACGAGCCAAGCACCCGATCCGCATCGAGGTGCAACGCGTCGAAGAGATCCCGGGCGTGGGTCATCCGCTCGTCTAGGTCGGCGTTGTGCGCGCGGATGGTCTCCTTGAAGTGGGCCCCGATCTTCATCGTGGGGTTGAACGAACTCATCGCACCCTGGAAGACCATCGCGGCTTCCTCCCATCGGTACCGGCGCTTCTGTTCTTTGTTCAGGTCGAGGATCCGGACCGCGCCGTCGGCGTCAGTCGTGATCCCCTGGGGGAGGTTCGCGGGGTTCTCCGGGTAGTAGGTGATCTCGCCGGTCAACAGCCCCGGCTCCTCGACGACGTCGAGCAGCGACGCGGCGAACATCGACTTCCCGGAACCGGACTCGCCGACGATGCCGATGATCTCGTTGCGGCGGATGTCGAGGCTGGCGTGATCCAGCACCGTCGACTGTCCGCGGTCGAGGTCGAAGCGTACCGTCGCGTCCTCGACTTCGAGGATGATATCCTCGGCCGATGCTTGCCGTCCGTACTGCGTCGATCCTTCGGTTGCCATACTTAGCACCTCCAACTCGCGTTTCTCGTCTCCGGTACGTCCTGGGCCGACTCGAACGGTGTCGTGGTAGTCACTCACATCACCTCACCGCTCGCCTGCGGCTCGCTCTCCTCGTCGGGGGTGGTCTGTGCGTGGCGAGCACGCAGCCGCGGGTTGAACACCCGGTCGAGTCCCTGGGCGAACAACACGAGTACGAACGTCAGTCCCGAGAGGAACAGTGCCGGGAAGAACAGCCAGTGGCCGGCGTGGCCGAGCTGGGAAATCGCGTTGCCGGTGGTGTAGGCGTTGTTCATCATCACGCCCCAGTTGAGCGTCGAGAACGGCAACACGCCCAGGAAATACAGCGCGACCGACGCCTTGATGACCTGCGTGGCCGCACCGGCCATGTTGACCAGGATGTACGGCGCGAGTTTCGGCACCAGATCCTGTCTGATCAGCGTCGCCGAGGACAGCCCCAGTGACCGCCCCGCTTCGATGTAGTCTTCTTCCCGGAGGGTCAACACCTGCGACCGCAGTGCACGCGCAAGCCCCGGCCACGTGTCGATCGCGAGGACGATCCCGACGGCCCAGGGACTTTTCATGTAATCCGCGAAGATCCCCGACAGCACGATGATCAGCGGCAGTCCCGGTAGGACGGCCTGAATGTCGGTCAGCGTCATCATGACCCGATCGACCAGGCCGCCCTTGTACCCGCCGACGAAACCGACGAGGACGCCGAGGCCGACTGTCGTGAGCGCGCCGGCCGAGGCCATCTTGAGCATCGCTGGCGTGGCGTGGACGATCTGTTCGAAGATCGAGCGGCCGAGGTTGTCAGTCCCGAAGGGGACACCCCACTCGATGAACGCGCCGAGGTACCGCGGTCCCTCGTTGAGTTCTGGTTCCTCGACTATCACGACGCCGCCAGTCCCCATGAAGATGTAAAACAGCAACCCGAGCCCACCGACGCGGGTCCGCCAGTCGCTCCATCCGATCCGGAGCGGGGCGAGGATATACCGGTCGACGAACCGCGTGAGTCGTTCACGCGTCGATACCTGGGCCGCTTCGACGTCTTCGCCGGTTCCGAAGATCATCTCCTCGGCCGTGCCACCGTCCGTTCGCAGTTCAGAGTCTGTATCAGTCATGTTAGAAGCTCTCCCGTGTTGCCCCGGTTCCAGCGCGCGGGTCGATCAGTCCGTAGGTCAGGTCGGCGAACAGGATCCCGAGGATCGTGATGAAGGTGAAAAACAGGAACGCCCCCATCATCAGTGGGTAGTCCTGGTTGGTCAGGGCCTCGAACGTGTAGTACCCGAGCCCGATGTACTGGAAGATCTGTTCGGTGATGACGTTCGAACTGAACAGTCGCGCGATCCCCAGCATCATGCCGGTGTAGATCGGCAGGATCGCGTTCCGCGTGAGATACCGCGAGAGGATCCGGTTGACGCTGATCCCCCGGATCTTCGCCGACCGGATGAAGTCCGACCCCATGATCCGGACCGCGTTCCCCCGCATGTTGAGCGATCCGGACGCGAACCCGACCACGAAACTAGAGAGGATTGGCATCGCCCCGTGTTGTAACAACCCTACCATGAACTTGATGTTGAACCCCGGCGTCGCGTCCGACGGGTAGCGCCCACCAGTCGGGAGCAGTTCCCACTGGTAGCCGAGGAACACGAGCATGACGACGGCGATGACGTAGTACGGAATGGAGTTCATCGTCAGCACGTAGGCGACCAGCCCCGAGTCGATCCTGGTCCCCTCGTACCACGCCATAACAGCCCCGATGACAATGGTCGCCGTGTACCCGAGCAGGAGGCCGTAGACGCTGATGAACACAGACCACGGCATCGCCCGAAAGAGGATGTCGAAGACGTCCGTGTTGTAATAGATGGATTGCCCGAAGTCCTGATGGAGGACGATATCGGAGATGTACCCAATGAAGCCCTCGATAACCCCCGAGTCGGGATTGATCCCCGTCATCTGTTCCGCCTGCCGGGCAATCTTCTGTGGGTCCGGCGGCTGCCCCTGTCCCGTTCGCTGTTGAACCAGTGACGCGATAATCGAGTCCAGTGGACTCCCGGGCATTATCCGGTACAGCGCGTACGTCACAAATGTTCCGGCGATCAACGTGATAACCGCCTGTGCGATACGATTGATGTAGTAACCCATACTATGGACGTATATGGTGAATTCGTCCTATTATATTTTCCGTCATCGAATCCCTTTTACTGTGTCCAATTCGTACCAAATATTAAACCACTCTGAGTTATATGACGTACGTTTCCTGGCGGAGATCCTCGATGCGACGATACGAGCGACACCGTTTTTCGGGTGGCCGTCCCAACTCGGTAGTGATGACCGATGATCCACGCGAGCGGGCGACAGCGTTGCTACGGGAGGCCCGTGCGGATCCGGACCCTGACGACGCCCCGGCGTTCGACGAACTGCTCTCGGCCGACGACCCGACGCTCCGTCGCAACGGCCTCGACGGGCTAGCGATCCTCGGGGGTCGGGATCCGTCGTTGCTCACCGATCGCGTGGACCGGTTCGCGGAACTCTTATCGGACCCTGACCGCGAAGTGCGGGCCGGCGCGAGTGCGCTCTACGCGAACTCGCTGTCGGGGGACGCGGTGCTCGAAGCAGCCGACGCCCTCGCCGAGTGTCTCACTGATTCGTACTCGATCGTGCGGTGGAACGCGCTGGAGGGACTCCTCGCGGCCGCCCGGACCGATCCCGCCGCGTGTACGGACTTCGTCGACGATGTCCTGGCGTTTCTCGATGCCGACGCCGACCACGTCCGTGCTCACGCCGTCCAGTTTCTCGCGGTCGTCTCGACTGCCCATCCCGAGGCCGTCCTGCCGGCGACCGACCGTCTCCTCGATGTCTTGCTTTCGAGCGAGGACATCGACGTTCCGATCGACGCGACGGTCCGTCGGCGGGCACCCGACTCGGGTTCTCGCGTCGACGACATGGCCGACGAAGGCCGCAAACGCATCCGTGACACTCGACAGGCTGCCGGCCACGCGATCTACGAGGTCGCGAGGGGTGACCCGGACGCCGTCCGACCAACCGTCGACGACCTCCTTGAGTTGCTCGATGACCCGGACCCGCAGATTCGCGTCGTGGCCCTCGATGTCCTCGTCGCGCTTGCGGAGGACGATCCCGAACCGCTCACCGAGTACACCGAGCAGATCGCCACTTGCCTCGACGACGACGCCGCGATGGTCCGGGCCAGCGCGTCTCAGGCCCTTACAGCAGTCAGTCCCGCAGCCCCGGACGACGTCGCTGGGGCCGCCTTCGAATCCGTCGACCGGATCGCGCCACTACTCGAAGACGACGACCCGGCTGTCCGGGCGAGCGCCGCGTCGCTGCTCGCACTCGCGGCAGAGCGCGATCCCGATGCCGTCGCCGGTCTCTGGGACCGACTCGAGGGCCTCCGATCGGACGACGCCGCGTTCGTCCGGGAGGCCGCCGCCGACGCACTCGACCAGCGCTGATCGATCTTCTCGCGGTGGTCCGGTGTTCGTGGCTGGTGGGCGCTGTCTGTCTGCTGTACGCGATTCGAGTATCGCCGTGGCTCGGGGGTCGAACTTAGAGGAACTGAGACGAAAAAACCGCGTTCGAAATCAGCCGATTACCGTCGGCCGCGACGACCTGTCGTTCAGGCGCGTGCGTCTACGAGCGGTGATCCGCGGGCGGGTCGGGGTAGCTCTCGTCGTACTTGAGCTGGGGCATGCCGGCGATGACGCTGTAGTTGCGCGAGCCGTATTCCTTGGTCGAGCCCCAGATTTCGTGGTCCGCCGGCGGGAAGTTGAAGTCCTTGACGTTGCCGTAGACGCCGTTGTAGTACGAGTGGAACACGAAGTTCGGGAGGTAGTAGTTGAAGTACCTCGCCGGGACTCGTGCGCGCTCGCGGACCTGATCGATACTGACCCCCGGCTCACGAAGGCCCTCGGTGACGTCCAGCATGTCGTAGGTCTCCGCACCGCCCGGGATGCTGTCGGGCACCTTGTAGGCACCCTCCGGGGCCTCGATCGAGCCGACTTCCGAGGGGAGCGGGACGTTCTCGACCGGCCGCCCCAGACCGTCGACCTCGTCGTCGTCTCCCAGCTCGAAGTACGGGGACGTGTTTGGACTGCCCGAGAGCATCGGGTTCGACCACCACGCGCCGTTGTCGTTGTAGGCGCCAGTGATCGTCTGGAAGTTCGCCCACTGCAGCCCGATGTCGTAGTCGTAGTCCGGCGGCTCGAGTCGCGAGGTGTAGGTGTCCCAGGCGTTGCCGTCCAGCGTCACGCCAAGACCGAAGTCCTCTAAGTTCGCCATCACGGTCTGGACGCCGCCGATCCAGGCGGCCTCGCCGGAGTTGAACGTCAGATCCCAGTCCGGGCTGTCGCCGTCCGGACCGACCCACGAACCGCCCTGCTTCTCGTAGCCCGCCTTGCGCATCCATTCGGCGGCGAGTTCCTGGTCGGCCTCGATCGGGTAGGTGTACATCTGATCGAGGAAGTCCTGGGAGAAGTTCCCTTCGGCGACGGACTCGAGTACGCCGATGTGGTGGGGGTTGGCTTCCGAGACTTCGGGCCCCCAGCCGTTGGCCCCGACCTGGTTCCAGTCGATCGCGGCGACTGCTGCACGCCGGACCCACAGGCGACCGAGGTGTTTGTTGTTGAAGTTGAAGATCAGGTTGTCCCCACCGATCTGGAGCCACCGGGCGATCTCCTGGGTGTAGTCCGGAACGGCGTTCCGGTTGACGTTCCCCGTGTCCATCGGTAGGACGCCGTTCTCGAGGTCGACCAGACCACGTGCCCGCATGACCTGTGCACGGTCCTCGGTCGCAAACCGGATGCGGAGCTTGGGGACATCGATGTGGTTGTTGGGGTGGTTATCACGGAGGTGCAACAGGGCGTCGGTCCCGGAGACGTCGTCCCCGGATTCGAGCTTGTACGGGCCACCGCCCCAGCCCTCGTTGGCTAACCGCGGCATGGAGATGCGGTCGCCGTTGAGGTCGTCGGTGATGGTGGTCGTCTCGTCGGTGTTGGCCGCGTCCGCGTATCGCTCGGCGTACGGTGTCGTGTACCCCGGGTGTTCCGGCATGGCCTCGGTCTGGGCGATGCCCTCGACCGTATCGGTCTCCATGACGTAGGCGTTGGTGCCGTTGTCCGGCAACTCGGACTCGCCGCTGGGCGCGTTGGAGTTGCGCGGCGTCAGGCGCCGCGTGCCATCTTCGTACCAGAAGTGATGGCGGTACTGCTCGACGGCCTCGGACTTGAACGACTCGTCCGCGTTGAAGATCAGCCCGTCGTAGCCGTAGTACACGTAGTCGTGCTCGACTCGTGCCTCGGCGTCGATGGGCGTCTCCTCGTCCCAGTAGTACATGTCCTGATTGTAGGTGTTGTACATGTCATACGGCGGCTCCGCCGTATAGTCCGTGATAAACGCCGGGATGGAGACCTCCTCGACGCCGTCGACGTGGGGCATCGAGTAGGTGTGGCCATCGATGATGATGTTGAGCCCCTGGGTGCGGGCCGAGGAGAGCTCCGTCATCCAGTTTTTCCCGGTAGAACGGTCCCCCGTTTGCCAGGTGGACATGTCGGCCTGCTCGGGAACGTTGTTGTCGACGACCGTGAACTCGTCGGTGACCGGCTGTTGGCCCCCGCCGTTCTCGGTCCCGTTCCCGGTCCCGTTTTCGTCACCGTTCCCGGTTCCGTTCTCGTCACCATTCCCCGATGGTTCAGTCGTGTCGTCCCCGTCGCCCGTACAGCCAGCAGCCCCCGCGACGCTGGCCGCGACGATCGCCTGAACGTATTGTCGCCTGGACAGTTCATCCAGCGGATTCTTGGGTCTCCGCATGATACGTTATTCTCCATCAGACATTAATAAAGCTTTCCATTATAATTTCGGTCCGATACTGTGCTAACGAAACTATGCGGCGACGCGATGCCGGCCGAACGTCCCAACGCCAATGCCTCGTTCGTGATTCCCGACGTTAGCGGGTTTCGCCGACAGTCCCTCGCTGAAGTACGTTTCAGACTGATGGATGATTGTCGTACTCTTTCTTCGTCTTTCTCCGTGTGGCACATTCAGAGCAAAGGAAACACTTTTTCACTCGACGCCGGGAGGTGTTAGATATGCGACCCCGTCAGAATGAGCGCGAGTGGGGGACTCCGGCATGAGCGACGAGCCGTCGATGTTCATGGTGGAAATCTGTGATCGACGCATGCAGTTCTTCTATATCTTCGCGTTCTCGCTTTTCTTCCTGTTGCTCACCATTCCGTACCTGTTCGTGATCGATCCGAACTCGGCGCTGTACGTCGTCTCTACGCTTAATGCCGTCGGTCTGGGCATCTTTGCGCTGTTGAGTGGCCTCGCGATCTTCTACTGCAAACGGAACTTCTAGGGCTTCCTGACTCGCCCCGTTCGATTGCGTTACTGTTCTGGATAGCGCTCGGATTCCGGCACCTCGTACGCGGTGATCTCCGCGTACCGATCACCGAAATCCTTGGTGACATCGACGAGCACCTGTGCATCTTCACCGCCGCCCATGTCCGTTGTTATTCACCACAACAGTTTATGCGTTGTCATCCTCACGATACGGCCACGGTCCCGGGAGTCATACTGCCGGCTGTAAGTTCGTAACGATATTCGCCACACCGGGGTGGCGAATTCCGTCAGTCTGTTACAGCCGGCAGTATCAGTGGGCGTCAACCCAGATCCAGTCCGTTGAGTAGACGACGAGAAGACCACAGTTCGCCATCCGAAAACCGTTCGTTCGTCCCCGGTCGGCGGAAACCGGTACGGACACTTTTGTCATCTGGAGCCGATATCGGCGTATGGCCGTCCTCATCTACGGCGCGTACGGCTACTCGGGCGAACTCGTCGCCCGGGAGGCAGCCGACCGCGATCTCGACGTCGTCCTCGCCGGGCGCAACGGGACGAAGACGCGCGGGCTCGCGATCCAGCTCGGCGTCGACGCCCGCGTGTTTCCCGTCGAGGAGGCCGAACGCCATCTCGACGGCGTCGACGTGGTCCTCAACTGCGCGGGCCCATTCGTCGAGACGGCCGAGGCGATGGCCGAGGCCTGTCTGGCGACTGGAACGCACTACCTCGACATCACAGGGGAGATCGCCGTCTTCGAATCACTGGTCGAACGCGACCGGGAGGCCGAAGACGCCGACGTCTGTCTCCTCCCGGGCGTGGGCTTCGACGTCGTCCCGACGGACTGTCTGGCCGCCCACCTCCACGACAGACTGCCGACTGGGACACACCTCCGTCTCGGGATCGACACGCCGGGGTCGGTCTCCGGCGGGACACTGGCGACCGCCCTCGAACAGGCCGGGGCGGGCGGCATGGGTCGGCGGGACGGGCGACTACGGCCGGAAGCACCGGGAGCGAAGACCCGAACGATCGACTTCGGAAGCGGGCCAGAACACGCCGTCAGCGCGCCGATGGGCGACGTCTCGACGGCCTACTACACGACCGGCATCGAGAACGTCGAGGTGTATCTGAGCGCGCCGGAGTACACCGAGCACCTACTGAGAGCGAGTGGCTACGTCACACCGCTGCTGGCCGTCCCTGGCGTCAAGAACGGGTTGCAGGCACTCGTGCGTGCGCTCGTGAGCGGACCATCCGCGGACGCGAGAGAACGTGAACGGGTCAGACTCTGGGGAGAGGCGACCGACGGCGAGACGACCGTCACGTCACGACTCGAGACGCCCGAAACGTATGCGCTGACGGTCGATGCGGCGACGACGGCCCTCGAACGGATCGAGGCGGGTGCCGACATCACTGGCTACCAGACGCCAGCGACGGCGTTCGGTCCCGAATACGTCCTCGAACTCGACGGCGTCGACGGGTTTCTCGACGAGTGAATGCTCGATCTGGATTAGCCGTAGTCGCATCGAAAACTGAACGTAAATCTATCCCTACAGCTGTTCGCTAACCAAAATATTGTTCAGAATATTTTAGTTACGTTGCTTTTACACCCAGTAACGAAGAGACGAGCTACCAGCTGAATCGAGCGAGGCCATCAAGTGTCTCAAGCGACTACGACAGACACGATGAGCGACACCGGCGGCCCCCTTTCGCCCGACCGCCCCGACGCCGAGAGCGAGTTCCGTGTCGACGCGCCGTTCGATCCCGCGGGCGACCAGCCCGACGCCATCGCGCAACTCGCCGAGGGCTATCGCTCGGGCATGGACGAACAGACCCTCCTCGGAGTGACGGGGTCAGGCAAGACCAACACCGTCTCGTGGGTGCTCGAAGAGATCCAGCAGCCGACGCTGGTCATCGCCCACAACAAGACCCTCGCCGCCCAGCTCTACGAGGAGTTTCGGGAGCTGTTCCCCGACAACGCCGTCGAGTACTTCGTCTCCTACTACGACTACTACCAGCCCGAGGCCTACGTCGAACAGACCGACAAGTACATCGAGAAGGACGCCTCGATCAACGACGAGATCGACCGCCTTCGGCACTCTGCAACGCGATCCCTCCTAACTCGCGAGGACGTGATCGTGGTCGCCAGCGTCTCGGCAATCTACGGGCTCGGTGACCCCGCCAACTACGTCGACATGTCCCTCCGCCTCGAAGTCGGCCAGGAGATCGACCGCGACGAGTTACTGGGCCGGCTCGTCGATCTGAACTACGAGCGCAACGACGTCGACTTCACCCACGGCACCTTCCGCGTTCGCGGGGACACCGTCGAGATCTACCCGATGTACGGCCGTTACGCGCTCCGGGTGGAGTTCTGGGGCGAGGAGATCGACCGCATCTCGAAGCTCGACCCCCTGGAGGGCGAACTCAAGAGCGAGGAGCCTGCCGCGCTGATCCACCCCGCCGAGCACTACTCGATCCCCGAGCAGCGCCTGGAAGATGCCATCGCGGAAATCGAGGAATTGATGGACCGACGCGTCGACTACTTCGAGCGCCAGGGCGACCTCGTGGCCGCCCAGCGCATCGAGGAGCGGACGACCTTCGACCTGGAGATGTTAGCGGAGACCGGCTACTGCTCTGGCATCGAGAACTACTCCGTCCACCTCTCCGATCGAGAGTCGGGCGAAGCCCCCTACACACTGCTGGATTACTTCCCCGAGGACTTCCTGACGGTCGTCGACGAGTCCCACCAGACGATCCCACAGATCCGCGGGCAGTACGCGGGCGATAAGTCCCGGAAGGACTCGCTGGTCGAGAACGGCTTTCGCCTCCCGACGGCCTACGACAACCGCCCGCTGACCTTCGAGGAGTTCGAGGAGAAAACGGACCAGACGCTGTACGTCTCGGCGACGCCGGGCGACTACGAGCGCGAGCAGAGTGATCAGGTGGTCGAGCAGATCGTCCGTCCGACCTATCTCGTCGATCCCGAGATCGAGGTCAGCCCCGCCGAATCGCAGGTCGACGACCTGATGGATCGCCTCGATTCCCTGCCCGACGACGAGCGGGCGCTGGTGACGACCCTGACCAAGCGTATGGCCGAGGACCTCACCGAGTACCTCGAGGAGGCGGGCGTCGCCGTCGAGTACATGCACGACGAGACCGACACCCTGGAGCGCCACGAACTCGTCCGGGGATTGCGAGCCGGGGAGTTCGACGTGCTCGTCGGGATCAACCTCCTCCGTGAGGGCCTTGACATCCCGGAAGTGAGTCTCGTCGCCATCCTCGACGCCGACCAGGAGGGATTCCTCCGGAGCGAGACGACGCTGGTCCAGACGATGGGTCGGGCCGCCCGGAACGTCAACGGCAAGGTCGTCCTCTACGCCGACGATCCCAGCGATGCGATGGAGTCGGCCATCGCAGAAACGAAGCGGCGGCGGCGGATCCAGCGGGAGTACAACGCCGAACACGGTCACGAACCCACCACCATCGAGAAGGCCATCGGTGAGACGAACCTGCCGGGAAGCAAGACCGAGACGGGCGGGTCGGCGACGGCCGATCCCGCGGACGAGGAGGCCGCGGCCCGGCTGATCGAAGAGCTGGAGGAGCGCATGGGTGAGGCGGCGGACAACCTGGAGTTCGAACTCGCGGCGGACATCCGCGATCGTATCCGGGAGCTACGCGAGGAGTACGATCTGGACGGGCCGGACGGCCCGGGCGCGGACGGCGTCCCGGCTCCCGGCCCCGGTGAGTCCTGAGCGAGTCGCCTCACCCGTCTTCGAGTCGATAGCCGGTGTTGTCCGGCCCCGTGACGCGGACCGCACCGTCGACGTCGAGATCGGCGAGTGCGTCTGTGGCTGCTTCCCGAACGCGATCGGCGGTCGCCGTATCTGCGATCGCATAGACCGTCGGCCCCCAGGAGGACTGGCCGACGCCGGAGACGCCCGAGACGTTCGAGAACGACTCGATCAGCCGACCGGCCGGCGGGCGGTAGACGCCGCCCTGTTCGTCGGCGTACCACGCGCCGTTGAGTCGGCCGAGTCGGGTGATCGCCTCGCCGAACGTTCGGCGGTCCCCCTCGGCGATCGCGGGCAGGAGCCGCTGGGTCAGAAGCGGGGCGATCTCGTCGGCGATGCCCGGATCGGCCCGCTCGACGGTCGAGCGCATGCTCGCGTCTTCCGTGCTTCCACTCTGGCCGGCGTCGGCGTCCGGGATGACGAGGACGAACCGCCAGGAGTCCGGAATGGGATGACGGGCGATGACTGGTGGTGTCCGCCAGGCCCCCGTTTCCGGCGGACTGTGGGTAAATCGCTCGGTGGGATGGCCGCCGTCGACGACGAAGCCACCGTCGCGGAACGTCGCGATTCCGACGCCGCTGCGACCGCCGCGGCCGAGATCTGGGGCGAGCTCTCGGACGTCGACCTCGCGGCCGTAGACGTCGGCGATCCCCACCAGCGACGCGAGCGCGAGTCGCGTCCCGCTGCCCAACCCGGCGTGGCGGTCGAAGCGCTGCTCGACGGTGATCTCGGCCCCCGGAACGTCCAGCGCCTCGATCGCCCGGCGGGCGTACGGTTCGACGGCCTCGTCCGGGCAGACGAGTTCCTCGGCCCGCTCGACGTCGAGGACGAGCCGCGGTTCGTCGATCGCCCATCCGATCCCGCCGTAGAGCCGATCGCGGGCGAGCGAGAGGTTCTGGAAGCCGGCGTGGAGTCGTGCCCCGATCGAGACGCGCGTCATGGGGTGAGAATACTGCCAGCGGATCCTTGAAGGCTCCCCTCCAGGGACGAACAGGGTTGACCTCCTCTCCGCCCAGAAGGGCGAAGATTCCCACGTTGAGAGTTTCAGGTTTGCAGGCCGGTCGGTATGACCAGACTCCTGGCGTTAACGAGAACTCCGTTCTCGTTCGCACATCAGAAATCAAAGATTTCTGAGGACGGGGCCAAGCCGCCGTTACTCCTATCCTCGGTATGGGGATTCAGAGTTACCTTGTCTCGGAATCCACAGCCAGCGGCCCGAAGGGGATTCCTTCAGATATGGCGTGGTCCGAATCCCGATATTATCCGTTTAATTGGGCGGCGAAGCCGCCTCGGTGTGGTCGTACCTATGTCGTGATTGAATATAAAACTCTGGAAGAGTGTAGTCACATAGATTGGCTCAGAGTTGTCGGCTTCATCCCCGTCCCCAGAAATCAAAGATTTCTGGTGTGCGAACGAGACGCTTCGCGTCTCGTCAACGCCGTAAACGGCGAGGCTTTCGCCTCGACAGCCTGTAAGTATTTGTGGGCCACCGACGTTGTCACACGCAATGACGCTCGCCCAGATCCTCGAGGCGATCGGCGACCACGAGAAGGAACTCGTCGTGTTCAACGACGAGGCCGACGGGTCGATCGTCGACGAGCTTCGCGAGTACTTCCGGACGCAAAACGTCCGTATTCGGGCCGAGACGACCGCCTCGGGGAGACCGACGGGCGTCGCCGTCCTCGCCAAACGCAGGACCGTCCTCTCGGTGGTCTCGGTCGCGACCCTCAGGGAGTTACTCGCGGGCGTCCCGTCCGGGGCGGACGCCATCGGGATCGCGGACGGCGACTACGAACCGATCCTCGGGTATCTCAAGGAGACGACCTTCACCTCCCGCGACACCGAGCAGATGCTCTACACCACCCGCGAGATCGAGGACCGTGCGCGACGTGTTCGCGGGGGGACGATCCACGCCGGGTTCCAGCGCCTCTCGCTGGTGGCCGACCAGCAGCCGATCTACGCCGACCTCGCGGCGCGAGGCGTCGACGTGCACATCTACGGCGTCCCCGACGTGCCCACACCGGAGATCGACGGTGCAGTCCACGCCGTCGGGAACGACGAGATCGCCGAGACCTGGTTCGTCGTCTTCGACGGCGGTGGCGAGGGCGTCCAGAAGTGTGCCCTCCTCGCGGAAGAGCGGGGCGATGGAAGCTTCGACGGTGCCTGGACGTACGACCCGACCATCGTCGACAGCATTCTCGAGCACCTCGAAGAAACGTATCTCGCCGCTGATCGGACCCGGCCACAGTCCGACACGTGACATCCTCCGCGCCCTGCAGGGCGGGGCTTTCTCCTTGATTTCCGTAATTGATCGCTGGCCGTATTCGATGGTCGCGGACTCACTCCGCGACCGGGAGTGTCACGACGAAGACCGAGCCCGTGGGGTCGTTGTCCTCGACCGTGACCGTCCCGCCGTAGCGATCGACCAGCGTCTCGACCAGATAGAGGCCGAGTCCTGTCCCGGTACTGTCGAGGCCGGTCTCGCCCTGGTCGAAGATGGCGTCCCGACGTTCTTCGGGGATTCCTGGACCGTTGTCGGCGACGCTGACCGTGACGTGGCCCTCGGCGCGAGCCGTGACGGTGACCTCAGGGACATCGCTATCGTTGTGCTTGACGGCGTTGGTCAGCAGATTCCGGAAGACGGACGCGAGCATGTCGTCGGCGAGCACCTCGACGTCGGGGAGGGGTTCCTTGACGGTCACGACGGCGCGTTCGTACCGCGAGCGGAGGTCCTCGACCGCTTCGAGGAGGACCGTCGGGAGGTCGACCGGTGTCGGATCGGCGTCAGACTGGAGCATGATCTCGGTCACGTCGCGTGCCGTCTCGATGATGTCGACAGCACCGCGGGCCGCTTCTAGGACGGTCTCGGCGTAGTCGCTTTCGGTCCCATCGGCGTCTCGGCGCAGGAGATCCGCGTAGGCGACGACGAGCTGGAGTTCGTTGCGAATGTCGTGGCGGACGACCTGATTGAGGACTTCGAGGTTGTCCCGCTGGGCCTCGAGTTCCCGCTCGTACTCCATGAGTTCCGTAATGTCCCGGGCGTACCCGAGAACGGCATCCTCGCCGCTGCCCTGGACTTCGTAGGGGATCTTCGTCGTCTCGAGAATGCGGGTTTCGCCGTCAGCAGTCGTCAGCTCTTCCTCAGGCACGACCATCGGCTCACCCGACTCGATCACAGCGAGGTCGTCTTCGCGGAACTGTTCGGCATCCTCGACATCGGGGATGATGGCTGACTCGAGTTTGCCCTCGACTTCCGCGGAGGAGAGTCCGTACGCGTCGGCAGTCGTCTCGTTCGCCAACAGAAAGCGACCATCGCGATCCTTGGCGAAAAGCAGGTCCGGCACGAGGTCGATGACCTGGCGGAGTTGCGCGCGGGCGCGTTCGAGTTCGCGTTCGGCCTCCTTGCGCTGGGTGACGTCCTGGGCGACAGCGACGAACTTCGTCGGGTCGCCGTCCGCGTCGGTGATCGGTGCGATCGACTGTTCGAGGACGATCCGGTCGCCGTCGGCGTCCCGGTCGATCATCTCCGCACGCCATCGCTGGCCGTCGGTGATCGTTTCCCAGAGATCCTCGTAGAACGTCTCGTCGTATTCCCCTGAGTTGAGAATGCTCGGGTCGTTCCCGAGAGCCTCGGTCTCTGTGTAGCCGGTTACCGGCTCGAAAGCGGGATTGACGTACTCGATCGTTCCGTCGACGTCGGTGATGTAGACGGCGTGGGCAGTCTGTTCGACCGCTTGCCGGAACAGCCGGAGTTGCTGTTCCCGTTGCTTGCGGTCGTCGATGTCCAGGTGGATCCCCACGGCACGGCGTGGCTCGCCGTTCTCGTCCCGTTCGACGACACGGCCGATGTCCCGAATCCACTTCCAGTCGCCGTCGGCCGTCTTCATCCGGTGTTCGGTGTCATACAGCGGCGTTTCGTCTTCGATGTGGGCCTCGAGGGCCGCTTCGACCACCGGCAGGTCATCGGGGTGGACGCGACGTTCCCAGGCATCGAGGTGCGGTTCGATCTCTTCGGTGGAGTGGCCAAGCATCGCGGCCCACTGCTCGTTGAATTCGACGTCGTCGGTGGTCATGTCCCAGTCCCAGACGCCCAGGTTCGCCCCCTCGACGGCGAGTTCGAGGCGCTCGGAGAGTCGGGACAACTCCCGCTCTCGTGCCTTCCGGTCGGAAATATCCCGGAACACCCACAGACGCCCATAGCGAGTCCCGTCCGCGCCAACAACTGGCGTCGAATAGCGATCGAACCAGCGACCGTCGGTGAGTTCGATCTCGTCTCTGCTCTCGGCGTTGGGCTGGTCGTAGAGGGATTCGACCAGGGTCCGAAACTCGTCGGGATCGGCCGTTTTCTCGACTACGTGATCGAGCACGGCTTCGTCGTCCCTGCTTTCGATGAGGTTCTCGGGGATGTCCCAGAGCTCGAGGAGTCGGGAGTTGTACGACACGATCGTCCGATCGTCGTCGACGACGAGGTGGCCATCGAGTGTGGCTTCACTCTGTGCGTTGTACAGCGCCCGCTCCCGACATAACCGGGCCTCGACAGCGTTCTCCTCGGAGACATCGGAGAAGACCGTGGCGAACTGGCCCGTCTGCGGAGAGAACACCGAGACGTGAAAGTGTTTGCCCAGCGGTTCGAAGTGAGTCTCGAACTCCATCGACTCACCGGTTTCGGCGACCTGGACGTATCGATCGAAGTACGGCGGTTCTTCGACGTCGTAGACGTCGATCGCTCGCCGCCCGATGGCCGCTTCCGCCGAAATGTCGAGAACCGTCTCGAAGTTCCCATTGACCTCCAGGATCTCGTAGCCGACTGGCTCGCCCCCCTCGTAGACGAGTTGGTGTAACGCCGCCCCCTCGTTCATCTCCTCGAACAGCGTTCGGTAGCGTCGTTCGGCCCGCTCGACGCGCTCGCCCGCCCGATACCGCTCGACCGCGTTCACGATCCGGTTGGCCAGCAACCGGTAGTGGTCGGCCCCGGACTCTTTCTGGAGATAATCCGTTACGCCAGCGCCGATCGCGTCGCTGGCGACTGCCTCTGAGCCCTTCCCAGTATAGAGAATAAAGGGAAGGTCCGGGTACTCCTCGCGGACTGTTTCGAGGAACTCGATGCCGTCCTGGCCGGGCATGTCGTAGTCAGAGACGACGCAGTCGACAGTCTCCTCGGCGAGTTCGTCGAGCCCCTCGCTCGCACTCGCCGCGGTCCCGACCGTGATCCGGTCGTCTTCGCGCTGGAGATACTCGCCGGTGACTGCCGCGAGGTCCGGTTCGTCGTCGACGTGCAGGACACGAATCTCGTCCGGCCGTTCGACCGCCATACGGGCCATACGGCGGCCAACCATAGTACCTTTGTGCCCGGATCGAGCAGCCAGTGCGACTGACGACGGCGGGCGATACCCGAACTCGGAAACAATCGGCCCCACCGGGCCCTTTTTACTCACTCCGGGGCTCCCTTAGGGCATGTCAAAGGACGACCGGTTCTCCGTCGACAAAGACGAGGACCTGCCGAGTACCGACGTCACCGAGGGGCCAGACAAGGCACCCCACCGGGCGATGTTCCGCGCGATGGGCTACGACGACGGCGACTTCGAGTCGCCGCTCGTGGGCATCGCCAACCCCGCCGCCGACATCACGCCCTGTAACGTCCATCTCGACGACGTGGCCGAGGCGGCCTGGGACGCGACCGACCAGGCGGGCGGGATGCCCGTCGAGTTCGGCACGATCACCATAAGCGACGCCATCTCGATGGGCACCGAGGGGATGAAGTCCTCGCTCATCTCCCGTGAGGTCATCGCCGACTCCGTCGAACTCGTGGCCTTCGGCGAGCGCGTCGACGGTCTCGTCACGATCGGCGGGTGTGACAAGAACATGCCCGGGATGATGATGGCGATGATCCGGACGGATCTCCCATCGGTCTTCCTCTATGGCGGGTCGATCATGCCGGGCCAACACGACGGCCGCGACGTCACCATCGTCCAGGTCTTCGAGGGCGTCGGTGCCTACGCCTCCGGGGACATGGACGCCGACGAACTCGATTCCCTCGAGCGAAACGCCTGCCCCGGCGCGGGATCCTGTGGCGGGATGTTCACCGCCAACACGATGGCCTCGATCTCGGAAGTCATCGGCCTCGCGCCGCTGGGGAGCGCCTCCCCGCCTGCCGAAGACGAGTCCCGGTACGACGTCGCCGAGGAGACCGGCGAACTCGTCGTCGAGGTCATCGAGGAGCGCCGTCGCCCGTCGGACATCCTCTCACGGGAGTCCTTCGAGAACGCCATCGCGCTGCAGACGGCGATCGGCGGCTCGACCAACGCCGTGCTCCACCTGCTGGCGATGGCCGCCGAGGCCGGTGTCGACCTCTCGATCGAGGACTTCGACGATATCTCTCGGCGGACGCCCAAAATCGCCGACCTCCAGCCCGGCGGCGAGAAGGTGATGAACGACCTCCACGAGATCGGCGGCGTGCCGGTCGTGCTCCGCAGACTCCTGGAGGCGGACCTCCTGCACGGCGACGCCATGACGATCACCGGCCGGACGCTGGCCGAGGAGATCGAGTATCTGGAGGAGGTGGGTCGGCTCCCGCCCGAGAGCGAGATCGACGCCGACTTCCTCTACTCGATCGACGAGCCCAAGGAACCCGAGGGCGCGATCAAGATCCTCACCGGGAACCTCGCGCCCGACGGCGCGGTGCTGAAAGCGACGGGCAACGACGAGTTCCACCACCAGGGCCCGGCCCGGATCTTCGAGGACGAGGAGGCAGCCATGAAATACGTCCAGGAGGGGTCGATCGAGTCCGGCGACGTGATCGTGATCCGGGGCGAGGGGCCGAAAGGTGGCCCCGGAATGCGGGAGATGCTCGGCGTCACGGCCGCCGTCGTCGGACAGGGTCACGAGGACGACGTTGCACTCCTCACGGACGGTCGCTTCTCCGGCGGAACGCGGGGACCGATGATCGGTCACGTCGCCCCCGAGAGTTTCGTCGGCGGGCCGATCGGAGCCCTGGAGGACGGCGACACCGTCACGGTGGACATTCCCGAGCGGACGCTCGAAGTCGACCTCAGCGACGACGAGATCGACCGGCGGCTCGACGAGCGCGACGAGCCCGAGCCCGCATACGAGTCGGGCGTCCTCGCGAAGTACGGCCGCGACCTGGACTCGGCGGCCAACGGCGCGGTGAGCAATCCGGCCGTCAAGCGAGACTGAGACCATCGGTCGTCCCTCGACGCTGAGGTAATGTCCTGCCCAATCGTCAGTCGGAGCGAATGAGATTTCGGAGTGTCGCTGTCGATCGACTCCGAGAGAGGCTATGAAACGTCGAAATCCAAGGCGCCAGAACGGGAAAAACAGCCCTATCTGTCCGTATGCCGCGAAAATCTACTGTTAAAAAATTATATATTTTAGATATCTGAGTTTCAGCTAGTACTTTTTTAACGAGACAACATAAGGCAAGTAATTGAATAATTTTATTCCAATAGGCAATCCGATAACGGTCAAGCTTACGAGATAAGCTACAGCCGTCAGTATACCACTTGCCCACCAACCAACGAGGACAAAGTAGACCCCGCGAATAACGAGACTCGGGGAACTTCCGCTGCTCGCTCCCATTTCAACAGTTTCAAGTTCTTCATCTGATCCAAGTTTCTTCAATGTTAACGTATACGGAGCTTTGTTAATCAGTTTAATACCGACTGGCAAGCCGATGATTGTTAAGTTGAGGAGCCAGGCTACTGAAAGAACGATACCGGTCAACCACCACCCTACAAAAAGAAACCAAAAGCCGCGGACGACGAATGATGGACTGTCTGACATTGTTATTCGTATTGCCGCTGTTGTTCACGGACAGTGTTTGTCACTTCTTTGTATTCAGGGACACCGTGCCAGATTAGTTTGTTGTTCGCGCCAGATTGAAATTCGATAGTACCATGCCCAACTAACCGTTCGAAGATACTTTGTGAAGATCCGATACTTCGTATATCAGCGATACGATATTCCATTTCCTCTTTTGAAAGAACGCCGATTTTGCCCTTGATCCGTTCGTCAGTGACGATGTATCTCGACTGTGCTCGTGAAAACACGACATAGCCAAAGACCAACCCTGCCCCGACAATTCCACCGATTGCAGCGTCTCCGCCGATCCCTGCCAGTAAAACTAGTACAGCAAGCCCAATTTGTTTCCACCAAAGTGTCCAGCTTGGACGTCTATTTTCGAAGACGGATTCTCCCTCCATTAGGGTTACACCGTCTGTTTCGGCGTGATGTTCTACTTGTCCACCAGTTGCAGTTTCTCCCGACATCGGACAAAGTATCGAAGAGAGAACTCAAAAGTGATATTCAGCATTTTCAGGAGGAGAAGATACTCCAGACTGTATAAGACGGTGGTGCAGAATAGTTCTCAAGGCCTGACTCGGCGAATTTCGATCACCGGAATCGTATAAATCACCCAGATATTCGGAGGGCAATATCGGTTCATATCGGGCGGAAGCCTGTCTCACTCAAAATAGAGATCACGCAGCTCAGGGTGTGTGAAGACTTCTACACCACCGCCGACTGTATAAATCAATTCAGACACTCAATTTTAAATTTTCATGTGCATTATTTGAAAGTATCCAGCTGTGATTAACGACAGTTCATTCGGAATTGAGCACGTTTCAGACAATCCTAGCAATATTGATAAGCTCATTCTAACCAAGGGAACCCCAGCATACAGTCTGGATTTCGTTCACGAGCGGGGCGATATAAGGAAAGAAGACCGACTTTCGTATGCGGAAAATAAAATTCCCATTCCGCGATCGAAGCTTTTAGGTTACAGAAAATACAATAGAGAAACGCAATGGAAGCCGACGAACTCCAGGAGATGCTCGAAGCGAACGGTGAACTGATGGTCGCAGTCGCTGACTTCGACCAGCCGCTCGAACTCCACCTTCACGACGCGGAGATCGACGAGGAGTCGGTCCGACTCGAACTGACGGACGGTGTCCTTACGTTCGAAATCGACGCGGTGACCGGCGCGTGGCAGCACACCCACTCGCTCGCTGATCTCGGCCTCGAGTAGCGACTGGAACAGCCAGTCGTCCGAACCCACGACACCACCGCTCAGCTGGCCGCAACACCCTCTTCAGCATCCGTATTCTTGCCCGCCCCGGGCCGCTGTGCCTCGGCGGCACGTTCGAACAGCCCCCGGCGGCTGGTGTAGGCGAAATAGGCAAGCAGCCAGCCGGCGGCCGCGACGTTCGAGAGCGTCACTGCCCAGAAGACGACGGTCACGTCGAAGGTGAGTACGTAGACGCCGACGACAGCGATTGGGACGCGGACGGCCCAGTACTGGGCCAGTGTCGAGACCATGCTCACCGACGTTTCGCCGGCACCGTTGAAGCCGGCCTCGACGGTGTAGATCGCGCCCAGCGCCCAGTAGCCGTAGGCGAGGATCTGGAGGTACGCGACGGTGTATGCGAGGTCCGTCCCCGCCATGTCCGGGACGAAGACGTGGGCAATGGCTTCGGGGAAGAGCCACTGGACGACGCCGAAGACGCCCAGGCCGACGGCGGCGATGGCGACGCCGATCCAGGTCGCCCGCCGGGCGCGTTCGAGGTGTTCCGCGCCGAGGTTCTGGCCGACAATACTGGTCGCCGCCTGAGCGAGGCCCTGGGCCGGGACGAAAGCCACAGTCGCGACGCGGGAGCCGACGTGGTAGGCTGCAAGGCCCGCAGCGCCGCCGGCGAAGGAGACCACCGTGATCACGACGAGACGGGCGACCTGCCGGCCGACGTTCTGGCCGGCGATCGGCGCGCCGACGGCGACGACCTCGCGAGCGGTCCCGAGGTGCGGGCGGACGGCGTCCCGCGTGAGCCGGAACCCGTCGCGACCGCGGGCCACCAGCGCGACGGCGAACAGCGCGCCGACGCCGTAGCCGATCCCGGTCGCGAGCGCCGCGCCGAAGACCTCCAGGCGCGGGAACGGTCCGTACCCGAGGATGAGCAGTGGATCCACCACGACGTTGACGATGATCGCGACGGCGTTGACGTACAGCGCGACGCGGGTCTGGCCCCAGCCGGTGAAGCCGGCCTCGAGGGTGTCCGACAGCGAGGTGGTCACCAGCGCGAGAATGTAGGCGGTGAGGTAGGCGACGGCGTAAGTGGCGACCTGGGCCTGGTCGGTGAACAACGCGACGACGGGTTCGGCTCCGATCGACACGACGACGCCGACGGCGGCGGCGAGGGGTATCGCGAGGGCGGCGGCGGTGAAGGGCACCCGCCGGGCGGCCGCCTCGTCGTCGGCACCGACGCGCTGGGAGGTGACGACCTGCGTGCCGGTAAAGAGCATCATGAACGGGACCATCAACAGACCCACGAGAACGGCGGCGAGGCCGACCCCGGCGACGGCCGTCCCGCCCAGTCGCCCCACCCAGAACAGGTCGACGACCTCCTGGGCGACCAGGGCGAAGTTCTGTACGACCAGCGGCACCGCGAGCACGACCAGCACGCGCGGGAGGGGGCCGCCGACGATGTCCTCCCGGGAGACATCGAACATGATTGGTAACTCCCGCCCGCTTTTGTTAAAAATCCATTGTTTGTTCGACGATAACACGACCCGGCCCACGAAAACCGATCATTCGCGGTGCTCACCTCGGTTATCCCCGTCTATCTCCTCTTTCGACAGGTGGAGGGGCTGATCGAACAGAGAATCTGAATCGAGCGTTTCAGTCCCGGACCGAGGCGACAGCTACCTGCCCATACGCGATCCCGCCGTCGCCGGGCGGGACGCGGTCGTGGCCGAGGAAGTCTAGCCCGGCCGCCTCGACCCGTTCGCGGATCGTCCGGGTGATCGCGTCGTTGTACGCGACGCCGCCGGTGAATCCCACGGCGTCGACGCCGCGGTCCGCGGCGATTCCCACGGCCACGTCGGCGAGTCCGCGCGCCAGCGCCCACTGGGCCGTCGCAGCGACGTCGCCAGTCGAGTGATCGCCAGCCAGGGCGTCGAGATCGCGGACGAACTGCCGGGTATCGACCACCCGATTCCCGTCTCGCGTCCCGAAGGGGATCTCGTAGTCGAGGACAGCCCCGTCGACCGCTGCGCTTTCGAGTTTCATCGCAGGTTCACCCTCGTAGGAGCGGTCGGTACAGACATCGAGCAGCGCGCTCACCGCGTCGAGCAGTCGGCCGGCACTGGTCGTCGCCGGCGTGTTGACGCCGGCTTGGACCTGTCGGCGGACCGTCGCCGCCTCGCTCTCGGTCGCGAGTGCACCACGGTCGACGAGGAGTTCGTCGATCCGAGCCTCGTCGTCGAGCAGACTTGCGAGACTGCGAGCCGGCTGCTCGATCGCGGCCGTCCCCCCGGGAAGGGAGAACGTCGAGAGACCGCCGACGCGCTCGAAATCAGCCAGCGTCGCGTCGAGAACTTCCCCGCCCCAGATCGATCCGTCCGGTCCGTAGCCCGTCCCGTCGGCAGCGATCACGACCCCGCGCTCGCGCTCGCGTTCGGCCAGCAGCGAGGCGGCGTGGGCGTGGTGGTGCTGGACCTGCACGGGTCCTGCCATGTCCCCCTCGCTGGCGTACTTCTGGGCCTCCCTGGTCGTCAGAAAGTCGGGGTGAAGATCAGACGCCACGACGTCCGGATCAGTGCCGAGCAGGTTCCGGAGGTGTGAGACAGTCTCCCGGAGGTACTCGACCGTCTCGGGGTTGTCCACGTCGCCGAGATACTGCGAGGGGACGACGTCGCCGTCCTGGGTGAGCGCGACGGTCGCGTCGAACTCCGCGCCGAGGGCGAGGACGTCCCGATCAGTCTCGGCCGGTGACGGCAGCGACTCGGGCACCCACCCGCGCGAGCGCCGGACGAACCGCCGATTTCCGCCGGCGTACCGAGCCACGCTGTCGTCACATCGCATCACGATCTCGCGATCGTGGACGAGCGCAGCGTCGATCACGCCATCGAGATCTGCGAGGATCGACGCGCGGTCGGTCGCCATCGGCACGCCGGGCATGTTGGCACTGGTCATCACCAGTGGTCCGTCGACGTGATCGAACAGCAGGTGGTGGAGCCCGGAGTACGGCAGCATGACGCCGACGGTATGCAGTCCCGGCGAGACGGCGTCGAGCCAGCGCGGTCGATCCGTTCGCCGGCCGTCGAGCAGCAGGATGGGGCGGCGGGTGTCACGCAGGGCCGCCCGCTCGTCGTCGGAGACAGCGGCGAACGATTCGACCGTCGCCAGGTCGGGAGCCATCACGGCGAAGGGTTTCTCGGGGCGACCCGTCCGTTCGCGGAGTGCCTCGACGGCGGCTGGGTCGGTCGCGTCACAGGCGAGGTGGGTTCCGCCGATGCCCTTGATCGCGACGAGGTCGCCGTCGGCGAGTCGATCACCAGCCCGTTCGATGGCGTCGTCACCGTCGGCGCGGGCGCTCCCGTCGCCGTCGAGCAGCGAGAGCGTCGGCCCACACCCGGGACAGGCGATCGTCTGGGCGTGATACCGGCGGTCGCTCGGTTCCTCGTAGTCCTCGCGACAGTCCGCACACATCGGAAAGTCGTCCATCGACGTGGTTGGACGGTCATAGGGCAATTCCCGAATGACCGTATAGCGTGGGCCACAGTCGACGCAGGCGGTCGCCCAGTAGTCGTGAAACCGGGACTCGGGATCACGCAGGTCTTCGAGACAGGCGTCACACATCGCCGTGTCGGGCGGGATCGAGCCCGAGCCACCGCTCGAATCCGTCGAATCGACGATCTCGAAGGTGTCGAGGCCCGCCGGCTCGCTGGCTTCGACCACCACGTTCTCGACGCGAGCAAGCGGCGGCGGATCGGTCCGAAGCGCCGACAGAAAACCGTCGACGTCCGCTTGCAGACCATCGAGTACAATCTCGACGCGGCCGTCGCCGGTGTTTTTCACCCGACCGGCGAGGTCGTTTTCGGTCGCAGTCCGGTAGACGAACGGGCGAAACCCCACGCCCTGAACGACCCCCGTCACCGAGACCGTCACGTGCGTCCGTTCGCTCATCACTTCTACGCGGCCGCCCGCGATGTTGAATCTGCCGCCCGAAGTTCAACGCGCTTAACTCGGCGAGCGAGAAACAAAAATTGTGGAAGAAATAGATAATCGTACGTACTGGGTGATCGCGATCTTCCTGTTCGTGGGGATCACCGGTGCGACGATCCAGGCACGTGGCGCGCTCGTCCCGACCTTCGAGACGTTCTTCGGTGTCTCGAAGAGTCAACTGGGGTTGCTCACCCCAGTCGGGACCGTCGGGTACCTGGTGGCGATGCTGACGCTCGGATCGGCGAGCGGACGGGTCGACGTGCGGCGGTTTCTGCTCGCGGGCGTCGCGTTGACCGGTGTGTCGCTGCTCGCGCTCGGGGCAGCACCGGGCTTTCTCGTGTTGCTGGGTCTGGTCGGGATGCGAAGTCTCGCCTCGGGGGTCTTTCGGGCCCTCGATCGGCCGACGTTGAGTCACCTCTACCCGGAGTCACGGGCTCGCATGATCAACCTCCAGGAGATGACGTGGGCGATCGGTGCGACCGCAGGACCGCTCCTGGTGACGGCGATCGTGAGTCAGTACTCCTGGCGGGCGACCTATCTGGTGCTCGCAGCGCTGACCGTGCCCGTCTTCGTGCTAATCTGGCGACTCGACGCGCCGACCGGGACCACGAACGAGCGGTCGTTCGGGCTAAGCGATCTGCGTCCGCTGTTGGCGAAGCCAGGCATCTACGGCATGGTCGTGGCGCTGGTGTTCGTCGGCAGCATCGAGAGCATCTACTTCACCTGGCTGCCGAGCTACGCCGACGCGACCTTTTCGGGCTGGATCACGGGAGTCGTCCTCTCGATTTACCTGGCGGCGTACGTCCCCGGACGGTGGCTGTTCAGCCGACTCAGCGACCGGTTCAGCTTCACGCGCCTGCTCGTGGTGACGACCGTGCTCCTGACCGGGCTGACCTACCTCGCGTTCTCGGGCGCGAACGGCTACGTGTTGCTCGGCTCGATCTTCGGCGTCGGCCTCCTGGTTTCGGGCCTGTTCCCGACGCTCATCTCGATGGGGATCGAGGCGATGCCGTCGTTCTCGGGACCCGTCAACGTCGTCGCCAACGTCGCAACCCAGATCGGGTTCTCCACGGCACCGGTAATCGTCGGCGTCCTCGCCGACGCGACGTCGATCGAGACCGCGATCCTGGTCCAGATCGGGCTGGCCGGCCTGCTCGCGCTCGTGATGGTCGTCCTCGAACTCGGACCGACCGGGACTGCCTCGGCCGTCTCATGATAAATACCCCAGTATGCAAACGGACAGGTCACACCACGTCGACGAGTCAGCAAACCGTTGGATAGCGACGCATTTCAGTACGTTTACCTACGCGCCGTCAGGAGGGTCAACCAGTGAGTGACGAGGACGTCAGGCGAGACTGGATCGTGGTGTTGTTCGCGTTCGTCGCCATCGACGGCGCACTCATTCAGGCCCGCGGTGCGCTGGTCCCGGTCTTTGGAGACGTCTTCACCGTCGGCGAGAGCTACCTCGGGCTGGTGACGCCGGTCGGGACCGTCGGGTTCGTCCTCGCGATGGTCGTCTTCGGGACGGCGAGCGGCCGTATCGACATCAAGCGCTTTCTCGCCATCAGCGTCGCCGCGACGATCGCCAGCGTTCTCGTACTCGGCCTCTCGCCGACGTACCTCCTCCTGCTCGCCTTCATCGGTATCCGAAGTTTCTCGACGGGCATCTTCCGGTCGCTCGACCGGTCGGTCCTGAGTCACCTGTATCCGAACTCGCGAGCCCGCGTGTTGAGCCTGCACACGATGGTCTGGGCCGTCGGCGCGACGCTCGGACCGCTGCTGGTGACGGCCGTGATGTGGGAGTTTCCCTGGCGCGTTACCTACCTGGTACTCGCGATCGCGCTGGTCCCGGTCCTGGTCGCGCTCTGGCGATTGGACCGTCCCGAGTCACTCGACGACGAGCAATCGCTCGCGTTGGATGACGTGAAGATCCTGCTCCGGGAACCCGCGATCTACGGTATGGCGATTGCCCTCGTTTTCGTCGGCAGCATGGAGAGTGTCTTCTTCAACTGGCTGCCCTACTACGCGGAGGGACTGTTCAGCGAAAATATCGCCAACCTCACGCTGTCGATTTACCTCGCAGCGTACGTCCCCGGGCGACTCACCTTCAGCTATCTGGCCGAGCGCTATCGGTTCACCGACCTGCTCGTCGGCGTCGGCGTCGTCCTCGTGGTCACGATGTACGCGGCGCTGGTTCTCGCGTCCGGGACCGGACTGCTCGCGCTCGTGTTCGTGATCGGGTTTTTCATCTCGGGACTGTTCCCGACGCTCATCTCGATGGGCATCGAATCGCGGCCGTCCGTTACCGGCCCGGTCAACGTCGTCGCCAACGTCGCCGCCCAGACCGGGTTCTTCATCGCGCCGGCTACCGTCGGGGTGGTCGCCGACGCGACGACCATCGAAACCGCAATGCTCCTTCAGGTCGGCCTGGCAGTCGCGCTGGTCGTGGTCGTCGTCGGTCTCAAACTCGGCCCGCTGGCCGGGCAAGAGCCGGGAAGCGCCTGAAGAAAGCGACAGTCGGCCGCGATTAGTCCTGGTCGGCGTGGGTGTGGTCGTGAGCGTTCTCGTGGGTGTGTTCGTGCTCGTGAGTCTGCCCGTCGGCGTGGGTATGCTCGTGGGAATGTCCGTGAGCCGTCTCGGCCACGTAGGCCTCGTGATCGCTCGCGTGGACGTGGCCGCGCTCGTCGAGGAATGCCGCCAGTGCGTCCAGGCCGTCGCCGTGCTCGGCGCTGGTCCGGAAAGTCGGCATCTCGGGGGCGATCTCGCTCACGTCGCCCTCCATCGTATCGAGGTCGGCGTTGACTGCCCCGGCGATGTCGACCTTGTTGATCACCGCGCCGTCACACGCCTGGAAGAGCAGCGGGTGCTTGCGCACGACGTCGTCGCCCTCCGTCGCGGAGACGACGAGCACGCGGGCCTGTGCGCCCAGCGGGAAGTCCGCCGGACAGACCATGTTGCCGACGTTCTCGATGTAGAGCGTATCGAGCGCGTCCAGATCCAAGTCCTCGAAAGCACCTTCGACCAGGCCGGGGTCGAGGTGACACTCCTTGCCCGTGTTGACGTTGGCGACGGAAACGCCCAGTTCCCGGAATCGGGTCGCGTCGTCCTCGCCGGCGACGTCACCGACGATCACACCGATCTCCTCGTCGTCGGGCGCTCGTTCGATGAGGCGCTCGATGAGTCGTGTCTTGCCGCTGCCGGTCGCGCCGAGGAACTCCGCGACGAAGACGCCGTGGTCGTGGACGACTCGCTCGTGGAGGTTCTCGGCCTGCTCTTCGAACTGTGCGAGGATGTCCGCTTCGGCGTCACTATCGCCGTGGTCGTGGTCGTCGCCGTGGCCCATCCGATGGGCACCCAGCGGACCGAGAATGCCGGACTCTCCCAGCAGGCGGTCGAGCAGACGGTCGATCGACGGTGCGTCCGTGCGTGGGTGTCGGTGAGTGTGGTACATTGTATGAAATTGAATACGTATTCAGTTGGCCGTGTTCGCGTCCGGCGAATCGTTGGCGTCTCCCCCGTCAGCCGTCTCGGGCAGCGTGACGCTCATGAGGCGACACTCGTTGCCACGCTGGAGTTCCAGGCGTTCGTCACACGCCGGGCAAGTCAAGTTCGGCGCGTAGGCGAGCGCCCGGTCGATCTCGTCGGGTTCGCCGCTCCAGCCACACGCACACTCGGCGTAGGCGGGCTCGGTCCCGAGTTCGATGTCGAGGTCGCCGTCGGTGATCGTCGAATCGGCCGCGGCTTCCAGACAGGTCTCGAGTTGGTCGGGGTTGACGTGACTCGCCTCGCCGACCGAGACCGTGATGCCTTCGAAGGTATCGGCTCCGTGTTCCGCGGCGGCCTCCTGGGCAGCCTCGAGTACCTGCGTCGCGATAGAGAACTCGTGCATGTCAACAGATCCTGGGGAGTTGTTCGCCCTCCGGTGGCGTGAGGTAACGCCGGCCGAAGCCAGTGTCTAAGACGACCTGGCCGGTGTGGTCCTCGACGACGTCACCGACGATCGCGGCGTCCGTGCCTTTCGGGTGCTCCCGAAGCGCCGCGAGCACCGCGTCGGCGTCCGCACTGTCGACGGCCATGACGGCGACGCCCTCCGAAGCCACGTCGTACGGTTCGATCCCGAGCACCTCCCCGGCCGAGGCGACAGCCCCCGAGACCGGGATCGACTGCTCGTCGACGTCTATGCCCACGTCGGCCTTCTCGGCCATCTCGTTGAGCACGGTCGCGAGTCCGCCTCGCGTGGGGTCTTTCATCGCCGTCACGTCGCCGGCATCCATCGCCGCCCGAACCAGGTCGTTGACCGGCTGGACGTCACTCTCGAGATCGCCGCCGAAGTCGAAGCCCTCGCGCTCGGAGAGCAGCGAGATGCCGTGGTCCCCCACCGTCCCCGAGACGATGAGTTTGTCACCGACCGAGAGGCCGGCGTCGGGGACGTGTGTGCCCCGCTCGACGATCGCGACGCCCGTCGTGTTGATCGCGAGCGTGTCGATCTCGTCGCTACCCATGACCTTCGTGTCGCCGGTCGTGATCGTCGCGCCGGCCTCCGCACAGGCCGCCTGCATCGACTCGGTGACGGCCTCGACGGTCGTCTTCGGGGTGCCGGCCTCGATGATCAGCGAGCTACTCAACGCCAGCGGGTCGGTCGCGCCCATCATCGCCAGGTCGTTGACCGTGCCCGAGACCGCCAGCCGCCCGATGTCGCCCCCGCGGAAGAACAGCGGGGAGACGACGTGACTGTCGGTCGTGACGACGACCGAGTGCTCGTCGTCGATGGGCTGGACCGATCCGTCGTCGAGTGCGGCCAACCCGACGTCCGCCTCCGCGTCGGCGAAGCGAGAGACGGCCAGGTTCTCGACGAGGTCGGTCATCTGATCGCCGCCCGCGCCGTGGGCGTACGTGATGACCTCGTCGGCGGTGTAGCCGTCTGTCTCCTCGGCGGTGGAGCCGTCTGTCTCGTCGGCGGTGGAACCGTCTGCCTCGTCGGCGGTGTAGCCGTCTGTCTCCTCGGCGGTGGAACCGTCTGCCTCGTCGGCGGTGGAACCGTCTGTAGTGTCAGTGCCGTTCTCGGCGTCGTCGTTCGCGGCGGTGTCGTCCTCGCCGACGTCGTCTGTATCAGTCATGGGTCACCTCAGAGGTCCGGCTGGCCGCCGTATTCGAGCCAGATCTTGCAGGTCCCCTCGCTGGAGACCATACACGCCCCGACGGGGTCCTGGGGCGTACACTCCTCGCCGAAGAGTTCACACTCGTCGGGGTCGGCCTTCCCGGCCATGATGTCCCCGCAGATGCACTGCTCGGTCAGCGGGTCGGCCGCCCCCGGGTCGACGTCGATGTCGAAGCGCTCGCGGGCGTCGAAGTCGGCGTACTCGTCGCTGAGCACGAGGTTCGCGTCGGGAATCTCGGCGATCCCGCGCCACTCGCCGCTCTCGGCCTCGAAGACGTCCCACATCGCGTCTTTGGCCGGGACGTTGCCCTCCTCGGTGACACACCGCTGGTAGGCGTTGGCGAGACCCGCTTGGTCATCACGGACGAACTCGAGGAGCTGGACGAGCGCGAACAGGACGTCGATCGGCTCGAAGCCGCCGACGACCACCGGCGTGTCGTACTCGGAGACGAAGTCCTCGAAGAGACCGTACCCAGTGATGACAGCGGCGTGACCCGCCGCGAGGAAGCCGTCGACGTCGGTGTCGGGCATCTCGGCGACGATCTCCATCGCAGGCGGGACGTACTTGTGTGCCGACAGGACCGAGAAGTTCTCGGGCGGGTCCGCGGCGAGGACCGCGGCGGTCGGCGCGGCGGTCGTCTCGAAGCCCGTCGCGAAGAAGACGACATCCTCGTCTTCTTCGTCGGCGATCTCTGCGGCCTCGCTGGCGCTGTAAACGACGCGGACGTCCGCACCTTCGTCTCGGGCGTCGGCGAGGCTCTTCTCGGTGCCGGGCACGCGGAACATGTCGCCGTAAGTGGCGACGATGTTCCCGTTCTCGGCTAAGGCGACGGCCTCGTCGACCTCCGGCATGTTGGTCACACAGACCGGACACCCCGGCCCCATCCGCACGGTGAGATCGTCGGGCAGGATCGAACGCAGACCGAACTTCGCGATGGCCTGCTCGTGGGAGCCACAGACGTGCATCACGTTGACCGGCTCGCCGATGTCGTCCATCAGGGCCTGGAGTCGCTCGGTCAACTGTTCGGCCTTCTCGGGGTCACGAAACTGGAGTTCGTCGTCCCCGCTCTCGACGTTCGTCGCCATCTATGGCCCCTCGATGCCGAGTTGCTGGCCCTCGGCGGCCCCGATCTCGTCTAAGGCTTCGTCCTCGTCGCCCTCGAGGAACGACTCGTAGATCTCCATGGTCTCCTCGACCTCTTCGTCGGGGATCTTTCTGATGGCGAAGCCGGCGTGGTTGAGAATGTGATCACCCACCTCGACGTCCTCGTCGACGACGTCGATCCGGACAGTCTTCTCGACGTCCCAGAACTCGGCGCGCGCTTCGTTGCCGTCTATCTCGACGATCTCTCCCGGGATTCCTAGGCACATGTGATATCACCTGATTTCGGGTCGGCCTCGCGGGACGGTCCGCTCGGTACCGAGTGACCCGGCCCGCCGACGGGCGAGACGTCATCCAGTCGACGGGCTGGCGGCGTTCCACCCCGTCGACCACCGACGACAGTCGGCTGGCCGGATCCCATAGCTGATCCCAGAACGTCAGGCTACTTGAGGGTGCGCCCTGTTGTAGCCGGCTGAAAACTGCGATGATCGTCAATTGAGGACTCAGGGCCGAGAGCGACCGTCCCAGGCCAACCCCCCACGCTCTTGTGGCTCGCCCGAGAAGTCCTCCGTGACCATGACAGCCCAGGCACGCTTCGAGGTGTATCGTGATCGCGCCGACGAGTGGCGGTGGCGGCTGGTCGCCTCCAACGGCGAAATCATCGCGGACAGCGCCGAAGGCTACGCCGCCAAACAGGGAGCCCAGCGCGGGATCGAGAGCGTCAAGCGCGTGGCTGGGGACGCACCTGTCGTCGACGTCGAGTGAGCCGACAGGATACCGCCGTATCGACCGTTTTCGGGACCGTTCGGTCTCCTCGAGCACGATCGTCCGAGATGGCGGCTCACGGGTGTTTCTCCCGGTAGCGCGAGTCTGTCCGGCAGATGACGGAGGCTCGGTGGAATTGTGTGTTTTATTAGCCCCTCCGGCGTTGGTGTGGACGATTGTCGCATGTACGGGACGGGACCACCGACGGACCGTGAATCGAGGCGTGTCGTGGCGTCGACGCACAGCCACAGATTGGATGGACGACGGCGAGACTCGTCGCCAGACACCCGGGAGGGACGATGAGCGAGGAGTCCACGGAAACGGCCTGGCACAGCCAGACCACCGAGGCGGTCTTCGACGCCGTGGACTCGGGACCGGACGGCCTCAGCGAGGACGAGGCCGCTCGTCGCCTCGAGGAGTACGGCCCCAACGAGATCCGCGACGACGAGGAGATATCGCCGCTCGCGATCTTCGTCGACCAGTTCCGTGACTTCCTGATCTACCTGCTGATCTTCGCGATGTTGATCTCGCTGGGCGTCGGGTTACTCCCGGGCCACGAGCCCGAGTACGTCGACGCGATATTGATCGCGCTCATCCTGATCGCGAACGGGATCTTCGGGTTCGTCCAGGACTACCAGGCCGAGAAGTCCATCGAGGCGCTGAAAGACCTCTCGACGCCCGACGCGACCGTCATCAGAGAGGCCGAACGTCACGTCGTCGACTCGGCGGAAGTCGTGCCGGGCGACGTGATCGTCGTCGAAGGCGGCGACGCCATCCCCGCGGACGCACGGCTCGTCGAGTCCGCGAGTCTCGAAACCGACGAGTCGGCGCTGACCGGTGAAAGCGCTCAGGTCACGAAGGATACCGAACCCGTCGAGGAAGACACACCGATCGCCGAACGGACCGGCATGGTGTACATGAACACCTCGGCCGTCCGGGGCCGGGGACAGGCCGTCGTGACCGAGACCGGGATGGACACCGAGGTCGGGGCCATCGCCGAGCAACTCAGCGAGACCGAGGATACCCAGACCCCGTTCCAGAAAGAAGTCGATCAGCTCGGTCGGACGATCGGGCTCGGCATCATGGCGATCATCGTCTTCGTCGGGATCATTCAATTGCTGTTTACCAGCGCCGGCCCGATCTCGACGTTGCTTGTCGCGATCACGCTCGCCGTCGCTGCGGTGCCGGAAGGACTCCCCGCCGTCGTGACGCTGACGCTCGCGCTGGGGTCCCGACGGTTGCTCACGAAGAACGCCCTGGTACGTCGGCTGCCGGTCGTCGAGAGTCTGGGGTCGGTCGACGTCATCCTGACGGACAAGACGGGGACGCTGACCGAGGACGAGATGACCGTGCGGCGGATCTTCACCAACGGGCGCGAATACGACGTGACCGGAACGGGGACGACCCCGACCGGCGAGTTCGAGCACGACGACGAAGAGATCGAGCCCGATCCACTCGAAGCGATCCTGCGGTGTGGAACGGTGTGTAACAACGCCGAACGTGCGCCACCGGACGAGGACGACGCCTTCTTCGGCGATCCGACCGAGGTCGCACTCAAGGTCGCCGCGGAGAAGGCCGGCATCGAGCCGACTGTCGAGCGCGTGCGGGAGGTCCCCTTCTCCTCGGCACGCAAGCGGATGACCGTCGTGACCGACGACGCCACCGCCTACATGAAGGGTGCGCCCGAGGTCGTCCTGCAGCGGTGTGACCGGATCCGTGCGGGCGGCGAGGTCGTCGAACTCACCGACGAGCGCCGCCAGGAGATCCTCGATCGCAACCAGTCCTTCGCGAGCGACGCCCTGCGCGTGCTCGGGTTCGCCGAGAAGTCCGGCGTCGACCCCGAGGCAGACGAAGACGAGATCGAGGACGGCATGGTCTTTCTGGGCCTGCAGGGGATGATCGATCCCGCCCGCGAGGAGGTCCCCGACGCCGTCGCCGATTGTCGGACGGCCGGGATCGACGTGGTCATGGTCACCGGGGACAACCGCGAGACGGCGATCGCGATCGGCGAGGAGGTCGGCTTCGATCCCGAGGGTGCGATGACCGGCGCGGAAGTGGAGGCCCTCTCCGACGACGAACTCGCCGAGGCCGTCGAGGAGGTCGAGATCTTCGCGCGGATGTCGCCCGATCAGAAAGTCCGCGTCCTCGAAGCGGTGCTGTCTCACGGCCACAACGTCGCGATGACCGGCGACGGCGTCAACGACGCGCCCGCCCTGAAGCGGGCCGACGTCGGCGTCTCGATGGGCGAACGCGGGACCGACGTCGCCCAGCAGTCAAGCGACATGGTGTTGCTCGACGACAACTTCGCGTCGATCAGAGACGCCGTCGCCGAGGGGCGTGGCGTCTTCGACAACATCCGGAAGTTCGTCAACTTCCTGCTGTCTGCGAACGCCGGCGAGGTGCTCGCGGTGTTCTTCGGCGTGTTGCTCGGCAGCGCCTTCTTCCCCGATCAGTTCGCCAGCGAGTCCCAGGCGCTGATTCTGACGCCCGTCATGCTGCTGTGGATCAACCTGGTGACAGACGGCCTGCCGGCGCTGGCACTCGGCGTCGACCCCAAGACCGACGGGATCATGGAGCGACCGCCCAGAGGTGCGGACGAGCCGGTGATCAACCGTCGCAGTCTGATCATCATCCTGGCGTTCGGGCTGATCTACGCGGCGATCGGCCTGCCGCTGTTCTTCCACGGGCTCTCTGCGAGCGGCGATCTCGTCGTCGCCCAGACGCTGCTGTTCACCTTCATCGTCCTCGGGGAGGTCATCCAGGCCCAGATCCTCCGGTGGCCCTACGGCCTCTCGTTGTTCTCGAATACGTGGTTGGTTGGGGCACTCGCGAGTTCGATCGTCCTTCACCTGGCCGTGCTGTATACGCCCGTGAACACGTTCTTCGGCGTGACGGCGATGACGGCGACCCACTGGCTCTGGATGGCCCTGGCGGTCGGTGCGTTCGTCGTCCTCGGGGCCGGGCTAGTCCTGGGTCTCGATCGGTTCTACGAGGACTGACGGCGACGCGCTGTTTTCCGGGCACACGTGGGCCCACCTACTGACAGGGACAATCAGACAGTCCCGGCGATCGGTAACAGGACGAACGTGGCGTAGGACAGGGCCGTCGCGACCGTCGGGCCGATGATCCAGAAGGCGACGAACCGGACGACGACCGACGGATCGAAGAGGTCGCCAGCCCCCTGGAGGTCCTCGCCGGACTCCTCGCCGATGGCCGGCACCTCGTCGTCGGTCTCGGTCGCGATGGCGTCGACCGACACGTCGGCGTCGATCTCCCCGCGGGCGAGTTCAGTCGCCGTCGCCGGTCGTGTCGCCCGCCCCCACCCCAGGCCGACGATCGTCATGACCGTCGACAGCGCCAGGCTGATCGGGATGCCCATCGCCGACGCGATGGTGGTAATCGTCGCGCCGATGACCATCACGACCATCGCCGCCAGCAGCGGGAGGTCGGTGATCCCGTTGCCGACGGACTCCATCGTCCGGCGGGCGATGGTGAACGACCCGATGCCGATCGTGGCCGTCCCGAGGATGACGGCCATATCGGGCTCGAGCAGCCCGCCACCGACCAGCGGCGCGACGGCGTTTGCCACGTTCGACGCGCCGGCACTGAAGGACATGTAACACGCGATGAGGAAGACGACGACCGTACTCACGAATTCCCGGGTCGTCGTCCCCGGACCGAGTCGGGGGGTGGGAACCCCGCCGGATCGCTCGACAGTGACGAGCGAGCCCTCGGACTGGGTCAGCGCGAAGTACCGATCGAGGTACGGATAGACGTACCGGCCGACGATGGAGCCCAGCCAGAAGCCGACGACCGGAGAGATGAGCCACCAGACGGCGATCTCGCCCAGGACGGCCCACTCCAGAGACTGGGTCGCGAGGCCGAGACCGGCTATTGCACCGACGGCCGTCATCGACGTCGAGACGGGCACGCCGTAGATGTTCGCCACCAGCATGCCCAGCCCGATGAACGTGAGCACGACGATGCTGGCTTCGATCGAGAACGCCGCCTTCGGGACGATCTGCCCGCCGAGCGTGTCGATGACGTTCCGACCGACCGTCCAGCCGCCGAGGAAGACGAAACCGGTCATCAACGCCGCCGCGCCGGTCTTGCTGACGACGTTCGCGCCGACCGAGGGGCCCCAGGCGACACCGGTCGAGGACCCACCGATGTTGAACCCGACGAACCCGGCGGTCGCGAGTCCGACGAGCAAGAGGATAGAGATCATACTCGTCTATTCCCGCGAGACGGGTGTATATGTTCTGGATGCGTGTGATACGTGCGTGAACATACCTCATAGACTTATGTCGCAATCGGCCGTAGTAGCCGTATGATCGAACGCGTCCTCGTGGCGATGGACGACTCCGAGATGGGCGAGAAGGCCCTCAGATACGCTCTCGAGGCACATCCCGACGCCGAGGTGACTGTACTGCACGTCGTCGGCGAGCCCTCGCCGATGATGGGACAGGCAGTCGGACTGGCGCTCGAAGACGACGTCCAGGCGGCGGCAGAGGAACTCGCCGCGGCGGTACTCGACCGGGCTCGCGAGATAGCCGACGAGTACGACGCCGAGGTGGAAACCAAAGTCGGGTGGGGAACGCCGGCGAAGGTGATCGTCTCCCGTGCAGCTGACTTCGATACGGTCGTCATCGGCAGTCACAGCGGGTCGCTGGCCGACCAGCTGTTCGTGGGCAACGTCGCCCAGAAAGTGTTCCGCCGATCGCCCGTCCCCGTCACGACGGTTCGGTGAGTTACGGGAAGGGAACGATGTCGGCGAGAGACCGGACAGTCGAAAGTAGTCACCAGGAGTCATTCCGGCGCTGGCTCGAAGTCTCGATGCTCGACGGAATGGAGTCCGGAAGTCATAGACAGGGAAGTCGACCCATTTAAATGCCGAAGCATTTCGAGGGAAACCCTATACTGAGTTCGTCCCGTAGCTCTCCCTATGGAGAGTGAGCGAGGAGAGACGTTATCGCCAGCGGGCAAGAAATCGGCAGTCACTGTCGAGGACCACCTCCGGAGCGCGCTGAACGCGACCGAGAACGAAAACGTCGAATATCACATCCACACTGCGCTGGAAATGCTAGTCGGCGATTGAGCGGGAGAGTGAGTCGGTCGCTGGAAGGATCTCCGGGTGCGCCTCTGTCGAGGACAGGAAAACAGTTGTGTGGAGACCGGTCGGGAGTGTACACTCATTCCCCGATCGTCCAGCGGGGGTGGATGGGATTGCGCTCGTCTCTGAGCGAAGAACGGGACGTCTCGCCGGCAACCACGACGCCCGAATCCGCGCCCACAACGGGCAGATCTGGCCGGTGTGTAGCCCGCGATGGACGACCGCCAAAACGCGCCTGCGGGTCCGTGAGGCCACCCGCGGGACGCAACCGTTCACGTGGTTGGAAGTATGTGAATCACGTGTTGCAAGCGTCTGAAACGAAACAGACGGCTGGTTTGTAATGCTGCGTCAGTTCGGGGTGATACGCTTGACGATGTGGGTATCGCCGGTGTCCGGGTTCTCCCAGACGAGACGTATCGGTGTGCCACTGAACTCGTTGGAGACACTCCCGGAACCGGTGTAGCTGCTTGCGGAGATCCGGACCTTCCCGCCGGGTTTGAGTTCGGTCTTTAGAGAACTCCCGGTGGGTGTCTCGAAGTCCGCCAGCGCATACTCGGTGCCACCGATGTCGACGACGAACTCGGAGACAGCGACTGCAGCACCGCCATCGTGCATTACGGTGACTCGATCTTCTGTAATGGATCCGGGAGACATGGTGTCCTGGGAATACATCTCCCAGTAGGTCTTCGGCGGGCTATTCGAGTCCGCCCCCATGTTCAGCAGGAACATCCCGATGACCACGGCGAGAATGGCGATGATCCCCACCACGAGGACGACCTCAACTGACGATAGATCACGATCTTCGCCTAAGAATAATTTTTTCAGTGTCATGAACACACTATATAGGATCCGAAAGTATATAACATAGATCAATCGTTCTCACCCGGTGAACACCGGTTTCAGACGGGTTACTGCCTACTCTCTGCGGACATCCCCTCAATGAACGAATATATAGTCAGCCCTCACCGCTTCGCTCTCCGGTTGCACAAGGAGGGGCTGCCGGGCTTTCGTGCTGTTTCCTTCGCTCGTCGGCTGCCTGGGACAATACTGCGCGCGGCTTTCAGGTACTGCCTCCGGCGTTTCGTGCTGTCGGCCCGCTCAGGACCACACGTCAACAATCGGCGGATCGTTCTCTCGATCGATCACGGGCAACTCATCACCATCCTGAGCAGCGTCCTCGACAGCTTCGAGGTCGCGCGGTTGTGGACCGAGCGACCCGCTCGGCATGTCCCAGACGGCGTACGCACCGAGGTAGTCGATCAGACACCGATACGACGGTTCTTTGGGTAATGTCGAGCGATGCCGGGCCGTTCGACCTCTGTAATCGCGCGCTCTATCGCGGCGGCGAGATCGTCACGGATCGGTGTTTCATAGGTGTTCTTTACTGAGAAGAGAGCACCAGCAGACTGGCTCACAATGTTCTGTGATTTTTGTAGAGCATACGCCGAGCGTAGCGAGGCGTTTCACTGCTGGCGAACGCAGTGAGCCAGCAGGTGTTTTTGGTCCAGCTTTTTGCAAGGAGGGGTGCCGACAGGCACCCCTCCGCAGTAAAAAGGTGGTGTAGTGGGGCCACCGACAACTCGCTTCGCTCGTTGTCGAGCACTCAGTTTTCGTCGCTCGCGTTGCTCGCTCCGAAAACTGAGAACGCCGAGATTCGAACGAAGGAAGACGGTCCTGCGCTCGTCGTTTGGTCTCACTCCGTTCGACCTCACGACGAGTCGCGGGCTGCGACTTCCAGGCTCGAATCTCGTCGGATCCAGCAATTGCTGCTCACGTATTTGTTCGCAGCAAATGGATGGGGCCGCCGAGATTCGAACTCGGGTCCGACGCACCCCATGCGCCGAGGATACCGCTACCCTACGGTCCCGTGATTCGATGAATGACTGAGCCGGAGTTAAGGCCTTCGTTTCGTCGCGGGCTCAGACCAGCACGCGCTCGAGATCCACAACGGTCCCCTCATCGGAATCCGGGTCGCCGACGAGGGTCCCCAGACACACCGCCGCGCCGTTCGGAATGTAGCAGGCGACGAGCGGTTCGGCGTCAGAATCGAGCCCGTCGTCGGCGTCGATCACACCCGGCGCGTAGACGGGTGCCCCCTCCGCAACTGACTCCGCGGCGCTCGGTGCGATCGTGACCGACGGGAGATCGACGAGCGCGCGTTCGGCGGGCTGGACGACCTCCCGAAGCGCTTGTGGGTCGTCGTCTTCGCGCCACCACGCGAGCGCGTCGACGAAGTCGTGCATCGTTACCAGATCGCTATCCTCGAAGGGGTCGGTCGCCGCCCGGCGGAGGTCGCCCATGTGCGCGCCGGTGCCCAGCGCCAGCCCCATGTCGTGACAGAGCTTTCGGATGTAGGTGCCACTCTCACACCGGATCGAGAGGAGGACACGGCGGTCCTCGGCTTCCAGTACGTCCAGACTGTGGATCTCCCGAGAGCGCAGCCGACGGACGACGGCGCTTTTCTTCGGCGGCTTCTGGTAGATCTCGCCCTCGAACTCGTCAGCGATGGCCTCCAGTGCGGCGGAATCGGCGAGGCGTTCGTGGAGTTCGAGGACAGCGACGTATTCCTTCCGGCTGTCGTCGAAGACCTGGGCCATCCGGGTGGCGTCGCCGAGCAGCATCGGGAGACAGCCGGTGACCTTCGGATCGAGTGTCCCGGCGTGGGCCGCCCGGTCGACGGTCGCGAGGTCCCGGACCCAGGCGGCGACCTGGTGGGCCGAGGGGCCCGGCGGCTTGTCGAGATTCAACACGCCAAAGGACAGCAGTTCGGCCGGGGATCGGTCCTCGGGGGGTCCTCGGAGTGCCATGTTAGAAGTCGTAGGAGACGCCCTCGATAGGGGCTTTGCCCTCGTCGCCGTTGGCCTCGTAGGACTCGACGGCGTGGAGGACGACGCTCAACATGCCCTGGGGACTCCACCGGGCGGTGTTGATCGCCAGGTCGTAAATCGAGAGGTCCTCGATATCGATGTCGTAGTAGTCCTGGTAGCGATGAGCTTCGCTCTCGGCGCGCTCCTTCGTCTCGGTTCGGGCCTGCTCGACCGGTTTGTTCTCCCGCTGGGAGATCCGCTCGGCGCGAACCCCGAGCGGGGCGTCGAGCCAGAGCTTGAGATCGGCGTACTCGCCGGCCATCCACCCCGCGAGTCGGGATTCAAGCACGAGATCGTCCCGATCGCGAGCGATGTCCCGAAGACGGCGATCTAGGTCACGATCGATCGCGTCGTCTTCTTCGGCCTGCTTGTTGAGTTCCAGCGGCGTCATGCCGCGCTCCTCGGCGAGCGAGCGAAAGATATCGCCGCCGCTGACGTGATCGTAGTCCAGGGCGTCAGCGAGGCTGGCCGCGAGCGTGCTCTTCCCGCTCCCGGCCGGTCCGGAGACGGTTATCAACATACCTGATGTGGGGCAGTGAGGCTAAAAGAGGTTGCGTCTCGTGGGCGAACGAGCGTGTTCGCCGATCGTCCCCTCGAACGTCCCCGAGAGTTACGTCGGCGACGTCTGGACGTTCAGCGCCTTGCGGATGATCTGCGTGAAGCTGAGCGAGCAGATGAAATACCAGAACAGCCAGGCCGGCCACGGGCCGAGCGTCCCGGCACCCCAGCTCTCTTTCGAGCCGAAAAATGGCATGACGATGGCGTTCCCGTCGACGGCGAGTTGCGGAACCCGCCAGTACATCCACAGGAACACCGGGATCGTCAGCAGCATGATCCACACCATCGGGCGGAACTGCTTGGTGAACGCACCCAGCTGATCGCTCATCATATCCATCTGTTCTTGCTGGATCCGATCGAGTTCCTCCTGATCGCCGCGCTCCTGGGCGGCTTCCCGGCGCTCGTTGAGCTCTTCCATCTTCTCTTGATGCTGGCTCATCCCGCTCATGTCCATGAGGTTGTCCTGTAGCAGCGTCGACCACAGGCCGGTGAGCGTCGCGAGCACGAGAATGACCAGGTAGAAGGGCAACAGCGATTCCAGCGGGCCGAGGATGAGATCGATCGACCCGCCGACCAAATTTCGGATGGACGTCATCGAGTAGCCCAAGAAGAGTGCGATAACGCCGACGCCGGCGAGTTTGTCCCAGGTCGACCACCCGCTGTCGTCGTCTTCGGCGTCGGCGTCGGTCTCCTCGAGCGCTTCGTGAACGCCGTCGGGATCGTCGATCACGAACCCGTCGCCGTCGGCGTCGACGAGCAGACCCGTCTCGATGAGGCGACCCCACTGACCGCTGGTCAACTCGTCGCTGACGTCGCCCCACGCGACAGTTCCCTGCTCTTCGGCCGTCGCCAACACTGTCTGGATCGCGGTCTCCATGCTGGCGTCGTCAGCCACGAGCCGATCTATCTTCTCACCGGTACGTGCCATTATATGCCCTCTTTGGACTGGGGGTAAATCAACGTTTTAGTTCGTCTTCGACGGCGGCCTCGAGGTCGGCCCAGACAGCATCGAGGGACTGTTCGCCGTTGATCTCGACGAACGCATCACGATCGCTGTAGTACTCGATGACGGGTTGGGTGTTCTCGGCGAAGACCTCGAGCCTGTTGCGGACGGCCTCTTCGGTGTCGTCCTCACGCTGGATCAACTCCCCGCCACACTCGTCACAGACGCCCGCCTCCTCGGGCTTGTCGAACTCGACGTGGTAGTTCTCGCCACATTCCGCACAGACCCGCCGGCCAGTCAATCGATCGACGAGTTCCTCCTCGCCGACCGACAGCGAGACGATCACGTCCAGATCGGTCATCGATTCGAGTTCCTCGGCCTGTTCTAAGTTGCGGGGATACCCGTCGAGGACGAACCCGTCGGCACTCGTCAACGCTTCCTCGACGATGGCGTTGACGACCTCGTCGGGAACGAGTTCACCCCGGTCCATGTACTCGCCGGGCGTGTCGTACGCCAGACCGAGGTCGGAGATGTCCATCTCCTTGTTCGACCGGAGTGCGTCACCCGTCGTGACGTGTTCGACGCCGAACGTCTCGACGAGGTTCGAACTCTGTGTTCCCTTACCAGCACCTGGCGGACCCAGGAGCAGAATCTTCGGAGTGCGCATGTGGCCGGGTTTGCGACGGGCGGTTAACTAAGTGACGTTCTCGCCGCCGCTCGGCGTCGAGACACTGCCTTCCCGCGCCGACTACCCGTCGAGTTCGTGGACGGTGACGTTCTCGAAACGCGCTTCGGCGGTCAAGTCGTCGGTGTGGCTACAGACGGCCAGCCCGACGTGATAAGGGGCCTCGAGTTCGATCGGCAACTGATCGAGCGCCTGCCAGTCCTCGCCGTCCGTCGAGAACGACAGCGTCACGCCCCGGTCGTCCACCACGAGTTGATACCACTGGAAGGCATCGTAGGGCTCCTCGTACTGGATACTCTCGGCGTTGTCGCCGGTTCGAGTGCGCCAGAGCGTCTCGCTCCCGTAATCCCGGGTCGCACCGATCAGCGCGAGCGCGTCGTCGGCCCCGAGTCCGTCCCGAACCATCAACCCGGCCTTGCTGTACTCCTGGACCCCGTCGAGTTCGGCCAGTCGACCCTGAATGCGGACGGGTTCGTCGGTGGTCGCGTACACGAAGTGGAACTCGTCGATGTCCTGCCAGATGTCCCGGCCGTTCCCGACGACCGTCCAGGCGTCTGTGTCCGGGTCGTAGCTCGCCTCGCCCACGACGGAGACGTCACCGATGTCCTCGTTTGTCGAAAGCGAGAGCGGTTCACCCGTTTTCGTGGTCGAGGGTTCGACGACCGGGCAGTCGGTGATCTCGAAACGCGCGCCGCCCGACTCGCTCTCGGAGACAGCGAGTTCCCAGTCCTGCTGGGTGGCTGTCTCGCTGACGATAGTCAGCCCAGTCCCGCTTCCGTCCTCGGCGGTCGTATACCCCTCCTCGAAGATCCGGTCTCGCTCGTCAGGCGGGATGCCGGGGCCGTCATCAGCCACGAAGAAACCACGACCCATCGTCCCGACGCGGACAGTCACGTCTGGGCCGGCGTGATCGACCGCGTTCTTCAGCAGATTCTCGACCAGCGGCCGGACCGTCTCGGTCTCGGCGACGATCTCGGTCCCATCGGGCACGTCGACCTCGAGGGTCGCCGTCTCGGGGCTGTCGAGTCGCCAGACGCTTTCGAGAAGTGAGGGGAACTCGGTCGTCGAGACGCCGATGTCGAGGGCGTCGAGCACTTCCTCGGAGAAGTTCGTCTCTGACGTATCACCCTTCGAAAGGGCACTCAGGTCGTCGATGATCTCGCTGATGCGATCGGTCGCGCGCTCGATGCGATCGAGCGCCTCCTCGTCCCCCTCACGAGCGCGTTCGAGCGCACCGACGATGATCTGCAACGGCGTCCGAAGGTCGTGTGAGACGTAACTCGCGAACTTGTCGAAGCGGCGGCGCTCTTCCTCGAACCGTTTCTTGTACTGCATTCGCTTGGAGACGTCTTTAGCGTACCCGACCAGGCCGATGATTTCACCGTCTTTTCGCCACGGTATCTTCGTCGACTCAGACCAGTACTCCCCGCCGGTTCCGGTGAACTCTTCTAACTTGTCACGGACCGGCTCGCCCGTCTCGACGACCCGGAGGTCGTCAGCGAGCGCTGCCTCCGAAACCGCTCGCTGAGAGAAGACTTCCGGATCGGTCTTGCCCCTGGCCTCAGCCGGGTCGGCCGTGTAGGGCACGTCGGCAAAGCGAACGTATCGCCCCCGGTCGTCCTTGGCAAACATCGACAGTTTCCCCTCCGCGAGCAGCGTCTCGAGGATCGCACTGTCTGCCCCCTCGTTGCGATCGCTGTCGTACGCGGCGAGGGCGTCTTCGACAACCCCCTCGAGTGCGTGGGCGTCAGCCGACCGCGGAAGGAACCGACACCTCGACCGCTGGCTGACTGCCGTGACCAAGGACTCCTCGACGGTGGCGTAGACGACGATCGGGACGTACTCGTCTGCGTTTCGAGCGGTATCGTAGACGTCGACGAACGTCGACTCGTCGACGTCGACCGCGAGCACACAGCCGATATCGTCTCGGACCCCAACCATCGATCCGACGTCCTCGATGTCCTCGGCTTCGACGACATCTTCGGCGGCTGAATCGACAAGCAGTGACCGAACAGCATCGAGATCTGAAGGGGATCCGCCGACGGCGAGCACCGTTTTCGGATCTGTAAGGAGACAACTCATCCGGTTTAGCTCGATCCTACGCAACGGGAGTAAATAATACCCCGGGCTGTTTTCGAGACAGACGACAGTTTTCGTGACAATCCTTCGCGAAAAGGCAGGCATCAGTGGCGAGACGGGAGCGGCCATGCCGATCGAAGGAATCGCTTAACCACGTCGCCCCCCAACCGAGCGCCGATGAACGACTTACTCGTGCGGGCCGCCCGCGGCGAGCGCACCGAACGCCCACCGGTGTGGCTGATGCGTCAGGCCGGCCGACACCTCCCCGAGTACCGCGAGATACGCGAGGAGTACGACTTCCTCGAAGCTGTCACGACACCCGAGATCGCCGCAGAGATCACACTCCAGCCCTACGAGCGGTATCGAACCGACGGCGTCGTGATGTTCTCGGACATTCTGACGGTTCTCGAACCGCTCGGCTTCGCCTATCACATCGAGTCCGGCACTGGCCCCGTCGTCGACGCACCGATCTCCGGGCCAGACGATGTCCCGCAAACGTACGACGACGTCGGATCGTCACTGGCGTACGTCGGCGACTTGCTCGACCGACTCGACGCCCGGGTCGGCGACGAGACGGGGATCATCGGCTTCGCCGGCGGCCCGTTCACGCTTGCCTCGTACGCGGTCGCGGGACGGGCGACGCGAAATCACTACCCGCTCCGGCAGTTCACGGCCCGCCACCCCGAGGCGTTCGCGGACCTGCTCTCGATCGTGGCCGACGCTGTCCGGGAGTTCCTCCAGTACCAGGTCGCCCACGGCGCGGACGTCGTCCAGCTGTTCGACACCTACGCCGGGGTGTTGCCGCCGGCAGACTATCAGGAACTCATTCTGCCACTCCACCGGAAAATTCTGGCCGACCTCGAGGTCCCGACGATCGTCTTCGTCCGGAACATGGGCGGCCGCCTCGACCAGTTGACTGCGACGGGTGCCGACGTGATCGGTCTCGACTGGACCGTCGAGATGGGTACGGCCCGCGAACAGTTAGGAGATCGCCCTGTCCAGGGGAATCTCGATCCGTCCGTCCTCTTCGCCGATCCCGAGACCGTCCGCGAGCGAACGCGCGAGGTAATCGAGCAGGCGGGACCGCGGGGACACGTTCTCAACCTCGGTCACGGCCTCCATCGGGACACACCCATCGAGGGCGTCGAGGCGTTCGTCGAGACCGCAAAGTCGATCGAGCGCTGAGAGAGCAAAGCGGTCACTCCAGGGGCGCGTTCAGACACATCGTCCCCGGTTCGTCCCGGCACTGACACTGCCGGAACTGATAGACTGCGGGATCGAAGTCGGCGATGAAGGGCTCGACGAGATCTTCCAGGACGCCGACGAACCGCTCGTCGTCGTGGGGGATAGGGACACGGTAGAACTCCAGACCCGCCGCCTCGGCTTCCTCGCGCAACTCGACGTCGAGTTCCGAGAGTGTCTCGCTCTGTTCGTGCATGAAGCTGATCGGCTCGACGACGACGCGCTCGGCGTCAACCCGCTCGATGACGTCCTCGACCTCGGGTTCGGTCCACGGGATCCCGCGGTTCTCGTGGTTCTGATAGCCGAGTTCGTACTCGTCGATCCCGAGCAGCCCCGCGACAGTCTCGACGTATTCGGTAACGTAGATGTCGTACCGGCTGCCCTCCGCGAGGTAGTGCTGTGGCGTGCCGTGGGCCGAGAATACCAGCGCCGTGTCGGGGTCAGTCAGATCGACGTCACGCTCGTCGGCGAAGGCTTCGATGTTGTCAACCCGCAAGCGAGGGTAATCGGGGTGGCGATGCCAGCCCGAGATTTCCTGGAGCGCGTCGAACTCACGCTCGTCGGCCGCCGCGCGGAGTTCTTCGAGGGCGTCGACGGTCGTCGAGGGGCCGCTGAGCGGGTAGATCGGCAGGCCGATGATCTCGTCGTGACCGTCGGCGATGGCTGCCTCGAGCGCCTCGTCGATGAACGGCTCGGTGAACTGCATCCCGAGGTAGGTCTCGACGTCGTGACCACGCTCGCGGAGTCGCTCCTCAAGGGCCTGTGCCTGACCGCGAGCCTGTTCGTTCAGCGGTGAGCCACCGATCTCCTCGTACTCTTCGATGAGTGGGCCGGCGCGGCGCTCGGCCAACTCCCGGGACCGCTCGCGAGCTTCAGCCTCGGTCGTGTCGCCCTCGATCTCGCGATTGTTGAAGAAAATACGTTCGAGATACGAGACGACGGCCTCACGCTCGGGCGTGGCTGGTTCGCCGAAGTTCAACAGCAAGATTCCGGTCGACATGGTCCGTCCTTACGGCTGGATCGGAAAAGAGGTTTGCCTGCCGGCGGATTGATCGAGTAACACTCGCCGTCCGCGAACGAAGTGAGCGTCTCGAATGCGAGCGGTGTAACCGCGAGCGAACTGACCCGTGAGCAGCGAGGACGAGCGAAGCGAGTCCTCGGCACGAGCGAGCGGGGAGTGAAACGACCCGCGAGCCCAGCGATCCGTGGACGACGGGAGCGTCTCAGAAACGCGAACAGCTATAGCGCGGAACGAAGCTCCGCGGACCATTTGATGGGTTTTCGGCCCGCGAGAAGAATTCGTGAGCGGAGCGAGCGATTTACCGACGACGAGCGGTCGAACCGCGAGTCGTCGGCCTTTTTGGTGCAGATTTTTGCGCCGAGAGGTGCGCGTTGCGCACCCGAGGCGGAAAAAGGTGCTAGCCGAACATCTGGCGCATCATGGGATGCATCTCCATGAGTTGCTCCTCGGCGATCTCCTCGTAGAGCTTGTAGGTGATACTCACCGTCAGCAGCAGGCCGGTGCCGGTGACGTTGCCGAGCGTGCCCATCATGTTCGCCATGACGGCGAGTAGCCCGACCAGAGCCCCGCCGATGACCGTCACCTGCGGGATGTAGCGGGCGAGCACCTTCTCTAAGACGCCAGGACTCTGGCGGAACCCGGGGATCTGCATGCCGGAGTTCTGGATCTGTTGGGCGGTCGCCTCCGGGCCCATGTCGGTGGTTTCGACCCAGAAGACGGCGAAGATCGCGCCGCCGAGCAGCATGAACGTCAGGTCCACGCCGATCCGGATCATGATCTGCCAGGTCTCCGCGGAGACGTTGTGGACGAACCACGCCCAGTCCTGGGGGCTCTGGATCGGTGCGAGGTAGTAGAACAGGCCGCTGACTGCCTGTCCGTTGTCGTTGTACGTCCCGAGCCAGGCGGGCAACCCGCCAAGCTGGGAGTTGAGCAGTCGACCCAGGAACTGGATGTTCATCTGCAGGGCCCGGACGAGGATCATCGGCAGGACGCTCGCGTAGATGAGTTTCACCGGGAAACGACCCCGTGCGCCCTTCACGCGAGCGTGACTCAGCGGAATCTCGACGCGGACGGACTCCGCGTAGACGACGATCACGAAGATCAGTACCGTCGTGATCAGCGGGATGATCATCCCCTGGTTGAACAGCAGGTCGATCATCCCGGACCCAGTCAGCACCGACGGGAGTTCACGGTAGCCCAGCGCCATGCCGACCCAGGAGGGGATGAACCCCCAGTTGCCGGAGATCTGGGGGAAACCGATGATCCCGCCGACGAGACTCTGGCTGACGCCGGCGACGATGAACAGGCCGATCCCGCTACCGACGCCCCACTTGCTGATCACCTCGTCCATGTAGAGGATGAGGACACCGCCGGCGAAGATCTGGGCGAACATGAGCCACTTCACGATCCCGGTGCTCAGACCCAAGACGGACTCGGCCGGCAGGAAGTCCGCGGCGAACACCATCGGAAAGCCCGTCAGCACGATCATCACGAGCACCAGCAACTTCTGGAGACCCTGATAGAGCACCTGATCGCGCGGGTTGTTCTGGGTGTCCAGCCCGAGCAAGTCGGCCCCGCCAAGCAACTGCAGGACGATGCTCGCGGTGACGATCGGTCCGATCCCCAGTTGCAGGATCGATCCCTGCTGTGAGGCGAGGATCGACGAGAATCGACCGAACGCGTTCGAGCCCCCGGTACCGAGTCCGTAGATGTTGATGTTGGTCAGGAAGAAAAACAGGACCAACACGCCGGCCGTCCAGCCCAGCTTGCGCTTGAAGGGCACGTGGCCCTCCGGGCGGGCGACCGACGGCATCCGCGTGAGTAGTGGTTCGGCGGTGTCCTTCCAGCTCATCCTTACTCTGTGTCGGCGTCGGCGTCCTCTTTATCTTGTCGTTGTTCGCCGCGGTCGCTCAACTCCGTACTGCCGCCAGCGGCGTCGATCTTCTCGCGGGCCGCATCGGAGAAGGCGTCGGCGACGACGGTCAGCTCGTTGCGAACCTGCCCGCCGCCGAGAACCTTCACGACGTCGGCCTCGTAGCCGTCCTCGACGACGTCACGGGCGTCGATCTCGTAGCCGCCGTCGGTCTCCTCGGCGAGTCCGTCGGCAGCCAGCAGGACGGCGTCCTCGTCGAGCGTCTGGACGTCGACAGTCGCGACGTCGTCCTGGGTCTTCTCCGGTCGCGTGAACCCGCTCTTGCCGATCGGCGGGTAGTTGTGCATCTCGTGTTTGTCGCGACCGGCGTCACCACGACCACCGCGGTGACCGGCACCGCGCCGGTTCTTGTGCGTGCCACCGCCGTGCGTTCGCGAGCCGCGCTGGCGTTTGCTCTTGTCTGTCATTATCGCATCGCCTCCAGCAGTGCGTCGATCTCTTCGGTCGAGTGATCGCCGAGTTGGCCACCCTCTTTGGTGGGGTGTTTGATGCCGTCGTGACCCTTCCGGGGCGGGTGCAGACGCAGCGTCGGCGAGAGACCGACCGCCTGCAGCGTCGTCTCCTCGTCGACCAGCGCCTCGGCCAGCGCCGAGATGTCGTCGTAGTTAGTGTTCCAGCCGACCCAGTCGTCGTCGATCTCCTCGTCGCCCTCAACGGGCTCGGCCCGCTTTTCGAGGAGGAGTTCGACGGTCTCGACCGACGGTTCGCCGTGGGCGACCACGTCGTGGACCTTCGTTATCATACCCCGGTAGGGGTCGGTCTCGGGGACGAGTGTGGCGTGGTTGACGCGGCCGAGGTTGAGCATCGTCAGGGTGTCGACGACGTCGCCGCTGACGTCGACCTCGCCGCGAAGCTGAACGAGCGCTTCCATCACTCGATCACCTCACGTTCGTCGAAAGCGTGCTCGGGGACGCGCGCCTCGGCCGTGTTCCGGAGGGCGTTGAACGTCGCCTTCGCGAAGTTGACCGTCGTGCGCGTGTTCCCGCTACTGCGCGTCCAGATGTCTTCGATGCCGGCCAGTTCCAGCACGTGCCGGACGGTCTCACCGCCGGCCAGTCCGAGCCCACGCGGGGCGGGCTGGAGTTCGACCTCGACGCTGCCGGCCTTGCCCGTGGTGCGGAGTGCGACCGTGTGGGGTCGTCCGCAGCCACACTCCCACGAGCCGCATCCGCGGGAGACGTCGATCATGTTGAGCTTGGCGACCTCGATGGCCTTCTGGATCGCGCCGCCGACCTGGTCGTCACGCCCCTCGGCGTAGCCGACGAGGCCGTCGCGGTTGCCCACGACGACGACACACCGGAACTTCACCCGGCGGCCAGAGTCGGTCATGCGCTGGACCATGTTGATGTCCAGTACTTCGTCTTCGAGCCCGGGGACGAGCTGGTCGACGATCTCCGGTTCCTTCAGTGGCAACCCGGCGTTCAGCGCATCCGACATCGAGTCGATCTCGCCGTCGGCGACCTGTCGGCCGAGCCGCGTTCGTGGTTCCCATCCGTCTGCGCTCATAGTTCGATGTCACCTTCGAGTAACTGCTCTCGCAACTCGGTGAAGTGTGCGGGCAGTTCTGTCGCGTCGAAATCCCCGCTGTAGAGGTCCTCGTCGAGGCCCTCGGCATACTCGGCGATGTGTTCGCCGCTGGTCCGCTCCCAGTCGGCGAGCACGTCGTCGTTGTGGGGAATCTCCAGGCCCGCGTCGATCGCGCCCTCCTGGATCGCGAATACTTTACTTCCTGGCGTCGGCGTGTTGAGTCCGATATCCAGCACGGCCTCTTCGAAGCCGGCGTCGATCGCCCGAAGCCCAGCGAGCAGGCCAGTGAGGTACGCGGCGGGCAAGTTGCCCGTCGGTGCCTCCCAGCCGTACTCGGCGAGGTCGTTCGACTGTGCGGCTGCAACTGTCTCGTCGCCGTCGGGCCCGGTCGTCACCAGCTGCGCCCTGGCCTGGCTGTTCGAGAGCCGCGCCACGAGGCGGGGCTTGCCGGATTTCAGCAGGCGCAACCGCTGATGGTAATCCGTCCGGGATTCGCGGCGCCGACGCATCGGCACCTTGTATCGTGGTCCTGTCGCCATTCACTGATCACCGTATTGGTCGTCGATATACCGATCCAGGTCACCGACGTCGTCGAATTCGCCGCCGCTGGCCTGGTCGTACAGTTCGCGGTACTCCGTCGGCGAGAGTTCGCCGGAATCACGGAGTTCGCGCAGGCGCTCGCGCTGTGCACGGATGCGCGAGACCCAGTCGTCCTTCTCGTTCTGTCGGGCACCCGCGGCACCCTTCCGGGACCCGTGTCCCTTCTGGTGGCCGTAGGCGCGTTTCTCGGCGCGCTCTCTGGCCTGACCCCGGGAGTTGCCCTGCTTGTCCTTCTCGCGGACGACGCCTTGCTCGATCAAATCGCGAACGTCCTCGCGCGTGATCGCGTCGGCGATCTCGCCCTGGGCCTCGGGATCGAACCAGACACGGTTCTTCCCGACGTCCAGGACGTCGGCCGCGAGTCGCTTCTGTGCGCTCAAGTCAGTCATCGTTCACCTCGACTTCGACGTAGGTGGGGTTGAGGACGCGAACCCCCTCGCTCTCGGCTCGTTCCTCGATACGCTCGCGTTTGCGCGCACCGACTTTCGAGGCGATCCGTACCGCCTGGGAGTCGCCGTCCACGCCCTCGAGATCGTCGACGTTGTGGACGCGAACTTCCTCGAAGCCAGATGGATGCAGGCCCCGAATCGCTTTCGGGGTCCGGAATCCGGCCTCGACGGTGTCGCCTTTGCCCTTGACGCCGCGGCGCTGCTTCGAGAGGCCGCCGCGCGGGCGTCGCCAGGACGTCTTCACGCGCTTTTTCTTGTGGTGGTCCTGCCGGTTGAACTGGGGTTTGCCCTCGCGTCGGCGCTGGACGAGCAGGCGTGCCGCCTCGTCGCTCAGTTCGGGCGTCTTTGCGGCGTGACCGCGCGCCTGCAGTTCGGTTTCGGCCGCTTCTTCCTCGGCCGCTTCACCGGCTTCCTCGACCTCGGCCGTCTCGGCTTCCGAGACGTCGAGTTCGCCGACGTCCGCCTGAATCCGAGCGGCCAGCGCGTTGCCGATGCCCTCGACCTCGGTCAGGTCGGACTGCTCGGCGCGAGCGACGTCCTCGACCGTCTCGAAGCCGGCATCGCGGAGGTTCTCGGCCGTCCCCTTGCCGACGCCGCTGATGTCCGTGAGGTCGTCGTAGGACGAGGCGTCGTCTGCGTCTGCCTCGTCCTCGTCAGCATCCGCGTCGTCAGCCGACGACTCGCTCTCTTCGATGTCGGCGTCCCCGGTCTCCTCGACCTCGACGCCGCCGACGTCGGCCTTGATGCGAGCGGCCAGCGCGTTGCCGATGCCCGCCACGTCGGTGAGGGCGTCCTCGTCGGCTTCACGCAGGTCCTCGATCGTCTCGAAGCCACTCTCTCGCAGGGCTCCGGCCGTCTCCTCGCCGATTCCGCTGACTTCTGTCAGTTCCGTCGGTTCCTCGTCGGCCATCAGGCCTCACCTCGGTTCGGCTTTTCCGTGATGTAGACGCCGTCCTGGAAGACCCGGACGTCCTTGCCCGGGACACGGGTGAGTTGCTCGATGTCGGCCGCCGTCTGGCCGACGTCCTCGATACTTGGCCCGCGCAGCGTGATGAGTTCCTCGTCGATCTCGACCTCGGTGTCCCCGTGGACCGGGGTCGTCCGCGGCGCTCGCTCGCCGAGGAAGTTCTCGATGACGATCTCGCTATCCTCGGCGCGCACCTGCATGGGGAAGTGAGAGTAGAAGACTTCCATCTCGTACTCCCAGCCCTCGGTGACGCCGTGGAACATGTTCTGCACGTGGCTCTCGAAGGTCCCGATCGTCGACATCGTCTTCGCATCGTCCTCCGCGGACTCGATGACGACGGCGTCGTCGGTCACCTCGACGGTGATGTCCGGATACCACAACCGGCGCGTGACGCTGCCTTCGGGCCCTTCGACGGTGAGCTCGAGATGGTCCATCTCGGCGCTCGCGTCTTCCGGTAGCTGTAGTTCTGTTCGTGGCATTGTCAGTAGACGTACGCGATCACCTGGCCACCGACGCCCGCCTCGCGGGCCTCGTAGTGGCTCATGATGCCGTGGCTGGTCGTGACGACGAGCGTCCCGTAGTCACGGGCGGGGAGGAATCGCTTCTCCCACTGCTCGAACTCGTCGGCCCCGACTGAATACCGGGGCTTGACCGAGCCACATTCGTTGATCGCACCGCTCAATTCGACCTCGAACCGACCGGCTTTGCCGTCCTCGACGCGCTCGAAGCCGTCGATGTAGCCGCGATCGTACAGCACTTCGAGGACGCTGCCGATCTCGTTCGAGGCGGGCTCGACTGTGTGTGTCAGCTGACCGACGCTCTCGGCGTTGTCGAGCCCCGAGAGCGCGGCGCTGAGTGGATCGTTACCCGTCATGTTATCGATACTTCCTGAATCCCATGTCGCGGGAGATCTCCCGGAAACACTGCCGGCAGAGCCAGATGTCGTACTTCCCGACCAGACCCTGCTCGCGGCCACACCGCTGGCAGGCTTCGCGCCCGCCGGTCCGCTTTGCGGCCTGCTCGCCGGTCGCTTCCGCGCCCGCATCGTCAGTTGTCTCACTCTCGCTCATTGGCTCACCTCCGCGTCGAAGGTCGACTCGACGAACGCGATGGCGTCCGCGGGGTCGAGTCGATGGTTCGAGGGAATCGGCCGGGCGGCCTTGTCGCGCTTTGCCACGCGATAGCCCGGCCGCGTCAGGTTCACCGTCACGTCCAGCCCGTAGATCCCGATCGTCGGGTCGTACTCCTGGCTGGGGAAGTCGGTGTGTTCCTCGACGCCGAAGCTGAAGTTGCCGGTCTCGTCGAACTGCGCCGCGTCGAGGTCGACCAGTGCCAGCGCCGTCTCGAGGAACGCCTCGGCGGCCTCGTCACGAAGGGTGACCTTCGTCCCGACCGGATCGCCCTGACGGATGTCGAACTCGCCGACCGTGGCCTTCGCGGTCGTCCGCACCGGCTGCTGGCCGGCGATCTCTGCCAGGATCTCCTCGGCGTCTGCGAGTTCCTGGCCACCCTGGCCGATACCCATGTGGACGACAACCTTCTCGACGGAAGGCTCGCGCATGTCGTGGAACTCGGCGTCCCGACTCTCGGAGCTCATTCGTCCTCACCTCCGTCGGTATCGCCGTCTTCGTCGGCCGCATCGGCCTCCTCGGCCGTCTCCTCGTCGGCCGCGTCAGCGTCGGCGGTCGCTTCGTCAGCCTCGTCGGCTTCCGCGTCAGCGTCCTCGTCGTCACTCTCGACGAAGTTCTCGTCGATGACGACGACGTACTCCTCGATCGTCTCGATGATCGAGCCGTCCTCGCGGTCGATGCGGACGTTGTTCTCGGCGCTGCCGGGCGTGACCTGGATCTCCTCGATCGTCCCGATCTCGCCGGCGTGCTGGCCGTCGACAGCCGTCACGAGTGCGCCCTCCTCGTACTCGAAGTGGGCGATGACCTCCTCGCTGTCGTTCTCGACGACGATCGAGTCGTTGCCCTCGTAGGGCGCGTCCTCGGAGACCAGCAGCGTCTCACCGTCGTGCAGCGTCAGCTGGAGGTCGCCGCCGGGGACGAACTGCTTTTGGACGATTTTCCCCAGCTTCGACTGGGCCGAATCCTCGTCGATCGGCGTCAGCGCGAGTCGACCGCCCTCGCCGGGGAAGACGCGATAGAACTCCTCGCGCTCCGTGAACGCGAGGATGTCGAACATCCCCACCGGGCGGGTCTCGTCGCTTTCGGGGTCGCCGTTGATCAGGACCTGGTCCTGATCCAAGGCGAAGCGAGCCTCCTTGCGGCTGTCGACGTACCCCAGGACGTCACGAAGGACGATCAACAGGGGCACGCCCGCCTCGCCGTGGGGGCCGGCGTCGGCCTTCACGGTGAAGGTCTCGGTCTTGCGCTCGATCGGCCAGCTGTTCGGTACCGAGAGTCGTTTCTGGTGGTTGCTCATTGGCTATCCTCCGATTCAAGTCGTTGTGCGCGCACGTCGTCCGAGAGGTCGAGGTCGGTCACGCGGACGTTGCTCGCCTCGAGTCGCCGGGGCACTTCCTCGCCGTCGGCAGTCTCGAGGGTGACGTCCTCGACGCTGATCGTCGCGTCCCGCAGATCGACGTCGAGCACTTCGCCTTCCTCGCCGGCGAAGTCGCCGCGCATGACCTCGACCGTGTCGCCCGCGTTGACACGAACGCGGCGCTGGCCGTACTCCTCGCGAAGGTCCTCGGTCAGCGTCGCGTGCACCTGCTTGTGTCGCTCGTGCAGCGAGGCACGCTCGGTCTGATTGCGCTGTTTGGTTGGTTGTTCACTCATGGCTAGACGATCATCGTTGCGGCCGAGGCGATGGAGCCGAAGCGTTCGGCCACCTCGCGGGCGATCGGCCCGCGGAGTTCGGTGCCCCGGGGATCCTCGTTCTCGTCGACGATGACGGCCGCGTTGTCCTCGAACTTCACGCGCGTGCCGTCAGGTCGGCGGATCGGCTTGCGCTGGCGGACGACGACCGCCTCCAGCACCTGCCGTCGCATCTCCGGGGTCCCCTTGGTCACCGAGACGGTGATCTTGTCGCCCAGGCCCGCCTTCGGATGGCGGTTCTTCGTGCCGGAGTAGCCGGCGACGCTGATCACCTTGAGTTCGCGTGCGCCGGAGTTGTCGGCACACGTCACCAGCGAGCCCTTCTCTAGGCCCTGGGTGACGTCGGCGTTGAGGGCCTCCATCAGTCCTCACCTCCGTGTTTCGCGACCACTGCGTGGGATTTCGTCTTCGACAGTGGTCGGGTCTCTGCGATCGTGACCGTGTCGCCTTCCTCGACGTCCATGCACGGGGGTGCATGGGCCGGAATCCGGCTCCGCCGTTTCATGAGGCGGTCGTATTTCGGCACTGTTACGTCGTACTCTCGCTCGACGACGACGGTCTTCTGCATGTCGGTGGACGCGACTGTGCCTTCGAGCGTCTGCCCGCGCACCGAAAGGGTGCCGTGGAACGGGCAGTTCTCGTCGTCGCAGGTCGCATCCGGTTGCTGTACGTTCAGTCCTAGCGCCATGTGGATTCACCTCTGCGTTCGGTCCGTCTGGCCGGCGGGGCCACGAGTCGTTCGCCGTCGACAGTGACGACCAGCTCGCCGTCCGTGGCGGCTGGATCGTCACTCGATAGCGTGAACTCGACGGTCGCCGTCGCCTTCGGGACCTGCCACGTCCGACTCCCTCGCTCGATCGACAGCGTCTTGGCCGTCTCGTCGACGACCGTGCCGTCGATGCCGACGAGATCCGCGTTGGTCGCGGCGCTCACGCGGGCGGAAAGCCCGATGAGTTCGTGCCGCGCAAGGGTGTCGGGGGTGAGTGGCATCGTTATTCGCTCTCCGCGTCCTCAGCGTCGATCGTCTTGATCCGCGCGATCGCCTTCCGGATCTCCTTGATCCGCCCGGGATTCTCCGGGGCACCACCCGTCGCCTGGACGGCGCGGGCGTTGAGCAGCTCCGTCTGGAGCCCCTCGAGTTCGCTCTCGCGTTCGGCTTGAGTCATGTCGCGGATCTCTTCGGGATGGAGGATCGTCATTCGGCCTCACCCTCCTCGTCCGCGTCAGCCGCCGTATCTCCGTCGTCCGCGGCGTCGTCGTCTTCCGCACTGTCCATCTCGTCGAGAAGCTCCTCGGCTTCCGCCTCGGTCTCCTCGTCGAGTTCCTCGTCGACGGACTCCTCGAGTTCGTCGAGTTCGTCCTCGACACCCGCGTCGTCCGGGACGTCGACGTCGTCGAACTCCTCGGCCTCGGCGGCCTCCTCGACGACCTCTTCGTCGGGAGCGTCCTCGGCCGCGTCGTCCGCGGCGTCGGCGGCGTCCGCATCAGCTGCCTCGGCAGCGTCGCCCTCCTCGGGCTCACCGGCGAGCAGCTCCTCGACGGAGCCCTCCTCGACGTCCTCGACGTAGTCCTCGACTTCGACGTCCTCGTAGATCTCGAAGTCGTCGGGCAGCTCGGCCTCGGGCGGGATGATCTTGACGTCCACCCCGATCGTACCGAGCTTCATGACGGCGACGCCCTGACCGTGATCGACGATGTCCTCGGCGGGTTCGCCGTTGTGCTTGATGTAGCCACGGTTGAACTTCTCCACGCGGGAGCGTGCGCCCGTGACCTTTCCGGAGAGGACGATCTCGGCACCCTTCGCGCCGGACTCCATAATCCGGTCGATCGTGGTGTGACCGGCCTTCCGGAAATACCAGCCGCGTTCGAGGGCGTTCGCCAGGCGATCGGCGACGATCCGGGCGTTGAGGTCCGGTTCCTCGACCTCCTGGACGTCGACCTGGGGATCTTCGAGGCCGAACTCCTCTTCGAGCGTGGTGGTGATCTTGCGGATGTTCTTCCCACCCTTGCCGATCACCATGCCGGGCTTTTCGGCCTCGAGGACGATCTGAGTCCCCATCGGCGTCTTGGCGACTTCCATGCCGCCGTAGCCCGCGCGACCGAGTTCGTCCTCGAAGAACTCGTCGATCTGGGTGCGCTGAAGGCCGTCCTCGATGAACTGGAGTTCGTCCGCCATCAGTCATCACCCTCCGCGTCGAGTTCCTCGAGGATGAGTTCGACGTCGACTTCCGGCGTGTTCCACGGGTTGGCCCGCCCCATCGCGCGGGGCTTGCGGCCCTGCTGTTCGCCGACCTTGTGGGCGGCGACGTGGGCGATCTGCATGGACTCGCCGTCCATGCCCGCGTACTCGGCGTTGCCGATCGCGTTCTCGAGCAGATCGATGAAGGCCTTGCTGGCCTTCTCGGGATAGCGGCCGGCGTCCCAGCCGTCGATGTCGTTTCGGTGGCCGACGCCCGAGTTGTGGGACTTGAAGGGCACCGATCGGTTGCCCTCGATGACGTCCTCGAGATAGGCGACCGCCTCGGCGGCCGTCATGCCCTTGATCTCCCGGGCGATGGCCTTGCTGTGCTTGTGGCTCATCTGACGCTCCCGGAGCATCGCTTTCGCCGTCGTGTCCGGATCCGCGTCGACTGAGTAGCTGATTCCCATGGATTACTTGAGTGGCACGAACTTCGAGGAGCGGGTCGCCCCGATCCCGGCCTGTCCGTGCTCGACGCTCGTGCGCGTGAGCTGGAACTCGCCCAGGTAGTGGCCGAGCATCTCCGGCTCGACCTTCACGCGCTCGAAGCTCTGGCCGTTGTAGACCGCGAACGTGATCCCGACGAACTCGGGGAGGATCGGCATGTCCCGCAGGTGCGTCCTGATCGGGTCGTTTGCCGTCTCCTCCTCGCCGGCCTCACGGGCCTCTTCGAGCAACTGTCGTTTCTCGTAGGACAGGCCGCGCTTGATACTTCGCCGCTGACGTGCGGGCAGCAGTTCCGCGACTTCCTCGACGGACATGTCCTGCAACTCCTCGAGCGTGTGGCCACGGTAGGTAAACTCGCCCTCGTGACCGATCTGGTAATCGTGTGAGCTCATTCGTCACCACCTCGGCCAGTCCGGCGCGAGGAGATGTCGCCAACCTTCCGTCCCGGCGGGGCGTTCCGCGAGATGGACTTCGGCTGTCCGGGGTGCTGGCGGCCACCGCCACCGAAGGGGTGGTCGACCGCGTTCATGGCGACCCCGCGAACCCGCGGGTACTTCGTCCCGCGGGATTTCATCTTGTGGTACTTGTTGCCGGCCTTCACGAAGGGTTTCTCCGTCCGGCCGCCGCCGGCGACCACGCCGATCGTCGCCCGGCAGTCCGGGTCGAGTCGGCGGACGTCGCCGCTCGGCAACTGGACGACCGTCACGTTGCGGTCGTGGGCCATCAACTGCGCCGAGACACCGCCAGCCCGGGCGAACTTCCCGCCGTCGCCGGGGTTGGCCTCGACGTTACAGATCTGGACGCCCTCGGGGATCTCGGCCAGCGGGAGCGTGTTCCCGGGCTCGATCGCCGCAGTGACGCCGACCTGGATCTCGTCGCCGACGCCGACGCCTTCCGGCGCGAGGACGAGGCGCTGATCGCCGTCCTCGAACTCGACGGCGGCGACGGGTGCACTCCGGGCGGGGTCGTGTTCGATGTCCACGACTGTCCCCGAGATGACGTCGCCCTCTCGGGCTTCGGTGCTCCGGTGTGAGAGATCGGCCTTGTAGCGATGCGAGGGGGCACGGAACGTCGGGGTCCCGCGACCGCGTCGTTGACCTTGAATGCGTCGTCCCATGCTCAGAACACCCCGATTCGGGAGGCGACCTCCTCGGCGTCGTCGTCGGCCGAGAGGGTCACCTCTGCCTTTTTGTTGCCATTCATCGTGACCTGTGCGTTGACGTTCTCGACGGTGACGTCGAACTGCTGTTCGACGGCGTCGCGAACGTCGGCTTTCGTCGCATCCGTCTTGACGATGAACTGGAGCTTGTTCTGGAAGTCCATCTTGTCCATCGCCTTCTCGGTGACGTGGGGATGGTCGATCACGTCGATCGGATCGGTCATCGGTCGGCCACCTCCGCGAGTGCGCTCTCGGTCCAGAGGGTGAGTCGGCCGGCGTCGGTCCCCGGCGCGAGGTCCTCGGCGTTGACCTCCCGGGCGGTGGTTACGTCCGCGCCCGCGAGGTTGCGAGCCGCCTTCGACGGCTCCTCGCTCGTGACGAAGAGGATCGACTTCGGCGTCCGGTACTTCCGGCCACGGGTCGTCCCCTGGCCGGCCCGGACTGTCCGGTCGTCCGCACGCTCGATGTCGGCATCGACGCCGAGCGCTTCGAGCACGTCGACGACCGCCTGGGTCTTGACCAGGTCCTCGAAGTCGTTAGAGACGACCAGCGGCAGGTCGGTCTCGTCGTCGAAGGCGTGCCCGCGCTCGGCAACCAGTTCGGCGTCCGCCGTCGCGGCTATCGCCGACCGGGTCGCGAGCTTTCGCTCCTTGTCGTTGAGGTCGGGCGCGGGATCCTTCTCGGCCTTTGGCGGATGGGCCGCTCGGCCGCCGACGGTCTGGGGGACGCGTCGGCTGCGTCCGTCCTGCTGGGGGACGTGGGCCTGACCGCGACCACTGCCCTGTGACTCGGCGGGCGTCCGCAGGCCCGCGTACTCGTCTGCGCCGTAGTCCTGCTTTCTGTTTGCCTGGGCTGCGAGCACCGCGTTCTTGATGAGATCGGGCCGATAGGGCGTCTCGAAGACGTCCGGCAGCTCGATCTCGTCGGCGGCGTCGCCGTCCAGATCGTGTAGTGTTGCCTGCATTCATCTCACCCCTGGTTAGACTCCGTGGAGACGTACCGTACCTCGGGGTCGAGGCGCGGCTGGTCGTTCGGCCGGACGGCCGGGCGCAGGCGAACCAGGCGACCGTCGGGCCCGGGAAGCGAGCCCTTGATCAGCGCGTAATGCCCCTCGACTTCGCCGTAGTTGACGAAGCCACCCTCGGGGGTGACGTCGTCCTCGTCGCCGAAGTCGATGAGGCGCTTGTTGAGCTCGGTGCGCTGGTGGTAGCCAGTCTGGCCCTGCTGGGGCACCGTCGAGCGAACCCGCGATGGGTTCCACGGGCCCAGGTTGCCGATCCGGCGTCGCCAGCCCTGGCGGGCGTGTTTGCCCTTTCGCTTCTGGACACCCCAGCGCTTGACGGGGCCCTGGGTACCCTTGCCCTTGGTGACGCCCGCCACGTCGGCGTACTCGCCGGCGCGGAAGACGTCGGTCATGGCGTACTCGCCGCCGTCGGCCACGAGCTCGAGTCCGTGCTCGAGGCGATCGGCAAGCGAACCGCCGCCGACGCGAGTCTCCATCACGTCGGGTTTGTTCTTCGGGACGCTCGGCAGGTCGCCGGGAACGGTGTGCGTAATGAGGCGCACGTCCCCGAGTCGACCCGCATCGAGAGCGTCTCTGATCTGTGCCTCTGCGCCGTCGCGGTCCTGCTCTGCAGGGAGATCGATGGCCCGGTCGAGATCCTCGTGGAACTCGTCGGTCCAGACCTCCGTGAGCGGTCGCAGGCCGTACGGCGTGTCTTCGTAGGCTCGCAGCGCCACTGCCCGCATCGGCGGGGTTTCGACGACAGTGACGGGCACGGTTTCCTCCATGCCCTCCCGCGGTGAGTTGGGCTCGTCGTTGATGACAACGACGTGGCTCATGCCGGCCTTGTAGCCGGCAAAGCCCTGTACGCCCGGCTGGCCCTCGTCGTCGGGCCAACTGTTGAACCGCGGCGTCTCACTGGTCGCCCGCGTGCGCGGACCGTAGCCCAGCGAGCCTTTGCGTGGTCTGCTTGGTTGTGGCATCGGATTCTCACTCCGTGAGTGTCAGGGGGCCGAGGGTGGCGAACATCGCTTCTTCGGTTCGCACGACCTCGCTTCCCTGGTTGGGAACCGTATTGAGCCAAAGGTCGAATCGGGGTCCGTCCGATCCTGATCCGGTGACCGTTTCGTCATTCCGTTCCGCCGCGTCGACGGCTGCCGCCAACTCGTCCACGGTGCACGGGTCGACAGCACCCGGTTCGACGCCGAGGATAGCCGGCAAGCCGCGCTCCGGCGCGCCAAAGGCGACTGTCATGTCGCCAGCCGACGCGATCGTTCCGACGAGTCGACCGAGTCGCTCGGTCGTGAGCGACTGGCCGTGTCGGGACGCGGCGATCCGCACGCCGGCGTCGGGCCGCGAGAGCGCAGCGTCAAGGTTCGCACGGTCGACCTGATAGCCCGGTGGGGGCTGATCGACGATCTTCGCGCGAACCGGTCGTCTCGAAGAGATCCTGACGGTGACGCGTTCCCCCTCACGTATCGTCCGGTCGCCCGGAACGGCGAGGGAGATCGGGTGTTGCATACCGCAATTGACCCGGACGCGCCCATCAGATCCGACCTCGGTCACGATTCCCTGTCTTAACGACCCCGAATCGTCCGATCCGGAGCCGGTCTGGGTCGCAACGCGGAGCGGCGGCAGGACGCCGACACACTCCAGTTCGTCCCGCCTGTCCCAGACCTCCTTTCGGAGGTATGGGGGCGTGGCGGCGTACCGCAGCACGGTTTCGACGAACCCGTCGCCCCATCTCCCCGCCCCGTCAGGGTCGGGGTAGACGATGAGTCGATCAACCCGGAAGACGGTGGCCGCGCGGGCCACGTAGCCGATCTTCCGGGTCGCCTCACGTTTGTCCTCCGCCTCGCGGCAGAGCGACGACGGCACGAGTGCGCTTTGCGTCATGCCGTGACGCTTCCACGTCACGCCACTAGACTGTGCCGATTACTCGCGGGCGGGGTCGTAAAAGGATGCCGCTTCCAACCGGTCGTGAGACGCTCTCGCAAGGGATCGCGCCCCACGCGAGTCGGTGGCGCGACGGGGCACTCCCGTCCACGAGATTCGGAAGCCTTATATTTCTCTCCGGCCCCAGTTTGGAATGCACCGTGCGACGGTGGTGTAGTGGTATCACAGGACCCTGCCACGGTCCTAACCCGAGTTCAAATCTCGGCCGTCGCACTTCTACCGAGCGCAAAACCGCGAGCGACCGCTTTGCGTGTCGCTCGCTTCAGCGCGAGGGTGAATGCGGTAATAGAGATTTGAACTACGCGAGTCGCAGCGCGAACGAAGTGAGCGACCGTCTCGCCATCGAGTTCAAATCTCGGCCGTCGCACTTCTACAATTTCAAACCGCGCGGAGCTACGTCTCGGCGCCATGCTCTGAATTTGCTGAGTGCGCGAACCGAGATTTGAGCACGCCAGTCGCACCCCCGGAACGGCCGACCAGCGGGAGGCCACACGCCCGGAACGTCTGACATCTGTTCAAATTCCGATCGACGGAGTCGATCGACGTTCACCTCGCTTGCGCTCGGTGAACTCTCGGCCGTCGCACCTTCTTCAACTCAAATCCACAAGCGACGCGTTTCATCGCGTCGCAACAGCCTACATCACTCGATCAGCAGCCGATCCCATATTCTCCGAAGGATCACCATGCCTCCCATGAGGACGGAAAGAACACCGCCAAGGAAGACAGCAGCCATTCCGACCAACACAAGCGGGAAGCCCCACGAGGTGCCGTCGAAAGCGAGCAGACTAGAGGAGTAGCGGTCACCCTGGTACAGTATCACTTTCCCACTCAGGGTATCTACCAGCTCGGTATCGTTGCAAAACTTCGTCGTGTTACCCGCGAGTGTTTCCCTGAAAAGGTCCTGCTCGGCAGACGAAAGGTTCTCGAAGGCCACTTCTTCGATAGGCGGGTGCACCGATTCGTCTGCACTCATCTGCTCGATCATTATCATATGTCCCGACGTACAGGCACTGGATTCCTGATACATGCCCACACCATAGGCGAGACCACCGCTGAGCAGGAGGCCGAGACCGAGCAGCAGACCCAGCCGCGAACTCGAACCCATATGTCGCCCGTCAATTGGCCCTCATATGTGTTTTCTGGTCAACACACCCCCGTTGAGCCAGTCGATTCTCCCGCCAGAAGACAAATCCAGTTGGAGACGACTGTTGCGAAGTGACCCAAATGTTCATTCCCGAGCCAACACAGTATCACTCATGAAACGACGACTCGCCATCGGGATCCTCACCGGCGCGTTCCTCGGCATCTTCTGCATCGTCGGCGTCGGCCTCCGGATCGGCTTCGCGGGCAACGAACTGTTCCTGTTCTCGATGTGGTACAATCGCGTTGTGATGGGGCTCGTGATCGGGCTGGCAGGCGGGCTCCAGGTCGTCGATTCGAAGTACAACGTCTACGTCAGGGGCTTGCTGTTGGGACTCGTGGTGTCCGCGGCGGTCACGTTCACCAGCGAGTTGCGCGACCTCCCGAGTTTCGCCGCCGGCGTTGCCTACGGCGTGATCATCGACTGGGTCGCAACCAGATACAGTTGATTGAACGGCAGAATGGCGTGAAGTATTGCAGTCAATACGGTCTTGTTTGGAAGCAATATTTCTGACGTTAGAGTGGTTCTCTCTTCGGATTAGTAGAAATCTCTCGGTCCGCTCGCGCACGCTCAGCAGGATATCCTCGCTTCGCTCGGATAGGGGCCGCTGAGACGCACGCGACCTGAGCGGTCGGTGTACACCGACCGCCTTATAACGTGGCGGCGAAGCCACCACGCTGCCCTCGCCCTTTCAATCCACCAGGAATTCGGTCACATAGCTGATCTACGCACATTATTCGCCTGGTGGATCGAAAGGGCGAACCCGTCTCGCGCGTCGCTGAGTGACCCCTATTCGAGCGAGTATGGCGAGCGAGAATATGTCACTCAGCGGCCGAGAGCGGGTGAGGGCTTTCTACCGCTTCTCGATAGTGGTCCTGAACACAGTGAAATCAAGCGTCAAACCAAGGCCGCCAACACAGAAAGCCCCCGTCGAATCCAGCCACACAGCAGATCATCCCCAAAGCGCCACGTGCCGCGATGCAAGGACGTATCCCCGTGTCGCACCTCTATCACCCATGACGATAGCTACTGGCGATTCAGTCAGCATCGAGTATACAGGACGGCTCGAGGACGGGACCGTCTTCGACACCTCCCGGGAGTCAGTCGCCGAGGAGACCGAACTGGCCGACGAACAGCCGGACCGTGAGTTCACGCCGCTGACGGTCGAAGTCGGCGCTGGGCAGGTCATCGACGGGTTGGAGGACGCACTCATCGGCATGGAGCCGGGCGATACGCCGACTGTCAGGATCCCGCCGGAGAAAGGCTACGGCGAGTGGTCCGAGGAGCGCGTCCGGACGTTCGATCCGGCCGAACTCAGCCAGCAACTCGGTGACGAGCAGCCCGAGGAGGGGATGTTCCTCCAGACCCAGGACGGCAATCTCGCCGAAATTACCGAAGTAACGGACGAGGTCATCCGCGTCGACTTCAATCCGCAACTCGCGGGCGAGACCCTGGAGTTCGACATCGAAGTCGTCTCCGTCGCCAACTGAAGCGGTCGATCTACTCAGTAAAGATACTGGTCAGCTTTCTTTGCGGTGATCGAGGAGTCGGCTGTCGGATCTTTCGAGGGTTTTGAGAAGAACGGATCGTCCGGATCGTGTTTTCCATGACGGTTCACGTACTCCCTCACGGCTTTCCGAAGTGCGTCTTGGAGGGACAGATCGTTCTCTGTTGCCACCCGTCGCAACCGTTCGTATTCGCCCTCTTCGAGTCGTGTCTGAACGACAGCCGAGGCTTCGTCGTTCGACATAGTTCGTGAAGGTATATTTTCAGGAGCAAGCATTTAGCTCTCTCGGATACGACCACTTACAGAGATATTCTCTTCCCGAACGCTAGTGGAATCCGTTCTCGAAAGCGGCTGCCTTCGTCGAACGAGTCGAATCGAAGATTCGCCAGTTCGATCCGGCTCAGGCCGAATCGAACGCCGGCAGACTCACTTCGTTCGTCTGTCGAGCCCGACGAAGCTACGCTTCGTCGAAGACAGTCTCGCCCTCGACCTTGTACTCCTCGACGGCGTCGAGATCGAGCGTCAGGCCGAGCCCGGGCTTCTCGGGGATCGCCATCGAGCCGTCCTCGATCAGGCCGTCCTCTTCGACCAGATCCTCCCACCAGCCGAGTTCGTAGGAGTGGTACTCGACGGCCAGCGCGTTGGGGATCGCCGCGCCAACCTGCGCGGAGGCCATCGTCGCGATCGGCGAGCCGACGTTGTGCATCGCGACAGGGATGTAGTAGGTGTCGGCCAGATCGGCGATCTTCTTGGTTTCGCGCATCCCGCCCACTCGGGGCACGTCGGGCGCGATGATGTCGACGGCCTGTTCTTCGAGCAGGCGGCGCTGGCCGTGCTTGCGGTAGACGTTCTCGCCGACGGCGATCGGGGTGGTCGTCGACTGGGTGACCTCCCGCTGGACGTCGTGGTTCTCCGGCGGAACGGGGTCTTCGAGCCACCAGACGTCGAGTGGCTCGATCTCCTCGGCGAGGCGCTTGGCGCTACCGCCGGTGAACGACCAGTGGCAGTCGAAGGCGACCTCGGCCGTTTCGCCGACGCGCTCGGTCGTCGCGCGGACGATCTCGGCCTTGTGCTCGATCTCGGGTTGGCTGAGGTGGCGATTGGCCGAGTCCTTCTCGTGGCCGCTCGGGACGTCCAGATCGAACTTGATCGCGTCGTAGCCCAGGTCCGCGACGACGCGCTCGGCCTCGTCGGCGCAGGCCTGCGGGTCGGCCTCGTCTTCAGTGTGGAGGTCACAGTAGACCCGGACGTCGTCGCGGTACTTCCCCCCGAGGAGCTGGTAGGCTGGAACGTCCAGGAGCTTGCCGGCGAGGTCGTGCAGCGCGATCTCGATGCCGGAGACGGCGTGGATCGTCACGCCGGCGATCGACCCTTCGCCCGACATCTTCTGAACCATGTGTTCGTAGAGACGATCGATGTCCAGCGGGTTCTCACCGACAATGAACGGTTTCAGGCGCTCGACGAGTTCCGGGACGCCCGCGCCCCAGTAGGCTTCTCCCGTGCCGACGACGCCCGCGTCGGTGTAGACCCGCACGAGCGTCCAGGGGTAGTTGCCGTCGACCATCGTCGTCTGGACGTCGGTGATCTCGACATCGCGCGGGCCGCGGTCTGCGGTGACGCCCATCGTCTCCGAAGAGAGGTCTCGCATCGTGTACTCGGCGTTCGGGTCGCTGAGCTGGGAGTAATCGATCGGCATACCTGATGATCTCCGGTGGGCGGTTTATGCCTTGCGCGACGAGTGTGACGACCAGAGACGAACAACGCGATCACACTCTGTCTGTGAATCCGTCTCGCCAACGTTTTAGGACGAGGCAGCCAGAAGGTTCGCGTATGGTGAGGCGTCACTGGCTGTATTTCGTGGGATTCGTTCTCTCGGGCGTGGGCCTCGTTGGTGTGACACTGCTGGGACTCGTCGACGCGGTGTCGGTCCTGTCCGGCGGCGTCTACTACGGCGAGGAGTTCGTCGTGTTGGCGATGCTCGGTGAAGCTGTCGAATGGGTGGTGGCCGCGGTCGTTTTCGGCGTGTTCGCCGTAGCCTTCCTCGCAGCGACGGTCGTCTCAGTCCTTCGGAACACGTCGATCCACCGCAACGACTGGCTGGCGTCGATCGTCGAGCGACTCGAGCACGAGTACCCGATACTCCGGCAGTTCGACGTCGCCGAGAAGGTCGAGCCGACGACAGCGGACCGCAAACAGACACTCAAACAGCAGTACGTCGACGGCGACATATCGGACGCGGAGTTCGAACGCGAGATGGAGCGGTTGCTCGACGACGGTGACGGGAACGAGAAGTCGACGGCCAACACTGCCACGTCGATCGAGATCGAGGACTGACCGGCGGCCACAGGCCCCCACCGAGCGAGTGGGGGCTGTTCACGGCCCGACTCCCGCCCTTGCGTTCCGGGGGCAGAAGATTCACAAAGCACTCGAGCGAATATTCCGGTAGCGATGTCCAAAGAGACATCTACACGACGGCGATTCCTCGAGCTCGGTGGGGTAGCGCTCGCGACTGGGATCGCTGGCTGTGCGACATCAAAGTCGGCACCCGACGCGTCGGAGACAGCGTCGCCGACGGTGACCACGACTGAGGGGCCCACTGAAGCGGACACCGCCGACAGTCCCTACACCCAGGTATACCAGGATGCCATCTCCTCGGTCACGACGGTCCAGACGACGACCGGCCAGGGGACTGGCTTCCAGTACGACGCGAATCACGTCGTCACGAACGCCCACGTGGTCGGGACGGCGAGCGAAGCGCAAGTCCGCTTTCACGACGGCACGTGGGCGAGCGGGTCGGTGAAGGGAACGGATCCCCACAGCGACCTCGCCGTGATCGAACCCGAGACGGTGCCCGATTCCTCGCGGCCACTCCCGTTCAGCGACGAGCCGCCGACGATCGGCCAGGAGGTCGTCGTCATCGGCAACCCGTACAACCTCGACGGCTCAGTCACGTCGGGGATCGTCAGCGGGACCGACCGGCTGATCCCCTCGCCAGCGGGCTATCAGATTCCGGACGCGATCCAGACCGACGCGGCGGTGAACCCGGGCAACAGCGGCGGTCCTCTGATGAATCTCGACGGCTCCGTGGTGGGCGTCGTGAACTCGAAGCAGGGCGACAGCATCGCCTTCGGAATCTCGGCCGCGCTGACTCGACGCGTCGTTCCCGAACTCATCGACACCGGGAGCTACGAACACGCCTACATGGGCGTCTCCCTGGAGACGATGGCCCCGACGGTCGCGGCGGCGAACGATCTCGACCGGCCGCGTGGCCTGCTGGTCGTCGAGACCGTCCAGGGCGGCCCGGCCGACGGCGTCCTCCGGGCAAGCAGCCTGGAGTACGTCGACGGCGCGCGGGTTCCCGTGGGTGGTGACGTCATCCGCGCCATCGAGGGGACGTCGATGAATACCTTCGAGGACCTCGCAAGTTATCTGGCGCTCCAGACGAGACCTGGCGAGACGATCGACGTCACCGTCCTGCGGGACGGCGACGAGCGAACCGTGGAGCTGACGCTCGCCGCCCGTCCGGATCGCTCGACGTCGCCCCTCGGGTGAGACGGTCCTGTCGACGGGAGCGCTCTTGCTTACCGTGAAATTTCGTCGACGTCGCCCGCCAGGATCGACTCGACCATCCCGGGGCGGATCGTCGCGGCGTCGCCACCGATCGTCCGCTTGAGTGCGGCGGTCGCAGCCGACTGTTCGAGCGCGGCTGGGATCGACTCGTCAGTCAGCCACGCGGCGAGGAACCCGCCGACGAAGGCGTCGCCCGTCCCGATCGCGTCGACCGTCTCGGTCTCGAACACTGGCTGGTGAGCACTCCTTTCGCCGTCGAAGGCGAGCGCCCCTTCCTCGCCCGTCGTCACGACGACGAGGCCGAGATCGAAGTCGGCGTGCAGGTCGGCGGCGACAGTCTCGGCGTCGCCGTCGTATTCGAGTACTGCCTCCGCATCGCGGTGAGCGACGAACAGCACGTCGACATCGGAGAGGATGGCGGTGAGTGTCTCCCGAGCCGACTCGGGATCCCAGAGGTTCGAGCGGTAGTTGACGTCGAAAATTGTCGTCGCCCCGGATTCCTGGGCCGTCGACAGGATCTCCTTTGTGGTCTCGACCAGCGTCGCCGAGAGCGCCGGCGTGATCCCGGAGACGTGGACGGCGTCGGCGTCGGTGAAGGGATCCGTGGGAAGTTCCGCGAACGTCGCCGTTGTGATCGAGGAGTCGGCCCGGTCGTAGATGACCTGCGAGCCGCGCGGGGCCGCGCCCGCTTCGAGGTAGTAGGTCCCGAGTCGGGCGTCGTCACGCTCGTCCCAGACCACGGCCGGGTCGACGCCGTGCGTTCGGTAGGCGGTGGTGACTTTCTCGCCGACGGGCGTCGCCGGGAGTTTCGAGACCCACGTCGCCTCGAGGCCGAGACGCTGGGCCGCGACGGCGACGTTGCCCTCCGCGCCGCCGACGTGGACGTCGAGCGTGTCGGTGGTCTCGATCGGCTCCGCGGTCGGCGTCGCCAGTCGCAAGAGCGATTCCCCGAAAGTGGTGAGTCGCGGCGGAGTCATGGTGAGAGATGGGCGTGACGCGTGCTTAAAACGGATGGATTCGATCGGTCGACGCCTGTGAACAGGGGCAGTCGTGGCATATATACTCCCCGGGAAGGTCAGTCACTGTAGGGAGATCACGATGGAACGCTACGACACGAAACTCGAAGACGAGACGCTGTTCATCGAGTGGGACGACGAGTGGGTCGAGATCGGGAGCCTCGATGCGCTGCTGGATCTCTTCGGCGGGGAGACCTACGAGATCGAGTACGACGACGCCCAGTCGAAGGTCCCGTGGCTCGAAAACAGCCTCGATGACAACACGCTGTCCTTCGACGTCGTCGAGACCGTGACCGACATGGATTTCGACGAGGAATTCACCGAGGAGATCGTCGAAGCGTCACTCGATTCGGAGGGCAATCAGGGCCACTCGCTGCGGACCGAGACCTTCGTCGCGAAGATGATCGAAATCTGGGAGGCCCAAGGGGCGGCCGCCGAGGAACAGGCACTGGACTCCGGGGAGTGATCGAGCGAACGACATCGGAAGCAGTGGTTTTCTCGAGCAGTGTGACGCCGTCAGATCACATCGCGTCGGGTTCGATCGACGCCGTCGCGTCGAGGTCCTGGATACATGGCAAGTCAGTCAGTTCACCCGCGAGTCAATGGTGACGGCTGCCCCACATCTTTAATACGTGCGATGACGTATATTTACATACGATTACAATGCCCGTCGACTTCGAGAGCTACCACCCGACAGATCTCCCGGAAGCGGATACCAACGGGCGTCGGATACTGGAATTCCTCGCGAGCAATCCCGATCTCGGCTTTCGCCCGAGCGAGCTCGCCGAAGAACTCGATATCCCGCACGGGAGCGTCGGGACGACGCTCCGCCGACTCGAGGACCGCGGGTTCGTCCGGCACAAGGGTGAATACTGGGCCATCAATATTGAGGCGTACGACGCCCGGACCGCCAGCGAGATCGGCCTCCAGGCCGTCGCAGAACAGTTCGAGGGCGACTACTACGACCGGAACGATGATTGGGACGCGGACCTGCCCGATCTCGACGCCGAAGGGACGGCCGATAAGTGATGTATCGACGGGGAACCATTGTCGTCGCGTCAGACCCATTTGGAGATACGCCTCGCCGACCGTATCTGATCGTGAGCGACGAGACTCATCCCTTCGCCGAGGAACAATACATCGCGATCGGAATCTCGACGAAGCAATACGACGAGTCGATTCCCATCGCAGACGAAATCGTAGAAGGCGCTCTGGATCGCGAGTCGTTCGTCTCTCCGTGGGCAGTCGTATCCCTGCGTGAGACGAACGTCGAACGAGCAGTCGCTCGGGTTGGAGTCACAGTCACTGAAACAGCAGTACGGCAAATGGTTGGCTTTGCTGGCTACCGGACGGAATGAGACTCGTCACAAAATCCGCATTCCAGCACTGTCCGAGCCACTGAAAGCATTTTGAACCGACGCAAAGGTCACGGATTTTCCCAGAAAAGTCCGTCTGTCGTGTCGAATCACTCCCTGCCGATCAGATCGCGTCGGGTTCGATCGCCGCCGTCGCGTCGATCTCTTCGACGCCGTCTTCGAGCGTCCAGGTCTCGACGTGCGTGACGGTCTCGCCGGGCTCGACAGCCTGAATCGGGGCGAGGGATTCGAGTTCTGTGATGTAGTCGTCAGTGTAGACCTCGGTGTCGCTGCCGAGGTCGGGGTACGTCGCGTCGGCATCATGGGCGAAGTCCTTCCGGAAGGCGTGGCCGTCGTTGAGGTAGGCGAGCCAGCCGTCGCCGGCCGCCGTGCCGATCTTGGTCTCGCCAGCGCCGTCGGGGTCCTGCTCGAGGTAGAGATACTCCTCGCCGAAGGAGAGGCGATCGTCGGCCAGGGTCGCGTATGGCCACAGCTGGATCGAGCGATCCGGCAGCAGCGATTCGGGGTCGGCCTGGGGCGTGAAGGGGACGACTGCGGTGCCGTGAGCTTTCATCACCGTCAGCGCCCAGGGGGCGAATTCGACCGGCCACTGGCCGACGTTGGTGAGTTCGTGGGTCACCTCGACGGACGCGCCCGTCCCGGCCATCCGGACGGTGATGGCCTTCTCGACGTTGTCCTCGCCCGGCGACTTTGTGAGTCGGACGCCGTCCTCTCGCATGGTAAACTCGACTGGCTCCAGGTCCGGGGTGTAGGTCCGCTCGCGGTCCTCCGGCGCGTGCCAGAGGCGATGACCGCCGAGCAGCGGCCACTCGTCGCGAACGGACTCGAAGAGGTGGAACTCGTTTCGCCCGCCCTCGAACCCGAACTCCGTAATTCGCGGGCCGATGGTCGTCGGCGCGAGCAACTCGATCGTGCCGTTGTCGACGGCGACGGCGTCGTCCCAGCGGTCGTGCGTGACGCGTTCGACGGTTACCTGGCTCATGTGATCTCGACGTGTATGGTCCCACGACGGATCCATAATAGTTCTGATAGAGACCGGGGACTGAGGCCCCAGGACGCCAGCCGACCGCCGCGCCGCTCGCCCTACAGCAACCCGATCGACGCCAGATCCTCGACGAGCGCCGCGGTCTCGGCGTCGTCCATCGTCCGGAGCGGATCCCGGAGCGGGCCGGGATCGAAGTCGACATCGCGTTCGGCCAGTGCCGTCTTGACGCCGGCCATGTACGGCCCGCGATCGAAGGCGTTCACGACGTCGCGGACGGTCTCCTGAAGTTCCTGGGCGCGATCTTCGTCGCCGTCGTCGAAGGCCTCGTAGAGATCGACGACCAGTTCCGGGAACGCGTTCGAGACCGAACTCACGACGCCGGCACACCCGAGTTCGAGCCCGGCGTACAGGAGTGCGTTGTGACCAGCGAGCACCGTCAGATCGGGATTGTCCGAACGAACCTGCCCGAGCCACGGGACGTCGCCACTGGTGTCTTTCAGACCCGCTACGCCGTCGATATCGGCGATCTCGGCCATCGCCGCTGTCGAGAGATAGGTGCCAGTCAGCGGCGGGATGTGATAGACGTACACCGGGCGATCGACCGCGTCGGCGACCCGCCGATAGTGGTCGATGGCCGCCTCGTCGTCCATCGGGTAGTAATAGGGCGTGACGACGACGAGACCGTCCGCGCCGGCCGCGGCCGCGCGTTCGGCGTGTCTGATCGTCTCCCGGGTGCCCGGCGCGCCGACGCCGGCGATGACGGGGACGTCGTCGCCGACGGCCGTCGAGACGACCTCGACGACCCGCTCACGTTCGGCTGCAGAGAGCAGCGGAAACTCGCCGTTGGTCCCCAGCGGGAACACGGCGTGGGCACCGTGCTCGACGACGAACTCGGCGTGGGCCGCCGTCGCCGCCTCGTCGAGGCTCTCGTCGTCGTGAAAGGCCGTGATCGTGGGCGGGATGACACCGTGGAGGTCGAGCGGGTCCGCCGATCCGGAGGCTGGTGCGTGTCTGGGCATGTACTCGGATTTCAGAGGTCCGCTAATAAGGACTGGGGTGCAGGCCGGGTACTCGACAGCCACAGTCACGACTGGGCGGTCGAACTGTCGCCAAAGGGAACGGGGGGAATCCCCGTGTGTGACACTACGGAGCCGCGTGGCTCCAGTCGTGCGTACGGTTTACATCACTATAAGCACACAGGACGTTATCAGGGATAGAAACAACCTGACAGAGACGGCACGAGACGACGCCGACCGCGGCCTCAGTCTTCAGCGCCGATCAACGCGTCGACGTCGGCGTGGTCGTCGAGGAGTTGTTGCATCCGGTCGACGGTGCCCGCGCTCCGGGTCGGGCCGGTCTGGAGGAGGTCCTCGGTCCGGTCGATCACCATGCGCGTGTCCGACTGCAGGAGGAGGATCGGGACGCCCTCCTCCTCGGCCCGACCGATGATCGCACTCGACGGCCGGAAGCCACCGCCGAGGATGATCGCCTTGATGCCGGAGGCGTCGAGTGCGGCGGTCACGATCTCCGGGCGGTCGCCGCTGGTGATCATCACCGCGTTCTGCATGCGGCGGAACTGCGTGAGCGCGCTCTCGGCGGACATCGCGCCGACGGTGAAGCGCTCGACGAACAGGTCCGTCCCGGCGTCGCTGGTCAGGACCTCCGCGCCGAGGCGTTCGGCCAGGTCGTCGACGGTCAGTCCGGCGAGTTCCTGGACGCGCGGGACGACGCCCAGCACGGGGATGTCGTGGTTCTCGAGGAACGGGACGACGTCGGTCGTCAGCTGGTCGAAGACGGCGTCCGGGACAGCGTTGAACAGGACGCCGGCAAGGGAGTCCCCGAGCGTCTCGGCAGCCGCGAGGATGTCGTCGACGTCTTCGGGTTCGTCGTACCGCGAGAGCAACACGACCTGGGCGTCGAGCATCTCGGCGATGTCGGCGTCCGTGAGGTCGACGATCCCGCCGGTCGTGAGGCGGTCGGTCCCCTCGATGACCATGAGGTCGCGTTCGCTCGCCATCTTTTCGTAATTCTCCAGAACCCGATCCCGGAGTTCGTCGGTCTGTTCGCGGCCCTGGATGGCCTCCTGGACGAACGTGGGCGTGTAGACGATCGGCTCGAGTTCGTGCATCTCCGAGTCGAGCCCGAGGAGTTCGCGAGCGAGCATCGGATCTTCGTCGCGGGTCTTGCCCGTCGCGCTCTGGAGACGGGTCCCCTTGGGTTTCATGTAGCCGACGCTGTGGCCGGCCGCGTCTGCGAGTTTCGCGAGTGCGAGCGTGACTGCGGTCTTGCCAGTTGCTTCCTCGGTCGACGTGACCAGGATTGGGGGCATGTCATCACACTACGCAGACATGGGTTTTAAAGTTCCTCCTGTTCGAGGGTCTTGCCCCCAACGCGGGCGACGAAAACACGGAGACGACAACAGGATCGGGGAGAGACGACAACGCGCCGCTTAGAGCTGTTCCTGGTCGACGGTCGCCCGGATGTCGACGGCTGCGACGCCGTCTGGCGTCGCCACGAGCGGGTTGATGTCGAGTTCGAGGATCGCAGGAAAGTCAGTCACGAGTTGGGAGATGCGCTGGATCGTCTCGACGACGCCGGCTTCGTCTACCGGTTCGCGGCCACGCGCGCCCCGAAGCAGCGGCGCGGAGTCGATCTCGTCGATCATCTCCGTAGCCTCGGGTTCGGAAACAGGCGCGACCCGGAAGGTGGCGTCCTCGAGGACTTCCACGAAGATGCCGCCGAGTCCGAACATCACCAGGGGCCCGAACTGCGGGTCGCGGTTGATGCCGACGATGGTTTCGGTCCCGGCGTCGAGGTCGGCCATCTCCTGGACCTGGACGCCGAGGATCGTCGCGTCGGGCTGGTAGTTTCGCGCGCGAGCGATGAGGTCGTCGAAGGTGTCGGCGACCTCCTCGTCAGGGACACCGACTTCGACGCCGCCGATGTCGGACTTGTGGAGGATGTCGGGACTGACGATCTTCATAACGACGTCGCCGTCGATGTCCTTTGCGGCTTCGACGGCTGCGTTCTTCTCGGAGACGATCGCCCCCTGCGGGGTCGGGATGCCGTAGGCCTCGAGCAGTTCCATCGCCTCGACGCCGAGCTTGTTGGTGTCGCGTTCCTTCGTGCGTTCGAGAATCTCGCGGGCGCGTTCGCGATCGACGTCGAAGTCGGTCGCGTCGACGTACTCGTGGCTCCTGATCTCGGCGTACTCCCGGAGGGCGTCGAGGCTGTCGACGCCGCGAGCGGGGTCGAAGTACGACGGGATCCCGGCCTCGCCGAGCATCTCGGCGGGTTTCTCGGCCGTCTCGCCGCCCATGAGGCTGGCGGCCATCGGGACGCCGTACTCCTCGTGTTTCTCGATCATGACCTCGGCGAGGTTCTCGAAGTCGATGGACTGCGGCGAGGAGACGACGATGACCGAGCCGACGTTCGGATCGTCGAGGACGATGTCGAGTGCGTCCGCGTAGGTCTCGGCGGAAGCGTCACCGAGCACGTCGACGGGGTTGAAGATGTTGGCCTCCGACGGCATCGCCTCCTCGAGTTGTTCGAGAGACTCGTCGGTGAAGGAAGCCATCTCAAGACCGGAGTCGCCGATCGCGTCGGTCGCCATCACGCCCGGACCGCCGGCGTTGGTGACGATGGCGATGTCGTTGCTCTCGGGCATCGGCTGGTCGCCCAAGATCGTCGCGTAGTCGAACAGTTCCTGGACGCTGTTGGCCCGGATGACGCCGGCCTGTTCGAGTCCGGCCTCGTAGGCACGCTCGCTGCCGGCGATGGCTCCCGTGTGGGAGGCAGCGGCCGACGCCCCGGCTTCCGTCCGTCCGGACTTGACGGCGACGATCGGCGTGTCCTTGGTGACCTCGCGGGCGGTGTCGATGAACTCTCTGCCGTTCTCGATGTCCTCGAGATATCCGAGGATGACGTCGGTGTCGGGATCGTCACCCCAGTAGTCGATAAACGAGCCCTCGTCGAGGACGGCCTTGTTTCCGAGCGAGACGATGTCGTTGAACCCGACGTTGTGATCGCCGGCCCAATCGAGGACGGCCGAGATGAAGGCCCCGGACTGACTCATAAAGGAGATGTTGCCCTCCATGGCCGACTTCTCGGTGAACGTCGCGTTCATGCCGACCGACGTCGAGATGACACCCAGACAGTTCGGGCCGACGAGGTTGATGTCGTACTCCTCGGCGATCTCAGTCATCTCTCGTTCGAGTTCGACACCTTCACTGCCGGATTCACCGAACCCGGCAGTGATCACGGCAACGTCCCGGATGCCGGCCTCGCCGGCCTGCCGGAGGACGCCGTTGACGATCTGTGGCGGGACGACGACGATCGCGAGTTCGACGCCCTCTGTCTGTGTGAGATCGTCGTAACACTCGAGTCCGAACACCTCCTCGGAACTCGGGTTGACAGGGACGACGTCACCCTCGTATCCATCGAGGAGGTTCTCCATAACATCCCGCCCGACGGAACCGTCGCTCTCGGTCGCTCCGACGACAGCTACCCGTTCCGGCGCGAATAACGTATCTAATTGGCCCATCGTATCTTCTCAGAGTTGGGTATCACGGGGGAAATATTTACCTGAATCGTCTCCGTCTGTGAGTGAGTGACGTGGGAGTACATCGCCTATGTGAGGGCGTACTCCCCGGAATTGGGTTCGATCAACTCTACCGAGAAATCCATATCTTTCGTGATAGATCGCGAGCGAGAGAGGGTTCGCACATTTATGAGGATCACGGCCCAACCGTGTGGCATGTCCAGCCAGCCCGACCGGTCGGACCTCCCTGAGGTCCTCCGTGAGTTGACGTCGTCACTCGTGAGGCTCCGGCGGGACCTCAGGAGCGACCAGCGGAGCGGGGGCCGGGGTCTCGACCGACTCCTCCGACTCACGACCGACGTGACCATCCCCGCGACGATCCTGGTCCTCGAGACGAACATCAGAGCACTGCGACTCTTACAGCGGACGCTCCGGATCGTCGACGGTTCCGAGACGGCCGAGGAGTCGAGGACCACCGCCGGCGAAGACGTCGCGTCGGTCGGCCGGTCGGTCGTCGATCGCCTCGACGACGCCCTCGCAGACGTCCAGACGGCCGTCGAAGGGGACGTCGACTCGCGGACGCGCGATCATCTCGAAGACGCCCGCGACCTCAACCGAAAGCTCGAGGCGCGCCTCGACGAACTATCGGAAGGTGCGGCCGCCCCGGGCGGCGAAGAGGAGTCGACGAGCGACGACCGCGGAGCGGCCGTCGACGTCGAGGCGGAACTCCGCTCGATCAAGGACCAACATGGCGATTCAGGCGGCGGAGGTGATAGCGACGAGGGTGACGCTGCCGGCGGGAACGATAGCGACGAGGGTGGCGCTGACGGCAGGAACGATAGCGACGAGGGTGGCGCTGCCGACGGGACCGATCAAGGCGAGGGTGACGGCAGCGACGAGTGAGACACCCCTCCCGGACCGTTTAAGTGCTGGCGTCCGAACCCCCCACCCGATGAAGTCCCTGGACGACCTCGTCGACAGCGCAGAGAAGCTCACCGATCTCGGCCTCTCGAAGGGCGAGATCGCGGACGAACTCAACGTCTCCCGGGAGACGGCGAGCTGGCTCGTCGATCAGACCGACGCCGGGAGCGATCAGTCAGATCGCGAGAAGCCCCACGACATCCACATCGACTGGAGCGCAATCGGGCGAGACAGCAAGCGACTCGACTACGTCGGGCGAGCGATGGCCGATCTGCTCAAGAAAGAAGGCGAAGACGTGGACCTGACGATCGGCATCGGCAAGTCCGGCGCGCCCCTGGCGACGACCGTCTCGCGCGAACTCGAGACCGACCTCAGCGTCTACACGCCGAGCAAGGAGCGCTGGGACGACACCGGAGCCGAGGCGAGCGGATCGTTCTCCCGGAACTTCGCGGAGATCCGCGGCCGAGATTGCTACATCGTCGACGACAACATCGACACCGGCAAGACGATGACCGAGACCATCGAGACGGTGCGCGAACAGGGCGGCAACCCGGTCGGCGGCGTCGTTCTCACGGACAAACACGGCGAGGACTCCGTACTCGGCGTCCCCGTCTACTCGCTGATCGACGTCGTCCAGATGAATCGCTGAGGGGCGATCGTGACGGCCCGGACCAGCCGGGACCGAAAGTGGGAAAGTCACGACCGGGGTAGCCAGTGACATGCTTTCGCTCGCGCTTGCCGGCAAGCCAAACGCCGGGAAGTCGACGTTCTACACCGCGGCGACGATGGCCGACGTGGACGTCGCCAACTACCCGTTCACGACGATCGACGCCAACCGCGGTGTGAGTCACGTCCGGACGCGATGTCCGTGTCTCGATCTCGAGGCGCGATGTGGCAACGACCGCTGTCACGACGGCAAGCGGTACGTCCCCGTCGAACTGCTCGATGTCGCCGGACTGGTCCCGGGGGCCCACGAGGGGCGCGGGCTCGGTAACCAGTTCCTCGACGAACTGACCGACGCCGACGCGATCCTCCACGTCGTCGACGCCTCCGGGGCGACCGACGAGGAGGGCGAACCCGTCGGGGTCGGTGAACACGATCCCGTCGAGGACCTGGACTTCATCGAGGAGGAGATGGATCTGTGGCTCGCGAGCATCGTCGAGCGCAACTGGGAGACCGTCGAGCGGCGTTCTCGATCACCGGATTTCGACATCGACGAGGCGCTCACGGAGTTTCTGACGGGCGTCGGCGCGACGGAACTCGACGTCGCGCGGACGCTCCGGGAACTGGAGTACCCCGAGGATCCACTCGCCTGGACCGACGACCATCGCGAATCGCTGGCGAGCGAGATCCGGGCGCGGACCAAACCCATCATCGTCATCGCAAACAAGGCCGACGTCGCCCCGCCCGAGAACATCCAGGCGCTCAAGGAGCGCAACGAGGCGACGATCCCGGTCACCGCCGACGGCGAACTCGCGCTCCGGCGGGCGGTTGAAGCCGAAATCGTCGAATACGATCCCGGTGATCCGGACTTCGAGATTCTCGGAGACATCAGCGACGACCAGCAGGCCGGCCTCGAACGGATCCGCGACGTGATGGAGTCTCACGGCGGCACGGGCGTCCAGGAAGCCCTCGACACGGCCGTCTACGAGGTGCTGGATCAAATCACCGCTTATCCCGTCCAGGACGAGACCCACTGGACCGACGGTCAGGGTAACGTCCTGCCCGACGCTCATCTTCTCCCGGACGGGTCGACGCCGCGGGACCTGGCCTACGCGGTCCATTCGGACATCGGCGAGGGCTATCTCCACGCCGTCGACGCCCGCGAAAAGCGCCGGATCAGCGACGATACCGAACTCGAAGAGGGCGACGTGATCAAGATCGTCTCGACGGCGAAGTGAACATCCCACTTCTGAAGACAGCGTATTGAAATGTCGGACTCGACTGCTGACTCTGAGACTGTCAATTATATTTATGTAGGTACTGTACCATGTCGGAACCGGGTCGGCGACGTGACCCCGTCATCGACCCGGACGACGCGTCTCGATCGTCGGTGTGTTGCTCACCGATCCACCGTGGGCCCCCGCTACGGTGACTGCAGACGCGCCCGACCGGCCGCTGTCATCGATTGCCACGCGCCGGGCTCCCCCAACCCGGCGATGTTTTTCGGCGTGAGTCAGAACAGTGCTGAATCACCGGCAGGGAGGGAACCATCGACAGAGTATTTCCTCCGCCGATCCGAGTTGGAGACATGGATCTCGACGAGCATTTCGGTGACTTCGCACGACGCGACTGGGAGCGCTACGACGGTGCGGCGACGGTCCGGTTCGCACTGATCGGGGCCGGCTGGTTCACCCGCGAGTGGGCGCTGCCGGGCATCGATCGAGCCGATCACACCGAGGCGACGGTCGTCGTCGACGTCGATGCCGAGCGCGCCGAGGCGCTCGCCGACGACCACGGTATGACCGCACTCACGCCCGCGGAGTTCCACGACGGCGTCGCCGAGACGGAATACGACGCCGTCTACGTCTGTACGCCGAACGCGACCCACCTCGAGTACGTCGAAACCGCCGCCGCGGCCGGCAAGGACATCCTCTGTGAGAAGCCGATGGAGGCCGACGCGACGCGGGCGGCCGAACTCGTCGAGACAGCCCAGGACGCCGGCGTCTCGCTGATGGTCGGCTACCGGATGCACCTCGATCCGGTCGTCCGCCGCTCGAAGGAACTCATCGAAGCGGGCGCGATAGGCGACGTTGTGCAAGTCCACTCCAATATGTCCCAGCGCATGGTCGCGGAGTTGGAGGGTGACGCGAGCGACCAGTGGCGGCTCGATCCCGACCTTGCGGGCGGCGGCGCGATGATGGACATCGGGATCTACCCGCTGAACACGACGCGATTCCTGCTCGACGCCGATCCGGTGGAAGTCTCAGCGGAAACGGGATCGACCCACGAGGAGTTCGCCGACGTCGAGGAGCAGGTCGCCGTCCGGTCGACCTTCGAAGGTGGCGTGCCCGTGCTCTTCACCGCCAACCACAACGCCTCCCACGACAGTTTCCTCCGGGTGACCGGCACGGAGGGCCAGATCATCATCGATCCCGCGTTCTTCGAGCGGGAGGACCGCGGGCTGGAGGTCCGCCTCGACGGCGAGCGCCACGCAATCGACGTGACGAACGTTCATCAACTCGAGGAGGAGTTCGCGTACTTCGCCGACTGCGTGCTCGCCGGTCGCAAGCCCGAACCCGACGGCGAGCACGCGTTGCTCGACATGCAGGCGATCGAAGCGATCTACGAGTCCGCCGAGACCGGCGGACCCGTGACATCGATCGGACCCAATTGAAACGTCCTCTTGTAGGACCAGCCACTCCTCATACTGCCGGCTGTAACAGACTGAAGGAATTCGCCACCCCGGTGTGGCGTATATCTTTACGAACTTACAGCCGGCAGTATCAGAAGCCTTCTGTCCCTCACCTGGAGTTGCTACCGATATACGTGATCTCAACACGTTGTCGAATTCGGACCAGGAAATAGATGCCGAACAGCGGGGCAATGTATACCAGCAGGAAGTGAACGAGCTGTGAAATCGGTGGGATGTCGTCGGTCGTCTCTGCGAGATAAACCCGGTAATACGATCCGTTCTCGAGTTGGATGGGCGTGTGTGGGACCTCGACCGATCGGTGGGCTGTCACAGTTCCGGTGCGCGCAGTCTGAGCGACGAGCGAAGGGACCGCATCCTCAGCCGTCGCCGGGGTCGAAACGCGTCGGAGCACCGTTTCGGGGGAGACTGGTTCGAGGTCCATCTCGATACGGTACATCCCATCCGCATTTCGGCTGGACTCGTTCACGACGGAGGTCGGTTCGTAGAGTGACTGGTTGCGGAGCGCGTACTGGTAAGGGTTCGCCGGCCCCACACTCCCGTCGTAGTCCGCGCGACTCGTGTACGTCTCAGTCGGTATGGGCCGGTTTTCGAGAACAAACCGCTCTAAGCCACAGACTCGCGTCCACCTGCCGGAACAGGCGATTGCATCGCTGATGGGGACGCGAAGCTGCGTTACCGGTTGGTCGGCGTACTCGATGCTCGATCCGTTCGTGACGACCTCCAGCCGTTCATACCGATACGTCGGCTCGTTCAAGTTCAGGGTTGACCCCCAGACTGGTGCAGTCAGGAGCCCCACTGCGAGTAGCCCGAGCAACAGATCCCGACGAAACGAGGTGCGCGAACCGCCTGATGACATGTTGAATAACTGCACAATACAGAATGAAAAATCTACTGAAAAATCATCGCTTCTCGGTCAATCAGTCGTGGCGTCCATCCCGTGAGTCAGTATCGCATGGCTGGTTCAGCACGGATCACGACAAACTCGTGAGTATGCTGATGCACTCTCGTGTCGTCACGTGATTCGATCCCTGGAACGCAGCACAACCGTTAGGACGATCGAACCACAAGCGAGCGCGTGGACGACGTCCTCCCCTGGCTCCGTGATCGCCCCTACTACGAGGGACAGATCGTCGACGAGCGACGCCTTCCCGGCCGCGAAGCGACCGACGCCGATCTGGACGTTTCCGATCGCCTCGCCGCAGCACTTTCGAGCGATGGCGTCGACCGCTTCTACCGCCATCAGGCCGAGGCGATCGAGGCGGTCCGGGACGGCGAGAACGTCGTCCTGGCGACGCCGACCGCCAGCGGGAAGAGCCTCGCCTACACCGTCCCCGCCTTCGAGCGGGCGATGGACCACGTGGGGACGACGCTGTACATCGCGCCGCAGGTCGCACTCATCAACGACCAGGCCGAGACGCTCTCCGATCTCGCTCACAGCCTCGGCTTTGGCTCGCGGGTGACCGTCGATCGCTACACCGGCCGGCTCTCCCAGTCCGAGAAAGAGACCGTCCGGGAGCGCCAGCCGACGGTCCTGCTCACGACGCCGGACATGCTCCACTACGGGATCATGCCCCACGCCCACCGGCTCTGGGACTGGTTCTTCGAACGCTTAGAGACGATCGTCGTCGACGAGGTCCACGCCTATCGTGGCGTCTTCGGCAGCCACGTCTCGCTGGTGTTGCGACGGCTCAACAGGCTCGCCGAGCGATTTGACGCCGATCCACAGTACGTCTGCTGTTCGGCGACGATCGGCAACCCGGTCGAGCACGCCGCGACCGTCACCAACCAGCCCGAGGCGTCGTTTCGGCTGCTCACCGAAGACGACAGCGCGACCGGCCCCCGGCAGTGGGTGGTCTGGAACCCGCCGGAGAAACGCGGCGGGGGCGGCCAGGGCCGCCGGCGCTCCCATCACGTCGAAACCGAGCGGCTGTTCGCCGATCTGGTTCAGCGCGGGTTGCAGACGGTCGTGTTCACCGGTTCCCGGCAGGTGGCCGAGCGCTACGCGACTGAAAGTGGCCGGAAACTCCGCGAGCGCGGCGAGGGTGAACTGGCGACGAAGATCGGCGCGTATCAGGCCGCGCTGACGAGCGATCGCCGCCGGGAACTGGAGGCGGGGCTCCACGACGGCTCGATCCGGGGCGTCTGGAGCACCAGCGCGCTCGAACTCGGGGTGGACGTCGGCGGGCTGGACGCGGTCATTCTGGATGGCTACCCGGGCACGCGCATGGAGACCTTCCAGCGGGCGGGGCGGGCAGGCCGGGGCGAGGACCCTGCCCTGGTCGCGCTCGTGACCGGCGAGGACCAGCTCGACCAGTACGTCGCCCGCCACCCCGAATCGCTGTTCGACCGCGCGCCCGAGCAGGCCCTGACCAACCCCGCAAACGACCAGATCCTGCCGGCCCACGTCCGGTCGGCCGCCCGCGAGAACTGGCTGTCGCCGGACGACGACCGCCACTTCGGGCCGACCTTCCCGGACGTGGTGGCCGATCTGGAGGCGGCCGGAGATCTCGAACGGCGGGCAACCGACGCCGGAATCCGGTGGCTCGACGACGGCGGCGGCAGTCCAGCCCACGAGACGAGTCTCCGGAGCGCCGACGACCGGGAGATCAAACTGCGGGAGCGTGGTTCGAACGACGTGATCGCGTCGCTGCCGTTCGGCGACGCACTGCGTGACGCCCATCCGGGGGCGATCTACCACCACCAGGGGACGAAATACGAGGTCGTGGAGCTGGATCTGAGCCACGACGTGGCGACGCTCGATCGGACGTACGCCGATCAATATACGCGTGTCCTTCACGAGAAGACGATCACCGTCGAGGAGGATCTCCGGGAGAAACCATTCCCCGGTCGGGCGGACGTACCGGTCCGGTTCGCCGAAGTGACCATGCGCAAGCAGATCACTGGCTTCGAGCGCCACGACGCCCGCTCGGGGGAGGCGATCAGCCGGGAGTCCCTTGACGTTCCCGAGACCAGCCTGCGGACGCGGGCACTGTACTACGCGCTGGACCCGGACCTGGAGGAGGAACTACGGGCAAACGGCGACTTCCCGGGCGGGATCCATGCCGCCGAGCACGCCATGATCGCGACGATGCCACTGTCCTTTCTGTGTGATCGCCGCGACATCGGGGGGGTGTCGACGCCCCATCACCCACACACCGACCGGAGTACGATCTTCATCTACGACGGGTATCCCGGCGGCGTCGGCATCGCGCGAGCGGGTTACGAGGCGATCGGCGAGCTGGCGGCGACGACGTACGAGCTCGTCGCCGATTGTGACTGCGAAGACGGCTGTCCGGCCTGTGTCCAGTCACCGCACTGTGGCAACGCCAACGACCCGCTGGATAAGGCCCTCTCGATCGAATTGCTCGACGCGCTGGTCGCGGAAAGCTGACCCGGGCTGGCGTAGTTCCAAGTGGCTGGATCACGTAGCTCAGCGTATGTCGATCGGCAACTCCTCGAAGAACCTCGAGTGTCGGTGTACCCGGTGTCAGTACAACAACAACGGCAGTTGCGGCTACCAGGGCCGGGTCCTGATCGACCAGAACGGCGAGTGTACGGTCATGGAGGAGGGCTTTGGCGGCGACCGCGGTCCCTTCGGGTGAGTACGTACCAGGAGCGGCTGTCACCCCCAACACGGATCGAGCAGGCGTCGGGAGCAGTCCATCATCGACCCGCGTCTCGCAGTAAAAAGCAGCCTCGATGGCCAAGCACAAGTTACGTTATTGATACGAACGAACACATTCAGGCTGGAGCAGAGCCAGTGGGTGCCCGGTGTACCCCTCAACCAAAGCGTGTCCACTGGCTCTCCATCCCGGACGACGGACCCACCATTCCGCGGCGCTCCCAACCGGGTCTACCGCTGTCATCCGTCGTCGGGATCCCCGTCTCCAGCGTTTTCCCGTCGAGACGGTCAGTCGCTTTCGGCGGCCAACAGCGTGTTCTCGACGAGCGTCGAGATGCCCCGACGGAGCCGTTCGGTGGCCGCCTGATCCGAGATGTCGAACTCCGCGGCGAGTTCCTTCGTCGAGATCGTTCGCGGCAACGAGTAGTAGCCGGACTCGACGGCGTGGGTGAGCGTCTCCCGTTGGACTGCCGTGAGGCCGTACCACGGCCCGGCGTCGGGTTTCGTTGGATTGTATATCTTCTCGACGGACACCGGGACGTCTGCGTCGATGTAGTACTCCTGGAACGCCGAGAGTGCGTCGTGGGTGGGAAAGCGGAGTTCGATCTGCCACCGATCGGCGCTCCCGGTCGCGCCGAGCAATGCCGCCCCCCGATCTGTGAACTCCCTGAACAGCGAGTCGTCGGGCGGTTCCCACTCCAGAGCGTACAGCGTCTCCTCGTCGTGGGTGTCGACCGGCCGGATGGCACTGACCGAATCGTGCTCGCGGACCGACCGCTCGAAGGAGCGCCGCGCGCCGTCAGTGATGCGAACGAACGGGGTCGGCGTGCTCCCCAGCGGCACCATCGTTTCGAGTGTGACCTGTGTGGCCCCTTCGACCCGGAGGATCTGCCCCAACTCGAATGCCTCCGAAGGGATCGTTAGCTCGACGATGACACTCATGAGATATGCAGGGCTTCACCGGCAATACCGTTAAAGCCTCCCCGGTAACGACGTGCTCGCGGCCGTTCAGGCATGATCTACCATGCTTTTCGGTAGCCCTATCCCACCAGGGAGTCTACCCGAAAGGACAGTGGCGCTGGGAGAACCCACCAGCCAGGCGACGATCCATCGTATCGACCGGTCGCGGCGTCGTCGACCCGAAGCGGTCGGCGGCTTGCTGTGTTCTGTCCCCGATCATGACACTCGATCTTCCCGACGACGAACTGGCGAGTAGCGAGGAATTCGAGCGGACGCTCGGACGGGTACTGCTCTCGGCACTCGCCGGCGACACCGACCCACGTGGGTCCTGGGTGTATCGGACTGACGGGGGTGGGCCGGACCTGGAGGTCATGGTGGTCGAACTCGAAGACCAAAGCGGCGACGATTAGGCGTTTGGATTGTCGGGCGTCCACGCGGCCACGCCACAGTTCCACCACCGCCTGGACGTCAAAAGCTGCCCGAATTCGACGTTCTGGATGGAGGCGAGCGCGACGGGCGTCGACCGTGATCGTTTAAGTTCCGTGCGCCCCGACCGGGAGACAGAATGCCTGTCCAGAGCGACTTCGACGTGGCGGACGAGGTGTGCGTGATCACCGGCGGTGCGGGCGTGCTGTGTTCGGCGATGGCACGCGCGCTCGGCGAGCAGGGCGCGACGGTCGTCGTGATCGACATCGACGAGGACGGACTCGCCGAGGTCGCCGCGAATCTCGACGACGTCGACGCCGAGTACATGACCCTGGAAGCGTCGGTGCTCGACCGGGCGGAACTCGAGGCGGCCGCGGAGACTGTCGTCGACAAATACGGCCGGATCGACGTGTTGATCAACGGCGCTGGCGGCAACAGCCCGGAGGCGACCACCGACGAGTCGACGGACTTCTTCGGCCTCGACGCCGCGGGTGTCGAGAACGTGTTCAACCTCAACTTCCAGGGGACGTTCCTGGCTGCCCAGGCCTTCGGCGAGTACATGGCCGAGCAGGGCGAAGGCCACATCCTCAACGTCTCCTCGATGAACGCCTTCACACCGTTGACGAAGATCCCCGCCTATTCGGGGGCGAAGGCCGCCGTCTCGAACTTCACGGAGTGGCTCGCGGTCGACATGGCCCAGAACCACTCACCAGATATTCGGGTGAACGCGATCGCCCCCGGCTTCCTCCTGACCGAGCAGAACCGGTATCTCCTGCTCGACGACGAGGGGAACCTGACCGACCGCGGCCAGCAGATCATCGACCACACCCCCCAGGATCGCTTTGGCGATCCCGAGGACTTGCTCTCGACCGTGCTCTGGCTGATCGCGCCCGGCTCGGCGTTCGTCACCGGGGCCGTCATCCCCATCGACGGCGGCTTTGCGGCGTTCAGTGGGGTTTGAAGAGAAAGATTCAGAGACGGATTCGTCGGAGTGACTTTTACGATGAAAGCCCTCACCGGTTCCGGTCCCACGACTTGTTGCGCGCTTCGGGCGCTTTGCGCCCTGCAGTGCTTACGTCGTCGGGGTTCCCGGAACCGGCTCGCCCTTTCATTCCGCCAGGATTCGGCTGATTAGCAGGGAGAAGTAGGCTTCTTACTCGGTGCTTATCTGAACACTGCCACTCATCGGTTGCATACTTTTTTGATCGGTCGTCGTGTCGGCATAGTCAATGGCAGACGCCGCGGCTCTTCACGAAACTCTGCAGGCGATCACAGAACGAACCGATGGCGAGATGAGCGAGCGTGACGTGGAAAACCTCTTTCTCGAACAGGGATTCTACGACGCGCTCGATTACAGGGGCACGGGAACGGACCTCCGAAGCGAGTTTACCCTGCCCGACGATCGCCGTCCGGACTACCTGACGCTTGATAATAACGAAGCGGTGACGGCCGTCTACGAATTCAAAACTACCGGGCGAGAGTTGGCACCACACGAAGACCAACTCTTTCATTACATGGAGTATCTGCGGTCGGAGTACGGCGTATTGACCAACGGAGAGGAACTGCGTCTCTATCAGTTGGGAGACGATCGGCCCATGCTCACCGTCTCATTAGCGGGTGTGACCGAGAGCCAGGCCCGGGATCTCGTGAGCGCGCTTCAGAAGCGCGAGTTCGACCTGCGCGATCCCGAGGACGTGAGCGAATTCCTCGAAACGCTCGATCCCATTCCGCTAGATGCAGAGGCGGAACTCGGCCAGGAACACTTCTTCGATACGTTCCGACTCGAAGAGGGGAGCCCCTTCGCTAACCTCGTCACGGGCCTGATGGACCTCCTGCACGAACTGCGTGACGAGCAGGAGGCGAAGTTCGTCAAGGGAGCCTACGACTTCTGGGAGGCGACATATGCCGACGAACCCGACGAGGTCCCGAACTCCTGGGAGCCGTTCATCGACGGGAAGCAGTCGCTCCGGGATTTCATGTTCTGTCTGGAGAGCGGGCACGCCCTGCTCGCTCGACTGTTGCTGGCGAAGGCCACCGAGGATCACGACTTCTTCGCCGGGACAGGCTACGAGGGGATGGACGACTACTTCCGTGGTCTGCAGGGATTCAGTCAGACGATCAATCTAGACGCATTTCCGGTTGCTGCGGACAACCTCATCGACGACATGCAGGAACAGCTGGTCGAGGGGCTGTTCCAGGATGACATCTTCGTCTGGTGGACCGACGGCTACGCCGAGCAACTGGCTCGGGGCCACGAGACGGGGGCCAACCAGTTCCAAAAAGTGGCGGAAGGTACCGGCAGCATCGAGCGGATCAGCGAGGCGACGCGGGATCGCTTCAGCCGTGCTGTCGCGGAAGTGTTCTTCAACGTCCTCCGGTTCGACTTCGAGGAGGTAGAGGGCGACCTGCTGGGCGACCTCTATCAGCGCTATTTCGACCCGGAGACCCGCAAAGCTCTCGGGGAGTTCTACACGCCACAGCCGGTCATCGAATATATTATGGACGGTGTGGGGTACGAGCGCGGCGTCTCAAACGAACGACTCATAGACCCGGCGTGTGGGTCCGGGACGTTCCTTGTGGAGGCTGTAGAGCGGTATATCGAAGACATAGAGCGATACGAGGACGATCCGGACTGGGAGGAGCACCTGCGGGACCTCTGTACCCGTCCGCGGATCGTCGGGCTGGACATCCACCCGTTCGCGGTGTTAATGGCGCAGATCCGCTTCGTGGTTGCTATCCTCCCGGCCTATCGGGAGGCCAAACAGAAGGCAGAGCGTGAAAACCGCGATTTCACGCTCCGTAGGTTGCCAATCTATCGTACTGACACGCTCCGCAACGAGCGGGAGCTGACGGGCGCAGATTTAGGAGAGGATGGAGCGCGGCAGATGACCTTCGACGCGATGACCGAGGACGAACAGGACGTGCGGATTCCCGTTCCGTTGCCGGTCGAAGTGGACGAAGACGAGGCTGTCGAGACGGAAGACGGCTTTTTGGTCCGCCGGGTGCGGATGCCGCTGTTCGACACGATTCAGTTGGAGACAGGCGTGAACAACTTCGGGGAGTATTTCGCGGCTCTGCAAGGTGTCTTAGACACCGTCAAGGACCACATGGCGCTGGCCGAGGAGTTCGGCGGCGACTTCGACTGGGAATACAAGAGTGGGCTGGAGGAGCGCATCAACCAGCACACGTCGCGAGAGTACTCCGGCGTGGAGGAGTTCTTCGCGCCGTACGTGGACGACATGCTGGAGAACGTGGAATACCTCAAAAAGGAGCACAACGACGGACGGCTGTTCAAGATGTTCGAGGACACCGTGCTCGCCTTGGTCGTGAAGAATTACATGACCTATGACTACGTCGTGGGGAATCCGCCCTACGTCCGCGTACAGAATCTCCCCGACAGTCAGAAGGAGATGATGGAGTCGCTGTACGACGCGACAACGGGCAACTACGACATTTACTGTCCGTTCTACGAGCGGGGCCTCGACTGGCTCCGCGAGGACTCCGGGAAACTCGGATTCATCACGCCGAATCAGTTCATGGTCACAGACTATGGCGAGGGTCTGCGCGAGGTGCTACTAGATGAGGCGCGCATCGAGGAAGTCTACGACTTCCGCGACTCTGGGGTGTTCGAGGACGCCACCAATTACCCGGCTATAGTGATACTTGACGACGAGCCCGATCAAGCCAGCCGTGAGGACAACGAGATTCGCTGCGTGCGGGTGAAGGCCGACACCGATGAGGATCGCGACCGGGAACTCGACACGGCCATCATCGAGTCGGTGCGCGAGCATCGCGGCGAGCCGGGCTACTCGGACGAGTTCATCGACGTGTTCGACTTCCCGCAAGGGAAACTCGCGGCGGACGACTACTGGGCGATGATGCCGCCGGAGGAGTTGCAGGTCTTCGAGAAACTGGAGGACGAACAGGACGCCGTCATCGGAGACGTGACCGATGCCGTCTTCCAAGGTATTCGAACCAGCGCGAACAAGGTTTACATCGTGGACGTACTTGACGCCGACCGGGTTGAGTCAGATGACTCTGGAGAGACGGTCACAGTAGTTCCCACCGGAGAGTCCCAAGAGTACGAGATTGAAACGGACCTACTTCGTCCGTTCCTCGAAGGCGATGAGGTCAAACGGTGGCGAGGTGATTGGGGCGGGCTTCACGTCGTACATCCCTACTATGCTGAGGAAACTGAAGACGGGGAACTCGAAGCCGGCCTCTACTCACAGGACTACCTCGAAGAAAATCTCCCGCTGACGTGGGACTTCTTCCTCGCCCACAAGGAGGAACTCGAGGGTCGTGAAGGAGGTCGAAAGGAAGGCAAAGACGACTGGTACGGGTACATCTATCCGAAGAATCTGGGGAAGTTCGAGAATCCGAAGATTGTGCAGGCACACATCGCAACTGACGCGACCTTCATGATTGACGAGCCGGGGACGTGGTACTTTACAACGGCCTACGGCGTTCTCCTAACTCCCCAATACCGGAACCTCACCGAGGAGATGGCCTGTCAGTTGAACTCGAAGGCGTTGGACTTCTACTTCAAGCACATCACGACGGTCAAGATGGGCGGATTTTACGAATACCGCTCGCAGTACGTCGAGAAACTGCCCTGCAAGACCGAAGACAGTGCCGGCGTCTTCGGGACGATGCGCGAGAAGGCCGGTGGGATTGTGGACACCATCGACCTCGACAGCAAGACCGACCGCTTCCCCGAGGCGTACCTCGGCGACTACGACGGTGAACTCGACAACGTTACCTACGAGTGGCAGACGCGCCGATATCCGGTGAGCGCCGACGTGCAGGGCGACGTGGACGGAAACTTCACCGTGCAGGCCGGGCGGTCGGACACGATCAACGACCCGGCGATGTATTCCGACGACCGCGAGGCGCGCAAGCAACGCGCCGAGTACGTCCACGCCGCCGTGGACGGGCGCAACGTCAAGAGCGGCGAGGAGACGACCATTCCGATTCCCCGCAGCGACGAGGGTGTGGTCGAACTGCTCGACCGGCTCGACGCCGACCGCGAAGAAGTCCGCGAGACCGATATCGAGGCACTGGAAGCCGAGATCGACGAGGCCGTGTATGATCTGTTCGATCTGACCGAGGAGGAGCGCGAAGTCGTCGAGGAATATCTCGAAGTATTCTGACCAGGCACACTCACAACATATCGTCGGTGGTTTCCGCGTTGCGTAACTCCCCGAGCGTCGTGTATCGCAGTCCCTGCGGATACTTTGATTCGTATGGAATCGGATCTTCGAGTTCGTACAACGACCCCGTTTCGAACGTTACGACCCTCTTGTCCTCGGCGATCTTGGCTCGGTCTTTGTAGTTCAGCGGTTCGCGCATGAGATCGGCTTCGTCGGGAGCAACTACCTCGTCAGCCCTTGCGATGTACCGCACTTCGCGCACGTCGCCAGTGACGTACATCGCCACGTAGTCGAACTCCGACCCGACCCGGACGAATCCCCAGGCTTCGTTTTCCTTGAGAAACGGGAGGCCGGATTCACGCGTCGGAAAAACGGCCACTTTCGCGTCTGGATCGCCGTCAATGTCGGCCCGGGCAATCGTCCCCGCCACCCGATTTTCTATCGGTTCAATATCGTCCGGGTTGTCGGGTCCGTCCGTTGAACCGATCTCCGACTGCTCCGATCGCTCAGACTGTGAAGACTGTGAGGAGTGCTCCTCACTCACGAAATGACGCTGTTCTTCCAGCACAGATGCGAGGTTTTGCACGAACTCGCGGGACTGTTCGTCGAGGCTGATCGTCAACTCACCCACCTCATTCTCCACTGCGTCAGCTACAGCTTCGGTGACGCTGTCCTCGTTCTCCCTGAGATAGCGAATCGCCCGATTCGTCTCCGCGACCTGTGCGGCGATCTCGTCGGACTTCCCCGAGCGGATCGACTCCTTGGTGAGCAATTCCAGCACGTCGGGGTTCTCGGCCAGATCGTCCAGATCGAACCGGACGACAGAGACCTCTTCGCCACCGTTGCCAGCACGGTTCTTGGTCAGGACTTCGAAGGACTTCCCGTTGGTCAGAACTCCCCAGTCCACGTCGAGTTCCTGACGCATGTAGCTACGCAACTGCTGAATCTCGTCGTCGGTGAGCGCCGATCGGACGGGCTTGGCTTCGACGAACACCACCGGAGAGTCGCCGACGAGAAGCGCATAGTCGACGTGCGTGCTCCCCGACGCCATCGGAATCGTGTATTCGAGGGCGACTTCCGTCGAGTAGAGATCCCACCCGAGCAGTTCGAGAAATGGCTGGACCAGTTTGACCTTCGTGTTCTCCTCGTCCATCTGCGGTGAGGATTCGATGAGTTGCTGACACCGCCGCACGTACTCGGCGATCTCGTCTCGATCCATTACTGGCGTCTCCGTACCGACCCCTATTTAAGATGGTGCCACGGAACTCCATTCAGCCGGATTAGCGATCTGGACGCGAATTCGTTATAAATTATATATGTCCTGGCGAACTATCACTCCGCATACGGAGTCATAATTCGAACGATGCGACAACCGCACAAAGAAGACCGACCTGTGACCGACGAAGAATTCGCGGAGATGCCCGACCGGATCCACGAGCATTTCGAGACGGTCCGGGACGCGCTCGAAGCCGCTCTCGAGGACGACGAATGACCGTCAATCCTGCTTAGAGGGGTATGGGCGTCGCTATTCAGATGAGTAGCGATCAGTGAGTTCATTTCTGCTGACCGAAGAGTCGGCTTCCTGGCGAGCAAGTGACCCCTTCCATTTCAATTCGTATCGGCTGCCCAAACAGGAAGCGCGGGTGGGACTGAAAGGGGCGGCTCGCTGGAGGAAGGCGGCCGACGCAAGCACTGGACCGAGCGAAGCGAGGGAAGCGCACAGCGAGGCCCCCGACTCCAGCGAGCCGGGGCTTCCAATTTCGTACTTCAATTCGATCGTTCTCTGTTTTACTATGGTCCCTCGCTGCCCCATGTCGAACGACTCGGGGCTTTCACGCTGTTCATGGCTAGAATAGTACCGTCTCTGAAAACGCTGCAAAACCCCAATGAATTAAGCAATCCCCCGCACAACACGGAACCAGTCCAGATGTCGGAACGCCTTCGAGACTTCGTCGCGGACGAACTCTGGCTGGCGATCGGTGCGGTCACGCTCCCGGCCATGATGCTGTTCGACACGATCGGAGTCGAAGTTCTCTCCGAAGTGTCGGTGATCCTCGGCTGGTTCCTCCTCACGCCCCTGTTTCTCTTCTGGGGAGAGGAGATCGCTGGCGTACTCTTCTCGACGGACGACGCCGAGGAGACGGCGGACGCCCAGGAAGAAGCGATCGAGAAGCTCAAGCGCCGGTATGCGGAGGGCGAAATCAACGAGCGGGAGTTCGAACAGCGCCTCGAGAAGCTGGTCGCGACCGAGGAAGGGGATCCGGCTGACTACGATGACTTGACGGCGAGCAATCGCTCCAGTGCGTCGACCGGGGCGGATACACGCGACGGTGCCAAGCGAGAGCGCGAGCTGGAGTGAGACGGACGAATCTCCAGGTGTCCCACGACGGCAGTCGCTACCTGACTCAAGGAGAGAGTCCCGCCCTTTAGGGCGGGCGTGAATCCGACACACCACTTCACAATCCACGCTTGACGATTACTCCGGGGTATCCTCTCGGACTTTCTTTTCGCCCTCAAGGAGCAATCCCTTCCACGTTAACCCACGGTGCGTCTTCAGTTCTTTCAACCGCTCGTACTGCTCATCGTCATCGAACTCGATGCGAACTTCGACCATACAGTAACACACAAACCACATCTTTATGTGTGTTCCGATACAAACAGTAGTCGATGAAGCGAGCCAACACGTTCGAAGTGATTCCGCAGTCCGACGAGGACGAGGAGTTGCTTCGACGCCTGTTGGACGCTTCTGCCGCTCTCTGGAACGAAATCAACTACGAGCGCCGCGAGAACTATGCTGACCCAGACGGAGACGTGTGGGACATCAGCGAGTATCGCGGTCGCTATGGTGGAACACTTGGCGCATCCACGGTTCAGCAAATCGAACGCAAGAACCGCGAAGCGTGGAAGTCGTTCTTCAGCCTCAAGAAGAAGGGCGAAGCCAACGGCAAACCCGGATTCTGGGGTAACGCAGACGAAGGTCGAGAACTCCGCACGTACATCCGTAACACGTCGTACTCCGTCGAGTGGGGCGAATACTCTCGCCTCGAAATTCTCGTCGGTCAAGACCTGAAAGACGAATACGGGTTGGGACACCGCGAACGTCTCCGCCTCGAAGTTCGAGGTGAGCCCAATTGGAAGAAGTACGAGAAGCAGGGCCGGTTGGAGTTGTTCTACGACGAGCAAGCACAGACATTCAGGGCCTTTCAGCCAGTCACCGTCGATGATTCTCGACTGGCACAACCACTGGCTTCGGAAGAAGCCGCTCTGGACATCGGTGCGAACAACCTCGTCGCCTGCACCACCACAACCGGCCAGCAATACCTGTACGAAGGACGCGACCTGTTCAAACGATTCCGCGAAACCACGCGAGAAATTGCCCGCCTCCAATCACTCTTGGAGGACGGTCGATACAGCAGTCACCGAATCCGACGCCTGTACGAGCGGCGCACCAAGCGACGTGACCACGCTCAAGACGCACTCGCGCGTGACCTCATCGAACGTCTGTACGACGAGGGTGTTTCGACAGTGTACGTCGGGGCGCTGACGGACGTGCTTGAGACGCACTGGTCGGTAGAGACGAACGCCAAGACGCACAATTTCTGGGCGTTTAGAGCGTTCGTGAATCGACTGGCGTGTACCGCTGAGGAATACGGTATGTCGGTGGAAGTACAGTCTGAGGCGTGGACGAGTCAGGAGTGTCCGAACTGCGGTTCGATAGAGGACACGACACGTCACAGAGACACTCTGACGTGTCCGTGTGGCTTCGAGGGGCACGCCGACCTCGTGGCGTCAGAGACGTTCCTTCGGCGGCAGACAACGGTAACACGGTCGATGGCACGGCCTGTATGCCTCAAGTGGGACAACCATGAATGGTTGGAGTCATCACGCTCTCCCCGTCCCAACGAGGAGCATACGAACCCGCAAGTTGCCTCCGTGGGCCGGTAGTCGATACCCCCAGCGCGAGGAAACCCCGCCGTTCACGGCGGGGAGGATGTCATTGAAGGCTGTTCGCGACGGGAATGGGACAACGCGGATATCAACTCCCTTGTCCTACGTCGCTCGAGAGAGCACATCGCGAAACACGCACTCCTTGGAGATCGAACGTCCGCCGAGCGAAGCGAGGCGGTTCACTGCGAGGGAGCGAAGCGACCGAGCAGGTGTTTTTGGTCCAGATTTTTGCGAGGAGGGTTCCCGCAACGAGCCATCGGCTCGTGAGGAAACCCTCCGAAGTAAAAAGGTGGTATAGTGGGCCAAACCGGATTTGAACCGGTAGCCTCCCGGTTATCAGCCGAGCGCTCAACCTGATTGAGCTATTGGCCCAGGTGAGCGCATCAAGGCGTACCGGAGGCCTACCATTAAGCGTTTCTTTTCGCTCCCGTCGTCACCCTCGTGGCTGGCGATCACTCGGGCCGATCGTCCCCGTCCTCGACGTCGTCAATGTCCGTGGCGTCCCCGATGTCGCGGACCCCATCGTCCGTCGAGCCCCCGAACCCGCCAGGCCCGCCGAATCCGCCGGGACCACCGGAATCACCGCCGACAGGGCCGTTCCCGTCGTCGTTCGGAAAACCACCGACGTAGACCGAGCCCGTGGCGAACCCGCCGGTCTTCTGCTCAAGATACGGCGTGACGACCCACTTCTTGACGGCAATGCGGATCGGGTACCGCGTCGGCGGGACCACGAGGAGGAAGCCAATCACGTCGGTCACCAACCCGGGCGTCAACAGGAGCGCGCCGGCGATCAACAGGAGCGCGCCGTCGAGCAACTCGTCGGTCGGCGGATCGCCCTGGAGGACCTTGCGCTGGATCTTCGCAAGCGTGTGACGGCCCTCCGCACGGACGAGCAGCATACCGATCAGACCCGTCAAAACCACCAGCAACACCGTCGGAACGGCACCCAGCGCGCCGGCAACCGCCACCAGCAACACCATGTCGACGAGAGGTATCAACAGCAAGAGTGCGATGATCCGGAGCATGCCGACCTCTACCGGGCGGGGCCTCAAAACCCTTTTCGAGCGAGTGCGACTGCCGGTTTACCGGTCGCCGGAGCCGTTGGTCCGCCGGTCGACGCCGTCGGCGGGCTCGGGGTTGCCGCCTTCGGCGTCGCCGGTGACCTCGGCCTGGAGATCCCCGAAGCGAGCGACGCGCTCGGCGTGGGCGTTGTGCTGGTGGATCGACTCGTCGTTGGACTGTTCCATCCGAACCACGGCGTCCGCTGGCAGGTCGGGGAACGTCTCGACGACGCCCTCGGCGAGCGACCGGACGCAGTCCTCGACGAACTTGGCGTCGCTGTGGGCCTCGTAGGTCATGTGATCCTCGTCGGGCCGCTTCGCGAGATTGTAGATGTGGGCACTCATGGCGTCGCGGGCGACCGCGATGACCTCCCGGAGGTCGACGTCCGGCGAGCCGTCGCTCTCGAGAGTGAGCGTGGCGTGGCCGCGCTGGGAGTGGCCGGCCTGGGGGACCTCGTCCAGGAACGCGTTTATCGTCTCCCGATCGACATCCAGGTCGTTCAGCGTCTGGCGGGCCCGGGACTCGCTCATCCCCTGTGAACAGGGACAGACCGTCATGCCGGTGACCCGGGCCCCGATCTCCTCGCGCGTTCCGTCCTCGGTCGCGGTCGCCGAGGCGATGATGTCGGCGGTGCTCTGGGTCGGGCGATCCGTGGCGGGTGTGCGCTCGCGGGTGACGTACTCGGCTTCCATGCGCACCTCGGCGCGGTCGGTGTAGTCGTGCTTGCCGAGGAGTCGCTCGGCAGCGTCGCCACAGACGTCCTCGACGCGGTAGCCGGTGTTGTCGACGGCGGCTTCGAGGGTCTCGTCGATGACCTCCATGTTGCGACTCATGTCGGCCCCTTTCCGCCAGGTCGGCAGGTCGACGAAGACGTCGAAGGTAGCCATCAATACGATCGGACGACGGTCCGCGCGGTCGATCTCGACGAGTTTCTCGACGCCGGTGACGCCGACGCGGTTGAGTCCGACGGCGACCTCCGGACTGTTCGCCTGGACGTCCGGGAGTTGCTTGCTCATTCGCGTCGTCGTAGGGTCGATTCGTGAATAGTGTTTACGAAAGGGGTGGCGTCTGCGACCCGCAACGGCGGGGCCGGCCCGTAGCGAGTCCGCCCCACTCACGGCACGACGCCGACAGTCAGCAGCGTGCCGTGCTCCCGATAGTGTTCGACCATCGCCTCACGGGTCTCGAAGTCCTCGGTCGGGAACGCCTCGGCGGGCGGGATCTCGACTTCCTCGTCGGGAATGGCCTCCTGCTCGGCGACGTGGAAGCCGGCCTCCCGGAATGCCTCGCGGTACGCCGCCCGCGACCAGCGAGTCATCTCGACGTCGACGTAGTCGTCCCACTCGGCGGTGTGGGGATTGTCCGCGACGTAATCGACCGCACAGTAAAAGGTCCCCCCCGAGCGAAGCACGCGACAGAGTTCCCGAAGCGCCTCCACGGGGTCGGGGGCGTAGTAGATCGCCTCCATCGAGAAGGCGTGATCGACGCTGTCTGTCTCGAAGGGCAGGTGCTGGAAGTCACCGACCAGGAACCCGACGGCCGCGTCGTCGGTGTACTCGCGGGCATTGGCCGCCATCTGTGGCGAGCGGTCGAGCCCATAGGCGCGCCCGGCTCCACCGGCCGCCCGGAGCGCGCGGGCGGCGTAGCCGCTACCACACCCCAGATCGAGGACCACGTCGCCGTCCTCGACCGGCATCCGACCGAGTGCGTGCTTGGCTGTATGCCAGTGACGCTGTTCCATGCCGCGATCCTTCCCTGCCTCGGCCCACTCATCGAAGGCGTCGCCGACGCTCATACACCCACTCGACGGCCGATCGGCAAAACCTGTTCGTCTCGCGTCTCGATGGGGCGTCCGTGCCCGTCCCGCCGCGGAAACCGGTCGTCGGGGTGTCGATGGGTATTTGGTGACTGAACGTTTATTCAACAACGGACATACGACGCACATGGACACGATCCAGGTCGAGAACCTACGCAAGGAGTTCGAGTCAGTCACGGCCGTCGACGGCGTATCCTTCGCCGTCGAGGAGGGCGAGGTGTTCGGGCTACTCGGCCCGAACGGGGCGGGCAAGACCACGCTCATCAACATGCTCGTGACGTTGTTGAACCCGACCGACGGGTCGGCGACGGTCGCGGGACACGACATTGTCGACGAGCGCGGGGCGGTCCGGGACAGCCTCGGGATCGTCTTCCAGGAACCGGCCCTCGACGAGGAACTGACCGGCGCGGAGAACCTGGCGTTTCACGGCCGGCTCTACGGGATGGACGCCGCGACGCGTCGGGCCCGGATCGACGACGTCCTCGACCTGGTCGGCCTCGACGCGGAGCGTGACGATCCCGTCAGCACCTACTCGGGCGGGATGAAACGCCGCCTCGAGATCGGGCGCGGACTGCTGCATCGGCCCGAAGTGCTCTTCCTCGACGAGCCGACGGTCGGACTCGACGCCCGGACCCGCCGAGACACCTGGGAGTACATCCAGGGACTCAACGACGACTCCGGCGTCTCGATCGTGCTGACGACCCACTACATCGAGGAGGCCGAGCGCCTCTGTGACCGCGTCGCGATCGTCGACGAGGGCGAGATCGTCGCGGTGGACACCCCGACGACACTCAAAGACGACCTCGGCGGCGACGTCGTGACGATGGGGGTGTCGGGCCCGGTCGATGGGCTTCTGGCCGAACTGGGCGATCGCCCGTGGGTCGAAGAAGCGACCCGATCCGACGACAGCGTCCGGGTCGTCCTCGAACGTGGCGAGACCCGGATCGCCGATCTGGTCCGGACCGCCGACGACGTCGGAGTCACCATCGACGCGGTCGAACACCACGAGACGAGCCTGGAAGCCGTCTTCCTCGCGCTCACCGGGAGCACGATCGCGGACGCCGAAGGAACGGCGGACGCGGACACCCCGGACCAGCCAACCGCCGCCGCGAGCGCGACTGACGGCGAGGCGAGCGATCCCGGCGACACCACCCGATCCGAGCCGGCTCAGCCGGAGGGCCAATCGTGAACCGCATCGACCCGCTGAGCATCTACGCGCTGTGGTTGCGGGACGTCAAGCGATTCCTCCGGACGCCTTCGCGGATCATCGGCTCGATCGCGCTCCCGCTTTTGTTCCTGCTCTTCCTGGGAACGGGCTTCAGCGGCGCGGCGATCCCCGGCCTCCCCGAAGACGTCGACTATCTCCAGTTCCTCGTCCCGGGGATGGTCGGCTTTACGATGCTGTTCGGTGCCTCCTTCGCGGGAATGTCGATCCTCTCGGATCAGGAGGTCGGGTTTTTGAAGGAGATCCTCGTCGCGCCGGTGAGCCGGACGTCGATCGTCCTCGGGCGGATCGCCGGCGGGTCGACCACCGCGCTCGTCCAGGCGGTCCTCATCCTCGTGCTCGCGATCCCGCTGGGCTTCCGGCCGGTCAGCCTGCTTTCGTTGCCACTGGCTGCGGTCTTCCTCGTCGGGATCGCGATTACCTTCGTCGGCTTCGGTATCGCGCTGGCTTCCCAGTTCAACGACACCGAAGGCTTTGGCCTCATCGTCAACTTCGTCATCTTCCCGCTGTTCTTCCTCTCGGGTGCGATGTTCCCGATCGCGAGTCTTCCCGAGGTGATCCAGCCACTGGCGTACCTCAACCCGCTGACCTACGGCGTCGACGGCCTCCGGGCGGTGCTGGTGGGCTCCGCCGCCAGATCCGTCGCGATAGACGCCGGTGCCCTCCTCGTCTCCTCGATCGTGATGGTCCAACTCGGCGCGGCGCTGTTCGAACGCGTCGAGTCAGTCTGAGTCGTGCGCGGTGTCGACGAGTGTCTCCTTGTCAGCACGCGACAGTTGCTTGATCGCGTACTCGCGGGACATCGCGGCCGATTTCGTCTCGAAACCCTCCAGATGGACGAGTTCGACCGGCGTTCGGCCACGGGTGTACTTCGCCCCCTCGCCGTCGTTGTGTTCGTCGACGCGGCGCTCAGGGTCAGTCGTGTACCCGGTGTAGAAGGATCCGTCCGCACATGCGAGGACGTAGACGTAGTGGTCAGCCTCGACTCCCGTCATCCGTCGACGACCTCACATTTCGGGCGCACGCTCTCTGGCAGTTTCGGCGATACCGGCCCTCGACGAGCACGCGGGACAGGCGCGCAAGCGACCGTCCGGGTCCGCGAAGACGCGTTCGAACTGATCGGAGACGTGTGCGCCACAGTGATCGCACTCGGGCATGGGTGACTGTCGGGGGTGGTGACCGACGTGGTATGTAAGTGACCCACAAGCATGAACGGTGGGGTCTCAGGCGTGCTTGCCGCGAGCGTCGTCGAGTTGGCGGGCGATCAGTCCGGCCTGGGCACCGGCGGTGAACCCGGCGTCGACGTTGACGGTCGTGAGTGCGGTACAGGACTGGAGCATCCCGAGGGCGGCCGCCTCGCCGTCGCCACCCTGGCCGTAGCCCGTCGAGACCGGCAGTCCGATCACCGGGACGTCGACCAGGCCGGCGACCACGGTCGGCAACGCGCCTTCCCGACCGGCGGCGACGATGATCACGTCGTGGGCCCGGATCGCGTCGAGGCGATCGAGCAGGCGGGCGATGCCGGCGACACCGACGTCGTCGATGCGCCCGACGCGAGCACCCATCTCGCCGACGATGGCGGCCGCCTCGCCGGCCGGGATCGCGTCGGAGGTCCCGGCGGTAACGATCCCGACATCGGCGTCGAGTCGCGGCGGTTCGAAGTCGGGGCTATGGCCGACCACCACGTTCGAGCGCTCGCGCCAGCGGATCGTCGCGTCGGGGTGGTCTTCAGCGAGTCGGCGACGAACTGCGCCGGCCTGTTCGGGAGTGACGCGAGTGGCGATCGCCCGCCCGGTCGTCTCGACGGCCGTCGACGCGAGTGCGGCGACCTCGGCGGGCGTCTTGCCGTCGCCGAGGATCGCCTCCGGGACGCCGCGGCGGACTTCCCGCGCCGCGTCAAATCGCCCCCCGTCGTTGCTCGCGTACCCACGGAGTTCGGCCTCCGCCGCCTCGACGCTGATATTGCCGTCTTCGAGGGCTTCGAGGATCTCTCGCATGGGACCGACTCCGGGCCCGAGCCACTCTTAGGCATCGATTCAACCTGCGTGCGAACGTGGCGAAGAAATGATAATAGTGCGCTGACAGATCCGGATATCTGACCCTCGAACGCGGTCAAACCCCCTCTAACCGTCCGGAGAGCGGGTAGAATTGGGAACGCTTATAAATGATCCTGTGAAACAAAGCCCTGTATGGCAGACCTAATCGTCAAAGCCGCCGTCAAGGAAGAGCTCGATGACATGAACGTTGCCTCGGACTTCTACGCTGCCCTCGACGACGAGGTCGAGGAGCTGCTCGCCGACGCAGCGCGACGTGCCGAGGAGAACGACCGCAAGACCGTCCAGCCGCGCGACCTCTAAGGTCGCCGTCGCTGCGACCTTTTCCGTTCGACCAGTGTCCGCTAGTCACGGGTCCGTCTCGACGGGTGGACTTACCCGTCTCTCGGTGTAATCGAGAGACATGTCTGGGCCCCCAGAAGATTTCGATCCCGAATCACCCGAAGAACGGGAAGTGGCGGGAAAGGCTGCCACCGACCGGTCCGACTTCCTCTCGTTGATGAGCCACACCTATCGGGGCGAACTCGGCCGGACGACGTCCTGGCGGACGCGTATCGACCGGACGACCAACTGGGCGGTCGTCCTGACTGCATCCCTGCTCACGTGGGCGTTCTCCGCAGATACCCGTCCCCATTACATCCTGCTGGTCGGTATGGGCATGCTGGTCGTCTTCCTGAGTATCGAGGCACGGCGGTACCGCATCTACGACGTCTGGCGATCACGGGTCCGGTTGCTCGAGGAGAACGTCTTCGCGAACGCACTCGACCCGAACGGGACCGAACAGCCGAACTGGCGAGAACTCCTGAGTGTGGACCTCCGGGAGCCGGCGATCAAAACGCCGCTAGCTGAAGCCGTTTCGCGCCGACTCAGACGGGTCTACACGCCACTTTTGTCCGTGTTACTCGCCGCCTGGCTGATTCGACTCACGGTGTTCGCCGGGCCCATGCAGGGACCCATCGGGGCCGCGTCGGTCGGCAGTATTCCGGGCGAGGCCGTCCTCGTCGTCGTCAGCGGGTTCTACGCCGTCGTGATCGGACTCACCGTCTGGCCGGCAACACGACAGGCCAAGGGCGAGCTCCACGAGGAGGACAACGCCGAGGAGTGGCGATGAGCCGAGATCCGGACGAGCGGTAGTGACCGACTCTTTTAATGCCTGGTCGCCGAGGTGTGGACATGTTCGGAACGAGCGGCATCCGCGGCCCGGTCGGCGAGACTGTCACCGCAGATCTGGCACTGTCGGTGGGACGCGCCCTCGGGATCGACGCCGGCCGCGTCGTCGTGGGTCGAGACCCGCGTGAGAGCGGCCAGTTCCTGCTGGACGCACTAACCGCGGGGCTTCGGGAAACCGGAACCGACGTGATCGACCTCGGCGTGGCAGCGACGCCGACGGTGGCACGTGCGGTTCGAGGCAAAGACGGCGACGCCGGCGTCGTGATCACCGCGAGTCACAATCCGCCAGCGGACAACGGTATCAAGCTCTGGCAGCCGACGACCCAGGCGTTCGACACGGCCCGCCAGGAAACCATCGCCGACCGGATCGAGGCAGGCGAGTTCGACCCTGCCGCGTGGGACGAACTCGGCACACGGCGTCGGCAGGGCCACACCGAAGCCCACATCGAGGCCATCCTCGACGCTGTCGAGGTCGCCTCGCCCCCAGAGGTCGTGGTCGATCTCGGTAACGGCGCGGGGCAAGTGAGCGTCGATGCGCTCACCCGGCTTGGGAGTGACGTCGAGACACTCAACGCCCAGCCCGACGGGGCCTTCCCGGGCCGCCCCAGCGAACCGACCGCGGAGAACTGTGCGTCCCTGACGGGCCTCGCTCGCGAGACTGGCCGACTCGGCATCGCCCACGACGGCGACGCCGATCGACTGCGCGCCGTCACCGAAGACGGCGAGTTCGTGGGCGGCGACACGCTCCTGGCGATCTTCGCTCGCGAAGCGGCCGATCCCGGCGAGACGGTCGCCGCCCCGGTCAACACCAGCCTCGCCGTCGATGACTATCTCGCGGCCGAGGACGTCGACGTGGTCCGGACGCGCGTCGGCGACGTCTCGGTCGCAGAACGGGCCAGTGAGCCGGGCGTCGCCTTCGGCGGCGAGCCCAGCGGCGCGTGGATCTGGCCTGCCGAGGCGCTGTGTCCCGACGGCCCGCTTGCGGCCGCGAAGCTGGTCGAACTCGCGGCCGAGCGCCCGCTCGCCGATCGCGTCGCCGACGTCGAGACGTACCCGATTCATCGGGACAGCGTCTCGGTGACTGAGAAGGCGGTCGTGATGGAATGGGTTCACGAAGCGGTCGAAGACCGATACGACGACGTCACGACCCTCGATGGCGTGCGCGTGGATCTGGGTGACGCCTGGTTCCTGATTCGGGCCAGCGGGACCCAACCACTCGTCCGGATCACGGCCGAAGCGCGTGACCCGGATCGCGCCACGAGCGTCTTCGAAGAGGCCAGAGAGATCGTCTCCCAGGCCCACGAGTGAGAACCGTAGAGGGTAATTGAACGGGGACGCGACCGGTAGGAGTGATTATCCGCGCCGAGTCGACCTCGCCTCCCGCACGTCGGCACCGTCTCGGATCTTGTCCTCGCACTGCGGACAGACCCGCGGCTGATCTACTCCGTTCGGCGTAAAAACGCGTGCGTATGCGGCGGTAACGAACGCACCGCAGTTCTGACAATGCGGCATACGTACACTCCTTTCTCACTCGTGCCCTTAACTGTTGGTGGTGTGATAGAAGGTAACATCCATCACGATCTATCGTGCCAGACGGTCGTTTTAACGGTGCTCAAAACGAAGCAGTTAGCGATCCGTCAGATTCGAGTTCGATGACGCCCTCGAACAGCGACCGAAACGTCTCGATGCGTTCCTCGTCGTGGACGCCGCGCGCGAGATGGAACAGGCCCACGGCGTCGTATTCGACGAGCAGGTCGAGGAGGTCCTCGACGGCGGCCTCGGTCCGGTCCTCGTCGGCGTAATACAGCATCTCGGTCAGGGAGTCGACGCTGATCCGGCGCTTGCCCTCGGTCGTCGAGAGGAACGCCTGGACTTCGTCGACGATGCCGTCGAAGTCGTCGGGCGCGGAGACGTACCGGACGTCGTCGCTCCGGCGGCGGGTGTACCCCCGTTCGACCGAGAGTGCGTCGAGGATCGTCGCCTTCTGTTCGTCGACCTCGTAGTGTTCGATCTTCTGGGTGACTTCGCGGGCGGTCGTCCGCGTCGAGACGACCAGGAAGTGATCGGTATCGGTCGAGAGGAAGTCGGTATCGACGCGGTCGGTCTCTCCAGTACTCGGGTGGATCAACAGAATGCCCGTCCCCCCCGGGACGGTCTCCGGCGCGCCGTCGATCGCCAGGGTGTAGTCCATCTCTGGCCGTTCTGGGGGCTGGGATCGCCTTAAGCGTGCTGCATATCGCAATCAGAAGACGCTGTCGGCGGTCGCCGCCCCGACGACGCTGAAGATCGCACCGACGTTGATCGCCCGCAGCGTGACTTCCAGGCGTTCGACACCGGTTAGCTCCGGGAGAAACGTCGCCGGTGCGCCAAAGAGGATCGCCAGGATGGCCACCGAGCCGAAGGCCACCAACACGAGCGAGAGAAATCGAAGTGGCAACCCGACGACTTCGGCCTCGGTGTCGGGGTCGCGGTCGTCGTCGGCCTGATAGAGCGCGCCGTAGCCGATGACGGCGACCAGCACTGCCGTCGCCAGAGCGTGAACGCGCGTCATCCCCTGTGCCAGCGTCCAGACCTCCTCGGTCACGACGAACGGTCCCGCAAGCAGGAACCCACCGACGATCTGCTGGGCAGTGTCTGCCAGTTTGTACCGCGGCGGTCCGACCATATCTACCGTGCACACGGCGGCCCGGGTTGAATCCGTCGCTCTCTTCGGCTGGGAGCCGGGCTCGACTCTGGCGGTGGCACTTCGATACGATCAAGAACACTCGCAGATGAAACTGCTCGCTGTGATTTTGACCGAAAGAGAAGCGCCGCCGCCAGGACTCGAACCGATGCAAGACGTTCCGGGTCACTCGCTGACGCTCGCTTCCCGGGCTGCGACTTCCGTGTTCGAGTCCTGGCTGATCGCGTCCACATCGCTCACGGACGGTTCGCGATAGAAGGACGCCGCCGCCAGGACTCGAACCTGGGACAACCACGTTAACAGCGTGGTGCTCTACCATCTGAGCTACGGCGGCAGACACTCCAGGGTAATCGGAGTTATTTGATAGGGCTTTCGCTTTCGACCGGTCGCCGGCCGGCGGTCGCGACGCATCGATACGCTTTCCCGTTGCTGCCGGTACGGTTTCTGTATGGCTGAGGAGCTTTCGAGCGTTCTCCAGGCGGTTCGACAGCGCGTCGAGCCGACCGACGCCGAACACGAACGTCTCGAGCAGGCGGCCCGCGAGGTGATCGACCGGGCTGAAGCGGCCCTCGAGGAACGCGGGATCGACGGCGACGTCATGCTCGTCGGCTCCACCGCCCGCAACACCTGGATCGCCGGTGACCGCGACGTCGACGTCTTCGTCCGGTTCCCGCCCGATACCGACCGTGAGACGCTCGAATCCGTCGGCCTCGAGATCGGCCACGCCGTGCTGCCCGACGGCCACGAGGAGTACGCCGAACACCCCTACGTCGTCGGCGAAGTCGACGGCTACGATGTCGATCTCGTCCCCTGCTACGACGTCAAAGAGGCGACCGCGATCCAGTCGGCCGTCGATCGAACGCCGTTCCACACCGAATATCTCCAGGCCCGCCTCGACGACGACCTCGCCGACGACGTCCGCCTCGCGAAAGCCTTCCTCAAGGGGATTGGCGTCTACGGCAGCGACCTCCGGACCCAGGGGTTCTCCGGCTATCTCACCGAACTGCTCGTCCTCGAACACGGCGGCTTCCGGCCGTTGATCGAGGCCGCGGCCGAGTGGCACCCGCCCGTCCGCTTCGATCCGGAAGATCACGGCGCGGCGACGTTCGACGACGACCTCGTCGTCATCGACCCGACCGACCCCGAACGCAACGTCGCCGCGGCACTCTCGACGGCCAACCTCGCGCGCTTCCAGCACTACGCACGCGAGCTACTCGCTGACCCTCGCGAGTCGCTGTTCGAACCCGCAGACTCCGACCCACTCGATCCGCCAGCGGTCCGGGCCGCCTTCGACGAGCGCGGGACCACACCCGTCGCGATGACGTTCGAGACGCCCGATCTCGTCGACGACGATCTCTACCCGCAACTGGAGAAGTCACTCGACGGCATTCGCGGGTTACTCGACCAGCACGGCTTCGACGTGTTGCGCGCGGCCGCCTTCGCCGACGAGCGGGCAGTCCTGCTCTTCGAACTCGAAGTCGCCGAGCGACCGGCGATCGAACGCCACGTCGGGCCCCCGGTCCACGTCCGCGAACACGCCGAGGGATTTTACGAGAAATACGCCGACAGCGACGTCTACGGGCCGTTCGTGCGCGACGACCGATACGTCGTCGAGCGCACCCGGGAGTTCCGGACTGCCGAGGAGTTACTCGAAAGCGACGCGATCTACGAGGTTGCGCTCGGAACGGACGTCGAGAGTGCCCTCCGATCGGCATACTCGACGCTGGTCGGCCCAGCAGTGAGTGAACTTACAGCGAACTTCGGGACCGAACTGGCGCGTTATCTCGACCCGAAGCCCTGATAGATCAGCGACTCGAGGACGTTCCGTCCGCCGTCGGTCGGCTCGGCGTCGATCGTCGCCGGTTCCGTCCCGTTGAGGACTTCCTGAATCTCACGAACACCAGAGGAGAGCGTCTCGAGGCCGTACCCGCCTTCGAGGACGAAGGCGAGTCCGGCGTCGATGCGGTCCGTGAGCGTCCGGAGGCGCTCCGCGAGCACGCCATACCCGCCCGTCGAGACGAGCATCCGGGAGATCGGGTCGTTCTCGTGGGCGTCGAAGCCCGCACTGACGATGAGGAGATCCGGGTCGTACGCCTCGAACTCGGGGGCGATGACCTCCTCGTAGACCGCGAGGTAATCGGCGTCACCGCTCCCCGAGGGGAACGGAACGTTCAGCGTGCGGCCGCGCCCCGCGTCGACACCAGTCTCTCCAACGTCGCCCGTCCCGGGGTACAGACCCTCCTCGTGGAAGGACGCGTAGTAGACATCGCTACGATCGTAGAAGATGTCCTGGGTCCCGTTGCCGTGGTGAACGTCGAAATCGAGGATGGCAACGTTCTCGACGTCCTCGCGGTCCAGCGCGTGTTCGGCCGCGACGGCAGCGTTGTTGAGGAAACAAAAGCCCATGGCGTCGTCCTCGACGGCGTGATGGCCCGGTGGCCGACCCAGCGCGAACGGCGTGTCCGCGCCGTCGGCCCCGTCGAGCGCCTCGCGTGCGGCCCACGTGGCGAGCGCCGCACTCGCCATCGCCGCGTCCCAGGTCGCTTCGACGGCGACGGTGTCGGCGTCCCAGTTGCCGCCCCCATTGGCACAGAACTGCCGGACGTCCCGGAGATACTCGTCGTCGTGGATCCCGTGGACGGCGTCACGAGGGAGATCGTTCGCCGGCACGTACTCGACGTGGTCGGTCTCGGCGAGCGTGCGCTTGATCGCCCGCAGTCGGTCGGGACTCTCCGGATGCCGACTGCCGGTGTCGTGTTCGAGACAGAGCTCGCGATACCCAAACTTCATTCAACGTAGTTGGTCAGTTCGGCGTAGCGTTCAACGTCCGCTGCCTTGATCGTTCGGCGGCCGGCGTGCTCGGCCAGCAGTGCCGCCGCGGCCGCGACGTTGTCAGCCTCACGCTCCAGGATCGACGCCAGCGCGATGCGTGCGTCCATCGCGACGCGATACCGGTCGTCGATGTCGAGGCGTGCGATACGATCGACCGGGGCGATCGGGAGTTCGAGTTCGTCTTTCTCGGGTACCCCTTCCACCCCGAAATCCGTCGCCATCAGCGTCTTCCGTCCGTCGGCGCTGGCCGCCGCCGCGGCGTCGACGGCCAGCGCGGCCCCCCGCGACTGGATGCGGCGGGTGAGTGCCTCGGTCGCTTCGGCGCTCACCCGCAGTCCGTCGGCGTTGCGCCGGATGATCGAATCCACGGGGGCAAACGGTAGCTCGACGCTCATACGCCACAAGCGGGCGGTTTCCGTCTTAAGCGTTTCCTCACGCCGCCGACGATCTAGAACAGTTCTTCGGCGTCGATCTCGCCATCGCGTCGCTGGCCTCTGATCGTGACTTCCTCGCCAAGGCGGACCGACTCGGCGGTGTCGACGGTGACGGTCTGCTCGCCGTCGTCGACGATCACCGGATCACCAGTCTGGACGACGGTCCCGGTGAACTCGATTTGCTCGCCATCCGCGTCCGTGTCGTCTGTCTTCGCTCCGTCCGTTCGGCCACTCTCAGCGTCCGAATCATCGCTCGCTGTCTCCCCGCCGTCTCCGTCATCGGCGAACGCCGAGAGCCCGGTCGAACTGCCAGCGTCCCGACTGGCACTATCGCTCCCGTCACCGCCAGAATCGCCCGCGTCGGGCGTCCTCACCATCGACGCGCCGTCCTCGAGAACGACGACTGTCGATCCCCACCCGGCCGAGGCTTCGAGGTCGTCCTGCCAGCCGTCCTGGATCTCGACGTCCGCACAGACGACCTCGTCGCCCGGCGCGAGGTCGCGGTCGGCCTTCTCGCCCCACAGCGCCACCCGGATGTCGCCGGTGTCGTCCTGGATCCGGATGTTCTTGACCTGGCCCTCCGAGCCGTCGTCGCGGTCGAACGTCCGCGTCGGATCGGTCGAACGAACGACGCCCCCGATGTCGACTGTCTCGTCTAACTCCACGTCATCGATCGGCGTCGTCTCCGGCGCGTACGCGACATCCCCGTCCTCGAGCTCGTCGATCGCCCCTTCCTCGCCGACGTGAACCTCCAGGTCACCCTCGCGTTCCCGGACGTAGCCGTCGACGACCTCGACGGTCGCGCCAGCGTCGATCTCTTCGACCCGGTCGGCCCGCTCGTCCCACAGCGTCACCCGCACGCGCCCGGTCTCGTCGCCGATCGAGAGATTGGCGACCCGCCCTTCCGAGCCGTCGTCGCGGTCGAAGGTCCGGACCGGTTCGGTGTCGAGGACGACGCCCTCGACGTTGACGTTCGACTGCCCCATTGTGAGCGCGTCGATGGTCTCGCCGTCGCCGGGTTCGACGTCGATCGACGCGTCGAGGTCCTGTTCGGCCTGATCGACGCTGACCTCCAGGCCGTTGTAGCCCTCCTGCGGGCGACCCTTCACCCGGAGAACGTCGCCGACTTCGACCTCACCCTCGTCGACGGCGACGGCCTCGCCGTCCCAGAAGGTCAGCCGGAGGCTCCCGGTCTCGTCGGCCGCCTCGACGTTGATCACGCGGCCGTCTTCGTCCGCCCCGTCGCGTTCGAAGGTCCGCAACTCGCCGATCGAGAGCACCTTCGCCAGAAACCGGACCTCCTCCATGCCGGCCTGGACGTCGGCGACCGTCTGGGCCTCGTTCTCGGTGAGTTCGTGGGCGATCAACATCGCCGCGGTTTCCTCGTCGGCCAGTCCCCCCATCTGTTCGACCTTCTCCTCGACGGCTTCCCTGAAATTGTCCTCGGAGACGTCGGCGTCGAGATCCGCGTATACGTCCTCTATCGCACCCATCTGTCTACCGAGGCCAGGGTTGCGCTCCGTTTAAGCGTTGTCGTCGACAGTTCGACCCACCGCTGTCGGGTGATTCACTCGCGAGATCGTGAACGGACATGAGCGACGGTGGTCGCCCTTTCGGTTAAAAAGATACGGTGAACCTACCGTTCGAGCGGGTGTGGAGCCTCACCCCTTCGGACGAGCGTGAAGCCTCACTCCTCGGGTGGCGTCGCACTCGAAGAGCCGTAGGCGGCACTCATCCCGAAGCGATCGCCGTGACTGATCGCAACCTCGGATGGAATGTCGTCCTCGAAGGAAAAAGTCGCCTCGTAGGGGATATCGACGAGGCACTGGCCGCCGACCCCGCCGTCCTCGCACTCCTCGCGGTCGACAGCGTCGACAGACACGGCGAGCCGGTCGGCGTCGGTGTCGTGGGAGACATCACCCAGCTGGGCGCGCTTACAGAGGTCGCTCCCACGGCGAATCCCCTTGACGACGATCTGCCCCTCCTCGGGCTGGAACTCGACGTTTGCATCATCGGTCCCCTGCCCGCACGTCGGTGCGCGGGAGGTGAACTCGAAGGCGACGCCGTTCATCTCGCCGCCGGCGGACCAGGCCTGTTCGCCCGAACCTGAGTCTCCGTCGTCGGGGGTTGCTGTTTGATGGTCCCCGTCCGATCCAGCCGTCTCCTCGTTCTCGTCGGGCGTTGTGATGGATTCGTCGCCGGATTCGCCACCCTGGTCGTCGGTAGCGTTCGCGGGCGAATCAGTGGGCGAGGGGGACGGCGTCTGGTCCGGTTGCTCGCTCGGGTCGTCGGTCGGGGAATCCGTGTCGGTGGGATCGTCGGTGCTCGCGCCGCCGAGACAGCCGGCAAGGAGGCCGATCGCACCGGTCGACGCGCCGATCTGGAGGAATCTGCGTCGGTTCATGTTCGAAGAAAGGGACGATCGGGAAAAGGGCCTTCCGGAGGGTCAAACGAACGTTTGTCCCGTCCGGCGGATGGGTCGGTGAATCGTAACCCCTTTATTTGCAACCGCGGTAGAGGGAGTCGAGTCCGGGTAGGGTAGTGGACTATCCTCTTGGCTTGCGGAGCCAGGGACCGGAGTTCAAATCTCCGTCCGGACGCTCACTCCTCGCGAGTGCTTCGCATTGCTCAGCACTCGCTTCGTGGCTCGGTCCGGACGTGCCCAACGCTCACTTCGTTCGCGTTGGACTCCGTCCGGACGTCATTCTCTCGAAGTAAACCAGCGAGCACCGCGTAGCGTGTGCCCGCAAACGCGAAGGGAGATGACGGCCAGAGGAGATTTGAGCAGACGAGGAACGCGCAGCGAAGCGAGCATTTTCTCGGCGAGTTCAAATCTCCGGTCGAACGGAGTTCGACCGTGCCCTACGTTCGCTTCGCTCGCGTGGGACTCCGTCCAGACGTTTTCATCGGCGTAGACCGTGAGCGGAGCGAGCGGCTACACCGATGCAACGGCTAAAAGAAGATTGACCATCTACTCCATGTAGCCGAGTTGCTGCAGCCGGTCGGCAACTGCCTCACCAGCCTCACTGCGTGCCTCCTCGTCGATCCGGATCGGATCACGCCGGCCCCAGTCGGGATCGCCGGCGACGATCGGGAGCACGTCGCCAGTCATGTCGTGGGGGACGTCACACCCGGCCGCGACCAGCAGCGTCGGGGCCATGTCGAGAATACTGATCCGGTCGAGTTCCCCGCCGGCCGTGAAGTCCGGGCCGTTCGCGAGGAAGATGCCCTGGCGGGTGTTCTCGGCCGCCCAGCGGTCCGGGCCGGCCGTGATCTCGCCGCCGCCGACGCCGTCGTTGACGTGGACGCCGGGGCGCATGTCCACGACGATCTCCGGCGCGTCCTCGACGTATGGTCCCGAATAGACGTCCTCACCCCGATAGATGCCGTCGAACAGCGCCCCCTCGCTGTCCTCGACTGCCCGAAGGTCGGCCATCAACGACTCGCGGACCGATGCGTCGTCGAACGTGGGGTTAAGATAGATCGGTCCCTGGCCGCTCGCGACGGCTTTCGTGCGGTCGAGGTCGATCGCTTCGAGCTTGCGATCGCGCTTGAGTCCCGCCTGCTGGGGCACGAGTGCCTGGAGTCGTTCAGGGACGACACGAGCGAGCACGTCGACGATCCCGAGGCGCTTGGCCACGCCGAGGGCAGTCTCCCGATCGAGGCCGATCCGCCGGAGGGCATCGTCGACCGTCGCCGTCCGGGCCTGGTAGCCGTTCTCGGCGAGCCACTCGTTGACGTAGAACTCCGTCGTGGTGGGGGCGCTGCCGTGGTCGGACATGAGGACGACGTTGAGGTCGTCGATCTCCGCCAGGCGGCCGAGATACTCGTCGACGAGTTGCCACGCCCGGTGGGTCGGTTCCGCGTCCCAGAAGAAGTGATGGAGGACGTTGAGGTAGAACAGCGTGACGTGGACGAAATCCCGATCGCGCTCCTCGAGCAGCCACAGCGCGACTTCGAAGCGCTTCTCCAGGACGTCGAGGATCGCCTCGACCTCTGCCCCCCGCTCGTCGTTGCTCGAGAGGAGCGGATCCGGGTGGACGCGGTAGTCGAAGCGCGATTCGATCTCGTCTTCGAGTTCCGGCGGGTGGGTGTACCCGCCCGAGATCGAGCGGTACTCGCCCTCGACGGCGTCGGGGCCGCCGGCGACGATCATCCCCGCGTCGTCCCGGGGCGGGTACATCGTCGGCATGTTGACGACGCCCGTCGAGCGGCCGGCGTCCGCGAGGTAGTCCCAGAGTTCGGCAGTGTGAAAGTCGCTCCCGTCGGCGACCGTGATCTCACCGCCCGCCAAATCGACGTGCTCGAACCAGAAGACGCCGAACCCGCCCGGATCCTTCCCCGACGAATAGCACTTCCAGTTCGGGAACGTCACGGGCGGGAGACAGCTCTCGGTCTCGGCCCACGACCCGGACTCGCGGAGGGCAGCGAGGTTCGGGAGGTCGCCGGCCGCGATCCAGGGGTCGAGCAGACGCCAGCTCGCGCCGTCGAGCCCCACGACGACGGTCCGATTGCCGGTCATTGTCTCGCGGGACGCGGGCGATCCACTAGTGGGTTTCGAACGATACGCCTAAGTGACCTCCCGAAGGCGATCCTACCGTGCGAACGGTCGCCGTCATCCCCGCGTACAACGAGCGCGAGACCGTCGGGTCGGTGATCGACGGGGCGAGCCAGCACGTCGAGGAGGTCGTCGTGGTCGACGACGGCTCGACGGACGGCACGCCCGACCTCGCCCGAGAAGCCGGCGCGACGGTGATCGAACACGTCTTCAACACGGGCGTCGGCGGCGCGGTCCGGACCGGCTATCGGTACGCGATCCGGGAGGACTTCGACTTCGTCGTCCAGGTCGACGCCGACGGCCAACACGACCCCGAGGAGATCCCCCAGCTGCTCGGGGTGGCCGAGGACGCGGACATGGTGATCGGCAGCCGGTATCTCAACGAGAGCTTTCAGGAGTACTCCTGGCTCCGGGATCTCGGGATCCGGTCGTTTACCGCGGTCGTCAACCTGCTGGGCGGCGTCGACGTCACGGACGTCACCAGCGGCTTTCGGGTCTATCGCGTCACCGCTCTCAGACGACTGTTGCATCGCTCGGACAAACACTGGGCGGTCGAACAGACTCTGGAGGCCGCCAGGCGCGATATGGACATCCGGGAGGTCTCGATCGCGATGCCGACCCGCGAGACGGGCTCCTCGCAGTTCACGGTCGAGACCTTCGCGCTCTATCCGCTGCGCATGACCGACGCCATCCTCCGGGTACTCCTCTTTCGAAATCCATGACCTACAGCCTCGTCAACGTCCTCGCCGTGCTCGTGGGAGTCGCCTTCCTCTGGAACGCCTATCGCCTCGTCGATCGCGGCCGGGAGGATCTGGCCATCCTCGCGCTGTCGCTCGTCCTGGGCGGCGGCCTTATCTTCGTCGCCATCTTTCCGAACACCTTCGAAGTCGTCGCGACGGTGCTGGGCCTCGAATGGAAGGCACGGGCGATGCTCGTCCTCTCGAACCTGACGCTGTTCGTGGTCGTCACCTATCTCTTCGATCGCCTCGGCCGACTGAGCGAGCGGGTCTCGACGCTCAACGAGGAGTTGAGTCTGCTCGAAGCCGAACGCGACAAGCGCGATGACTGACCACCGGGCGGTCCTCTCGATCGACGTCGAACTGTTCGACCAGACGCCCGCGTATCGGAATGCCTCGGGGAGTACCGGGGAGAGCGGTGTCGGTCTCGACGGCCTTTCCTTCCTTCGGGACGCGCTGGCCGAACACGACGCGCGGTCGACGGGCTTCGTCGTCGCCGAACTCGCCGAGACCTATCCAGACGCGATTCAAGCGTTCGCCGACGACGGCCACGAGATTGGCTCGCACACCCACTCTCACCGCCTACTATCGGACCTCGATCCGGCGACACAGCGCGAGGAGATCGAGCGCTCGCGAGCCGTGCTGGCTGAAACGACCGGCGCGAAGGTTCGTGGCTTTCGCGCACCGGCGTTCGACCTGGCCGAGAATCACTTTCAGGTGCTCGCGACAGCGGGATACACCTACGATTCGAGCGTCGTGTCGAGTCGGGCGATTCCGGGGTGGTACGGCGGCGAGTACGACGTTCATCGGCCGACGCCGGCAGCGGAGATCGACACCGACGCGCCCGGAAGCATTCGCGAACTACCGGTCAGCGTCATGCCGAGACTGCGGCTGCCACTGACCGGAACGTGGCTCCGGTTTTTTGGCCCGCGATACACGATCCTGGGAATGCGATGGCTGGCTCGCCGCGGAATCACGCCGGTTCTGTACGTCCATCCCTGGGAGTGTGTCGATCTTCCCGACGTCGAGGGTGTTCCATCGCGGGTGTACTACCACACCGGCGCGTGGATGCGCCGGGCGATCGAGCGGATCCTGTCGAGCGAATTCACGTTCGTTTCGGCCGGTGAGGTCGTGGCCGGGGGCGACAGCGGGAGTCCCGAAACCGGCACGATCGACGGAGGTGACTGACGTGGACGCGAATCGCCTCCGCGACGTCGCCGTCACGCTCGCCCAGTACGCGATCGCGCTCGTGACGCTTGCGTGGGCGCTCTCACAGACCGACCCGGCCGAGGCACTGTCGCTGCTCGCCGGACTCGACGCGCTCACAATCCTGGCGCTGCTCGGCGTGACCGTCCTTGGACTGCTCGCCCGCTTCGACACCTGGCAGGCTGCGATCGGTCCCGTCGAGTCGACCGACCTCCGGACCGCCGGGCGAATCGACCTGATCGTCAACTTCGTCAACCAGTTGCTGCCGTCCCGGTTGACCGGCCGCCTCGCCGCCCCGTTCGTCCTCCGGAGCGAACTCGGGGTGTCCTACGCCGACGCGACCGCCGTCTCGGGCGTCCACACCGCACTCTACGCGCTGCTGTACGGTGCCGTCGCGACCGTCGGCCTCGCGTTCGCCGTCGGTCGACTCTCGATCGGGCTCGCGGCCGTCCTCGCGCTCTCGATCGGGCTCTATCTCGCTGCGGGCGTAAGCGTCCTCGCCGCCGGGACGAACCTCGAACGGCTGGACTGGGTGTTCGGCGGGATGACGCGACTACTCGGTTATCTCCCGCGGGTCGGGGATCGACTCGCCGCGCAGGCCGAAGACGCAGTCAGCTTCACGGCCGACGCGACGGACGCGTTCCGCTCGATCGCCTTCGATCCGGGTGTCTGGGCCCGGTACGCCGCCGGCTGGACTGTGGCGATGGTACTCGCGCCCGGCGCGCGTGTGTTGTTGCTGTTCAGCGGCTTCGGCGTGGCCTTCGAGCCCGTCGCGCTCGTGCCGGTCTACCTCGTGATGGCCTACAGCGTGACGCTGCTGCCGCTGACGCCGGGTGGCTTCGGCGTGACCGAGGCGACCACGACGGCCGTCTTCGTCGCGCTGGGAGTGCCGAGCGCGGCGATCGTTCCCGTCGTGTTCGTCGATCGTTTCCTCGGCGTGTACCTCCCGGCACTCGCGGGCTGGTATCCCTCGCTCGGGATCGATCGGGCGTCACTCAGGACTGGCGACGGGGAGTGAACGCGCGTCACGCCGTCGCCACTCAAAACGGCGGGTCGCGGTCGGGACTGCACTCGCCGGTCGACCGAAGCACGAGCGTGTACTGGTTGGGGCGCAGTTCCTGTTCGTCGGCGTACTGATCGACGTGCGGGACGATCCCGTGCGGAAGCAATTCGAGCAACGAGCCCGGCGTCGGCCGCTGTGGGACGAAATCGGGCGGGCGCGGGCCGAACTCGGCGACGGGTTCGTAGCTGTCGTTTCCGTCGAGCAGCCCCCGTACGTACGCTCCTCGAAGCGACGATGTCCGGTAGTACGTATCCTCGTCGAGGTAGAGCAGGTCGCGATAGGTCAGCATGATGTATTCCGGACAGGCGGTGAATTCGCCCTCCCGGTGGGTCACCGTCGCGCCGTGGGGGAGTGCCGTGTCCTGGAAGTGCCGCGTGTACACCTCGATCGTCTCGTTCTCGCCGATGGTGTCGTCCAGCCAGGCCGCGGCCCGATCGCGTGGCATGTCGGCGTACCCGGCGGCGCCGACGCCGGCGTAGGCGGCCGAACTCACCACCAGCGCGACCGTGAGAACGCGAGCGACTGTCGCCCGGCGCTCGCGCAGGTCGACCAGCCACGCCGCGACGAGAATCGCGAGCAGCGGGAACGTCGCCAGGAGGTGATGGACGCGGAAGTCGTGCCAGGGGACGAACAGCGCGACGAACGCGAGGAAGGCGATGAGAACGAACACTCTCCCGGCCGAAAGCCGGCGACGCACCGCGAGCGCGACCGTCGCAACGACCGCGGTGAGGCTGGCGACGACCATCGGGAGCCCGAGACCACTGAAATACTGCCGGGCGAACCACCACCACGTCGGCGCGTCGGGACCGGTGGCGTGGGTCGCCCGCCCGACCGGTCCCCCGAAGATCCGTTCGAGGAACGGCTCGAACGCGCCGACCAGCGCCGTCGGGAAGCCGAGCAGGATCGTCAGAGCCCCGAGCGCGGCTCCCGTCGCAAGGAGTCGCGGCCGGTACAGCGATCGGGGCCACTCCGTACTCTCGCGGGCCCGCAGCAGGTGGGCGACGGCGATCAGCCCGATGACGGGAGCCGTCGTGAGTTTGAACGCGATGGCGACGCCGCCGGCCGCGCTCGCGGCGAAGAACTGCCAGTCAGCGCCGGTATGGACGTAGCGAACCAGCAGATACACCGCCACCAGCAGGAAGAACAGCGCCGGCATGTCCTCGCCACCCTCGTGGGCGATGGTCAGGAATCCGAAGGTCAGCGTCAACAGAAGCGCCGCAAGCCGACCCGTCGATCGATCCGCGATCGTCCTGGCGATCCGGTACGTGAGATACACCGAACCGACCGCGAAGGTGACGTTGAAGAGCCGAACCAGCCCGATGTAGCCGGTCCAGAACCAGGCCGGAATCTCGTTCCAGATCGGGAAGTGGCCGAAGTCCCAGCTGATATGCGGGGTTCCGGTGATCGCATCGAGGTTGCCGGTCAGCACGGCGACGGCGAGCATCGGAATGAGGGCGAGTCCGAACAGATAGAACGTCGCCCCGAACGGAACGCGGCCCCACGCGACGCCCTCTTTGACCCCTTCGAAGCTGGGATCGGCGACGACCGACCGGACGGCCACGAGGGGATCCAGCGCCCGGCTCCACTCGTCTCTGGTAGCGAGGTTCGGGAGCCGGTGCCAGAACCAGAAGCCCGACAGCACCGCCGCGAGAATGAGCAGCGCGGGGAGATACGGGTCCGTCCGCAGGTCCTCGAGAACGCGGGTTTTCGCCCGGCCGAGAAGTGCGCGAACGGGGACCATCTACCGGCTCTTTTCCCCGAAGCGTGCAAAAATCTGTCTCACTGGCCCGACTGAACCGGTGAACCGAACTGACGAGTGCCGTGTCACAGACAGAGGCGTTTAGTCGGCCCGGGTCCGAAAGTGGTGCATGGACGCCGCTTTGCGGGCCGGGATCGCGCTCTACAACGCCGGGTACTACCGGATCACCCACGACGCCTGGGAAGCCCCGTGGATCGGGATGGGGTCCCGCCAGGAACCCAAGGACTTCCTCCAGGGACTCATCCAGTTCACCGTCGCGATCCACCACGCTACCGTGGGCAACGAGTCCGGCGCGCGGAAACTGGCCGGGCGCGCACAGACGTATCTGGAGGGGTATCCGGAACAGTACCAGGGCGTCGACCTCGCTCCCGTGCGGGAGTATCTGGCCGCACTCGAAGCAGACCCCGACCACGTCGAGGACACCGATCCGCCGACGGTGACCCATCACGGCGACGTCATCGAACTCGCGGATCTCGACTTCGCGGAGACGACGTTGGCCGCGGAGGCGATCGCAGAGGTCGAGGGCGACGAGGATATCCTCGACGATGCGATCGAGTACGCCGAGGACGACCTCGAGGCCGGCGACGAGGGCAGTCAGTTCATCACGTTCGTCTTCGATTACGTCCGGAGTCCGGACGACCGACCGATCATCCGACAGCGATTGGACGAACACGTCGATCGGCGGCAGGGGCGGGAAGCGGACGTCGAGGGACTGTTCGAGTGACAGCGTACACTGTGCCGAGAAAGTGAAAACTCCGCCCAGCACCGGTGCGTCAGTACGCCGGCCGCTGGGCGCGGATGGTCGAGGCGAGTTGCTGTTCCTCGTCGGCGATGAGTTCCGTCAGGTCGTCGGCGGTGACGATCCCGGCGAGTTCACCACCGTCAGTGACAGGGAGCCGACGAACGCTGCTCTCGCTCATCAGGTTCGTCGCCTCGTAGAACCCGGCGTCCGCCTCGATGGTCTTGAGGTCCTCGGTCATCACGTCCGCGGCGGTCGTCGCTGTCGGGTCCCGTTCCTCGCTGACGACCCGGATCGCGAGGTCGCGGTCCGTGACGATGCCGACGGGCGTCTCGCCGTCGGTGATGACGACGCTGCCGACGTCGCCCTCGTCCATCGTCTCGGCGAGATCGGGAACTGGTGTGTCTGGTTGTGCTGTGACCACGTCGCTTCGGGCAAGGTCTGATACTGGCATTTGGGCACCCCGTTGGGAGTTTACCCGGCACATACATAATAGTTGATTATATTTTTCAGGGGAGAAGAGTCCGGATGGAGGAGAACAGGCACGTCGCACCGTCCCGAGGGTGGATCGAACCCGGTCAGGCGAACCCCGAAAGCACGCCGCGTCCGTCAGTCTCGCCGATGTCGTCGAGAGCCATCCGTTCCGGATGGGGCATCATGACGGCGATGTGGTCGCTCTCGCCCGTGACGCCCGCGACGGCGTGTTTCGAGCCGTTGGGATTCGCCTCGGGCGTGACGTTGCCGTCGGCGTCACAGTATCGAAAGAGAATCCGATCCTCGGACTCCAGGGCGTCGAGGCGGTTGTCGCTGATCTCGAAGCGACCCTCGCCGTGGGCGATCGGCAACTCGATTATCTCGCCTTCCTCGTAGTGGCTGGTCCAGGGCGTCTCGCTATTCTCGACGCGGAGGTGGACGTGTTCACACTGGAAGCGAGCGCTCACGTTGGTGGTGAACGCGCCCGGGGTCAGCGAGGCCTCACACCCGATCTGGGCCCCGTTGCAGATCCCGAGCACGGGCGTCCCCTCGTCGGCGGCCGCCCGAACCTCGTCCATGATCGGCGAGTGGGCGGCCATCGCGCCCGCACGGAGGAAGTCACCGTAGGAGAACCCGCCGGGGAGGACGATTCCGTCGACGGCTTCCGGCAGGGCGTCCTCGTGCCAGACGAGTTCGGCCTCGACGCCGAGCGATTCGAGTGCCTGGACGGTGTCCCGGTCGCAGTTGCTTCCGCCGAACTGGATGACGGCGACGCTCATTGGTCCTCGATGGAAACCTCGTAGTCGTGGATGGTCGGATTCGCGAGCAGGCGCTCGGCCATCTCCTCGGCGCGGTCGTAGGCGGCCTCGCTGTCGGCCGCCTCCAGGTCGATCTCGAAACGGTCGGCCGCGCGCAGCGCCTCGAGTTCGAAACCGAGGCGTTCGAGCGCCTCCCGGGTCGTCTCCGCCTCCGGATCGAGCACCCCCTCCTTGAGCTGGACTGTCACTGTCGCCGTGTACGTACGCATCGCGTGAAATGCGGATGTCATCCGCGAAAACTCTTGTGACTCGCGTCAGGTCTTCGCGCCCGCCCACTGATTTATACGATAACTGATATACTGGCATTCCCCGGCAATATCTTCCCGATAGTTCAGGAGGAAAACCAAACATCTACAATCGAGACAAGCTTTATCTACTGGAATTACCTACTTTTAACTCGATATGGTTACTGATATCCTTCTCGCGCCGCCGCTCGCGTTTGCTCTCTTTGTTCTGATAAGTTTCACTATTGATCGTGTAGGGAACACGATCGCGTCGGATCGGGCCGACGCCGGCGAGGCGTTCCGGACGGCGTGGGCCAGCGGTGAGGAGCCGCCCGAGAGCCAGGGGCGGCCGCGGTATCGGCTCTATCACGTCGGGATCGGCTTTACGATCATTCACGTCGCCGTGTTGCTCGTCGCGACGATCCCGATCGACGCCAACGGGGCGATACTCGGCGTGCCGCTGCTCGCCGTCGTCGGACTGGCGCTGTTCGCCATCGTCGACGCCGGACGACCACAACCAGGGAGGTAACACACATGGGACGCATCATCGACTGGGCGCGGAACCGATCGCCGTGGATACTCCACCTGAACTGCGGGAGTTGCAACGGCTGTGACATCGAGACGCTGGACGCGCTGATGCCCCGGTACGACGTCGAGCGCTTCGGCATCCAACAGAAGGACACGCCGCGACACGCCGACGTCCTCGTCGCGACCGGGCCGGTGACCAAACAGATGGCTCCTCGCCTGGAGCGGGTCTACGAGCAGATGCCCGAGCCAAAGCTGGTGATCGCGGCCGGGTCGTGTGCCTCGACCGGCGGCGTGTTCAAAGACTGTTACAACTGTCACGAGGGCATCGACGACGTGATTCCCGTCGACATGTACATTCCCGGCTGTCCGATCTCGCCCGAGGCGCTGATCGACGGTATCGTCGCGCTGCTGGAGGAGGCCGGCCAGGACGCCAAAGCCGAGCGACTCGCCGCGGCCAAACCCGAGATCGTCCAGGATGGCAAACGCATCGACGAGGCTGTCCCGGACGGGGCCGCGGGCCAGCCAGCAACCGACCCAGAGACACAGGAGGGAACGGATGACACCGAGCCAGTTGAAGCGTAAGCTCGACGACGAGCTGTCGGCGTTGCTCGCCGCCTCGGAGGAGCACGACTGCGGTCGCCTCGAGTTCGTCCTCGCGGACAGAGGCGACCTGGTCGAGGCCGTCACGACGCTGCAGGAGCTGGGCATCACCCACCTCATCACGATCACCGGCGTCGACGCCGGCGACGAGATTGAGGTGCTGTATCACTTCCTGCGGTACGGCGAGTACGACGACGGCGACCTGGGCGAGGGCGTCGAACTCACGATCCGGGCGATCGTTCCGAAAGCGGACCCGACGATCGAGACGCTCACCGACGTCCTGCCCGGCGCGACGCTGTACGAACGGGAACTCATGGACATGCTCGGCGTCGAGGTCACGGGCCACCCCAACCCCGAGAAACTCCTGCTGGCCGACGACTTCGACGGCGGGCCACCCCTGCGGGCAGAGAACCTGGAGGTGAACTGATCATGTCAGAGGAAGTCTCCGGCACGGAAATCCCGGTCGGCCCCCAGCACCCGTCGCTGAAGGAACCCGCGAACTTCACGCTGACCGTCGACGGCGAGGTCATCACGGGCGCCGACCTCAAACTCTCGTACAACCACCGCGGGATCGAACAGGCAGCTCTCTCGAAGTCCTACCTCGAGAACATCTACCTGCTCGAGCGCATCTGTGGCATCTGCTCGCACGCCCACACGAGCTCGTTCGTCACCGGCGTCGAGGACCTCCTTGATCTCGACGTTCCCCGGCGGGCGAACTACATCCGGACGCTGATCGGCGAACTCGAACGCATCCACAGTCACATGCTCTGGCTCGGGGTCGCCGGTCACGAGATCGGCTTCGACACGCTCTGGCAGTACGCCTGGCGCGATCGCGAGCTCGTGTTGGACCTCTTAGAGGAGATCACGGGCAACCGGATCCACTACTCGATCAACACGATCGGCGGCGTCCGCCAGGACCTCACCGACGAGCAACGCGAGACCGTCCTCGAGAAGATGGACGAACTCGAGGAGCGCATCGACTTCTACTTAGAGACGGTCCCCAACGAGGAGACGGTCCGGATGCGGTGTGAGGGCGTCGGCACCGTCTCGACCGAACTTGCCCGCGAGTACTGTGCGGCCGGGCCAGTCGGGCGCGCCTCGGGACTCCCTGTCGACGTTCGCAAGGACGCCCCTTACGCCGCCTACGACGAGATGGACTTCGACGTCATCACGGAGACGACGGGCGACCTGCTGGCGCGCACGACGGTTCGGATCCGCGAGATCGCAGAGAGCATCTCGATCATCAGACAGGCTGCCGAAGGGATTCCAGAGGGGGACCTGAAAGCCAGCCCGCAGCCGATGCAGGCGCTGTTGGCACAGATCCCCGAGGGCGACGTCGTCAGCCGTTACGAGGCTCCGCGTGGGGAACTCATCCACTACCTCCGCTCGGACGGGACCGACACGCCCGAACGCATCCACATCCGGGTGCCGACCCTCGCCAACTGGCCGACCGTCGTCGAGGCCCTGCGGGGGAGTTACATCGCCGACACGCCGATCGTCGTCGCCGGGATCGACCCCTGTATCTCCTGTACGTCCCGGATCGGCGTCGAGACCGATGGGAGCCACGCCGGCGAGAACTCCTTCAACCTCGACGAACTCCGGGAGTACGGCATCGAGTGGTACGACGACCGTGCCGAGGGTGGCTCGGTGCGGACCGAACCACAATCCGGCCGAGGTGACCGACCGTGAGTCTCGAAATCGACCTCGCGACCGGCCTGCTGTACCTGCTGGTGTTCCCCGGGTTCGCGTTCCTGTTCACCTACGCGTTGGCCGCCGAGTACGTCGACCGGAAACTCTACGCGCGCGTCCAGAATCGCGTCGGGCCGCCGCCGCTGCAGCCCCTGGCTGACTTCCTGAAGCTGCTGGCCAAGGAGTCGGCGGTCCCCGAGGACGCGACCGCACGGATCTACAAGGCGGCTCCACTGACTGGGTTGGCCGGCGTCTTGACCGCGATGTTGTACATCCCGGTCTGGAGCGAGACGGCGGCGATGTCCTTCGAGGGCGATCTGGTCGTCGTCCTCTTTTTGCTCTCGCTGCCGTCGTTCTCGCTGTTCTTCGGCGGGTGGTACTCCGGGAACGTCTTCAGCCAGGTCGGGACCACCCGGACGATCACGCAACTGTTCGGCTACGAGATCCCGTTCTTCCTGGCGTGCTTTGCCCCGGCGGTCGCCGCGGGGACGCTCGAACTCTCGGGCATCGTCGCGTTCGTCGGGTCGAACCCGCTGCACATGCTCGTCTTCCTCCCGGCGTTCGTCGTCGGACTGCTGTCGTTGCAGGCCAAACTCGAGCGGATCCCCTTCGACGCGCCGGAGGCCGAGTCCGAACTCGCGACCGGGGCGCTGGTGGAGTACTCGGGCCGGAAACTCGCACTGTTTCACCTCACCAAAGACGTCGAACTCGTCGTCGGCGCGGCGCTGCTGTCGGCGCTGTTCCTCGGCGGGCCCTACCCCGTCGGATCGGTCGAAGGGGTCGCCGGGGCCGCGCTGGGGATCGCCGTCTTCCTCGTGAAGACCCTCGCCATCGTGGCCGTCCTCTCGATCCTCAGGGGCGTGCTCGCGCGACTCCGGATCGAGCAGGTCCTCAGCGTGTTCTACCGGTGGCTCGTGCCGATCGGGCTGGCCCAGATCGGGATCGTGCTGGCGGTCGGGCTGTACGCGGAGGGACTGTTATGAGCTTACCAGGCAAACTCGTCCCCGAGGCGCTGAAGACCCTCGGGAAAGACCGGGCGACCGTATCGTACCCCAAGAACAAGCGGACGCTCCCGGAGCGCTTCCGTGGCGCTGTCGAGTTCGATCCCGACCCCTGTACGGGGTGTGGGATGTGTGAACGCCACTGCGCGGCCGACGCGATCGAAGTCGGGACCGACGACGACGGCAACGTCACCTGGGCGTACGACGTCGCCAGGTGCATGTTCTGTGGGCAATGTGCGGAGTCCTGCCCGACCGACGCGATCGTGATGGGCCAGGAGTTCGAACTCGCAGACAGTGACCGGGAGTCCTTCGAGGAATCGTACACCTTCGAACGGTGACGGGCGGCACCCGCCTACTGGGTACCGCCGAGCACGTCGCTCAATTCCGCGGCCAGCTCGTCGAGGCGTCGCTCCACGGCGGGCGAAAGCTCGGTCCCGAACTCGATCCGGGCCGGCTCGACGCCAAACAAGGCGACGTTGGCGTCCATCTCGCGAGTGAGGAACGTTTCCAGCATCGCCGGAGTCGACTTATGAGACGAAAAGGACTCGCCACCGAGGTCGGCAGAATCGATCCACTTGGAGTCACCGGGCTCGCCGTCGAAGGCGATCGCGTCGACCAGCACGATCCAGTCGGGCTCGAACCGACGGATCACGCCCGTCTGGTTCTCGGGGGCGACGCCGCCCTCGATCACGCGGAGTCGATCGTCCTCGATCCCGGACAGTCGCCGGACGACTTCGAGGCCGACGGCGTCGTCGCCGCGCAGTTCCGAGCCCATACCGACGAGGGCGACGCGATCGGCGGTGTCGATTTGCGGTGGCGTCGTCACAGATCCAGACAGGACGCCAACCGTCTAAAGCGACTCGCTCGCGAGGGGCGTCCGTCGCCGCGAACCAGGTGGTCGCGGCGACCAGCCGTCCCGGACTGGACGACCACAGACAGACCACGTTCGCGATCGAAAATGAACGATTCCGCAGCTACCATCCGAATTAAGTCGAATGATTCAAGAAGTATTCGCCGGAAAACCGAGGTATGGATATGTCCGTGAGTGAGCGAACGCGGCCCGTTCGGAAGGGTGGAGCGAGCGGGACGAGCGGTGTGTGTCGAAGGCGCACGCCGGGAGGCCAGCCGTGACCGAGACGCCGCTCGCGACGGTCCCGTTGCTCGCGCTGTTCGCGGGCATCTTCGCCACGTATCTGGTCGGCCGAATCCGACACGAGCGATCGACCCAGGCGACCGGCGTCGTCGCGGTCGCATCGTTGCTCGTCGCACTCGGCGCGACCTGGTCACTGTGGACGTCGTCACTTCCGATCGAGTACGCGATCGGCGGGGCCGGTGTCGGCATCCAGGTTACCGCCCTCGGCGTCTTCCTGTCGGTCGTCGCGTGTCTGGCCGGGCTCGCAGTCGCCGTCTACGCGATGGCTGGCACGGACGACGACGGGGCGACGGAACTCTATTATCCCCTGGTGCTCGCGGCAGTCGCCGGCGTCGTCGGCATCGGGGTTTCGGCGGACCTGTTCTCGCTGTACGTCTTCTTCGAGGTGATGGCCGTCGCGACGTACGCGCTTGTGCCGTTCGCGGTTTCCCGGGCGAGTGCCGTCGAGGCCGGATTCAAGTACGTCGTGCTGAACGCCGTCGGATCGGTGCTCGCGATCTTCGGGGTCTCGCTGGTGTACGCCGAAACGGGCGGAACGCTCGCGTTCGGCCCGGTTGCGGCGGCGCTCTCGGACACGACGGAGATCGCAACGGCCGCCGTGCTCTTCCTGGTCGTCGGCTTCGGCGTGAAGGCAGCGATCGTCCCGCTGCACACGTGGGTGCCGGACGCCTACGCCGAATCGCCGGCCGGCGCGAGCGCGTTGCTCGCAGGCCTGGCGACGCCCGCTGCCGCCGTGGCGATGGTCAAGGCGCTGTCTGTGTTCCCGGGCACGGTCCCGGTCGGACTCGTCCTGGTCGTCTTCGGCGCGATCACGATGACCGTCGGGAACTTCCTCGCGCTCGGGCAACGTGACCTCAAACGGTTGCTCGCCTACTCGTCGATCCCCCACGTCGGCTACGTGATTTTCGGGTTCGGGATCGGTTTCTACGGCGACTTTGGCGTCGCGGTCGACGGGGCGCTCTTTCACGTCCTCGCGAACGCCTTTATGAAGGGCGGGGCCTTCCTCGCCGTCGGTGCGATCGCCTACCGCCTCGCGAGTACTGACGTGGCGAACCCGCGCCACCTCGACGACCTCGCGGGGATCGGCTACCGGATGCCGGTCGCCGCCGGCGCGATCGCGGTCGCGGTGCTGGCGCTGGCCGGCGTCCCGCCGCTCGCTGGCTTCTGGGGCAAACTCCTCATCGTCGTCGGGGGCGCGGAAGTGTCAGGATGGCTCGGCGTCGCCCTCGCGCTGCTGGTGATCGGCAACTCGTTCCTCTCGCTGGGGTACTACCTGCCGGTTCTGCGGAGCCTCTTTGCCAGCCCAGAGGACGCTGTGAGTTCGGCCGCTCGGACGCCGACGCTGCTCGCGATTCCGATCCTCGGACTGACGGCGGGGACGATCCTGCTCGGGATCGTGCCCTCGGTCGGGTTCGATCTCGTCGGGCCGGCCACCGACGTCCTGCTCTCCGGGGTGATGCCATGACGACGCTGACGACGGCGGCACTCGTGGCGACGGTCGGCCTCGCAGTGATCGCCGTCGCCGCCCGGGACTTCCTCGTCTCGATTCTCTCGTTGTCGGGCGCGAGCGTGGGGCTCGCGGTGTACTTCTATCTCGCCGGCGCGCCGATCGCGGCCGTCTTCGAGGCGGTCGTGGCCGCCGGACTGGTGACGGTCCTGTTTCTCATGATGATCAGTCTGACCGACGCCGAGACCGCCACACGCATCGAGGGACGCAAGCTGCCAATTGTCGGACTCGCGCTCGGTGCGCTCCTCGGCGTCACCCTGGTCGTCTGGGGCTGGCTCGGCGGGCTCTCGGCCGGCGGGGGAAGCGAGATCGAACTCGCCGAGGCGCTGTGGGCCGAGCGGTCGATCGACCTGCTCGCGGTGACCGTCCTGCTGTTCGTCGGCGTGCTCGGGATCGTCCGCCTGACCGCCGAGCGCTTCGACGCGACTGACCGGGCCGTCACGAGTGAAGGCGCGCCGATCGGTGGGGACGAAACGCGTAAAAAATCGGAGGGAGACACATGACTGCACTCGCCTACGGCGCGGCGATCGCACTCCTGCTGGTCGGCCTCGCGGCGGTCCTGAGCGGGGCCAACGCGGTGAAGACGCTGATCGGCGTCGAACTCGCTTCGAAGGGCGTCCTCGTGAACTTCGTCGCGACCGATCCGACCGGCAGCCAGGGGATCGTGATCCTGTTGATCCTGATCGACGCCATCGTCGTCGCCGTCCTGCTGGGGCTGGTCGTTGCGGTGTATCGCCAGTACGGAGCCCTCGATCTCGACGAACTCGGGAGGTTGACATGGTAACGAACCGACAGACACTGCTCGCATCGACGCCCGGCGTGCTCGTCGCCGGCGCACTCGCCCTGGCGGTCGCGCTCATGGGACCGGGTCTCGAGACGCCCGCCATGCTGGCGCTCGGGGCGATCGCGTTGCCGTTCGTCGGCGCGGCGCTGTTGCCGTACGTCGCCGTCGCCGGCGACCGGACCCGGAACGCGGTCGCCGTCGGTGTCGGTGTCGTGACTGGCGTCCTGACGCTTGCGCTCATCCCAAGAGCACTCTCCGGGGATCCGTCGGTCGTCCACTACGACCTGTCGTGGGTCCCAGCCATCGACGTCTCCTTCGGGCTGTACCTGGACGTCCTCGGCGTCATGATGGCGACCATCGCGGGCGTCGTCGGCGCGCTCGCGCTGGTTTTCTCGACGCGCTTCATGGAACGCGAGGACGGCCTCACTCGCTACTACGCGCTGACCCTGCTGTTCGTCGGCGGGATGATCGGCTTCGCGCTGACCGACAGCCTCGTCGCGCTGTACGTCTTCTGGGAGGTCCTGGGGCTGTGCTCGTTCGGGCTGATCGCCTTCTGGCTCAAGGACGACGCCTCCTTCGCGGCGGGCGTGAAGGCGTTCGTCACGACCCGTTTCGGCGACATCGGCCTGCTGGCCGGGATCGCCGTGCTGTACGTCGGCGGCGGGACGTTCTCGATCCGCGGGCTGACCGAGCAGGCAGCCGCGGGGACGCTGCCGGAGTGGACGCTCGCGGCCGCTGGCGGGCTGTTCATCGTCGCGGCCGTCGGGAAGTCCGCGCAGTTCCCCTTACACGTCTGGCTGCCGGACGCGATGGAGGCCCCGACCACGAGCACGGCACTGATCCACGCCGCCTGCATGGTCAACGCCGGGCTCTATCTCCTGCTTCGGACCCGGCCCATCTTCGACGGGCTGGCGTGGTGGACGACCGCCGTGCTCGCCATCGGGACGATCACTGCGTTCCTGGCGGCCGTCTTGGCGACCGTCGAGAACGACTTCAAGCGCGCGCTGGCCTATTGTACGATCAGCCAGCTCGGGTACGTCACGGCGGCCATCGGGCTGGCCGGGGGCGTCCTGCCGGCGACCGCCCACGTCCTGAGTCACTCGATCTTCAAGGCGCTGCTGTTCCTGGCGGCCGGGTCGGTCATCTTCGCGCTGGGTGGCACCGTCCACAAGCACGTCGACATGTACGAGTTCCGTGGCGTCGGTAACCGCCGGCAGATGCCGATAACCAACGTCGCCTTCCTCGTTGGCATCCTCGGGCTGATCGGCGTGCCCGGGTTCAACGGCTTCTGGAGCAAGGAGTACATCTTCAGCACGGCGATGGACGGCGGGCCGGTCGAGGTCGCGGCCTTCGTCGTATTGGCGATCACGGCCGTGCTCACGGTCGTCTACTCGCTGCGGATCTACTACCTGATGTTCCTGGGCGAACCCAGTGAGTCCGTCATTGAGTCGCCGCCGGCGATGACCGGCCCGCTGGCGATCCTGGCTGGCCTCACGGCCACGTCGTGGCTGGCGATCGGGCCGCTATCGGGCGCTCTCGAGACCTACTTCCCCAGCGCTGACGTTCACGGCTATACGATCGTCGGCTTCGTCGAGCACACGCTCACCGTCCAGACACTGGCGCTGACCGCCGCGATCCTCGGTGTGGGCTATCTCGGATTCCGCTTCCGGAAGCCGATCAACGACGCCGCGCCGAAGGGGCTGCTGTCGGCACTGGCGATGGGCTACGGCTTCGACGCCGTCTACGAGCGCGTCGTGGCAGTCTACCGGTGGTGGTGTGCCCGGGCGCGAGTCATTCAGACCGGTGACGTCAACTACAACGTCGTCGGCATCGTGGTGGCGCTCGTGATCGGGGCAGTCGTGCTGGCCCTCTGAGCCGTCTTCTGTCAGGGAAACCGCATCGGAGTATCAAGACTGGAAAGAACGTAGCGTTTGCCAGTATTGACAGACACCTCGATTGTATCCCCGTACTGAACTACTAGAAAGTATATCCGGAACGTTGATTAGTTGGGCGAAAAATAGCCTTTGATGAGGGTTCTAGCCCTCCAGGAGAGAATCCCATGAAGCACCGCAATGTACTGATTATTGCGCTGGTAGCCGCGTTGATAACGCCGGCTGCCGCCGCCCACGTCCCGCTGGAGAACAGTGCACCCGTCCAGGGTGAACCAGTCGCCGCTGACGAGCCCGTCACGACCGTGAGTGCCGGATCGTCACAGGCAAGTGCCGGATCGTCACAGACGAACGCGACCAATTACACGCATCTCTACCTCGACGATCAATACCAGTACGGCGAAGTCAAACCAGGCAATTCGACGACGTTCAACATCACCGTCGCCAATGGCGAAGACCACGCCGTTGAACTGTCGCCACACGTCGTCCTGCCACAGCTAGAGGCACACCCGATCCAGGACGCCTGGATAACGATCGAAGACGCGAACACCACCCTCGGAGCCAATGCCGAACGGACGTTCACCGTGACCGTCTCGGTCCCCGAGGACACGGAACTCGGTGACTACCAGGCCGCGATCGCGTTAACCGAGGAGACGATTTCCTATCCGGCACGGCCACCCCAACCGATTCACGCGGCCACCATCAGCGTGGAGGTCTATCAGGAGCCGACTGTGACCATCCAGAGCCCGTCGTATTACTCGACAAGCATCCAGGCAGGGAGTGACTACACCTATGAGGTCGTCGTCGAGAACACTGGCGAGAACGCGGTGCCGCTGAACCCGTCGATCGAGACGGAAGAGTCGCGCTATCGCGACCAGGCAACGGCACAGCGCTCGTGGTTCGACATCGAAGCGCCGAGCGAGGTCGCCGCTGGGGAGAACGCGACGGTCGAGATCACCGTCAACGCGCCCTCGGACGCCAGCGTCGGCGACTACGACGCGATGGTCGACCTCGGACTGAAAGATCCCGGCCGTCAGGACCAAAGCGACTACTGGCAACAGGTAGACCTGGGCTTCCAGATCTGGGAGCAGCCCGAAGACCCCTTCGTGACGGACTTCCAGGTCGGCGATGAGGTCGAAAACGTCACGCTCACGCTGTCGGCGAGCCAGTATCGTGAGATGGCCAACGATCGCCCGGCGAGTTTCGACGTGACCTTCGTCGCACCCAACGGCACGGTCGCCGACCACCAGCGTGCGCAAGTCACGAACCGGGGTAGCGTCAGTCTCACGAGCGCAGCGAGTCGAGGCGAAACCCAGGGTCCGTATACGAGCGGTAACGAGGCCAAACAGTTCGTCTACGGCGTCGACGATCCAAGCGCCGGTGAGTGGACCGTCCAGATCATGCCACACAACACGACGGACTTCAGTTACGAGATCGTCCGCAACGAATCATAACGGTTCGGTCCAGATCTCGTCTCGCGTTCGTCCGATCACTCGTACGCGGAGATTTCCGACGACCGCGGCGGACGCAGAAAACGCACCCTTTTTGCTCGCGTGGCTGCCATAGCTTCCCAATGAGCGCCAGCACGCGACTCCCGAGGTGGTGGCCGTGACTCGTGAGTTCACAGAGATCACCGTCGTCGGCGACGACTCCACGGGACTGATCGCCGAAGTCACCTCGCTACTGTTCGAACGCGGTGTCAACATCGAGGACCTGGATCAGGCGGTCCGGGAGGGACTCTTCCGGATGACCACGATGGTCGACACCAGCGAGATGATCGTCACGGAGGAGACACTCAGAGCGGATCTCCAGGCCCTCGCCGACGATCTCGACGTCGACATCACGGTCCGGTTCCCGAAGGACCGAGAGACCCAGTCCATCGCGGTCCTCGTCACGAAGGAGAGTCACTGTCTCGAGGCGATCTTCGAGGCCTGGGCGAGTGGTGACCTGGGGGCAGACGTCGAGGTCGTCATCGGCAATCATCCCGACCTCCAGCCCCTCGCCGAGAAATACGACGTGCCCTTCCACGACATCGGCGACGAGAAGGGCACGCCCGACGAAGGAGAACTGCTGGATTTGCTCGCGGAGTACGACGCCGATCTGATCGTCCTCGCACGATACATGCGCATTCTCAGCCCGGACGTCGTCTTCCGGTACGAGAACCGAATCATCAACGTCCATCCCTCGCTTTTGCCCTCCTTCCCCGGCGCGTCGGCGTACATGCAGGCCATCGAGGAGGGTGTCCGGATCGCGGGCGTCACCGCCCACTACGTGACGACCGACCTCGATCAGGGGCCGATCATCACCCAGCGCGTGTTCAACGTCCCGCCGGAGGCGACCGAAGAAGAACTCCAGAAGATCGGCCAGCCCCTGGAGGCCGAAGCACTGCTGGAAGCGATCGACCTCCACCTCGACGACGAGATCTACGCCCATCGCGGGCGGACTCGGCTACGTGATCCCGAAGAGACCGACGCCCAGCTCGGCGCACCCGAGCAACTCGACGAACTCAACCCCGACCGGCCCATCGACGGGCTGGGCGAGGTTGTGACCGACGGCGGCGATTCCGAGGAGTGAGCGAAAAAGGGGAGCAGGCGGAGCAGACGAGGGCGTTATTCGAGGCCGAGGTCCGCGAGCGAGTGCGTGTGTTGCCACGCGCCCGAGACCTCGTCGACGTCGAACGTGAGCACGCCGTCAGTGAGTTCGAGTCGGACCGACTCGTCGTCGATTTCGGCGTCGTGGAGGTGGAGTTCCAGCGGCTGGTCGAATTCCGCGACCGCGACCATCAGTTCACCGTTCGCTTCGAGCATCTCCTGGAGTTCATCAGCGTCCATGATTCGATTCATACATACGGGAAACGGACCCAAAAAGATTGCCATCCGTCAGATTGCAGGGCCCGACGCTGGGAAGATCCGTAGAAAATTTCGTGAGGTTTGTTTTTGGGCAGCCTAAAAAGAGGCAGAAACGGCTCCTTCTGGAAGGGCTAAACCCCGCTGGTTCTCTTGGTGAAATAGTCATGCAGGTCACCCACTACGACACGTGCCAGGAATGCGGGAGCGACCTCGACTCCCCCACGAGCTACCAGCGCCACGCGTACTGTCCGTCGTGTCGGGAATCGCTGTAACACGTCTGGACCGGCTGGGAGGTCACGAAGCCGTCGTTCGAGCGCCGAGCTACAGGTTCCGGGCCGCCTCGATCGCGTCTTCGATCGACGGCGCGTCGAAGACCTCGCGGTCGAGATACGCGTTCGTCCCCGCGGCGTAGAGGTCGGCGGCGACGTCAATCACGTGCTGGTCGAGCGATTCGGGCCGGCGGTCACACAGTGACTTCCAGTCGGCGACTCCCTCGTCGCTGGCCGCCACTTTCGCCTCGCCGACGGCCTCGACCCACTCGGGCTGGGTGCGCTTGTGGTACTGCCGGATGACTTCTTTGCTGACCTCCTGACCGTCGTAGGAAAAGCGGTTCTCGTCGAAGGTCCCCACGACGTCGGCGACGCGGATCTCACCCTGGTAGTAGAGACACTCGATCTTGCCGTCCTCGTGGACGAACCCCGCCTCGGCGGCCCGGCGGTTGAGCAGGTCGTTCACCGCGCGGGCGACCGACTCGAGGTCGTCGACGTCCGCACGGCCGGCGATCCGGTCGGCCTCCGCCCGCGATAGATAGCGGTCCTGTTCCTCGTACTTCGTCGAGAACTCGACGACCGGTTCGGGCAGGTCGACAACCTCGTCGGGCCAGGTCTCCCAGTCGAGGCCGTAATCTTCGGGCGCGGAGCGCTTTCGCAGGCTCGACCCGACGGGGACGGTGTTCCGGAAGACGATCTCCAGAGGGATGAGATAGTTCTCGCCCGCTGCGTCGTGGTAGGCGTCGTAGTCGTAGCCGTCAACATTGTGAGGCAGATCCGGAACCTGGGTCAACTCGATGGCCATCTCGCGGGGCTGTTCGCCCACGTCGATCGCCGCATCGACAGCTGTCGTCTCACCGTCGACGACGACCCCCTCGTAGTGGGTGGGGATTCCCTCGTCCTCCAGGCTCTCGAAGTTGGCTGCGCCCATCGTACACAGCGCGGCTCCCTTCCCCGGGATCTCGTCGGGCATCGTCCCCCAGTCGAACACCGAGTAGTCGTCGGTGAAGACGAACGCGCCCCGACCGAGCGCGGTCGCGGTCGGCTCGTCGTCGATCCGAAATTCCTTGACGCTGGTCATCGAGTCGGCGTTTCTGGCGGGTCACCTTAGAGGTTGTACATTGGGAGCAACGCGATCACGAGACTGATCGACGACACGTCTGGCCGTCTTCGAGTGGCTTATGTCGCTTGCGCTACAAAGCTCCCGGAGATGAGCGAACCGGAACGCGACGTCGTGGAGTTTGTCCTCACGACGGATGTCTACTCCGAGCGAGAGGACCTCGAACCGGACGATCTGCCGTCGATCTATCGGACCGTCTTCTGGGAAAACGGCACGATCGAACGACCGCTGGTCCCGACTGTCGAGGCCACCCGCGAAGCAACGGGTGTCGATGACCCCTGGGACACAGTTTCGGGGCTGATGTTCACCAGCCACGACGACTTCTCGGAGGAGATCAAACTCACCGACCGCGAGATGGCCGAAGAGTGGCTCGGCAAGCGGATCGAGCTCGAGGAAATTCTCGAGAACCCGACGCTGGCCTCGATCTTCGAGGACGACTTCGACGAGGTCAGCTACAAGCGAGCGCGCGAACAGGTCCGTCCCGCCCGCGCCGACCGGGCCTGGATCGACAGCTTACTCGAGGAGTACTTCGCGGAGGAAGAGGAAGAGGAGATGCTCGACCTCGTGGACATCCGCGCGCCCGAGGAAGTCGACATGCGTCTCGACGATCTCGTGCTCACGGAAGACCAGGAGGGCGAGATCAACAAACTCGTCAAGGCCATCGAACACCGCGATTATCTGGCGCGGATCGGCCTCCGGGAGATCGGCAAACTCCTGTTCGTCGGGCCGCCGGGGACCGGCAAGACCAGCGTCGCCCGGGCGCTCGCCCACGAACTCGACCTGCCCTTCGTCGAGGTGAAGCTGTCGATGATCACCTCCCAGTATCTGGGCGAGACGGCCAAGAACGTCGAGAAGACTTTCGAGGTGGCCCGGCGACTCTCGCCGTGTATCCTCTTCATGGACGAGTTCGACTTCGTCGCCAAGACGCGCGCCAGCGACGAACACGCCGCGATCAAGCGCGCGGTCAACACCCTACTGAAGTCGATCGACGAGATCAGCCTCATCCAGGACGACGTCCTGTTGATCGGCGCGACCAATCACCCCGACCAGCTCGACGCGGCGGCCTGGCGGCGCTTCGACGAGATCGTCAACTTCCCCAAGCCCGACGTGGGGATGCGCGCCGACATCCTCCGGGTCGTCACCCGGGACATGGAGATCGAGGACTACGATCCCGAGGAGCTCGCCGAGATGACCGAGGGATTGACCGGCAGCGATCTCCGACTCGTCCTCCGGGAGGCCGTCCTGAATGCCCTGACCGAGGAACGCACCACGCTCACCCAGGACGACCTCGTCGACGCCGTCGCCAACTTCGAGGAACGGGACAACCTGAAGAACCTCGACATGATCGAGGGCGATCACGACGCGCTGGTCGCCGGCGGGACGCCGAGTGCGGACGGCGGCCACGATCACGAAGGGCACGACCACAGCCACTCCGAGGACTGAGTGGGCGGTCGGCCCGCCGGCTAGTGAGATATTTTCGCGCTACTGATTCCAGGGGGCGAAATCCGGGTCGATGACCCGGTGTTCCCGACCGATGGCGTCGATCGCCGCGACGTCTTCGGGATCGAGAGATACTTTCAACGCCGCCAGGTTGGCTTCCAGGTGCTCGCGGCTGCTGGCTTTCGGGATCGGGACGACGTTCTCCTTCGTGTCGAGCCACGCGAGGCTGACTGCCGCCGGGGAAACGCCGTGCTTGTCTGCGATCTCTTGAATCTTCGGCTCCTCGAAGACCTCGCCCTGGGCGAGTGGCGAGTACGCGACCAGCCAGTGGTCGTGCTCGCGGGCGTCCTCCCGGAGTCGATCCTGCTGGAGGAGCGGGTGACACTCGACCTGGTGGGCGGTGATCGGGACGTCCAGAACCTCACGGGCTTCATCGAGCAGTGCGGGTGTGAAATTCGAGAGCCCGATATTTCTGATCGCGCCATCGTCGTGAAGTTGCTCGAGCGCGGCCAGCGTCTCACTGGCCTCGTAGGTGTGGGTCGGCCAGTGGACGTACAGCAGGTCGAGATACTCGGTGCCGAGCCGATCGAGACTCGCCGTCGTCGACGTGCGGACGTCCTTGCGGGCGAGGTTATCGGGATCGACCTTGGTCGCGAGGAAGACGTCCTCTCGATCGACCGACGAGGTGGCGATTCCCTCGCCGACGTACTGTTCGTTGTCGTACCCCTGGGCCGTGTCGACGTGGCGATACCCAACGTCGAGGGCGGTCCGGACCGTCTCGACCCATTGCTCGCGGTTCGCGTCCGAGTAGGTGCCGAGACCGGGGACTGGCAGTGTCGCAGGTGGCATCGGCCTGCCTTGGCGGCGTGTCGTCTTCGGTCTGGCGGTCGCCTCCGTCAGTGAGTCCGTCGCCGCACTGCCCGGCCACCGGTATCGTCAGGCCCTTGCCTGACCGCCGCCACGCTCCCGTCGATGGAAGTCACGTTGCTCGGGACCGGCGACACGACCGGGACGCCGACGGTCGGGTGTACGTGTGAGGTCTGCGAACGTGCTCGCGATCCCGACGACGCGCTCCGCACACAGCTACGCGACCGCGGCGTCGCGGTCGGCGATCGCGGCGTCGAGCGAACCCGTTTCTCGGTCCACGTTCGCAACGAACGCACCGACGAGACGCTCCTCATCGACGCCAGCCCGGACTTCCGGACGCAGTTTCTCCGGGAGGACCTCGACGTTCCCGACGCCGCGGTGATCTCCCACGTCCACTTCGATCACCTCGACGGATTGGGTAACCTCTATCGCCTGACACGGGACATGCCGGTCTACGCCGCGAGCGAGGTCGACCCTGCGACGGGCCGGAGCGTCGCCGAAAGCGTCCGGCAGCGCTACGACTACCTCGACGTCATCGACGTCCGGGCTCGCGATCCCTTCGCGTCGTTTCGGGTCGCCGGCTTCGACGTCACGCTCGTCCCCGTCGATCACCCGCCGCTGTCGTGTTACGGCCTCGTCGTCGAGGACCCCGAGACGGGTGCGAAACTCTCGCTGTCGGGCGATACGAGTTACGATGTTCCCGAGGAGAGCCGGGACGCCCTCGCCGGGGCCGACCTGTTGCTCGTCGACGGCATCCTCCCGGCTGACCGGTGTGACACCCACCCGGCCGGCGGGGCGGACTACGTCGACGGCGTGCCGATGACCTACGGGAGCAAGCACATGACCATCGAGGGGGCGAGGCGGTTCGGCGAGGAACTCGACGCCGGCGAGTTACGGATCGTCCACCTCTCGCACTACCTGCCGGTCGAGACGGCCTTCGATCGGCCGCTGGCGGTCGACGGAGAGACGTTCGTGCTGTGAGACGGTGTTTTGCGACTGTGGCCTCACTGCGAAAGTTTCCCGTTGACGAATCCGTTCACCTGGTGGAGGAGGTCGAGCAGTTCGCTGTCGGCAGCGACACGATATCGCTGCGGTGATGAATTCGCGACGGGTTCGAGGACTTCGAGTGCGAGAAGCAACTCCAGGTGGGTGTATACCGACTGGCGGCTGACACCGGCTTCAGTGGCGAGTTCCGACTTCGTGAATTCACGACTTGGAAGCGCATCCATCAGTGCATCGAGGATGTAGCCGACGCTCTCGTTCTGGACGATGATCCGCCACCCGCTGGGATACTCGTCGCGCAGTTCGTCCATCGAGGGTAATTCTGTCGTCTTATCCGGGGGTTTCTGGCTCGACATGGTGTGCGTGTTGTCTCAACAATCATGTCGCCGCGTGTTAAATCTGTTGGACACTTGTGCCCATCAGAACTGGGCGAATATAAATAGGAAAGCGAGACAGTGTAGGCAAATGACAGACTCACGGGCGATATTCGTCTGGAAATTAGCTCGCCGGCATTCGTGGGGGTCGCCGATACCGGCCCGGCAATTGATCCGGCTTGTAGCGGGATCAGCGGACCACGATGAACTGGCAACCGTACTCGAAAGGGACGTGCTCGAACTCCCGTTCGTCGTCCGATCCCCCGATGGAATCCACATCCCGAACGGACAGGATGCCCACGTCGCCGCGGCGAACTGGTTACGGGAGAATACGGAACTTGACGATTTCAAGATCAGTGCGACGCTATCGCGCCTGCCGGCGGACTGGCCGGCCAAGGAATGACCGTCCCCGGACACTACCGCTAATCGGCCAATTGACCTCCTCCATGCCCTGAAGGACGTGGAATCCGACCATCGGATTTCCGCCGAGTGTGGCGTTCGAGGTTCCAACCCGCACTCAGAGGGAACCGGCGGCACACCGGGGGAACTCTCGTTTCCTCCCTCGTATAGGGCTGTGGCCCGGTCAAACAAGCCCCATCGGAATCCGTGTCATCGCCGTGCGAACCACCGCTGGTTCGCCGCCCCTTGTGGTTCGGGGCCGGCGTCTCACCGATTCCGTAGCAGACCATGGTACGCGGAGCCACACCAAAACGGTTGCGGTCGAAATCCGGCCCGGCCACCGTCGGCGGCTGTCGTGCCGGGCCTACCGCTTGACCTCCGCCTGAAGTCGGAGGTATGCGCTATCAGTCTGCATCAACGTCTACCGCCCACTGACCCGGTGCAGCAAGCGCGACGCTCGTGACGGCCTCCCGGAGGTCCTCCCTGGAGTGCCACGTTCGGCATCGATTCGCCACCTCGAACTGTCGGAAGAGAGCGAGATGGACCCAGCTGTAGGACGGTTCGGTTTCGTCTCTGTTTTCGAGCGCGTCATCGAGAAACACCGTGAGTTCGTGTTCGGTGAGCTCGATGCCGTCATCACGGGCAGTCGCGAGCAGGCCTCGGAGTTCCGCTTTCTTCTGACTCTCGTCCAGATCGTCGGCGAACGCGATGCGTCTGGCCACTGCCAGAACCTCGTCTTTCCCGCCGAAGTCAGTGTGTCCGATCCCGTAGTAGTCACGTGGAAGAACCACCGTTTGGTCGAAACAGTGATCCCCCCGGAGCAGTCCAAGTTCGACGGCCTCGCCGCCGGAGTCCTTTTCGTAGATGGCGACGTTTCGATCGGCGAACTCGGTCAGCAGATGGAACTTGAGTTCGAACTCCAGCGGATCAGTTCTGTCTCGACCGAGAGTGAGTCCGAGCGGTGGGGTATCGCCGAGGACGACGGCGGTCGCAGTCGTGGGCTTGGCGAGTTCGTACTGTGCGATCCGGAGCGAGCGGTGGTACTCCCGGCGATAACTCCCGAAGACGACGTAGGTGGTGTAGCCAGCGGCTTGCAACTGTGGTAACTCCTCGTTGACCCATGTCCGGATCGCCGTGTAATCCTCGCTCGACAGCGTTACCCCTGAAAGTGCTCGCTGTAGCGCCGCGTGTACCCGGCGACGCCGTGCAGCATTCCCATTCCCATTCCCGTTCCCCATCGGTACCGGCCCGGTACACAGTCTCGGCTAATGAACGTTTCGACCATGTCGGAGATAATCAAAAATACCGTCATGGTTTGCCCGAAACGTTTACCACACGTCCGCCAGTAGTGTGTCTCACGATGAGCCATCCCCACGTACCGCCGGACGGGGCCACCGGTCGCGGAAGTCCCGCTATCGAGGAGGTGTTCGGGGTGGACGATGGTGCGCCGTACGAAACACAGCGGACCGTCCAGCGGTATCTCTCCCAGGAGACGCGACACAACGTGCTCCAGGTCGTTCTCGGCCATCCCGCCCACCTGGTTTCGATCACCGAGTTCGACTACTACGTCCCGAAGAGTCGCTCGACGATCCGCGAGCAACTGGGTGATCTGGCCGAGCACGATATCCTCGCGCAGTACCACCACGAACCGAACGCCGACGTCAGGGACATCCCGGCCGACTTCTGGGAACTCACCCCGTTCGGCGTCGATCTGCTCGCGGAGTACAACTACCTTCGCGGCCTCCCGATCATGCGTGCTGCCCACGACGCGACCCACAAGACGGAGACGGTCCGGCGTCACGAAGACGCGCCTCGGCCAGCGCTTCCGGAACCAGTTCGCGAAGCCCTCGCATACGACGAGCCGACGGAATCCGACGAGACCGTGGATGCATCCTCGGTGGCCGAGCTTCGAGCGGAGACGTTCTACGCCGATGCAGCACCTGCTGATCCAGCCGTGCTCAACGAGGGAGCGGACGGCGATCGGACGCTCGACGAATTGTTCGAGTGAGTAGCGCACGTCTCACAGTCACGATAGGCTGCCGACGCCCAACATCTATGTGCTGGCGGGCGAAGGGCCGGCATGGATCTCGATCCTGCGTCGTTGAGCGATGTTCCGGCGGAGAACCCAGCCGTTGCCGTCGCGATCAGTGCCGTCGTCGCCACGGTCGTCTATCTCGCGATCCAGTTGGTGATGGACGGAGCGGTCAACCTCGTCGAAACGGCGGCGTTCGTCATCGTCTTTACCGGCGTCTACACTGCTTTCCTATACCTGCGACGGGAGATACAGGAGTAGCGCCAGGAGCGACCCCCTACCCGAAGCGATCGAGGCCGACCTGTCGGCGCTGTCGGCCGGCCGGGTCGTGTACCCAGATCGACCGCGAATCGCGGACGGCCTCGACGTCGACCGCGGACGGATCCGCCGGCTCGTGACCCGGGCAGGCCTCTCCGCAGTCCTCGACGGGGTTGACGATCCGGTCGTGATAGGCGCAGTATGGCACCGCAGGAGCGGCCTCGGCACCGTCGGGGTCACACCGGGTACACGCCGGCCAGGCGAAGGTCCGCCAGCCCTTGCCGTGGGCCCGCTCGGCGAGCCGCCGGCGGGCGCGACTTTTCGCCGCGGGATCGACTGGCTGGACGGCGGCCTGGCCCGGTTCGCGTTCGATCACCTCGAGACCCCACTCGTCGGTCGAGAGTGACGTCGGTTCCTTGAGCACCTCGCGCTCGCCGGTGTCGGGGTCGAACCGCCAGATTCCGACTTCCTCGGGGAGCCGGTTGCGGTGTGCGCCGGTGACGTGAGAGGCCGTCGCCAGGATCACTTCGTCGAAGAGGCCGAGCGAGACGTCGGTCCGGAGTTGGGTCTGGAGGTCGCCCGGTCGGTCGAGATCGGGCTTGTTTTCGATGCCGACCAGGCGGTCGAACCACGCGTCGGGGTAGCGAGTGACCTGCCGGACGTACCGATCCCCGTGCCGGCGCTCGGACTCGAAGAAGCCGGCCTCGACCGCCCGGTCGGCGATCCGGTGGCGCTCGTCGGGGCGGCGGTCGGGGAAGACGTCCCGGAGCGGCCTGGCCTGGCCGGGGCCGACCGGCGATTCGATGGCCGCCGGCGGAATCGTCCCGTCGGTGATGGCGGCTCGCTGCTCGAATTCGGGACCCGGGTCGAGGGCCACGACGTCGGCGATCCGGCGGCCGTGGACGTGCGCACCGAGTTGGCGGGCGAGCAGGCGCTCGCCATCCTCGAGTGTCCCACACAGCGCGAGTTCGAAGCGATACTCCCGCACGGACGGCTCTCGGGTGGCGAGGCACAAGAGCGTCTCGGCCGGGGAGACTCGGCGATGCTGTCTCCAGTGTCGTCGGGCGGCCCACCGGCGGGCAGTAGCGTTTTACCGCGTGAATCCGAGCCACGTCACATGGTCACGGTACTCGCTGTCGGCGTGATCGAGACGGTGATCGAATCGTTCCAGGCGGACGTCCTGGCCGCGATCCCGCGCGCGCTCTCCGGGCTGGTGTTTCTCACCGTCGCGTACGTGGGGATCAAACTCGTCACGACAGTCGTCCGGTCGGTCCTCGAACGGGTGTATCCCGCCGATCAGCGCCTCATCGTCGACTTCCTCCTGCTCGTCGTGGGGACGTTCCTGTGGTTCGGGGCCGGGCTCGCGCTGTTGAACGTCCTCGGATTGGGCAACGTCGCGGCGAGCCTCGGAACCGCCGCCGGGTTCATCGGGTTGGGGGTCTCGTATGCCCTCTCGAACATGATCGCCGACACGGTCGCCGGCGTCTACCTGCTCCGGGACCCGGACTTCAACAAGGGCGACACCGTGACGACCGAGTCGACGACAGGCACCGTCGCGGACATCGGGCTCCGGAAGAGTCGGTTGCGGACCGACGACGGGCTGGTCGTTCTGGCCAACCGCAACGTCGAGTCGCGCTGGACGTACCGATCCGGTCCCGGCGAGGAGTGATCGGGCAGCTGTCGGGCGCTTCGTGGCGTCGATTTCGAAGTTGAGGATTTCCCGTTGCGCACGGACCAGTGGGCCGAGAACAGTACCTTTATGACTGCCAGGCGGGAATATTCGGTCACGATTACTCTGGAGATGACAGGAAACAACGGACACCCGGAGGTGAACATCGGACTCGTCGGGCACGTCGACCACGGGAAGACAACGCTCGTCGAAGCTCTCAGCGGGGAGTGGACGGATCAGCACTCTGAGGAGATGAAACGCGGGATCTCGATCCGACTGGGGTACGCCGACGCGACCTTCCGGAAGTGTCCGGAGGGTGCGGACGCGGCGGGGTACACCGTCGCCGAAGCGTGCCCCGAGCACGACGTCGAGACCGACGTTCTGCGGACGGTTTCCTTCGTCGACGCGCCCGGCCACGAGACGCTGATGGCGACGATGCTCGCCGGCGCGGCCATCATGGACGGGGCCGTCCTAGTCATCTCGGCGACCGAGGACGTTCCGCAGGCACAGACCGAGGAACACCTGATGGCCTTAGACATCATCGGGATCGACAACATCGTCGTCGCCCAGAACAAGATCGACCTGGTCGACGCCGAGCAGGCACGGCGCAACTACGAGCAGATCCAGGAGTTCATCGAGGGGACCGTCGCCGAGGACGCGCCGATCGTCCCGATTAGCGCGGGCCAGAACGTCAACATGGATCTGCTCATCCAGGCCGTCGAGGAGGAGATCCCGACGCCCGAGCGCGATCGCGACGCCGACGCCGAGATGCTGGTCGCCCGGAGCTTCGACGTAAATCGCCCAGGATCGACCTGGGACTCGCTTGCCGGGGGCGTGCTGGGCGGCAGTCTCGCCCAGGGCAGCCTCGAAGCCGACGACGAGATCGAGCTCCGACCCGGCCGCGAGGTCGCGGAGGGCGGCCAGACCGAGTGGCGGCCCGTCACGACGAACGTCCGGTCGCTGCAGGCCGGCGGGGGGGCCGTCGACGAAGTCACGCCCGGTGGATTGCTGGGTGTTGGGACCGGACTCGATCCCTCGCTCACGAAAGGCGACGCGCTGGCGGGCCAGATCGCCGGGCCGCCCGGGACGCTCCCGCCGGTCCAGGAGTCGTTCACGATGGACATTCAGTTGCTCGACCGCGTCGTCGGCGAGGATACCGACGAGGTCGAGGAAATCTCGACGGGCGAACCGCTCATGCTGACGATCGGGACGGCGACGACCGTCGGCTCGGTCACGAGTGCTCGCGACGGCGAGGCCGAGGTCGCGCTCAAACGGCCGGTGTGTGCCCGCGAGGGGGCGAAGATCGCGATCAACCGTCGGATCGGCGCGCGCTGGCGGCTGATCGGCGTCGGGACGCTCCGCGAATGACTGCGGTCCTGGATACCAACGCACTGATGATGCCGGTCGAATGTAACGTCCGCGTCTTCGAGGAACTCGATCGGGTGATCGGTGAGACGAACCTGGTCGTCCCCGAGGCGGTCGTCGCGGAACTCGATCGGCTCTCGGACGGCGGCGGCGAGGAAGCCACGGCGGCGAGCGTCGGTCGCGACCTCGTCGAGCGGTGCACGATCCGGGAACACGATGCGACGAACGCCGACGACGCGGTGCTGGAACTCGCCCGCGAACTGGACGCCTACGCCGTCACCAACGACGGGCCGCTGCGAGAGGCCCTGCTGGCCGCGGACCGTCCAGTAATTGGTTTAAGGGGCCGGAACAAACTCGCGATCACTCAGCCATAACATGTACAAACGGGTTCGATTGCGCGACACGGTCGAGGTACCGCCCGAGCACCTGGCAGACGTCACGCCGGGACTCGTGAAACGACTGCTACAGGACAAACTCGAGGGGCAAATGGACGAGGACGTCGGGAGTATCGTCTCCGTGACGGAGGTCCACGACATCGGCGAGGGGGCGGTTGTCCCCAACGAACCGGGCGTCTACTACGTCGCCGAGTTCGACGCGCTAACCTACGACCCCCAGATGCAGGAGGTCGTCGACGGCGAGGTCGTCGAGGTCGTCAACTTCGGCGCGTTCGTCGGGATCGGCCCGGTCGACGGTCTGTTGCACGTCTCCCAGATCTCCGACGAGTATCTGGCCTACGACGGCGAGAATCAGCAACTCGCCTCCCGGGACTCCAATCGGACGCTCACGGTCGGGGACTCGGTGCGAGCCCGGATCGTCACCAAGTCCATCGACGAGCGCAACCCCCGGGATTCGAAGATCGGCCTGACGGCAAAACAGGTCGGCCTGGGCAAGCACGGCTGGCTCGAGGAGGAGCGCAAAGCGCGCGCCGAAGCGGGTGAGAACTGATGGCCGATCGGTACGTCTGTCGTGAGTGCCACCGGGTGCAGGACAACCCGGAAGCCGACGTCTGTCAGGCCTGCGGGTCGAGTTCGCTCACCGAGGACTGGGCGGGCTACGTCATCATTACCCACCCCGAAGAGAGTGAGATCGCCACCGAGATGGAAGTCACCGAACCCGGCAAGTACGCGCTGAAGGTTCGATAGACCGTGTCGGAAGAGCCATCGACGCCACTCGACCGTGACGGCAGCGGTGCCGGAGGCGACGTCGTCCTCTCCTTGCCAGAGTCGCTTCGGAGTGCGCTAAAAGAGCCGTTCGGCCCCGTCTTTACCGACGCCGACTCGCTACTGGCCGAAGCGGGCGATCCCCTGATCGCCGTCGGCGACATCGTCACCTATCACCTGCTCGAGGCGGGACGACCGCCAGATGTCTCGCTGATCGACGAGCGAACCGAGCGGTGTGCGGTCGAGGCGGGAGTCAGAGACCGTATCGTCGGGACCGACGCGGACGAGGAGTGGTTCGAGTACCGCGTTCAGGTCGACAATCCGGCCGGGACGGTGACTGCCGACCTGCTTGCCGCCCTGGCCGAGGCGCTCGACCGTGAGGACCCCTCGACGATAGTGGTCGTCGACGGCGAGGAGGATCTCGCGACGTTGCCCGCGATTATCGTCGCGCCGCCCGGGGCCAGCGTCGTCTACGGCCAGCCCGGCGAAGGGATGGTCCACGTCGCTGCCGATACAGCAGCCAGCGAGCGTGCGCGGTCGATTCTCTCACGGATGGACGGTGACCAGGATCGGGCCTTCGAGTTGTTAGGCATCTCGTGATCGCCGTCCCGACGACGAGGCGTCGAAGTTCCTGACGCCGTGGAACTCGAAGCGTGCGCCCCCTTCCTCGCTTTCCGTGAGATTGATCGACCAGTTGTGAGCGTCGGCGATGGTTGCGACAAGCGCGAGTCCGAGCGTCGAGGTGTTCGACCCCGAAAGCCCCGGTTTGAGAAGTTTTTCCTGATGGTCAGCTGACAATCCGACCCCGTCGTCGGCCACGAAAAAGCCGGTTCCGTCGGGGAGGTCGCCGACGGTGATCGTCATGACGCCGTCCGCGTCGCGGCCGTGCTCGATCGCGTTCTCGAACAGCTCTTCGAACAGTTGCCGAACACGACCGGAATCGACATAGATCGTCGCGTCAGTCGAGACAGTCAGTCGGACTCCCGCTGTGGCGTGCTCCTCGAAAACATCGCGTACGAGATCGGCGAGTGGGACGGCGTCCAGATCCGTCGCAGGTTCACCCTGTCGCATGACAGTGATGATGTCGGAGACGAGCGCGTCGATGCGATCGTGCGCGCGCTCGACGGCCGCGAAGTGCTCGGGATCGCCGGTCTCCCGGGCGATCGCCAGGCGGCCCACCGCGACCGACAGCGGGTTCCTGATGTCGTGGCTCACCATCGTGGCGAGGCGTCTGAGGCGCTCGTTCTGGCGCTTGAGTTGATGTTCGTACTGCTTGCGCTCGCTGATGTCACGGGTAACGCCGATCGTCCCGCGGACGCTCCCGTCCGGGCCGTACCAGGGGACTTTCGACGTCACGACGCTCGAACCCATGCCGCGCTCGCCGTAGGACTCCTCGACGCGATCCTCGACGGGCTCGCCGGTCTCGATGACGGACTGTTCGGCGTCGGTACTCTCGACGGCGAGTTCCGGACCGTAGAGGTCGAAGTCGGTCTTCCCGAGGACGTCCGCCGGATGATGATGGCGTTTGCTCTCTTGATTTTCGATGTACGGCGGACCGATCATGTCGATCATTTCGTCGCTGACAGCGACATGTCGCCCGTCGCGGTCCTTTGCGTACAGCGACAGCGGGACATTCGCGAGTAGCGACTCGAGTATCGACCGCTCGCTGCGAGCAGAAACGTGTTCCTCGACGACTGACGCGAGTTTCGAAAGCAACGCGACGCGGTCGACCTCCGGAGCGACCGTAAACTGACTCGTCACCCCGTCGGGAATGGCCGACTCGAGGTCAGTTATCTGTCCGACCCTGACGACGATGATCGGGACTGCCCCGAGGCGCTCGCCCACTGCCTCGACCCACGCGCTCACGTCGCGGTCGGCTCTGGCTTCGAGGACGACACAGTCAACTGGCCGCTGGTCGTCGGTCTCGGCCGAACTGTCAGTCTCCCAGGGTCGAAGGACAAACGGACGGTCGGGCCCGTTCCAGCGCTCGGCCAGGGACGCGGCGTCCGGCCCACGATAGGCCACGACCGGGACGCCGACCGTCACTGCCGGAAGGGATGACAGGGATACACCACCTGATTAGGTATCGTTGTGTGGGCTCCGGTTTAACTCTTGTAGGCTACGTCCCCGCTCGCTGCCGAGCGATACCTGCTCACAGGCCAGCAGTCAGGCGTGACTACCGTCCCCCAATATACGGGCGTACAGAACAATGATGCATCACGATATCGTGGTCAAAAAAGACCGTGATGCGTCCCGGATGTGAGAATGAGAGCGACGTGATGCATCTCGAATTCGGGCTGGAGGCGTTTTCACGCGCTGGGAATCTCGCTGTCATTTACTATCGTGAGGAACCGTTCTCCCGATGTGAACCGAATCGCAATCCCACTATATAGGGGGACTACGTATCGATGAGTGACGGTTGGAACATCGTGGTCTGTGTCAAGCAGGTCCCGGACGCCGCGGAGGTGTCGATCGATCCCGACACGGGGACGCTCAACCGGGCTGACGCCGACGCAGTCATGAACGCACCGGACTACAACGCCGTCGAGGCGGCCCTGGAGGTACGGGACGCGGTCGGCGGCACGGTCACGGCCCTCACGATGGGGCCACCGAGCGCCCACGAGGTGCTCCGGGCGGCCGTCGGGATGGGTGCCGACGACGCCGTCCTCCTGACCGATCGCGCGTTCGGCGGCAGCGACACCTGGCCGACGAGTCTCGCACTGGCCCGCGCGGCCGACGAACTCGACGCCGACGTCGTCTTCGGCGGCGAGGAGACGACCGACTCCTCGACCGGGCAGGTCCCGCCGGGGATCGCGGCCCACAACGACTGGGCCCAGCTCACCTACGTCGAGGATCTCGAACCCCGGCCCGAGGAAGATCGCCTCGTCGCGAAACGCGACGTCGAAGGCGGCTACGAGCGGGTCGCCGCCGAGTTGCCCGTCGTCGTCGCCATGGAGTTCGGCGAGAACGAGCCCCGGACAGCGGGACTCCACCGGAAGATCTTCGCCGAGACCGACTTCGAGCCGGTCGAGTGGGCAGCGTCGGATCTGGGCATCGAAGACGAGGTCGGCCTGGCCGTCTCGCCGACGCAGGTCGGCGGGATGGCGACCGCCGAGCCGGTCCCGCGCGAGCAGGAGACTGTCGACGACGTCGAGAAGCTCGCCGACCGGATCGCGGAGGTGCTCTGAGATGGCCGCCGGTGCCCAAGCGGACACCGCCGCCGACGTCGCGGCCCACAGCGACGTCTGGGTGTTCGTCGAACAGCACGACGGCGAGGTCGCGAAGGTCGCCTGGGAACTGCTCGGCAAAGGTCGTGATCTGGCCGACCAGAAGGACGAGGATCTCGTGGCGCTGGTGATGGGCGAGGGCGTCCGCGAGTCGGGCATCCCCGACGAAGCCATCGCCCGCGGCGCGGACCGTGTGCTCGTGGCGGACGATCCGATCTTCGAGCCCTATCGCGCGGATCCCTACGGCGAACAGTTCCGTCACCTCGTCGAGGAACGCAAGCCCGACATCGCGATGATCGGCGGGACTCACACCGGCCGGGACTTCGCCGGTCGCGTCGCCGTCCCGACCCACGCCGGGTTGACGGCCGACACGACGGAACTCGAGATCACCGACGAGCGGTACGAGATGCGCCGGCCGGCCTTCGGCGGGGACGCGCTGGCGACGATTATCTGCCCGAATCACCGCCCGCAGATGTCAACGGTTCGGCCGGGCGTCTTCGACACGCCAGATCCAGACGAGAGCCGTGAGGGCGAGATCGAGGGCGTCGATGTCGTCGTCAGCGAGGACGACACACGCAGCGAGGTGCTCGAACGCGAGGTCGGCGACGTCGCCGACATCACGGATGCCGAGGTCGTCGTCGCCGGCGGCATGGGCCTGGAGGGCGACTTCGATCCCCTCTGGGAACTCGCAGACCTGCTTGGTGGCGAAGTCGCCGCCACGCGGGAGGCCGTCGAGGAGGGCTGGATCGAGCCGGCCCGTCAGGTCGGCCAGACGGGCAAGACCGTCCGCCCGAAGCTCTACATCGCCGTCGGGATCTCCGGGGCGATCCAGCACGTCGAAGGGATGGACGACTCCGAGACCGTGATCGCGATCAACAACGATCCCAACGCTCCGATCTTCGAGAACGCCGATTACGGCATCGTCGAAGATTATGCCGAGGTCATGCCCGAACTGCTCGAACTCCTTCGCGAGGAACTCGGTGAGGGCCAGGAGGTGACAGCATGAGTACGGACGCACAATCCGGCGAGGGCGCCGGACCAGACGCCGAACCGGAAGAAACGGACGACCTCGAGAGCGAGGGGCCGCCGATGCCCCAGCCCACGAGCGAGACACCGAGCTACGACGGCGAGTTCGACGCCATCGTCGTCGGCGCGGGACTGGCGGGTAGCGCCGCCGCGCTGACGATGGCCGAGGAAGGACTCGACGTCATCGTGCTCGAACGCGGGACGACGCCGGGGACGAAGAACGTCTTCGGCGGGATCATGTTCACCCCGCGTATCCGGGAGCTGACGGACTTCGACGACGCGCCCACGCAGCGATTCGTCGCCGAGAAGACCTTCTCGATGCTGAGCGAGGAGGGTGACGCCACCGAGATCTCGATGCAGCCGGCGGCCTGGAAGGACGACCCCCACAACGACTCCTGGATGGTCCTTCGGGGTGACTTCGACGAGTGGTTCGCCGAGCAGGCCGTCGAGGCCGGCGCGACGCTGATTACGGAGACGACAGTGACCGACCTCGTTCGCGAGGACGGGGCCATCGCCGGCGTCGAGACCGACCGCCCGGACGGACGGCTGCACGCGCCGACGGTCGTCCTCGCGGAGGGAGCCAACTCCCTCGTGAGCGAGGGGGCCGGCCTGGCCGAACCCCAGCACCGCGACGACGTCGCGGTCTCCGCGAAGGAGGTTCGCAAATACGACCGCGAGACCATCGAGGATCGCTTCCACCTCACCGACGACGAGGGGGCGGCGATCCACTACTTCGGCGACGGCGCGGTCGGCGACGCCGTCGGCGGCGGGTTCATCTACACGAACAAACGCACGCTCGCCATCGGTGTCGTCTACTCCATCGAGGACGCCGTCCACGACGAGCGTACACCCGACGACGTGCTCGACGACTTCAAGTCCCACCCGGCGGTCGCGCCGCTGGTCAAGGGCGGCCGGATGGTGGAATACTCCGCCCACGCGATTCCCGAGGGCGGCCCCGACGCGATGCCCGACCTCGTCCACGACGGGGCCGTCATCACTGGTGACGCCGCGGGCCTGGTGCTCAACAACGGTCTGCACCTCGAGGGAACGAACATGGCCGTCGAGAGTGGCTATCACGCCGGGAAGGCGGTCGCCGGAGCGATCGAAACTGGGCGGACCGACGCCGCCGCACTCTCGGCTTACGAGGACGACCTCAGCGAGTCGTGGGTGATGGACAACCTGAACCATTACGGGTGGTTCCTCGATGCGGCCGCAGAGGACAAGGAGTTCCTCTTCGACGACCTGCCGCGGGCAATCGCGGACGCCGAGACCGACTACTTCCGGATGAACGACGAACCGAAGACCCGCCACACCAAATCCGCCCGCAAGCGCCTCGTCGGCGCGATGGGTGGCTATCTCGGTGCGGCGAAGAAAGCCTGGAAATACCGCAAGATGTTTCGCTAACAATGAGTGTCAAACCCGGAACCCCCGACGTCGAACAGCCATCGATCGAAGACCGCCTCTACACCGTCAAGTACGAGGACCCCGGCGACTCCCACCTCGACGTGGAACTCGCCGGCATCTGCGAGGAGAAGTGTGTCACCCAGGACTGCGTCTCCGTGTGTCCCGCCAACGTCTGGCGCGACGAAGGTGACGACGGCGTCCCGACGATCGCCTACGAGAACTGCCTGGAGTGTGGCAGTTGCCGGTGGGCCTGCCCGCACGGCAACGTCGTCTGGGAGTACCCCGAGAACGGCAGCGGCGTCTCCTACAAGTTCGGATAACGCGTCCCCAACTGGGCACTGCTGACGACCCGAGAAACCAGCCGATTCAAGCGTTTTCCGGCAGCACGTCCGCGTTCGTGTTCACGATGATCAGTCGGTAGTCACCGCTGTCCAGCGAGACTGTCGCCGTCCCCGAGTACGTTTCCTCGACGATACTCCCCTCGATAGCCTCGAAACCCGACTCCTCCTCGGCCAGGATCTCGTACTCCTCGGGCGTCACGAGGTAGCTGTGGATGGGATCGCCGCGGACGACGTCGACCTGGTAGCTCACCTCGGTCGGCCCGTCGAGGGAGAACTCGAAGTAGTAGTATTCGAGGCGACCGAGGGAGACTTCCTCGTTTTTGACCGGCGTCCGCGTCTCGCCGGTGGCCGTATCGGTCAGTGACAGGGTCGTCTCGGTTTCGGCCGGGTTCCCCTCAGCCAGACACCCGCTGAGTCCCGCAAGCGCCCCACTCCCAGCGACCGCGAGGAGGGTTCGCCGGGAGATCGCTGCGTCCACAGAACCGGAACTCCGATCGGTCATTACGCCAAATTACGACGAGTGGTTACTTTACTTCCCGGGAAACGACGGGGTTGACACCGTGTGAACCCGCATCGCGTGTCCAGAAATCGATCAGCCGCTCACCCCAGCGCGACGTCGAGATACAGCATCACGACGACGCCGGCCATCGTGCCCAGCGTCGCGACGCGTTCGTTGCCGCGTGTGTGGGTCTCGGGGACGATCTCGTCGCTGATGACGAACAACATCGCGCCCGCCGCAAACCCCATCGCGTAGGGGAGCAGCGGCTCGACGACGGTCACCGCGATCGCACCGGTCACGGCCAGTGGAATCTCGACGACGCCCGCTCGGATCCCGGCGACGGCGGCGTAGAGTCGCCGATCGAGGCCAGCGTTGATCGCCGCGATCGAGACCGCAAGCCCCTCCGGGACGTTCTGGATCCCGATCGCCACCATGAGCGCCAGGGCAGCGCCGACGTCACCCGAACCGAACCCGACGCCGACGGCGAGCCCCTCGGGAATGTTGTGGAGCGTGATCGCGAGGATGAACAGCACGACACTCGCGATCCGCGGCTCGTCGATCGGGAGCTGCTCGGACTGGCCGGCCGCGTCCTCGCGCTTGCGGCCAGTCAGCAAGATGTGGGCGTGCGGGACGAGTGCGTCACCACGATCGAGGACGAGGACGCCGAGTGCGATCCCGATCAGAACGGGCAGCGGCCGCAGAAATCCGTCCGCGGCGACGCCCGGGACGAGGATCTCGGTCGCGTCGATCCCGGGAACGATGAGGCTGGTGAACGCCGCGGCCATCATCACGCCGGCGGCGAGTCCCAGCGCGCCGTCCAGCGCGCGTTCGCTCGGATCCCGCCAGACGAGGACGAGCGACGCGCCCAGCAGGTTGAGCGCCGCGATCACGATCCCGCCCACCAGCGCCTGAACGACGCTGTTCTCACCGACGAGGTCGACGAACGTCTCGGCGATCATCCCGTCGTCCCTCCGTGGATTCGCCCCATCGTCTGTGGCGTTCGATCGGCACTGAAATGTATCTATGCCCGCCGCGAGTCTCGCCACTGACAGCGTTGCCGTCGGGGACGGCCAGTCCTCGAAGTTCCCGGAAGACGAAAACGGAGCCGACCTTTATAAGCAAGGCAGCCGTTGGGATATATGTTAGCAACCATGAAAGCATTTGTAATGAGCGAAGTCGGCGAAACGGCCACTATCGAGAAAGAACGGCCCGAACCGGGGCCGATGGACGCGATTCTCAAGCCCACCGAAGGGTTGATCTGCACCTCTGATTGTCATACGGTCCACGGTGCGATCGGCGAGCGCGAGGACCTCACGCTGGGCCACGAGGTCGTCGGCGTCGTCGACGAGGTCGGCAGCGAGGTCGAATACTTTGAGGAAGGCGACCGGGTCGCCGTCGGTGCGATCACACCCGACTGGAACTCCGTCGCGGCTCAGGACGGCCACCCCTCCCAGTCCAACGAGGCACTTGGCGGCTGGAAGTTCGCCAACGTCAAGGACGGCACGTTCGCGGAGTACGTCCACATCAACGACGCCGACGGGAACCTGGCGAAGATCCCCGACGGTGTCACCGACCACGAGGCCGCCTACGTCGCGGACATGCTCTCGACAGGCTTCGCGGGCGCGGAGAACGCCGACATCCCGATGGGTGGGACCGTCGCCGTCTTCGCGCAGGGTCCCGTCGGGCTGATGGCGACGAAAGGGGCCGTGTTGCAGGGTGCCGGTCGGATCATCGCCGTCGAGACGGTGCCCGAACGGAAGGAACTCGCCCGCGAGTACGGCGCGACGGACGTCGTCGACTTCGGTGAAGTCGACCCTGCCGAAGAGATTATGGAACTCACGGACGGCGAGGGGGTCGACGCCGCCATCGAGGCCCTCGGCGCAGACGAGACACTCCAGGACTGCATCAAGGTCACCAAACCCGGCGGCACGGTCTCGAACGTCGGCTACCACGGCGAGGGTGAGTTCCGGAAGATTCCCCGCGCCGAGTGGGGTGTCGGAATGGCCGAGATCGACATCGTCACCGATCTCTGTCCTGGCGGCCGCCTGCGCATCCAGCGCCTGCTCCGGCTGCTCGATCAGGGCAAGGTCGACCCGACGAAGATGACCACCCACGAGTTCGAGTTCGACGATATTCAGGAGGCCTTCGAGATGATGGAAACGAAGGAAGACGGGATGATCAAGCCGCTGATCCACTTCTAGAGAAAATATCGTTCATTGTCATTTGAAACAGCAAAGACTATCAATCCATCTTCTGAGAAACAGTATTAGAAGGAGATTTGAGTGCCATTGACGAACAAAAATATGTCGTACCAGGTTTCGTTACGCGAAACGTAGACGTGGGGTGCACCGCCCATCGGTGCACCACCATGGTCGGCCTCCCGGAGGTTCTCTTGAACGCGATCGGTGAACGATCGGGCCGCCGCGGAATCGGTGGTGCAGACGACGTGGAGTTCGTTCTCCGCCAGCGGTCCGTCGACGAACGATTCGTCAAGAAACGCTCGTTCATCTGCCGGCAATTCCTCGTAGACGATCGGTTCGTATGCATCTCGATACGTCGGCGGTGGGGGATCGCGAACGAGCCTGATCCGAGTCTCGTTTTCGCAGGACGACAATGACGCACAGCCGGCCGTCACCGCGACGGCTGCGGTCGAAAGCCCCGCAAGGAGGGTCCGTCTTCTCATAGTACTACATATTTATTATAATTATATAAACGTTACTTTTTAAATTGACGTAAGATAGTCATATATGTGGATAAACGATACAGAATTGAGTTTTGGTAATACTGGCACTCCATACTCACCAATCTAAATGATATTGAAAAGAGTTAAGTTGGTATGTATTATCAACTAGAATTGCAGATGGAGACACAATACAATCCAACAAGACGGCAGTTGTTGTCCACGGTTGGGGTCGGCATGATAAGCCCTGTTGTCGGAAAGGCTGTCGCCAAAACTGGTCGAAAATATATTGGTGTGGCTTACGATACGAAATCACGCCGGAAGTATGGGTCCGTTGATGCGAAACTCTCGAGAAAGAAAGGGAATGGATCTCTACAGGGTAAGCTAAAAATAAACGGAAAACCAATTCCGATTGGCCAACAGGAGGTAACACGCGGTAAGGAAAAAGGCGGGAAACGCAACAAGATCAAATCACAATCACCACATCATAGTCGAAAAGGGCCCAAAACCAACCGACAGCAGGACGTTTTCCGCCCAGGATCCAAAGAGATAACTCAGCCCTATCTTGTGAATATTCTCTCAGTATCAGACGGCGAAGCTATAACCGGGTACATTACACATCCGACGCCTCGGTTCGGAAAATTGGGATTCACTCTTCTCCCATCTGAACAAGTAGATGCTAAAACGAAACAGGCTCTCCAGAAACCACTCAAAGCGAAGAAAACGAGTATCATGAGCCAGGAAACGAAATTCCCCAGAATACCTACGGCCACTGGGATCGCTCGTGGTCACCAACGTCAAGGAGGAAAGAACGATGTCTGATCCGGTCGTTGGTGGACTCGACTCAGATGACATCGATGGAACGCTCACAATGGACCGATTGTACGATACTCGAGGGCCATTTGAGACCACATGGAAATATGAATTCCTCACACACGCCCACCATGATGAGTTGCAAGAGCAGGCGTACGATGAAGTCCGCGAGAACAAACAAAATCGGTGGAACATGCAGGGATATTTCACCGATGTTCCAGAAAGTCCAGTTCCGGAATCATCCCTCTACCGATGGACAGATCCGCAAAGTGTAGAATATCATATAACTACTGCTGGAAACACGGATGGTACCGACAGAGTTGATTTCGCAAATCCCTACCCAAGTGAAGACCATTCGGATGCGAATATCTCTGCTGGATTCGATGTCGGAGTGAGTGCTAATGTCCTACCCGGAATTGGATTGTCCGCAAGCCTAGGGACCGATTACTCGGCTGGCTCAGACCTCACGTACGACCAATCTCACACAGAACCACACCACAGCTATTGGGATATCCCATTGACTAGCGGGTATCCAACCGATCCTGAATCAGCAGAAGACGCCACTGGAGTTAGTCTCGACGTCAAGTGTTACAGCGATCACGATAATATTGATACTGAAACACTTCGGACATCGTCACAGTTCACCTTCGTGTATTGGCAGGATGTACGACCAATAGTTCCTGTTCCTCAGTATCAACCATTCACGTTCACGACCGATGAAGTGAGTACAGAAATTGATTTCCGAGTCGGTCCACCGTAGAAGAGAGATCGGGTGACGCAAGTCAAAAAACGGCGCGACCGATGTCGTCGACTTCGCCGAGGTCGACCCGACGAAGATGACCACCCACGAGTTCGAGTTCGACGATATTCAGGAGGCCTTCGAGATGATGGAGACCAAAGAAGACGGGATGATCAAGCCGCTGATTCACTTCTAGATCAGTCCAGGCGGTGGTCCTGCAGGGCGACGCCGCCCGGGTCGTTCCGAAGGGGGTTTATCCCTCGCCCGGCGACCGGAAGACGATGCGCGTGACGTTTCTCGGGACGAGCGGCGCGGTGCCGACGACCGAACGCAACCCCTCTGCGGTCATGGTTCGACGGGAAGGCGAGCGACTGCTCTTCGATTGCGGCGAGGGAACCCAGCGCCAGATGATGCACTTCGGGACGGGCTTCGACGTCGCTCACATTTTCGTCTCGCACATGCACGGCGATCACGTGCTGGGGATTCCCGGCTTGCTGCAGACGATGGACTTCAACGACCGCGAGGACCCGCTGGCGATTCACGCGCCACACGGGACCCGGTCACGATTAGAGGACCTCATCTCGGCCACCGGCGATCGGCCGTCCTATCCGCTGCGGATCACGCAGAACGGCCCCGGCGATGTGGTGCTCGACGCCGAGGGCTACGAGGTGCGGGCGGTCGAAACCGAACACCGGACGCAGTCGATCGGCTACGCGCTGGTCGAGGACGACCGGAAGGGTCGCTTCGACCGCGAGAAAGCCGAGCACGAACTCGGCATCTCACCCGGCCCGAAGTACTCGAAACTCCACGCGGGGGAAGCGGTCGAACACGACGGCCGAACCATCCAGCCCGAGGAGGTGGTCGGACCGCCCCGACCAGGGCGAACGGTCGTCTACACCGGCGACACCCGGCCAGTCGGGGCCGTCCTCGAGGCCAGCGAAGACGCCGACCTGTTGATCCACGACGCGACCTTCGGCGACGACCGGGCCGAGCGCGCCCAGCGGACCGGTCACTCGACTGCCCGGGAGGCGGGCTCCCTGGCGGCCGAAGCTGACGTCAAGCGCCTCGCGCTGACGCACATTTCGACGCGATACGCCGGGCAGGGCGACCGCCTCCAGCGGGAAGCTCGCGAGGCGTTCGGCGACGCCGCCTTCGTCGCAAGCGACGGCCAGGCAGTCGACGTGCCGTATCCGGACGACGGGTGAGACGAGCCAGCAGGGCCGTCACACGGTCTCACGGATCACGGAACAGTTACGCCGACGTATCCATTGCATTCGTCAATGGCAAAACAGCGGGCCGACGCTGCCCTCGCCGGGGCGCTTTCGACCGTCTCGCCGTGGGGTGTCCGCCTCGTCTGTGCCGGCGTCATAGCAGCGACAGGACTCGCAGCCGGCCTCGTTCCGTTCGCTCGCCTGTTCGCCATGCCAGCCGGTGTCTCCGGGCCGGTGGTGGGTGTCTTCGCTCCGGTACTGTTCGGCGGGGCCGTCCTGGCCGGTGGCTACTGGCTCGCACGGAGTGACTTCGACGGATCGCTGGCTGCCGCGGTCACGATCTGGTGGTTTCTAGGGACGGCCTTCGGTGCGTTCACGGCGCTGGGTCTCGTCGCCTATCAGATCGGGGCCGGCGTCAGTGTCGCTGACGTGGCGATCGTCCTCAGCGCAATCGCGTCGATCGGTGGCGTCGGTGGCCTTCTCGTCGGTCGTTACGACGTCAGAAGCCAGCGCCGACGACGCGAACTCGAACGCGAACACGAACGCCTCGCGGACGAACGCCAGAAACTCGTGCTGCTCAACCGGATCGTCCGCCACGACATCGGCAACGACCTCCAGATCATCAGCGGGATGAGTGGACACCTCGAGACTCACGTCGACGAGGGCGGTGCGGAGTACCTTGCCCGCGTCCAGCGGACGACCGAAGAGGCGATCCAGTTGACCGAGCAGGTCCGGGCGTTCGTCACGTCGCTCGGCGAGAGTGAGTATTCGACGAAGCGCCGGATATCCCTCCAGCGCGTGCTGGATACCCAAGTTCAGAACACGCGCGAAGTCTACCGGGAGGCGTCGGTTTCTGTCGACGGCGAGGTCCCGGACGTCGAAATATACGCCGACGAACTCCTTTCGACGCTCTTTCACAACCTCCTGTCGAACGCCGTCGAACACAACGACCGGGACTACCCCTCGGTCGAAGTGAGGGTCGAACGCGACAACGAGTCGGTCACGGTCTCCATCGCAGACGACGGGCCAGGCATCCCACCCGCGGAGCGCGAACGGCTCCGCGGCGTCGATACTGACCCGGATCCGTCCGGCGAGTCGGGCCTCGGGCTGTATATCGTCGGGATGCTCCTCGAGCGCTACGACGGGTCTGTTTCGATCGACGACCGGAAGCCCCGCGGGACAGTCGTCACCGTCGAGTTGCCGATCGCAGACGGCGAGTGATTCCGACAGATCGGTCCGACAGTAACTGTCATTTGTCACCGGCTGGAATGGCGAGACATGGAACTGTCACACGTCGCGATCTGGGTGACCGACCTCGACCGATCCCTCGAATTCTACGGGGCGCTGGGCTTCGAGCGGGCGTGGTCGTTCACCGACGAGGGCGTCGAGAACGTCTACGTCCGTGGCGAGGGCGGCGAACTCCAGTTGCGCCACGACCCCGACCGGACGACGCCGATCGCACCCTCGCGGGCCGATACCGACCACGTCGCACTGAGTGTCGATGATCGGGACGCCGTCGACGCTGCGGTCGAAGCCGCCGTCGAAGCCGGGGGCTCCGTCGTCGCCGATCCCCACGCCGTCGAGGCGGCCGACGCCTACGCCGCGTTCGTCGAGGACCCCGACGGCTACACGCTCGAATTCGTCGCGCCGCTGGAGGGCGAGCAATGACCGACGCTCGCCTCGCGCTCGTCTTCGACGACGGGTATCGCAGCGACTTCGACATGCTCCGTCCCGCCCTCGCCGAACTCGACGCTCCGATGACGCTCGCGATCGTCCCCGGGTGGCTCGGCGGCGATGACCACGTCACGCCCGAGGAACTCCGGACGCTCGCCGAGGACGGTCACGAAATCCTCTCGCACGGCCGTCGCCACCGGTATCTGGGAACCCACCGCGTGACCGCAGACGTTTCGGCTGGCGACCGGCGAGTTACCCTGGACGATCACGTCTTCCCCGAGGACGATCACGGCGTCTACGTCGGCGACGACTACGAGATCACCGACGGTGAGGAGAGCGAGACGGTGACACTCGCCGAAAAGGCAGGCACCGACGACGAACCGATCATGGCATTCGAGACCGCGCTGTCGGCGGAGTACGCCGCCGGCGAGGCGGTCGTCCGCCCGGCGATGGACACGATCGAGGACGAGATCGTCGGCGTCCGCGAGGAATTCGACGAGCTTGGCTTCGATCCGACGGGGTTCGTCTTTCCCTACGACGCCACCGATCCCCGAGCCTGGGCGGTCGCGAGCGAGGAATACGATACTATCGCGAACGCGGCCGTCCGGTCGCTGCCGAACCCGCCGGGGACGCTCCCGACGAACTGGCGGCGGTACTACCTCCAGACGGACCACCTGACCCGCCCGGAGATCGAATCGTACCTCGATACCCTCGCCGAGCAGGGCGGCGTTGGCATCCTCGCCGGCCACAGCGACTGGGCGTCGGTCCCCGAGGAGCGCGTGACCTGGACCGTCGAGGCCGCCCGCGAGCGCGGGATCGACGTGACGACGCTCCGTGAGGCGGCCGAGCGCGTTGAGTAGGTCCCGACTGCGTCGGCGTGGGTGACTGAAACCATCCCATCCGGCGTCATGGGTTTATACTGCTGAGACACCTAGGTGTCCACGTGCAACGGACGGCTGCCCTGGACGACGTGATCTTCGGCGTGGACGTCCAGAGCGGGGACGTGCGGGGGGATGCGCCCTCCTACGCGCTGGTCATCTTCGACGGCGAGCGCATCGAGCGAGACGTGGTGAGCCGCCGGAAACTCCGGCGACTCATCGACGACGAAGCGCCGGCGATCGTCGCCACGGACAATATGTACGAACTCGCCGCGGACAAGGACGCCCTCGTCCACTTCCTCCGGGAGTTACCCGACGGAACCCGACTCGTCCAGGTTACCGGCGACGAACAGCCCGAACCGCTCTCGCGGGTCGCTTCCCGTCACGGCGTCCCCTACGGCAAGGACCCGATGAAAGAGGCCGAGGCTGCGGCCCGACTCGCGGCCGGCAACGTCGGCTACGAGGTGTCGGCGTTCAGCGACACGACCCAGGTGAAGGTCGCCCGCGGGCGCTCGACCGGCGGCGGTGGCGGCTGGAGCGAGGACCGATTCACCCGGCGGATCCACGGCTCCGTGAAGAAGCGCGCCCGCGAGGTCGAGCGCGAACTCGAGGACGCAAATCTCGACTACGATCGGGAGGTGACCGAGAAGTACGGCGGCTTCTCGAACGCAGTTTTCGAGGTCGAAGCCCCGCCCGAGGCCATCCCCGTCTCCCGGGAACGGTCGGGCGATACCAGAATCGAGATCGAGCGCGAGCGCTTAGAGGGGATCGAGTTCGAGCCCCTGGCCCACCGGCGCGATCACGTCGTCGTCGGCGTCGATCCCGGGACGACCACCGCGATCGCCGTCGTGGGCCTCGACGGCGAGGTGCTCGACGTCCACTCCACCCGGACCGCCGACACCGCCGCAGTCATCGAATGGATCGTCGAACGCGGGCGACCGATCGTCGTCGCCGCGGACGTCACGCCGATGCCCGAGACCGTCGAGAAGCTCCGGCGGAGTTTCGACGCCGCCGGCTGGACTCCCGAAAGCGACCTCCCTGTCGACGAGAAACTCCACCGGACGCGCAAGCAGCCATACGACAACGACCACGAGCGCGACGCGCTGGCGGCCGCACTCGAAGCCTTCGACGATCACGCCGATCAGTTCGAACGCGTCGCCGCGAAAGTCCCGCCGCGCGAGGAAGTCGGCCCCGTGCTGGCTCGCGTCGTCGCCGGCGAGGAAAGCGTCGAGAGCGTCCTGGACGACCTCGCGGACGACGAGGGCGAACCCACCGAAACCACCGAACACACGCCACGCGAACTCACCGCCGAGGAGAAACAGATCAAGCGCCTGCAGGACCGCGTCGACCGACTCGAGTCCCACGTCGAAGACCTCGACGAGACGATCGAGGCGAAAGACGAGACGATTACCGAGTACGAGGAGAAACTCGAGGAAGCACGCAGCGAGCAGCGAGCGGAGACGCGAAAACGGCGGGAAGTCACCCGCCTTGAGCGGGAGAACGACCGGCTCGAACGCGAACTCCAGAGCGAGCGTGAGCGAGTCGAGGACCTGGAGGGCAAACTCGAACGCCTGAAAGCGCTCTGGAAACTCGATCACTCGAACTTCGCCGACGTCGAGGAGACAAAGGAGGGACTGGTGCCCGTGAAGGTCGTCGAGAAGTTCACGACCGCGGCGATCGAGGACGCCGACGACCGCTTCGGCCTCGCCGAGGGTGACATCATCCTCTTTCGGGACGCGACGGGCGCGGGCCGCTCGACAGCCGAGCGGTTGGCAGAGCTCGACCCGAAACTCGTCCTCCGGACCGGCGGGCTCTCGGATGTCGCAGACGAGGTGCTCTTCGAGGAGGACGTCCCGGTCGCGCCGGCCGAGAACGTCACCGTCCAGGAGGTCGACGAACTCGCCGTCGCCCGCGAGCGCGAAGTCGAGGCCGCTATCGAGGAGTGGCGCGAGTACGCAAGCGAGCGCGAGAAGGCCCGGACCGCGGAGATGGTCGACACGCTGATCAGCGAGCACCGGGCGTCGGGCCACGGCGGGAGCTGACGCGCCGGCAGTCGTTCCGGCGTGGCCAGCCGCGATCGAAACCAGTCTCGATTTTACCCTCGCCGTTCACGGCCCCGTATGGACCAATTTGTCGCCGAGAACCTCGACCGGTACGGAGACACCCAGGGGGTCCTGCCCGAGCGGCTGGACGAATTCGGCGAGCGGTACCGCCGGCAGGGCCACTTGACGCGCGACCAGCTGTACGAACTGGCCTACGAGACCGCGACCCGGAGCGCATATCACGTCGAGTCCAACTCCGAAGGGCGGTGTATCGAAGTGACCCGGAACGTCCGCCGCGTCGACGGGGACTTCTCGCAGGTGCAATTGCTCTCCGGCCTCTCGGGATTCAAAGCCCCCGTCGCCTCGGCGGTTTTGACGGCGCTGGATCCCGAGCGCCACGCCGTAGTGGACACCCGCGTTTGGGCCGCCCTGGAGCGACTGGACTATCTCGACGGGCGCAAGGAGGACTTCGACGCCGCTGAGTACGTCGCGATGATCGCTCCCATTCGGGAGATCGCCGGGGAGACGGGCCATTCACCCGCGGAGGTCGGGTACGCGCTGTTCGCTTACGACGACCACGTCCGGGAGGGCACGCTTCACTGACGCTCGGGGATCGGGCCAGGCACGGACCGGGGGGCGAACGCTCTCTTGCCCTTACTCCGGGCCGGGTTCCTCGGGAGTCGAGTCGCCGCCGCGCAGTTTGACGGCGGCGAAGGCAACGGTTGCGAGCGCGGCGACACCGGCGATGAGTTTCATTTTCGAACGCATATCCCGTAGTTGGGCGGTCTAGGATATAAACCGGCGACCAGAGCTTCCGAGCCAGCAGTGCACCAGTGAGCCGCCGTTAGAGCGCACTCGGCGGCCTGGGCCGGCCGCAAGCGGAATTCTTAGGCCCGCCGATCACCCAGGACGGCTATGCGCGATCACTTCGAACTCCAGGCCTACGACGCCGGGGGACGACTCGGGGAGTTGACCGTCCCGCGGGCGGACGTCACCGTCGAGACGCCGGCCCTCTTGCCGGTCGTCAACCCCCACCACGAGACGATCGAACCCGGACGCCTCGAGGAGTTCGGAGCCGAGATGCTGATCACGAACAGCTACGTCATCTACGGGAGTGACGAGGTTCGAGAGCCCGCTCTCGAAGACGGCCTGCACGAACTGCTGGACTTTTCTGGCGCGATCATGACCGACTCGGGATCCTTCCAGCTCGCCGAGTACGGCGAAATCGACGTCACGAACACGGAGATCCTGGAGTTCCAGCGCGAGATCGGCTCGGATGTCGGGACGCCAGTAGACATCCCGACGCCGCCCGATGCCGACCGCGAGCAGGTCGAACGCGAGATGGAGACGACCCAGCATCGCCTCGACGCGGCCGCCGACTTCGACGCTGGCGAGATGCTCGTCAACGCACCGATCCAGGGAGCGACCTACCCCGACCTCCGCGAGCAGGCCGCCCGCGACGCCTACGCGACCGGACTCGACGTCTTCCCGATCGGCGCGATGGTGCCACTCATGAACGACTACCGCTACGGGGAGATGATCGACGCCGTCGCCGGGGCGAAACGTGGCCTGGGCGAGGACGCCCCGGTCCACCTCTTCGGCGCGGGCCACCCCATGATGTTCGCCCTCGCGGTCGCGGCCGGGTGTGATCTCTTCGATTCGGCGGCCTACGCGCTGTACGCCCGCGACGGCCGGTATCTCACGGTTCGCGGGACCGAGCACCTCGACGAGATGGAATACTTCCCGTGTGAGTGTCCCGTCTGTTCGGCACACACGCCCGCGGAACTTCGGGAGATGGACGACGACGAGCGCACCAAGCTACTGGCCGAGCACAACCTCCACGTCTCCTTCGGCGAGATGCGACGCATCAAGGGGGCGATCCGACAGGGGAATCTCCTCGAACTCGTCGAGACGCGTGCCCGCGCGCACCCGACGATGCTCGACGGCTATCGAGCCCTGCTCGAACACGTCGACCAGCTCGAAGCGACGGATCCCGCCTCGAAGGACGCCTTCTTTTATCTCTCGGGGGAGAGCGCCGACCGACCGGAGGTTCGGCGCCACCACGAACGATTGGCCCGGGTGTCGCCACCCGCGGAACTCCTGCTCGCGAGCGATCCAGACGCCCACGCGGGGGCCGACGCGGCGGTCTGGGCGGTCGAGCCCCCGTTCGGTCCGGTCCCGCGCGGGCTCGATCAGACCTATCCACTCACGGCCGAACTCCCCGAGCGCCTCGACGACCGGGCCTACCGGGCGGCGGCTCGCGGAATTACCCGGCTGGCCGAGACCAGCGACGCCGACATCACGCTGGTTGACGACGGCTGGCCCGCGAGCGCGCTCGATATCCTCGCCGACAGCGTCGACAGATCTCCGGCGTCGGGGGAGTGACTGGCGATCCCGGGGGTGTCTGACACTTGGAAACGGCGTCCCTACCAGCAACTGTCTCCGGGGACAGCAAGGGGACATACCGGTCGAACCATACGATGGGGCATGAGACAGCTACTGATTGGACGGAGCACGTCGACGACCTGGGCCCGAGCACGGAGTGATCGGTGACGATGGTCGACGCCGAGCAGTTTCGGTCCGTCCTCGGCCAGTTCGCGACTGGTGTGACCGTCGTGACGCTGCCGGGTGACCCGCCACACGGCATCACCGTCAGCGCCTTCGCCAGCCTGTCGATAGACCCGCCGCTCGTGTTGATCTCGCTCGACCACGACACCGACGCCCACCGGCGACTCGCCGACGGAGACGACGACGGGTTCGCCGTCAACATCCTCGCCCGTGACCAGCGCGAGGTCGGCGAGTTCTTCGCGGGCATGACCGACGACGGCGACCCGCTCGCCGAGGCGACCGACGCGCCGGCCACGGGTGCGCCCGTCTTCGGCGACGACCTCGCGTACGTCGATTGCTCGCTGTACGACAGCTTCGAGGCGGGCGATCACACGGTCTACGTCGGGCGCGTCGAGGCGGCCGACGTCCTGAACCCAGAGGCCGAACCGCTCACCTATCACCGCGGCGAGTGGGGGACGATTCCGGCGGCGGCAAGCGACGCCTGACCGCGAGATCAACCGACGTCGTCCGCGGGCGAACAGCCAGGCCCCCTCGTCCAGGACTGGAAAGATAGTTGTGAGCGCGTCTCCGAATGAGTTCCATGACCGAGTACTTCGAAGTGATCGACCGGGACGGGGCCGCCAGGATCGGCGACCTCCGACTCGCCGCGTCGATCACCACGCCGGCGCTGGTCGACGACGTGCTTGCCGACGCCGGCAGCCTCTGGACGACGGATCGCCAGGTTCCCGAGGGCGACGAGGAGACGCTGACCGTCCTCCCGTATCGCGGGTTCCCGGCCGGGACGCCCGGGGAGGTCCAGACGGCCTTCGACCCCGCCGTCCCGGACGTCGAGTATCCCAGTGCCGCCGTCGTCTCCCCCGAGACGGCCGCCGATCACGGCACTGACGCGTACGTCCTCTCCGGCGGGCCGGGACTGGTCGGTCACAGCGAGGCGTTCGTCGAGGCCATCGTCGAAACTCGCGAGTCGATCCCGCCGGACGCCGGACTCTATCTCCCGGGGGTTGCCACGCCCGGCAACGTCGCCACCCTCGCGTATGCGGGCGTCGACCTCTTCGACACTGATCGGGCCGTCGTCCGCGGGACCCAGGGCTGGTATCTCACCCGCGACGGCGAGTACCGACTCGACGACCTCGAGGAACTCCCGTGTTCGTGCCCGGCGTGCCAGCAGGACGTCGACGAGTTCGACCGGGAGGACTGCGTCGAGCACAACGAGAACGTCCTGGAAGCCGAGATCAGGACCGTTCGCAACCGGATTCGCGATGGACGACTTCGGGACTACATCGAGGGCCAGGCCCGCCACGAGCAGTGGCTGACCGCGACCGTCCGGCGGCTCGACGACGAGTACGCCTACCTCGAACAGCGCACGCCGCTGCTCCGGAAGGCCGAGATCACGGCGTCGACCGACGACACCCTCCGGCGGGTCGAGATCCAGCGCTTCGCCGAGCGCGTCACCGACCGCTATCGCAACCGGTTCGACGCGCCCCTCGTTCTGGTCCCGTGCTCGGCGACCAAACCCTACAGCGAGTCCCAGAGCCACGGCCAGTTCCGCGAGGCGATCAACTACCGCGGCCACGTCGCCTCGATGACCTCGCCGATCGGCGTCGTCCCCCAGGAACTCGAACTCACCTACCCGGCCCAGCACTACGACACCGTCGTGACCGGCCGGTGGTCCGAAACTGAAATCGAATTCGTCGCGGACATCCTCGAAGCCTACCTCGCGGCCAACGACTACCCGCGTGTCATCGCTCACGTCCCGGCGGACTATCAGGCGATCACCGAGCGCGTCGAGGATCGCCTCGATGTCGAGTTCGAATACACCGTCGCCGATCACCCCACGACTGACGAATCACTGGCGAACCTTTCGGAGGCGCTCGCCGGCGAACCCAAGTACCGCAAGCGCGAGCGCCAGCACAACGTGATCCGCGCCATCGCCGACTACCAGTTCGGCGCGGGCGCTGGCGACGAACTCTTCGGCGAGTTCACCGTCGAGAGTCGGTATCCCAAGCTCCGGGTTCGAGACGGCGAGGGCGAGCAACTCGCCGCGATGGTGCCCGAGTACGGCGTCCTCGCGCTGACGCTCGCCGGCGCTCGACAGTGGGTCGACGCTGACCTCCCCACCAAGCGCGTCGAGATCGACGACTTCGTGCCCCACGGGAGCGTCCTCGCGCCGGGGATCGTCGACGCCGACGAGTCGATCCGCGTCGGCGACGAGGTGATCTTCGAGGGGCCCTCCGCCTTCGCGATCGGCCGCGCGAACATGAGCGGCCCGGAGATGGTCGCCAGTTCGCGGGGCATCGCCAGCGAGGTTCGCCACGTCGAAGAAAAATGAGCGAGAGGGGCCGGCGAGGCGACCGGCCGCTGCGGTGGCTAGTCGGCCTCGTCGTCGCGGCGATCCTCTTCGTCGCGGCAGTCGTCGAACCCTCGCCGGGGATCGCCCGATACGGGCCGTTTGGCATCTTCACCCGGGCGATCTGGCTCCACGCCTTCGGGTACGCCTTCCTCAGTCTGACGCTTTTGTACGCACTGCTGGACACCCCCGACGGTCCGACGGTCTCCCCGCTCGTCGTGCCGGTCATCGTCGTGGCCTACGGAACCCTGCTCGAACTCGTTCAGCTGTTGATTCCCTACCGCACCTTTGCCGTCGGGGACATCCTTGCGGACGCTGTGGGAGCCGTCGCGGTGGTCGCCGTATGGGCGTACGGTCGAGCCGCGCTGTCGGCGCTCGGGTTTCGGCGGTCGTGAGGAGGTATCGCCGGTTATCGATCGAACGTCGATCGCTGTCTGATCAGGAACTGTCGGTGACAGGAGCGGTTTTTTGTAGCTACGGGTGGGACTTACTCACCAATGAGCGGTATCGAACTCCGTGGCGACGTCTTGTCCGTCGATCGGGAGCCGACGACGCTCGATCGACTGGCGATCGACGTCTCCGCTATCCTTGCCGATCTCGACATCGATCACGCGCTGGTCGCCGGGTACGTCGCGATCCTCGCCGGTCGGGCCCGGAGTACCGAGGACATCGATCTGATTCTCGAACCGCTCGATCGTGTTCAGTCACGGAATCTCGTCGCCGCGCTCGAAGACGCGGGGTTCTGGGGATCGACGACGCCGCTGTCGGAACTGTCCACGATGCTCTCGAGCGGCGGGAACGTTCGCGTCGCTCCCGAGGGCGAAGTCGTCCCGAACATCGAACTCTCGTACGCCACCGACCGGTTCGATCGGGCGTCGATCGAAAACGCCATCACGGCCTCCATCGGCGGACACGAACTCCCTATCGGGCCGCTCGAACTCCAGATCGCGTACAAACTGTATCTCGGATCACAGAAGGATTTCGAGGACGCGATCCACCTCCACGGGATGTTCGGAGAAAGTCTTAGTGAGCGCGAACTCGAACGATGGGTAGACGCGCTCGGCGTCGAGGACGCATATGACCGACTCGAGTGAGCCACTGGCCGAGAAACACGAGCGCAACCGCGAGCAGCGCATCGCTGAGATCGAGCGGTGGGTGGCCTACATCCAGGAGAACCCGCCGGACGTCTGGGGCCCGCAACTCAATTCGCTCATCGAATCCCAACTGGAGGCGGCACGCGAGTCGGGCGTCTCCGCGGCGCAGCGCGAGCGGGTCGAACAGGCAGGTCGGGAGTGGGCGAAAGAAGAGCGCGAAACGTAGGTTCCGGTCGTCCCGCAGGGGCTTTAGGGGTTGACCGGCTATCCGTTTCCAATGAGCCAGCCGAGTCCGGACGTCTACGAGCAGGGACGGGGCATGGACGCCCACAACCAGGTGATGCGGGAGATCCGAGCCCGCAACGACGCCTCCTACGAACCCGACGAGCCCACCCGGGTCTGGATCGACCGGGACAACACGCCCGACGGCGTACTCGATTCGCTGACGATCGTCCTCAACACCGGCGGGTGTCGGTGGGCACGGGCCGGCGGCTGCACGATGTGTGGCTACGTCGCCGAGAGCGTCGACGGCGGCACGGTCGCCCACGCGGACCTCCTCGCCCAGATCGACGCCGCGCTCGAACAGGAACGCGAGACCCACGACGGCACCTGTCGGCAGGTCAAGATCTACACGTCGGGGAGCTTCCTCGACGAGCGCGAGGTCCCCGCCGAGACGCGGGGGGCCATCGCCGAGCGCTTCGGCGACCGCGATCGGATCGTCGTCGAGTCCCTGCCCGATTTCGTCGACCGCGAGAAGATCGCTGACTTTCGCGAGCAAGGGCTCGAAACCGATGTCGCAATCGGTTTAGAGACGGCGACAGATCGGGTCCGTCACGACTGCGTCAACAAGTACTTCGACTTCGCCGACTTCGAGGACGCCTGCGCGGAGGCCGTCGCCGCCGACGCCGGCGTGAAGGCCTATCTCCTCATGAAGCCGCCCTTCCTCAGCGAGAGCGAGGCCATCGACGACATGATCTCTTCTGTCAAGCGGTGTGGGGCCGTCGAGGGCTGCCACACCGTCTCGATGAACCCGACGAACGTCCAGCGCTACACCATGGTCGAACAGCTCTATTTCGACGGCGGCTACCGCCCGCCGTGGCTCTGGAGTGTCGTCGAAGTCCTCCGGGAGACGGTCGAGGAAGACGTCACCGTCGTCTCGGATCCCGTCGGCCACGGCAGCGACCGCGGGCCGCACAACTGCGGGGAGTGTGACGACCACGTCCAGACGGCGATCAAGGATTTCAACCTCCGGCAGGACCCGAGCGTCTTCTCGCAGGTCGAGTGTGAGTGTGAACGAACCTGGGAGGCAGTCCGGGAGCGCGAGAAAAACTACTCGCTGCCGCTGGCGCAGTGAGCGGGAGACGGGGGTCGTCGAAACGTGCTACCCGTCGGTGATGGCCATGAGCCGCGGGACGGCTTCGTCCCGGACCAGTTTCGCGCCCGCGACCAGCAGGAGTGTGCCGACGACAATTTCCCAGACACCGATGACTTGCTGGCCGGCCGCGAGGTTCTCGAAGGCAGCGGATTCGGCGACGAACCCGACGAGGGTCAGGACGCCAGCCAACAGCCCCATCGCGAGGCCGGTCAGTTGCTCGGTCAAGACGTTTAGCATAGCTGTCTTTAGGAGAACTGGTGATTATGACTCTTTTCGTTCGGTCGCCAGCGTCGACGAGGCGGACGCCAGTGTCGCCCTGGCCAATCGCACCGCGGATATCTGCGCTCGGGGAGACGCATGACGAAATCGTTATATTTTCGCCCGGAAAACGACACGACGATGGCACCGACTCGGGACATGGATTACGCAACGTGGACGAAAAACAGCTTTCTCCTCGGCGTTGCCCTCCTCGCGATCGGCGCAGTAGGGCACGTTCTCGGCCCCACACTGATCGGCCAACTACCGGAGTGGGAGGCAACGCTACTGCTCGATCTGGAGATCAGCGGCGTGTTGATCGGGCTCATCGCGCCCTTTACCTTCGGCATCGTCCTCCCGCTGACGGAGTAGGGGGCCGATCAGCCAGCGGCGCTGTGGACGCCTTCGCGTCGTCTCAGAAGAACGCGGCCGCCTCAGTAGCGTAGTCTTCGGGCGGGACGTCGACGACGCTCTCGTCGTGGAGCGTGGCGAAAAAGGGCGAGTCCGACCAGTAGTACTGCTCGAAGACCGCCCGGGAGACCAGGTCGATCACCGGCGGGTTCGCCGGGTCGCCGTCCTGGAGCGTGAGCGCGAGGTTGAAGCTGTTGTGACCGGCCGACCCGTAGTAGTCGAGGACGTTGACGATGCCGGCCGCCAGGTCCTCGACGACCGGGTCCGTCGGGTCGGGGACGTCCACGCCCGGCGCGACACCGCGGACGTGGCGGTGGTGTTTGGGCGCGTACGGCGCGACCCACTCGACGGCCCCGGTCGAGCCGATATATCGGTCGGACTCGGTCGTCTCCGAGATCGCGTCGTCCCAGTAGGAGGCGTCGTGTTCCTCGCGGTAGGCGCGGGCCGCCTCGGCGCGGTCGGCCTGGCGGTTCGTCCCACATTCGTCGATCAGCGTCTGCATGTGCGGGTGGATGATGCTGCTGCCGGCCGGCCGGAGGAAGTTCATGTTGATCGAGGCGTACTCGTCAGCGGCGTCGGACTCGAAGGCCACGTCGACGAACTCCAGGGCGGCCGCCAGCCCGTCGGTGAACTGCTCGACGGTGAACTCGTCGATCGGGACGTAGTGGTCCTCGGTGAGGACGACGACGTTGGAGTGATCGCCGTAGGGGTTGAGATTCGGGAAGGAGGTCGCCTCGCCCCACTCTCCACGATCGAACCCGACCCAGTCGGGGTAGGTCGGTGTCGCGTCGGTGACCATGTCGGGACAGAAGAAACAGCCCTCCCTGTCCCCGACGACGGCCGCGATGTCGGGGTCGCCCTCCGGTCGAACGAAGTTCTCCGAGACGATCCGGGACTGGCGTCCGGTGAGGGGATCCTCCCGGACCTCTGTCTCGACTGATACCTCCTCGAAGTCCTCGAGGGGACTGTGAAACCACGTCGTCTGGGTCGCAGGATCGAAGTCGAACGTCATCGTGGGCGCGTACGGCCAGCGCGCTAAAAAAGGTACCCGCGGGACAGTCCTCATACTGCCGGCTGTGAGTTCGTAAAGATATTCGCCACACCGGGGTGGCGAATTCCTTCAGTCTGTTACAGCCGGCAGTATCAGTCCGGACCCGGCGGTTTTTGACCCGTGCAGTCATCACTCCGGGTATGTCCGACTGCGTGTTCTGTTCGATCGTCGAGGGCGAACTACCGAGCCACACCGTCCACGAGACGGCGGACGCACTGGCGTTTCTCGACGCCAACCCGCTCGCGAGGGGGCACACGCTCGTGGTTCCGAAGGATCACCACGAGCGCCTCGCCGACGTCCCATCCGAGACGGCAACGGGATTCTACGAAGCGCTACACGACGTCGTGCCTGCCGTCGAGGCGGCCGTCGACGCCCCGGCAACCACTGTCGCGGTCAACAACGGTGAACCCGCCGGTCAAGAGGTTCCGCACGTCCACGCTCACGTTATCCCTCGCTTTCCAGACGACGACGCCGGGCCGGTTCACGCGCTCTTTGCCAGACGCCCCCGGTTTTCGGACGCTGAACAGGACGCCATCGCGGAAGAAATCACGATCAATATCTGATATTGGGTAGTGTTGTATGAGAGTGAAATCAGTAGATTAATTACGACAAGTTGTCTTCTTTCGATCGCTGTGCACGCGCCAGGGACATCGGGGGACTGCCCGGAATGTTCGGGGGAACTGATGCGTGACGGCCAGGAAGCAATCTGCAGCGAGTGTGGACTGGTCGTCTCGGAAGCACGAATCGACCACGGTCCGGAGTGGCGATCGTTCGACGACGATCAGACCGATCGCCGCCGGACCGGACCGCCGGTTTCGCGGTCGCGACACGATCACGGGCTGTCAACCCGGATCGGCCGCGACCGTGGCGCGCCGCCGCGACGCCGACGTCGGATCGCGCGGTTGCGCCGTCAACACCGGCGGTCCCAGACGTCCTCGAAGGCCGAGCGGAACCTGATGTACGGCATCATGGAGATCCGCCGGCTCGTGGGTCGGCTGTCGCTATCCCGGAGTTTCCGTGAGGACGCCTGCGTCCTGTTCGAAACGTCCCAGGGAGAGGGACTGTTACACGGGCGCTCCATCGAGGGGATGGCCGCCGCCGCGGTGTACGCCGTGTGTCGGATCGCCGGCGTCTCGCGGACGGTCGAGGAAGTCTCGACGGTCGCTCACGCCAGCGAGGACGAACTGACGGTCGCCTACACTGCACTCAACCGCGAGTTGGGACTCGAAACCGGGCCGATCGATCCCCGGGAGTACCTGCCGCGGTTCGCCAGCCGGCTGGATCTCCGCGTCGACGTCGAGCGCCGCGCACGCGAACTCGCGTCGTTCGTCACCGAGGAGAACCTGGCCGGCGGTCGTGCGCCCAGCGGGGTGGCCGCGGCGTGTCTGTACACGGCCGCCCGAGAGGGGGACGCCGACGTCACGCAACGCGAGGTTGCCGACGTCGCAGGGGTGGCACCCGCAACGCTCCGCTCGACGTATCAGGACGTGCACAGCAAAGCGTAGGCGACGACGGCGGGGGGAGAGCACACCGGCAGTTCGGTAGCGGACAGCAGTTCACGTCGTCCGGAGATGATCCGTGCGGGGTTCGTACACCTCGCCCTGCTGTTTGAGTTTCTCGATCTCGTGTTCGGCCTTGCTTGCGTCCATGCCGACCTCCTCGGCGCGCTCGATCACGACGTCGACGGGCGCGCCCTCGTCGTACTCTTCTTCGATGTCGGCGATGATCCCGCGGATGTTTTTGATCCGGTCGCGCTGTGATTTGGAAGTCCCCGTCTCGACGACGTCGGCGTCGAGTTCGCCCGTCTCCGGGTCGATGCCGATGTCCTCGAGTGACGACCGGACGATCCCGATGACCCGCTCGGCGTCCGCCGCTTCGACGGTGTCGGAGAGCCGGACGCGGGCGCTCGCCTCCGCGAGCCGCACCAGCGCCTCGAGTTTCCGGGCCGTCACGGGGACCGGCGCGTCCTCGCCCGAGCCCTTCGTCCGCAACTCGACGTAGAAGTCCCGGATGGCTGCCTTGGCCTCCTCGGTCATCGTCGGGAAGCAACTCCGCTTGGCGTAGGCGACGTACTTCCGGAGGAGTTCGGGGTCGATCTCCGGGGCGACCGTATCGGTAACCGACTCGACCTCTTCGGCGCTGTAGTCGGGCGTGCTGTTTTGCTCCCGATGAGTGTTGAGTTCGCCCGCGTAGTTCGTCCGGAGGATGTGTTCGGCGAGTTCGGCGTCCGCCTCCTCGTCGGGCTCGTCGGTGACGGTGAAAATGAGGTCGAACCGGGAGATCAGCGCCGGCTCGAGGTCGATCTGCTCGCCGATCGGCTCGTATTGATCGAACCGGCCGTACTTGGGGTTTGCCGCGCCGAGGAGTGAGCAACGGGATTTGAGGGTGGCGTTGATTCCGGCCTTGGAGATGCTGATCGAGTTATGCAGAACGACACCCTGACTCACGAAGGTGTTAGTCGGCTCGACCGTCACGTCGTAGACCCACTCCGTCGCGTGCTCGCCCTCGTTGGGGAGCGTTTCTACGTCGGTAACGCGGTAATATCGGAAGTCCGTTCGTGATTCCAGCGTCTCCGCCCGCTGCTCGAATTCCGTGAGAGCTGACTTGGCAGCTTCCAGGGCCTGTCTCCTGAGCAAAGCGCGTCGTTCAGCGTCGTAACCGCCCGACTCAGCGTAATGAACTGCACTCGTCGTTTCGTTCTCCAGACGCTCAGCGAGTTGCCGACCGGACCAGCCGATAGCGTTCCGAACAGCCGCGAGATCGTCCGCTGCTTCGAGTGCGGACCGGATCTCCTCGGCACGCTCCCGGAGCGTGTCGAGTTCCGCTTCGACGGTGCCGATGTGAACGCCGAAATCGTTTTCGAGATTAGGCTTGAATTGCCCAGTCTTCCGTAGCCCGAGTAAATTTCGCAGTTCGCGGAGTTCTCGGGCTGCATCCGTCGGTAAAACGTCGTGGTGTCTCGGCGTCTCATTGCTTCGCTCCACGAACGTCTGGGCGTCTTCGTATCGGTCGTCACGTGGTTGGACGATCTTCGTGACGAATCGCTCCGTCGAATCACCCATGACATACGTTTTCCACGAATCCTCCGCGTCGTCGTGATGGATTCGAGTCGCGACGCCGATTTTGGACAGCGCGTCGGCGTAATCTTCGGCGAGGCCCGGGGACGCCGTACAAAATGCCATTGCTTCGCTCTCAACGCCACCATCACCTTGGAACGCACCGACCAGGAAGCGCCTGATCTCCTCTTCGGAGGCACCGAGCACTTTCGACGGAATGCGCTTGTCCCGTGCGGTGTGCATGAATTCGGGGAAGTTTTCCTGGAACCAGCGATAAAGTTGTGTCGAGATCCATCGTTTCGTCACGGTCCCCGCAGCGTTGGTCGTATCCGTACTCCCCATCCCGAAAACGCGCCCCATCAGTTCGTCCATTCGATCGAGGAGGCGCTCATCCTGATTGGAGAAGCCGATCTCGTGGGCGGAGCCAGCATAGGAATGCCCTTCAGCGATGAGGAAGCCGAGAATCTCTGCGAGATCGGGCGACATGGCCGCAGGGAGTGCTATATCCTTCTCTTTGCCGTTCTGGGACTCGTCTTCGAGTGGTACCGTCGCGGCAGAGTTCGGGAGTTTTCGAGGTGCCGGGACGAAATATCCTTCATCGACATGACGCGCTTCGAGCGTGTCAATATCGCCATCAGCCGCGACAAACATCGGGTGTTCCGGCGTGACGACGACCTCTCGTCCGTTCGAGAACGAAACACGGACGAACTCCTCGGGGGCCTCGTGGCGACTGACCCGATCGACTGGGAGTTTCTGTACCTCGTTGTCGTCCAGATCAGCAGAATGAACGCTCACGTCGTCGACAGGCAAGATTTCACAATCGACCCCGTCGATCACATCATCGGAGCGTTCACCCATTCGCTGGTCGACAAAGTTTCCGATCTCGACGCGTCGGCCGTCTGCGAGGAGGAGTTCAGAATCGGGATGGTAGGACTGCTGTTCGAGGGCTTCGTGCATGGCCGAGCGGTCCTCGGATCTCATCTTATCCAGCTCGTCCACTGCCGCGATCCCGCGATCGGCCAGCACCAGCGCGCCGGCTTCGAGCGTCCACTGCTGGCCGTCACCGAAGTCATCTCTAACAGCCGCAGCGGTGTTGTGCGTCACCAGTCCGTTGCCGAGGAAGTTGTGCGTCTCCGGGACGGTCAGGTCGAAGACTTCCTTCTCGCCCGTGTCGACGGCAGCGACGACCTCCTCCCACCGGAGATCGGCCTCGACGGCCTCCTCGACGAGCGGTTCGACCGGCCCGAGATCGATGTCCGCGAGCATCGATCTGGCGCGGGCGCGGCCCGGGTTGTCGCCGCGGTTGACGTTCTGATAGTAGTCGCCGGCAACACCGTCGACGGCGGCGAGCGCCGACCCAACCGGAATCTTCTCGCGCTGGCGTCGCTCCTCACGGACGATCTCTTCGAGAGCGGTCTGCTTCTCGATGCTCTCGAAGCCGATCGCCTCGGCGTAGCGGTCGATCTCGGCCCCGTACAGCTCCAGGAAGTACTGGACGTGGCCGGATTCGATCTCGTGGCCGTCGGCCAACTCGGATGTCCCGCGTCGATCGCGTTCCCGAAGTCGAGCCTTCACACCGTAGGACTCCAGCATGAGCTGGACCTGCTCGCCCAGCGTCTCGCTGATCGTCGACAGCTGGACGCTCGAGCCGCCCTTCTCCCCGCGCACTGAGACCGACCCGTCGGCGTCCATCAGCCCGCGGAGGAAGGCATCCCCGTGTTCCGTGACGGTGAGTTCAGGAGCGAGCGCGAGGTGCTTCTTCGGACTCTCCATGCCGGCGTTTTCGAACAGTCGAGCAATGGTGACGCTGTTGACCCGAATACAGGGGACGCGATCGTTCTGGCGTTCGATCTCCGGGCGCTTGTCGAACTTCGCTTCGAAGATGTCGGCCGCTCGTTCGAGTAGCGCCTCGTCTCCGTTGGAGATCCGGACCATCCCGCGATTCCCGTCGCGGCGGTCCAGCGAGATGTCGCCGTCGCCGAAGACGAGTCCGAGCAGGTACATGAGGTCCGCGTCGAAGCTCTCCGGGATCGTGATGCTCTCGCCATGGCGGACCATCAGGCGCTCGAAGTCGACGGCCGACCGTGTCGCGTCGATGGCCTTGAGCATTCGATCGAGCTTCGACAGCGGAACGTGGCGGTTCTTCAGGTGTAGATAAATGAAGTCCTCCGAGAGATCCAGGGCAGCGGCCGCATCCCGGAGCGTGCCGAATTCCTCGGTGAGTTCCGTCCGGAGGAACTCAATAGACTCCTCTGTAAGCCTCACTTTCTCCGTCGAAAGGGTCAGCAAGTCCCGGACGTCGACTTCGGATCGGTCGAGGTCCTCGAAGCGGGGTGCGGCGATGAAATCGCCGGCCTCGATGTCCGAGATCTCGGCCCACTCGATGCCGTCGCTCCCGCAGGTCAACACCGGCGTGTTCACCGAGGCTTCGAGTTCCTTGCCGTACTCGGTCTCGATCCGGCGCGTCGGCTTCTCGGGCATCCGCCAGACGTGACTCGACGTCCGGGCATCCATCTCGCCGCCCTCGCGGTCGAAGCTCTGGACGTCGATCGCTCGCTCGGCAGCCGTTTCGGTGGCGACTGACTCCGGGAGGTCCTCCGTCACGACGTCCCGAATCTGTCTGAACCCGTCTTCGGTCTGGATCCGCGTGTCTCCAGTGACGCACAACCCTGCCGAACTGGATCCCTTCCCCGACGTGAAAACTGATCGCGGTGCGATGTGGCGAATGTACTGGAGGATCTGGGAGTTGTGCGAGACGACACCGTTGGAAACGTAGCTGTGGGTGCCCTCGACTTCGAGGTCGTACACCCACTCGTCGTCTGGGTCGACCGCTTCGATCGACGCAATCCGATCCCAACGAACGTCGTTCCTGGCGAGATCGCCCAACCGGTCGACAGTGGATTCGACGGCAAGCGCCTCTTGGAGTCGGTCGCGGACGACCCCGCTGGCGGCGACCGTCTCACCGCCGTCGGGTGCAACCTCGTTGCGCTCGTAGTAGCTGATCGCTGTCTGGGTGACGTCCATCCCGTCGGCGAGCGATTGCTGTGAGATGGAGAGTTCGTCCCGAAGTTCGACGATCGTCTCCCAGTCCTCGCCAGCCAGCCCGTCACGTTGGTCTTTCAGCCATGCCAATCGCTCCTCGAACGCATCGACGACGGCACGGAGGGACTCGCGACTCGGGTTTCGATCGCCGCGCTCGTAGTGCTGATACGTTGCACGGGATAGACCACAGTCAGACTGCGAAAGTGAGAGTGATTCGCGAATTTCGCGAAGGGTTTCGCCGGACACAGGAAGGACATCGCGATAGTCCGCCTCGATTCGATCGTCTCCAGGTGCCGGAACTGATCGCGGTGTCGCGACGAACTGTCCTTCCTCGAGCTTTTCAGCCTCCACCGCTGTCGGCCTCCCGTCTTGCTGGACGAACAGCGGATGCGATGGCGTCACATCGAGTTCTCTTCCACTGTCGGTCCGGATCCGGTACAGGTGCGCAGGAGCCTCCCGCTTCCAGACTTTGGTCGCTTCGGCCGTCGTGAGCGACCCATCGGGGGCGAGTGTTGGAAGCGGTATCGACGCGTGATCCCAGACGCCGTCGTCGACGGGCTTGGGATCGTTTAGGTTCGCCTCTACGAGTTCGCCGATCGCTCTCGTCGTTCCGTCGGCGAGTTGTACGTTCGTGTCGGCGTCGAGGCACTTACCCGTACCAGGGTCCCCGATCAGGAGCACGTGGAGGTCGCCTCGGATCCGTGACTCATCAGGCAGATGTTTTGTCACGCCGGAGAACAGTTGGAGCGCGATCGCGAGTTTCTCCTGGTCGTAGCCGTAGATCGAGGGGGCGATGGAGTCGGTCATCTGCTCGTAGATGTCCCGTTCCTCGGAGAGAGCGACGATCTCCTTTTTATCGGCCTCGTCGATGTCCATCTCCTCGAACTCCTCGTCCTCGATCTCGACGCTGACGCCGTTCATGTAGACGTCGAACATGGCCGACTTCTCGCGGTCGTTGCCCCGCTGATCGAGCTTGAGCACGCCCGTCACCCGGACGTGATCGCCCGCGGTGACGTCGCCGGTGATGTCGTCCTCGATGTTGACGTCGATGTTCTGTGGCGTCTCCCCGCCGCGCAGTCCCTCGGGGGACTCCTGCACCCGGAGCTTCTGGGCGTCGATGAACTCCGACTGGTCGAAGTTGATCCGGAAGGGCCCCTGGCGTTCACAGCCCTGGCACTCGTGGGGTTCCTGGAAGTCGCCGGTCGACTGGGGGATGCGGGTGAGCGTCCCGCAGCGCTGGCACTCGAAGGCCGCGTCGGTGATTTTGGGTCGGACTTCCGTGGCTTTCCGGATGATGCCCTGGACGCTGACGAGCTGGCCGCGGTGATCGGCCCGGATCTCCCGGATGTCGGTCGATTCCGGAAGGTTGGTCATCCGGACGTGGGCCTGTCCGAGCTTCACGTCGATCGGCAGGTCGAACAGCCGGAGGGCTTCCTCGGCGTACTCCTGGAGCTGGTCGGGTTTGTTGCGGTAGTCCTCCGCCAGGTCGGGGTCGAAGCGGTAGAGGTCCTGGTAGTCGACGAACAGCGACTTCTGGTCGTTGGGGTACTTCTGGGCGAGTTCGCCGATCTCGTTGCGGTAGTAATCCCGGTAGAACTCCTCGAAGAGATCGATGAACTCCGTGTTCTCCGCGCGAGCCATTATGGTAGCATCTATTGTGCGCACTCCCTCAAGAAGGTTCTCAAACCGGGGTGGAAGTGGACGGACGGCACAAACGAAACGCCGGCGGCGACCGACGCGTCCTCATTCGATGGCTTCGAACCAGTCCTCGACGCGGCCGAGCGGGGCCTCGGCGGCCTCGGCGACGGTCTCGGGATCGGACGCCGCGAGGTCCTCGACGGTCTCGATGCCGGCCGCCCGGAGGCGCTCGGCGTAGGTCGGGCCGATGCCGTCGACCGTCTCGACGTCGGGCGAGCCGCGGGACCGCTCGCTGAACCACTCGGCGACCTGGGGCCAGACGTCCTCGTGGGTGCTCGAGGAGACAGCCATGCCGACGTGGCCCGTCGAGTACTCGATGATCTCGGTGTCCGCACTCGGGATGACGTCGTTGAACGGCTTGCTCGCCGCGGGCGGGACGAGGTGGTCGTACTCGCCGACGATCTGCAGGACCGGCATGTCGATGTTGTCGATGTCGACGTGTTGATCGCCGAGGTAGAGTTCGTTCTCGTAGAGCTTGTTGCCCTGGTAGATGTCCTCTAAGAACTGGGCGTAGGTCGCGCCGGCGACGTCGACGCCCTCATCGAGCCAGCGTTCCATCCGCGCGAAGTTCTTCACGAAGTCCTCGTTGTCGAGGTTCTCGACGAAGCGGACGTACTTGGTGACGTAGTTGTCGATCGGGTCCATCAGGGCGAAGCCCTCGTCTAAGAACTCCGAAGGGACGTTCCCGAACGTCTCGATCACCTGCTGGGGATCGTAGTACGCCTCGTCGCCCCACCGTTCGAGGACACCGCCCGACTCCTCGAAGTACAGCCCGGTCGCCATCAGACCGAGCGTATTGATTTTCTCGGGGTGGAGAGCGCTGTACATCACACTCATCGTCCCGCCCATACAGTACCCGAGGACGTTGATCGCGTCCTGGCCCGAGCGCCCCCGGACAGTGTCGACGCAGTTGTCGATGTAGCGGTCGACGTAGTCCTCCAGGGCGAGGTGCTGGTCGAGCCGGGAGGGCTCGTTCCAGTCGACCAGGTAGACGTCGTGACCGGCCTCGAGGAGTCGGCGCACGACCGACCGGTCGGGCTGGAGATCCAGGATGTAGGGCTTGTTTATCAGCGCGTAGACGATCAAGATTGGGACGTCCTCGCGTTCGTCCTCGGGAATGTCGATGCCCGCTGCCGCGGGATCGTAGTGCAGCAGTTCGAGTTTGTTCTCCTCGTAAACGACGTCGGCAGGGGTCTGCCCGACTTCGACGTCGGCCATCGTTTCGAGACGGTCGTCGAGCACGTCAGCGGTTTCGCCGGCCGACTGCATCTCTTCGAACGCGCGGCGCTGGACGTCCAGCGCGGCGCTGAGTGGGTCTGCCATGGGAATCACTCCTCGACTGCCTCGAGGATCCGGTCGAGTTTCTCCTCGAGTGCGTGCTGGCGGCGTTCGAGTTCGATCAGGCGCTCGCCGACCTCGTCGATGTCGTCTCGAGTGGGGAAACCGAGTTCGGCGATGGTCTCCTGGCTGACGTCGTCGGCTTGCTGTTGCATATCGAGCATGGACTGGATAAGCTGGCCGTTGGCGGCCGCGAAGGCGCTCGTGCCCATGATCTCTTTTGCTGCCTCGTTGGCCGACTGCAGCCAGATGTCACGGAACTCGGTGGGATCGACTTCCTCACCCTGGGCGGCGTCGGCCGAGCGTTCGAACATCCGTTCGGCGGCGTCCATCCAGACTTCGGTCGCCTGGTTGTAGCCGTCGACGCCCTCGGCGAGTTCGTCGTCTTCCATCACCGACTCCGAGAGTGCCTCGGACCACGACTCGACGAACGCCGCCTGTGCCTGGACATTCTGCTCGATCGACTCCGCGACGGCCTCGTTCATGTCTTCGAGCATCGCACTGTACTCCGCCCCGACGTCCGCGTTCTTATCGCTCATGGTTGTTCATATGTTCGCTGGGAGAAAAAACTACGTACTCTCTCAGGCGTCGACGGCCTCGGCGGCCTGCTCCTGGACGTCCTGGATCTGTTCGCTGACTTCTTCGACCTGGGTCTGGAGATCCTCGACCTGATCGGCCATACCCTCGACGGCGTCGACCGACTGGGACTCGAGGTCCTCGTGGGCCTCGATGAGCATCGATACCTGTTCGTCGAGCGCTTCGAGGGAGTCGGCGCTCATCTCGTCGTAGGTGTCGACACCCTCGCCGAGTTCCGCCTCGGCGGCGTCGAAGGCTTCGGCGTGGTTCTCCAGGAGGAACTCGAACTGCTCGTCGACGGTGCTCCGGAGCTCCTCGACGGCCGGCTCGACGCCGGGAACGCTCGATTCGAGCGCGTCGAGGGTCGTGTGAATCGCCGTCTGGCTCAACTCGACGCCCCGGCGCTGGACGGACTCCTGGCTCTCGAGGCTGCCGAGGACGACGTCGTTCATCCGCTGTTGGAACTCGACGCCCTGTTCGACGGCCTGCTGGCTCTGTTCGATGGTCGCGCGCTGTGCTTCGAAGACGGTCGTGACGGGGGTGGTGTAGTCTACCATAGGTTACTCACTCCGGTTGCGTTTGACCGGCAGGACGACGGCCTGGACGATGTCGCCTTCCTCGATGTCCAGCGCTTCACGCTCGGCGTCCGGAATCGACAGCCGACCGCCGCTCTGGACACGGGTCTTGAACGTCGCCAACTGACTCATCGTCCCGAGCTGGTTCATGTCCAGCCCAGCGGCTCCACCGCCACTCATCAGCTGGCGGACGAACTCCTGTTGTTGCTCGAGTGCCTTCTCGCTCGCTTCCGTGAACATCGCGGGCGGCCATTGGAAGCCGTCGTCCTCGTCTGTCATCGGTCAACTATACATACAGCCTATAGGTACATAAGAGTTCCTCTCAATACCATCGAACGCCATCAGATGGTAGCAAAAGAGATACGAGGGCGAAAAGAAGGGGACCGGGCGGCCGGGCCACCCCGACGATACGGATCGGCCGGCCGGGACTCGTGTCGATTTCAGTCGGGTTCCTCCCGCCACCCCACAGTTTAGTAGCGGGCCGTCGAACCGGCAGACGCAATGACCGAAAATACGGACGCGACAGTCGCGGGCGGCGAGGATCTCCCCGGCTGGGAGTGGGAACGCACAGTCGAGGACAGCGACGCGGTGGATGTCGGCGACAGCGTCACCTTCAGCAAGGAGATCAGCGACGACGACGTCACCAGCTTCGCCGCAGCCAGCGGCGACACCAATCCGCTCCACCTCGAAGACGACTACGCGGCCGAGACGCGATTCGGCGGCCGGATCGCCCACGGCATGCTCGTCGGGGGCCTCATCAGCGCCGCGCTGGCCCGCTTTCCGGGCACCGTGGTCTACCTCTCGCAGGACTTCGAATTCAAAGGCCCCGTGCGAATCGGCGACCGGGCGACCGCCGAGGTCGAAGTGGTCGAGACGCTCGACGGCGGGCGGTATCGCCTCTCGACGCAGGTCCTCGTCGACGGCGAGGCGGTCATCGACGGCGAGGCCGTCGTCCTGATCGACGAAGAGCCATAGACGGAATCGGCCCTCGCTACCGATCGACGACCAGCATCGCGACGCGTTCGAGGACGAGCGGGGCCAGCGTCGCGTCGGTCGCGCCCCGCTCAGCGTCGGTAATGTCGAAGAACTCACCGATCAGTTCGGGATCGGACGCCCCGAGCGTCTCCGCAGGTTCGAGGCACTCCATCGCCGCGACGACCTCGCAGGCTGCGCGTTCACGGTCGGTAGCGGTGTCGTGAGCGTCCGCGCCCTGGCCCTCACGATCGCCCACCGCGTGACAGACGACGATTGCAGGTTGCTCACCCCGGGAGACGCCCATCTCCAGGGCGTCCTGAATCTGGCGGCGACCCGCCGCGTAGAGCATGATCTCGACGCCGGGATCACGAGCGATCGTCTCTTCTCGCGCGTGTGCGCGATCGGCCAGTTCACAGGCCCGCCGGAGATGCTCGCGACCGGCGACGTAGCGCGCGTCGAACGCCTGGACCGCTACGCCGTGCTCGTCCCCGATGGCGTCGAGTCGGTCCAGAACGGCGTCCAGATCGTCGATCCGGAGGTTCCCCTCGACGACCTGCATCAGAAATCACCCAGGCTGGACTGGTCGGCAGCGTCGTCCTCGTCGCCGTCGCGCACGCCGGCCCCGTTGGCGACGGCATCGTCCGTGCCGGTCGGGTCTCCGTCGGGAGTGGTCGGCGTCACTCCCTCCATCGAGGGATCGCGGTGGCCGGCGTTCGTCAGGATGTTCTCGGCAGTCTTCTCTCGCCCACGAAGCGCCCCAAGCACGACACTTTTCTCGGCCTCCCGGAGGTCCTCACGGGACTCGATCCCCGTCGCGAACAGTCGTCTGGCGCGCTTGCGACCCACGCCACGGACGCCCGCGAGATCGACCAGTTCCGCCCGGACGCCGTGTTCGACGCGCACGCGGGCCTCCCGGATCGCGGGCGTCACGTCCAGGCCGACCTCGCCGGCCAGGCGCTCGGCAGCGTTGAGCAGCCAGCTTGCCGTCTCGACCTTCCCGCGGATGTCGCCCGGCCCGACGCCGTAGCGCTCGGTGATCGTCCCCTCCTCGATCTCGTCGGCCCAGTCTTCGAGAAGTCGAGCGGTCTTCAGCGCCGACAGCCAGTCCTCGAAACGGCCCTCCTCGAACTCGCTTGGCATCGCCCCGAGGAACTCGTCCTCGCGCTCGTAGGCCTCCATGGAGTACTCCTCCTCGTCACCCGACCGGAGGTAGAGTTCGTACATGTCCGGCGTCCGGGAGACGAGGTGATACAGCCCCATCGCCGTCGGCTGGGGAGTGTCGTCGGACTCTCCGATGTCGTCGCCCGCGTCCGACACCAGTTCACTGGCAGGCTCGAAGCCGGGCGGCTCACCGTCCTGCTCCCCGTCGGGGGCCGATCGAGATGCTCGCTGCCCGGCCGTCCGCTCGAACTCACGGAGTCCGTCGAGCATCTCCGCCGCGCTCATCGGGTCGAGATAGAGCCGCGAGACGGTCTGGCCGATCGAGGTCGCCCGCAAGGTGCCCTCTTCGTCGTCCGCCCGCGTGAGGAAGTCGTTGGCGGCCAGGTAGGCGATCACCTCGTCGACGACGGTCTCCAGGCGGCCCCCCTCAGTCGTCTGGCTGGCATAGAGCGTGGCCTCCAGAAAGTCGAGGAGTCCCTCACGGGAGTTCGCAAAGCCGGAGGCGACCGTCGAGAGGATGTGGGTGCGAAGGGCTGGCTCGGCCGCGAGTTTCGACTGGACGGGTTCGGGGTCGGCCCAGACGTAGCGTTCGAACAGTTCGTCGAGTTCGTCGTGGTTGCTCGCCAGCAGTAGTGCCTCGCCGTAGGGGTCCAGCCCAGGGCGGCCGGCCCGCCCCATCATTTGGTGGACCTCCAGCACCGAGAGGGGTTGCATCCCACCCGCAGTCCCGTCGTAGCGCCGCCAGTCACGGACGACGACGCGACGGGACGGCGTGTTGACCCCCGCCGCCAGCGTCGGGGTCGCCGAAATCACCTTCACCAGGCGCTCCTGAAAGGCGTCCTCCACCAAGGATCGGTGTTCCCGGGAGAGCCCGGCGTGGTGAAACGCGGCCCCCTGCTCGACGGCCTCGGCCAGGTCGTCGCTGGTCTCGGTGTCGCTGACGTCCCGGATCTCCGCCGCGATCTCGGCGAGGCGGTCGCGTTCCTCGCCGTCGAGATGGGGGTCGGTCGTCGACGCGAGCCGGCGGGCGGCGGCCTCGGCGTTCCGGCGGGAGTTGACGAACACCAGCGTCGACCCGTCGTCCTCGAGCGTGTCCCGCACGATGGCCGCGGTCTGTTTCTCGCTGTCCCGGACGGGCAGGCGCTTCTGGTTCCCGTCTTCGAGATGGAGTGCCTGCCCGTAGTGGACCCCCTTCTTCAGGTCGATCGGCCGCCACGTCGAGTCGACGAGTTCGGCGTCCAGCCACTCGGCGAGCGCCTCGGCGTTGCCGATGGTCGCCGACAGCGCCACCGTCTGGAGGTCCGGGTTGCGCTTGCGAAGCTTGGCGAGTGTGACCTCCAGCGTGGGGCCGCGCTCGCCGTCGTCGACGAGGTGGACCTCGTCGGCCACGACGCAGTCGAGGTCGTCGATCCAGGGCGCGTCGTTTCGCACGAGGGAATCGACCTTCTCGCTGGTGGCGACCACGACGTCTTTATCGGCGAGCCACCCGCCGTCGCTCTCGTAGTTGCCCGTCGAAACGCCCACCTCCAGGCCGTAGGCCTCGAACTGTTCGAACTCCTCGCGTTTCTCGCTGGCGAGGGCGCGCAACGGGACGATGTAGAGGGCGGTGCCGTCAGTCACGGTCTCGTCGGCTGTCCCTTCGTGGTCGTCCGCTCCGTCGGTCCCGCTCGTGATCGCCGAGAACATCGCGAGTTCGGCGATGAGGGTCTTGCCACTGGCCGTGGGCACGCTCGCGACGAGGTTCGCGCCGCCGGTGACGCCCCGCTCGACGGCCTCGGCCTGTGGTGGATACAACGCCTCGATGCCGTCCTCCTGAAGGTGCTCGGGCAACCACGCGGGTACCCCCGGAATGTCCGCAACGTCCATTGGGCATACCTTGGGTCGGCCCCCGGTTTAAGGGTTCGTTCGTCGGCGGAGAGTCTTATGTATCGCCGGCCCCGAAGGAGGCCCATGCGCATTGAATTCGATCGGGAGACTTGCATCGGGATGTTCCAGTGCGTCGTCGAGTACGATGCCTTCGAACGGGACGAGGACGCCGGGAAAGCCGTGCTCGTCGATGGCGAGGAAACCGGCGACGGCATGGTGACACTCGACGTGGCGGCGGACGAGGAACTCGACGCGAAATTCGCCGCCCGGACGTGTCCGGTCGACGCCATCACGGTCTACGACGACGAGGGCGAGCAGTTGGTTCCGTGAGTTTGTAGAAAGCTATATTTTGTAGCAGACGCTACAGGGAAGTATGGCAACCTCGGTTCGGATCAGCACAGACACGAAAGACAAACTAGAGCAGTTGCAGGCCGAGATCAAACTCGAAACCGGACGGAAAGTAACCCAACAGGAGGTACTCGACCGGGCCGTCAATCGGGAGTTTGATTCACGAAAATCATTGATCGACTCGTTCCGCGATGATTACGATGGACTCTCCGAAGCGGAGATTGACCAGTTCCTATCGGGGACGAGTGATTGGGGTATTGAAACGAGTGAAGAAGACGTCGACCGGATACTCTACGGTGAGGCCCCCCAGACTAATGAGCGTGTTTCTCGATAGCGGGCTGTTCTACGCGCTCCAGAACGAACGGGCAACCCGCCACAAGGCAGCAAAAGCCGCGTTCGAGAGTGTTCTCAGCTCGGAGTACGGCCGGGTTTTCACAAGCGACTACGTGTTCGATGAGACAGTAACGCTCGTCAGGACTCGAACCGGTTCCTACGACGAAGCAAAGCAAGTCGCGGACAGAATTCTCGGTCGTGGACCGTTTCCGTCGGCCATCGACTTCCTCGTAACCGATCGAGCGGACTTCGAACGTGCCGTCGAAGCGTTCAACCGATACCACGACCACGACCTGAGTTTCACCGACGCGACAACAATTGCGCTCGTCGAGGCCCGTGATATCGATCACGTGCTGGCGTTCGACGATGACTTCGACGGGATCGTCGACCGGCTTGATCCAGTCGAACTCGCCTAGTCACTCGATCGTGAGTTCGGTCTTCTCGGCGACTTCGTCGGCTTCCTCGAAGTCCCCGCCGCCGAGCAGGCCGCGCGTGGCCTTCTTGCCCCACTCGACGGCCGGCTGGACGAACGCGTCGACGTTGTAGAGCTCGCCGGCGAGGATCGTCGCCGCCTCCATGCTGTAGAGCAACTCGCCGATCGCTCGCTCGTCGACGCGGTCGATCTCGATCCGGACGTTCGGGAGTCCGGCGTTGGCGAGGCTGGCCTCGGTGGCCTCGAACTCGGCGTCGATCAACTCGCCCAGCGTCAACCCGCCGAGATACGACAGCCCCTCAAGGTCGGTCTCGGGGATCGTCGTGTCCTCACGCTCCTGGGGTCGGATGAACGTGACCATCTTGTCGTGGGGGCCAGCGCGGTAGAGCTGGAGCTGGGAGTGCTGGTCGGTCGCACCCAGCGCCCGGACGGGCGTCTGGCCGACGCCGTCCTTGCCGACGCTTTCGGCCCAGAGCTGTGAGTACCACTCGGCGTATGTCTCTAAAGATTCGGCGTAGGGCAACTGGACGTTGATGCCAGCCCCGCGCTGATCGAGGGCGTAGTTGACCGCGCCGTAGGCGTATGCCGGCGAGTCGAACAGCGAGGGGGCCAGCGCGTCGTCGGCGTCGCGAGCGCCATCCAGAATCGCCTCGATGTCGTGGCCCTGCAAGGCCGCAGCGGCAAGTCCGACCGTCGAGAGCACCGAGAAGCGGCCGGGAACGCCGTCGGGGACGGGAAGCGACGGCAGATCGTGTTTCTCCGCGAGGTCACGGAGGTTGCCCTCGGGACCGGTCGTGACCCACGTGCGCTCGGTCCAGTCGACCCCGGCCGCCTCCATCGCCTCGCGCACGACGAGGAAGTTCGAGAGGGTTTCGGCGGTCATCCCGGACTTCGAGACGACGTTGAGCGCCGTCTTCGAGAGGTCGATCGTCTCGAGATGGTCCGCGACCCACTTCGGGTCGACGTTGTCGAGGTAGTAGGCGTCGACGTCGCTGTCTAAGGCGGCCGAAATTGTGGCCGCCCCGAGCGCGCTGCCGCCGATCCCGACGTTGACGAGGTTCTCACAGTCGTCGAAGGGCTCGACGGCCGCCTGGATGGCGTCGACGTCGACGTTTGCGGGCTGGTTGAGCGTCGCGTAGCCGTGTTCGTCGCTGGCGCGGCCTGCTTCGATTCGCTCGTGAGCGGCCGCGACGCGGTCGTCGAGTCGATCGAGCGCTTCGCGGGGGATCCCCGGCGTGGCGACCTCGGCGAGTGCGTTTCCGATGTCTACCTGCATGTGCTGACCCTCCAGCGGCTCACACCTACGTTTATCGGTCGTGATTGAGTGAGACGGTCCATATCAACGATCCACAGCGGATCCAGTGTTGTCAGGGGATAGCCCCCGGCTGTCCACGTGCGGCCGTGCAAGGACTGTCCCTCGAGTCCGTCAAATCGGACAGTCGATGCTATGCGACCGATCGGTGGCGGTTTTCTCCCTACCGAAAGAACGGTCAATCACGACTATTGGCCGTCATTTTGGGCGGGTATTTTTACCCAAGGGTCATGAGATACGTGTACATGGGTGTCGCCAAGTCAACAAGCATCAAAGGGGTTGCCGGCGTGGAAATTGCACACGCTTGGGCGGAAGGGGACGGCAAACGTCCACTCGAATCACTACTCGAAGGGTTCGAATCCCGACACCCCGACGTGACCGTCACTGACCAGTACTATCCGGATCTAAGCTTGACTGTCAAAAGCCGGATTTTGAGCGAGAACCCGCCATCGACGTGGGTCGAGTGGCCGGGCGAGAGCCTCACGCCATATATGGAAGCGAGTGTACTCGCCGATATTTCGGAGCTGTGGACCGAGACAGACATGAGTGAGGCCTATCTCGAAGGACCGCAGAATCTGGCACGCATTGACGGAGAATACGTCGCCGTCCCGATCAACATCCACCGGCTCAACAGCCTCTTTTACAACACCGAACTCGTCGAGGAGCACGGTCTCGACCCTGGGCGAATCGAGAGCCCACGGGCGTTTCTGGACGTACTCGAAGAGATCGACACGGACTCGGTCATCGGCCTCCAGCAGCCGATGAAAAACCCCTGGACTGTCCTGCAGTTGTTCTCGATGCTCCTCATCGGTCAGTTCGGCCCGGAGACCTATCGGAACGTCACCGGAGGCGACGGGCCGGCCTACGAAAACGAGATTCGCGAGACCGTCACGTTACTCGACAGATATGCCGATTTGGCGTCCGAGGACGCGACGTTCTTGGGGATGGTCGAGGCGAACGAACAGTTCATCGACGGCGAGTCGATTTTCTTCACACAGGGGGACTGGGTCGCCGGGACGTACCGGGACATCGAGGGGTTTGACTATGGCTCCGAGTGGGATCACGTCCCATTCCCCGGAACTGACGGCGTCTACGCGATGGGGATGGACGCTATCGTGGCCAGTGCCGACCAGCAGGGCGAGAAGGACACCCGAACCTTCCTGGAATTCGTCGGCTCGCCAACCGCCCTGCAGGCCTACAACAAGGAGAAGGGGGCGATTCCGCCCCGACGAGACGTGGCGATCGACGGGTATCCGCCGTTCTTGCAGGACCAATACCGGGACTTCAAGCAGTCAGGCGAACAAGTCGGCAGCGACGCGCTCGAAACCCATCCGGAACGGTTCGTCGATGCCAAGGCAGCACTGGCGCGGTTCGTCGCCGAACGAGACGTCGAATCGACGACCCAGGATTTCCTCGAAGCCTACAGCTGATTGCCTGCCGTCGGACGGAACCAGGCACGTTCGCGTTACTGCAACTCGATACTGTGAACGAACGCGAGATCGCGAATTTCGGTGATAGCCACTCCCGGGACGACGTCGTCAGTGATGACGTACAGTCGTGGCTGGTCGGTGAACTCCGGATCGTCGGTCATGACCTGCCGGATGGAGATGTCGTGATCGGCGAGGACGTCCGTGACCGTCGCCACGATCCCGGATTCCCCGGCTGCCCGGACGGCGATCGTCATCGCCGAGAGGTCGAGCACCGGTGCGAGGTCGAGCAGACTCGGGATCGCCGAGATGTTCCCGAAGATCCGCCGGAGCTGTGGGTCCTCGAGGATCGCGTCCGTAGTCGCGTCGACGACTCGTCGGTCGACGTCGATCTCGCGGGCGATGCCCGTGTTCGGGATCTCGATGCCACCTGAGACGACTCGCCCGCCGTCGTTGACCGAGAACCCGCGTTCGAGCAACAGTCGGATGACCCGCTGCTGGCTCGGGCTGTCCTCGAACTTCTCCATGATCGCCTCGAATGAGGCCGACTCCTCGGGGGCGGACTCCTCGCTCATAGTTGCCCCTTCGTCGAGGGGGCGTCCGCACGCCGGTCGTCGATCCGGGTCGCGTCGTCGAGCGCCCGGGCCAGCCCCTTGAACAGCGCCTCGACCTCGTGGTGGGCGTTCTCGCCGTCGACGCCCGCGTGCAGTGTGAGGCCGGCGTTCATCGCGAGCGAGCGCAGGAAGTGCTTCGCCATGACACTCGTGAATTCCCCGACGGTCGCCTGGGAGAATTCCCCCTCGAACTCGAAGTAGGGACGACCGCTGACGTCGAGGACGACGCTCGCGACGGCCTCGTCTAAGGGGACCCGTCGGTCGGCGAAGCGAGTGATCCCGCGTTTCTCGCCCAGCGCTTCGGTGAACGCCTCGCCCAGCGCGATGGCGACGTCCTCGACGGTGTGGTGGTCGTCGACAGCGAGGTCGCCGTCACATCGAACGGTGAGATCGAACAGGCCGTGCGTGGCGAAGGCATCGAGCATGTGGTCGAGAAAGCCGATCCCCGTCTCGACGGTCGACTCGCCGTCGCCGTCGATGTCGAGGGTCACCTCGATGTCCGTCTCACCCGTCTCGCGGGTGACTGCGGCGGTCCGGTCGGTCATGACTCGATACACTCCCCCCTCGTATTTGGTGATTGTGCCTCGACGGTCGAGGCGAGCGATTTTCTTCCGCAGTCACTCCCCGAGCCCGTCTCTGATCGAGATCGACCGACGAGCGGCCAGGATCGTCGGCAAGACGCCGACTGTCAGCGCAAGCGGGAGCCACATCGCCGGTCTGATCCCGCTTGTCTCCGCGAGGAAACCCATCGCCATCGGCACCAGCGCGAAACTGACCGACGAGGAGACCGCGGCGATGGCGTTGATCGGCGCGCTGTATTCCGGGGCGGCGTCGGTCCCGAACGCCACGAGCAGCGGGTAGACTCCGGAGACGAGCACTCCCAGGGCGAACACCACCGGGAACGTCGCCAGCCCGCTCACGACGAAAAACGAGACGAAGAACGTGGGGACCAACAGCAACTCGATCCCGACCAGCAACAGGCTGTAATCGTAGTGCTCGACGATGGCTGTCGCGGCGAAGCGGCCGGGAACGTACGCGATCGTAAAGGCCGACAGCAGCAGGTTCGCGTTCGCCTGGGAGAGCCCGGCGGCCTCGATGCCGAAGGTCGGCAGCCAGAGGAACAGGCCACCCTCCAGCCCGGTGTGAAAGAACATCGCCAGCGCCATCGCGACGATCTCTTTCGTCCGCAGAAGCGTCGCGAGCGCCTCGCGGTCGAGAATCGCCTCCTGGCCCGCCTCGAACGGGAGGTCCAGCCGCCAGACGAACGCCACCACCGGGACGAGCGCCGCGGCCAGCCCGAGGTAGGCCAGCCGCCAGTCACCCAGCGCGATGGCGGCGGTCATCACCAGCGGGCCGGCAGCCGACCCGACCGCCCACGCCAGGTCGTACATGCCGAACACCCGCCCCCTGGCGTCGGGGTAGAGATGACTGAGCATCGGGCGGTCGAGCCCGCGGATGATCCCGTCGCCCAGGCCGCGAACGACGAGGACTGAGAGAAAGACCAGAAACGTCGGGGCGAGTCCCAGTCCCGCGATCGAGAGGGCGGTCACGGCGAGGCCGATCGTGTACCAGCGGACGAGATGGAGCCGGCCGGCGATCGCGCCGACGATCGCGATCGAGACGATGTACCCCAGGGTCCCCGCTGGGCCGACGAGGCCGAGGAGTCCTTTGCCGACGACGAACTCGATTTTGAGCTCCGGAACGACGGCACCCCGCATCTGGAGGCCGAGCCCCGAGAGGACGACCGCCAGCAGGATCGCTGCGGTCCAGTGTCGCCGGTTCTGGACGGTCCCGTGATCAGTCACGTCCGTTGACTACGCCGGGACGTGAGTTTACTCCACCGGCTCGCGTCGGGACGGCCGCGGTCGACGCGGGCCGACACAGTCGCGGGTATTCGTCCGCTCACTCGACCGCCTCGATCGCCTCACCGAGCGTGAACTGCCCCTCGTAGAGCGCGCTGCCGACGACGACGGCCGCCGCACCGGCGTCTCGCAGGGCGCGAACGTCCTCGATCGAGGCGACGCCGCCGCTTGCGATCACTGGAATGTCGACAGCTTCGACGACGCGTTCGACGGGGCCAGTCCGGACGCCCTCCAACCGTCCTTCGACGTCGACGTCGGTGAAGAGAATGCCAGCCGCCCCAAGGTCGGCGTACCGCCCGGCAGCCGCCGCGGGGTCGAGACCGGTGGCCTCTGTCCATCCCGAGACGACCACCTCGCCGTCGCTGGCATCCAGGCTGACGAGCACGCTGTTCGGGTGGGTCTCGCTGATTTCGGCGACGATGTCGGGCTCTTCGACGGCAGCGGTCCCGAGGATGACCCGGTCGACGCCGGCGTCCAGCAGGGTTCGGGCGTCCTCGGCCGTGCGAATTCCCCCGCCGAGCTGGAGGTCGACGTCGACGGCCGCCCGAATCGCCTCGATAGCGTCGGCGTTCGCGCGCTCACCCTCGAAGGCCCCGTCCAGGTCGATCAGATGGAGCGTCTCGGCCCCCGCCTCGACCCACCGCTTTGCCGCGCTAACGGGGTCGCCGTAGGTCTTGCCCGTGCCGCGCTCGCCACCGACCAACTGGACGACCTGGCCCGCCTGCATGTCGACCGCCGGGATGACTGCGAAGTCGGGAAACATACCAGCGAATCGACCGTCGCCGGCGTAAAGCGTGTCGGTCCAACGGTTGAACCGCGAATTGTAGCCGTGAGCACTCGCGACGCTTCCGCTCCCCATATAAGGATGTATACTAGGGGTCGGGGTACCTGTCTCTCAGTACTGTGCGATCTCCCGTAGAGACCGGTTCTACACGGCCATAGATCGGTTTCGCTGGGCCCGTGGACGTGTTGGTCAACGCTGTGGGGATGGATCGAAACCCGCACATTTATATAGAACCACAGACAAACATGCTACCGATTATGAGTCAGCGCATGCAGGGACAGCCGATGATCGTTCTCGGCGACGACGCGGATCGTCTGAAGAACGAAGACGCCCAGAGTCACAACATCTCGGCGGCGCGCGCGGTCGCCGAGTCGGTCCGCTCGACGCTCGGACCCAAGGGCATGGACAAGATGCTGGTGTCCTCGATCGGGGACGTGACCGTCACCAACGACGGCGTCACGATCCTCGAGGAGATGGACATCGAGAACCCGACGGCGAAGATGATCGTCGAGGTCGCCCAGACGCAGGAGGACGAGGCGGGCGACGGCACGACGACCGCCGTCTCGCTGGCGGGCGAACTCTTAAAGAACGCCGAGGAACTCCTAGAGCAGGACATCCACCCGACGTCGATCATCCGCGGGTACGACATGGCCGCAAAACAGGCTCGCGAGGAGATCGACGACATCGCGGTCCCCGTCGACCCCAGCGACGAGGAGATTCTGAAGAGCGTTGCGGCGACGAGCATGACTGGCAAAGGGGCAGAACTCAACCTCGACCTCCTCTCGGATCTGGTCGTCGAGACAGCACAGGCCGTCTCCGTCGACGCCGAGGACGGCTCGACCGTCGTCGACCTGGAGTACGTCGACATCATGGCCGAACCCGGCCGTCCGGTCGACGACTCGAAACTCATCAATGGCGGGACGATCGACACCGACCCCGATCACGAGGACATGCCGACCGAGGTCGAGGACGCCGACATCCTCCTGCTTGACGCACCCTTTACCGTCAACGAGATGGAGAACGACGCCCAGCTCAGCGTCGACGACCCCGACCAACTCCAGGAGTTCATCGAGCAGGAGGAACAGGCCCTCCGGGAGAAGGTACAGGGCGTCGTCGACGCCGGCGTCGACGTCGTTCTCTCGAAGAAGTCCATCGACGAGATGGCCCAGCACCTTCTCGCGCGCGAGGGGATCCTCTCGATCAGCCAGATCAAGCGCAGCGACCTCGAGTTCCTGACCGAAGTTCTGGGGACGCAGCTTCACTCGGATCTGGACTTCGAGTCGATCACCGACTCGGACCTCGGGACGGGCGACATCTCGCGTGACCCCGAAGACGGCTGGTACGTCGTCGAGAGTGACGGCAACCACGGTGTGACGCTGGTGGTCCGTGGCTCGACCGAGCACGTCAGCGACGAACTCGAACGCGGCATCACCGACGCCCTGGACGTGGTCGCGGCGACGATCACCGACGGGCGCGTCCTGGCTGGTGGGGGTGCGACCGAGATCGAACTCGCCGGTCGGCTCCGGGAGTACGCCGACGGCGTCAGCGGGCGCGAGCAACTCGCCGTCGAGGCGTTCGCCGACGCGTTCGACCTCGTCCCGCGCGTGCTCGCGGAGAACGCCGGACTCGACTCGATCGATACGCTGGTCGAACTCCGGGCGGCCCACGAAGCCGGTGACGGACACGCCGGACTCGACGTCTACGACGGCGAGGTCGTCGACACCTACGAGGCTGGCGTCGTCGAACCTGCCCACGCGAAGTCCCAGGCCGTCAGCAGTGCCGTCGAGGCTGCCAACCTGGTGCTCAAGATCGACGACATCATCTCGGCGACCGCCCTCGGCGAGGACTACGAGGACGAAGACCAGGGCCAGGGCGGTATGGGCGGCGGCATGGGCGGCATGGGCGGTATGGGCGGCATGGGCGGCATGATGTAAGTTCGGCCCGTCCCACGACGAATCGTCGCGGTCGTACACCGACGTTTTTCTGCATTGTACCGGACCTGAGGGGTAACTATCCCGACGGCGTCAAGTACGCGATGCAGTACGGAAATGCGGCCGGGGAAACGATCGTTCGATACGACAACTTCCCCGATCATCCCGATGTCAGCCGCCACCACAAACATCGGGCTGACGGTACTGTCGAAGCGATCGAGTTCGAGGGATTGCGGGCGCTGTACGAACGATTCAAAACAGAGGTGATTCAGCATGGCCACGACTGGTAACGAGGAACACAGTCCCGTTCGCACGCTCCACGTTCGGTTCCGTGAGGGTGAGGACGAAGCACTGGCGGACGCACTGGATGCCCTTGATCGGGGCGAATCACCGGATCCGCATCTCGAAGTCGTCTATCACGATCCGGCGGATATCCATCAGGTAACCCGGCCGAGAACCCTTGCACTACTCCGGACGATCGTCCAGCACGAACCGGCAAGTATCCGCGAAACGGCACGTCTCGTCGATCGCGACGTCAGTCAGGTCCACCGGAACTTACAGGAACTCGCTGACCTGCATCTCGTCGAGTTGATCGACGACGGAAACGCCAAGCGTCCCTCGGTGTGGTACGACGCCATTGACATCGACCTCCCGCTCACTCAGTCTGCGGTCGATCCGGAGAACGTCCGCGCCTGATCGTCGGCCAGTCGATGTGACTGCCGTTTGTTTCTGCAGTGCTTTTTCCGATCGTGCGCCGAGGAGTCTCGGCAACGCCTCTGCGCCCTCAACAGACCGGCTTCGGGTTGACGCCCATCGACTCCAGCGATTCAGTGTAGGCGTCGTAGGCCGTCTGGATGGCTTCCGTCGCCGCCGCGGCGGCCTGTTCCCAGTCCTCGTCGCTCTCACAGACCGATTCGAGCAACTCGCCGGCACGCTCCAGTTGCGGGCCGAGATCCGACCCCACGTCGCGGAAGAGCTGTGCCGTCTGTGGGTCGGCCTCGCCGACGAAGTAGCCGGTGAACTGCTCTTTGGACTTCTCGGCGGCGATCGTGCGGCCGACGAACCCACCGAGCCGTTCGACCGTCCCGTCGAGTTCGCGGAGCTGTGCCTGGATGGCCGGGACGTCCTCGCCGGGCTCGTGATCGTCGAGTTCCCCGGCGACGCGTTCGTAGTGGTCGCGTTCCTCGGCGGCCGTCTCGGCGAACGCGTCGGCCACCGTGTCGTCGGCTTCGTCCTCGGCCCACTCCTCGTAGGTCACGGCGGCGTGGTACTCGGCGTCGGCGGCAGCCGAGAGCACGGTCTCCTCGTCCATTTCGCCTGCCGTGTC